>NZ_JBXAJP010000007.1:0-395232 GCF_058797375.1 Prescottella sp. GW823-FHT02E09
CCCCCCCCCCCCCCCCCCCCCCCCCCCCCCACCACTCATGTCAACTGGGCGACTTCCGCAGCTCGAACTTGAGCACCTTGCCGGTCGGGGTGCGCGGCAGGTCGAGCGGGAACACGACCTCCTCGGGCACCTTGTACCGCGCGAGCAGCCCGCGAGTGTGTTCGATGATCTCCTCGGCGGTCACCGCGTGCCCCGGCTTCACGATGACGAACGCCTTCGGGCGCTCGCCCCACTTCTCGTGCGGCACACCGACGACGGCGACGTCGAGGACCGCGGGATGCGAGATGATCGCCTGCTCGACCTCGACGGTCGAGATGTTCTCGCCGCCCGAGATGATGATGTCCTTCGCGCGGTCCTTGAGCTGGATGTAGCCGTCCGGGTGCATCACGCCCAGGTCGCCGGTGTGGAACCACCCGCCGGCGAACGCCTCCGCGGTGGCGTCCGGGTCGCGGTAGTAGCCGAGCATCACGTTGTTGCCGCGCAGCACGATCTCACCCATCGTCTCGCCGTCGGCCGGCACGTCCGCCATGGCCTCGTCGACGACGCGGGCGTTCTCGGCCTGCAGCATGCCCACCCCCTGCCGGGAGATCAGCGCCGCGCGCTCGGCGGGCGACCGGTCGTTCCAGGACTGCTGGTACTCGCAGATCGTGTACGGCCCGTACACCTCGGTGAGGCCGTACACGTGCACGACGGTCACGCCGAGGGCCTCGAGCTGCGCGATGACGGTCGGCGACGGGGGAGCGCCTGCGGTGGTGATCCGCAGCGCGTCCACCGGGTGGGCCTGTTCGGCTCCGGCGATCGTGGTGCACACGGCGGGGGCGCCGCACAGATTGGTGATGCCGAGGTCGTCGATCGCGTCCCAGATGGCGTCGGCGCGTACCGCCCGCAGGCACACGTGGGTGCCGGCCGCGGCGGTCACGGCCCACGGTGTGCACCAGCCGTTGCAGTGGAACATCGGCAGCGTCCACAGGTACTTGGTGTTGCCGTCGAAGCCGTTGTGGAACGTCTCGCCCAGGGAGTTCAGGTAGGCGCCCCGGTGGGAGTACATGACACCCTTGGGCTTTCCGGTGGTGCCCGACGTGTAGTTGATGGCGATGACCTGCTGCTCGTCGTCGACGCCCCAGTGGAGGGGCTCGTCGGTCACACCGTCGCGGCTGTGCAGGAACTCGTCGTACTGCGCGGTCACCACACCGGCGGGGACGTCGGGGCGTGGGATGGTCGAGTCCGGAATCTCGACGATCTCGGTGACGCTGCCGACGTTCTCGCGCACGGTGCGCACCGAGCCCACCAGTTCGGAGTCAACGAACAGGATCCGGGCCCCGGCGTGGTCGAGGATGTACTCGAGTTCGGGCCCGGCCAGTCGAGAGTTGAGGGCGATCAGAACACCACCGGCGAGGGGCACTGCGAAGTGTGCCATCAGCATCTCAGGGGTGTTGGGGCACAGATAGGCGATCCGGTCGCCGGGTTCGATGCGGCTGCGCAGCACTCGCGCCAGCCGCGCCACCTCTTCCGCGAACTCCCGGTACGTGTAGCAGCGGTCTCCGTGGATGATCGCGGTCTTGTCGGGGAACACCGACGCCGAGCGGTCCAGGAAGCGCAGCGGACTGAGCGGTGTGTGGTTCGCCGAGGCGGGCAGTTCGGACACGGGTACCTCCGCAGTGATCGTGAGTGACGGGCGTTACACACCGCCGGTGCCGCCGCTATGGGTCACCGTCGGGCGGCCGCTACCCTCTGAAGTGGGTATCCGCGGGGGGTGCCCGACGATCCCGACGAACAGCGCACCGAACGAACAGATGACCGACATTCTGAGGCCGAGCGACGAGGACGCGATCCGCGCCGAACTCCGAGACCTGCGCGCCAGCACGACGCTGCCGGTGCTCTTCGGAGGCTTGGTTACCGGACCCGGTGTGCGGCTGTCGGGGTTCGTCGGGACCCGCGGCGCGATGCTGCGCGATCTCGTGATCGACACCGAGTGTGGGCTGGGCGGTCGGGTGATCGCCGAACAGCGTCCCGGTGCGGTCCAGGACTATGCCAACTCCCGGCACATCACCCACGACTACGACCACGAGGTGGCGAGCGAGGGGATCGAGTCGCTGCTGGCGGCGCCGGTCGTGGTGCGCGGCACCACCCGCGCCGCGGTGTACGGGGGCCTGCGCGCCAACCTGCCGATCGGTGACGTGATGGCCGAATCGGTGATGCGGTCGGCCCGCAGACTCGCCCACGAGATCGAGATTCGCGACGAGGTGGACCGCCGGGTCGCGATGATCGAGAACGCGCGCACCGCCCCGGACGCGTACCGGGACCCGAAGCTCTCGGCGGGCATCACCGAGAGCTATCTGGCCCTGCGGGAGATCGCGGACCGACTCGACGACGACGCCCTAGGTGCCGAGGTGCGGGCTGTGGAAGGAAAGCTGCGTGGGCTCACCGTCGGCGCCACCGAGCCCGCGAGGGCGACGCTGTCTCCCCGCGAGTTCGAGGTACTCGTCCACGTGGCGCTCGGCTGCCGCAACGCGGAGATCGGCGAGCGGCTCGGTCTGCGACTCGACACCGTCAAGAGCTACATGCGCAACATCATGACGAAGCTCGAGGTCCGCAGCCGGCACGAGGCCGTGGTCGAGGCGCGGCGGCAGGGACTCATCCCGTAGCGTCACTCGACCGTCGGATCATGTTCAGCGCCAACGCGATCAGACATGCAACGGCGGCGGCGAGGGAGAACTCGGCCACCGCGGTCGACATGCCCTGGTAGGTGACGAGGAACCCCGCAGCGATCGCGGGCACCCCGAGCCCGACGTACGTGAGCGTGAAGAATGTGGCCAGAACCGCGCCACTGGACTCGCGGGCGTGCAGGGCGACGGCGGTACTGACGCGTTGCATGCCGCCGGCGAACGCCAGTCCGTGCCCGGTCCCGACGCCGGCGGTGACGACGAGAAGCAGGGCGAGGCTCGGCACGCGGTCGACGGCGAACAGCCCGAGCATCCCGGCGCACATCAGACCGAGTCCTACCTGCTGGGCGACGAGGGGATCGAGGCCGCGCATGCCCAGCTGCGCGATCACCGAGCACGACATCACCAGTGCGGCTGCGGCCGCCCCGACCAACAGGTTCGACACGCCGAGCATCTCGGAGATCCACGACGGCACCACCGACTGGAACAGACCCACCGCCGCCCACGCGATCGCGGCAGGGAAGGTTGCCAGCAGGAACACGGACCGGATCGTGCCCGGGATCCGCGGCGCCTCGATCAGGCGCCGCCGCGGCGGGTGCGACGCGGTGGGCGACTGCTCGGCGCGGTCGGGTTTCGGCAGCACCAGCAGTGCAACGAGCCCCGGGATCAGTGCGAGCCCGAACAGTGCGTAGGGCAGGACGAGTGGATGCGGCAGGTACTCGGCGGCGGCGCCGGCGAGCAGGGGGCCGAGAGCCGCGCCGGCCGCCGTGCTCGCCGTTGCGGCGCGGGCGGCCCGCACCGGGTTGTGGCCGGGCGCGTACTCGAGCAGCGCTGCGGCCCCGGCGGCCGAGCACGCACCGACGGACAGACCCTGCAGAATGCGTCCCGCGAACAACCACGCCGTCGTGTCCGCGAACGCGAGGACGGCGATGCCCCCGATGCCTGCGACGAGCGCGGTGATCAGGACCGGGCGGCGCCCGATCCGGTCCGACAGCGGCCCGAAGAAGAAGAGAGCGGGCACGAGGGCGGCCGCGTAGACGGCGAAGATCGCCGTCTGGGTGACCGGGCTGAAGCCGAACTCGGTGCGGTAGACGCCGTAGACCGCGGTCGGCATGTTCGCCCCCACCAGCAGGATCGCCAGCACATATCCGATTCCGTGGAAGTGCCGCGCCGGCCAGCGTCGGGCCGATCTCGTCGCGTGGTCGGTCGGGTCGGTCGGGTCGGTCACGGGCGGGGTCGAGGAGTCGGTGACGGGGCGCACGGAGACATCCTACGTAGGACGTCCTACGTATGCTGGACGGGGAACGTGTTCGCGGCTCGTGTGAGGATGAACCGGTGACGGTGGTGCAGAAGGAATCGGCGTATCAGCAGGCGCTCGACTGGATGCGTGCCCGGATCTCGTCCGGGGACTGGCAGATGGGCGAGCGCATCCCGACCGAGCCCGAGCTGGCGACCCTGCTCGGCGTCGGCCGCAACACCCTCCGCGAGGCGATCAAGTGCCTCACCTCCACGGGCATCCTCGAGATCCGTCGTGGGTCGGGCACGTTCGTCCGGGCACGTACCGACATCGGCGGTCTGCTCACCCGCCAGGTCGCGGTGTCGGAAATGCTCCACGTCTACGAGGTGCGCCGCGCGCTCGAGCTCGAGGCGGTGCGACTGGCATGCCTCCGACGCACCGACGACGACGTCCGACGTCTGCGGTCGGCGCTCGACCTCCGTGACCGGACCGGCCGCACCGGCGACGGCGCCGCCTTCGCCGACGCGGATCTGGCCTTCCACGTCGCCGTCGTAGCCGCCGCCCACAATCCCGTGCTGGACGAGCTGTTCGCAGGCATCTCCGAGCCGCTGCGGGCCACCTACGACTTCACCGACGGTGTCCACGAGCCCGAGTTGGGCGCGGCGCACCACGAGCGGGTGGTCGAGGCCATCGAGCGACGCGACGAGTCGCTCGCCGGGCACGGCGCCTGCGGCTACCTCGACCTGTTCGTCGCCGCGGTGCACGAGCGGCAGGCCGGCGTGGCGGGTTCCTCGAACACCGGATAGATGTACTCGGGTCCCGAGACGAAAGATGTTTTCCACGTAGCGATCTACCGACTGGGTGACCTGCCGCGGACATCCGTCCCACTGCCTTCGTGTACCCCTAGGCCGTGGTGGGTCGGGGCGGACTGTGTCGTCGGGCACAACGCTCACCTCGAGGGGTCGGTGGTCGAGGACTGGTGTCTCATCGGATCGATGTCGACGAGCCTGCAGCGTGTGGTGGTCGGCACCGGAGCGCCGGCAACCGTTGTGCCGCACCCTGATCCGGACTCCTTCGCGGCAGGCCGGTGGTGCGGTGTCGCGACGTACGTGGCCAACGCGGCGCGGTATCGCTCGGACATGGAGCGCATCGACTGACCGCTGCGGTTGTCGGGTCCGGTGCTGTCGGAGTAGGGTGTCGTCGTTCGGGTCGACCCGCGCCCGCTGAATCTGCGGGGTTCGAGGAAGAGGAGGTGGGGCTAGCAATGAGTAGCCAACCTCCGAGTACCAGTTAAACAGGACAATCCACGCCATCCAGTCAGGTGGCGTTCGACTGGTGTCCGTGGGACCGCGCTCAGCGGTTCGGCCTACGGACCTTCCCGAAAGCTGTTTTCGTATGCGTGAAAAGCGTCCGATTCGCTCGATCCTTCCTCGCCGCGCCGCCGGCACCGCCGACGACGTGGTCTCACCCGAGCATTCGATGGCACCGCGGCACCCGGGGCAGACGCCGCCGGCCGCGGCCCCGTCCGGTGCGGTGGAATCCAGCGTCGTCAACAGTGCGGTCTACCGTGACGGCCACCGGATCACCTCGCCGGCGACGCTGGCGGAGGCGCTCGCGAGCCTGCCCGACGAGTCGTCGATGGCCTGGATCGGGCTCTATCGTCCGGACGATGCTCAACTGCACGCTGCAGCAAATCAATTCGACCTGCACGAGCTCGCGGTCGAGGATGCGATCGTCGCGCACCAGCGGCCCAAGCTCGAGCGGTACGGCGACACCCTCTTCGTCGTGCTGCGCGCGGCGCGGTACCTCGACGAGTCGGAGAGCGTCGACTTCGGTGAACTGCACATCTTCTGCGGCCCGACGTTCGTGCTCACCGTCCGGCACAGCGAGTCGCCGGACCTGTCGGCCGTCCGGGATCGCATGGAGGGCGACCCGGAACTGCTGAAGTTGGGTCCCGAAGCGGTGCTGTACGCGATCCTCGACGCCGTCGTCGACGGCTACGCGCCCGTCGTCGCGGGTCTGCAGAACGACATCGACGAGATCGAGACCGAGGTCTTCAGCGGCGACCCCATGGTGTCGCGGCGTATCTACGAACTCTCCCGAGAGGTGGTCGAGTTCCAGCGCGCCACCAAGCCGCTGCTCGGCATGCTGCGCGCACTGTCCGCGGGCTTCGACAAGTACAACACCGACGAGGAACTGCAGAAGTACCTGCGGGACGTGACCGACCACGCGACCACCGTCGTCGAGCGGGTCGACGGCTTCCGGGAGTTGCTCGGCAGCATCCTCGCGCTCAACGCGACGTTGGTTTCGCAAGCGCAGAACGAAGAGATGCGCAACATGACCGAGGCCAGCTACGCGCAGAACGAGGAGATCAAGAAGGTCTCGGCGTGGGCCGCAATCCTGTTCGCGCCCACGCTGATCGGCACCGTGTACGGCATGAACTTCGACAACATGCCCGAATTGCACTGGGCCGGTGGGTATCCGTTCGCGCTGATGCTCATGGTTCTCACCTGTACGGGGCTGTACACGATCTTCAAGCGACGCGGCTGGCTGTAGACCGGGCCGGGCGGTCCGGCTACAGTCTCAGGCGTGACCCCACTTCGCGCGATCGACTCCGGTGAGCTGCTGACGCGGCGCCGCCATGTCGATTTCGCGCACGTGTGTACGTCCGGGTGTCGGCGGGTCTGATCCGACCCGCCCCCGGCGCGACCAGTTCGCTGCCGGGATCTCTTCACGCACTCGCCGTTCACACATTCTCGACGATGGGATCTCACCCGTGACCACTGCATCCGTTTCGCACCTCTCCTCGATCGTCGCCGCCACCGGCGATGCCGTCTCGAAGGACGCCCGCAAGGCGCACGTCGTGTTCAAGGCCGCGGCCCGCGCCCACGACGCCGTCGCCAGCACGGTCTCGCTCGGCAAGTACACGGTCGAGGTCGACGAGCCGCCGGCGCTCGGCGGCGAGAACACTGCTCCCAATCCGGTGGAGTACTACCTGGCCTCGCTCCTGTCGTGCCACGTCGTGACGTACCGGTTCTGGGCCGAGAAGCTCGGCATCCGGGTCGACGACATCACCGCGCGCGCCGAGGGTGACCTCGACGTGCGGGGCTTCTTCGGCTTCGACGACGCCGTGCGGCCCGGCTTCGGTGAGGTCCGCGTCGTCGTCAACGTCACCGGCCCCGAGTCGCGTGAGCGCTACCTCGAACTGCACGAGGCGGCCGAGGCGCACTGCCCTGTTCTCGACCTGACCCGCAACCCCACTCCGGTCACCACGGTCCTCGAGACGCCCACCGCGAACGGCTGATCGGGCGCGGCGGCTACGCATCGGCCGCGGCGAACAGCGCGCGAACAGCGGGCGCGGGTGTCACTATGGACGCCGTGGACCTGCCTATCGCACCACCGCTGCAGCCGATGCTGGCCAAGGCCGCGTCCGGAGTGCCCGAACAGCCGGCCGGTGAATCCGTCTGGTCGTACGAGCCCAAATGGGACGGATTCCGAGCCATCGTGTTCCGCGACGGCGACGACGTGGTGCTCGGTTCGCGTGGCGGCAAGGACCTGGCCCGGTACTTCCCCGAGATGGTCGAGGCGGTGCGGGCCGAACTGCCGCCACGCTGCGTCGTCGACGGCGAACTGGTGGTTCCCCGGGAGATCGGCGGCCGGACCCGGCTGGACTGGGGTTCGCTGTCCGAGCGCATCCACCCGGCCGACAGCCGGGTGAAACTGCTCGCGGAGCAGACGCCCGCACAGTTCATCGGATTCGATCTGCTGGCACTCGGAGACGACGACTTCACCGCGCGCCCGTTCGCCGAACGCCGCAACGCGCTGCTCGGTGCGGTGGGCGGTGGGCCGAGCTGTCACGTCACCGCGGCCACCCTCGACAGTGCGACCGCTGAACGGTGGTTCGAGACGTTCGAGGGGGCGGGTCTGGACGGCGTCGTCGCCAAGCGCCTCGACGGTCACTACCTGCCGAACAAGCGGGAGATGGTGAAGGTCAAGCACTCTCGAACCGCCGACGTCGTCGCGATCGGGTACCGGCCGCACAAGAGTCAGCCGGGCATCGGATCGATCCTGTTGGGGCTGTACGACGCCGGTGAGCTGCACATGGTCGGCGGGGCGTCGGCGTTCACCGCCAAGCGCCGGGTCGAGTTGCTCGCCGAACTCGAACCGTTGCGCGTCGGCGACGACGTCGTGGCCGAGGGCGAGGCCACCCGGTGGCGCTCGACGGCCGACCGGAGCTGGATTCCGCTCCGTCCCGAGCGGGTTCTCGAGGTGGCGTACGACCAGATGGAGGGTGGCCTCGGCGAGCGCGGCAGCCAGGCGGGGGTGCGGTTCCGGCATGCGGCGCGGTTCCTGCGGTGGCGCCCCGACCGGGCGCCGGAATCGTGCACGTTCGAACAACTCGAGGTCCCGCTCCGTTACGACCTCGCCGACGTCCTGACCGGGGAGGGCTGAATCATGGCTGCCACCAAACGTTCTCCAGCCGAGGAACTCGACGTCGACGGCGTGGCGGTCCGACTGTCGAATCCGGACAAGATCTACTACCCGCGGCTCGGCGCGGACGGGGGTACCAAGCGTCACCTCGTCGAGTACTACCGCAGGGTCGCCACCGGCGGGGAGTTGCTGCGCGCGCTGCGGGATCGGCCGACGCACATCCAGCGCTTCCCGGACGGTGTCGAGGGCGAGGAAATCTACCAGAAGCGGGTGCCGGCGAAGCGGCCCGAGCACGTCGGCTCGTGCGAGGTGACGTTCCCGTCGGGCCGCACCGCGGACGTACTGCGGGTCCGCAGCGCCGCCGACATCGTGTGGGCCGCGAACCTGGGCACCGTCACGTTCCACCCGTGGGCGGTGCGCTGTCCCGACGTCGACCACCCGGACGAGCTGCGTATCGACCTGGATCCGCAGCCCGGCACCGACTTCGGCGACGCCCGTCGCGTTGCGCTCGACATCCTGCATCCGCTACTGGACGAGCTGGGCCTGCTCGGATTCCCGAAGACCTCGGGCGGACGCGGACTACATGTGTACATCCGGATCGAGCAGCGGTGGGACTTCGTGGAGGTGCGGCGCGCCGGAATCGCGTTGTGCCGTGAGATCGAGCGGCGCAGCGGCGACCGGGCCACGACCAAGTGGTGGAAGGAGGAGCGCGGCAAGCGCATCTTCCTCGATTTCAATCAGAACGCCCGGGACAAGACCATCGCGTCGGCGTATTCGGCCCGTCGCACCCCGATCGGGACGGTGTCCACACCGGTGACGTGGGACGAACTGGCATCGGTCGAGCCCGACGACTTCACCATCGCGACCGTGCCGGCGCTGCTCGCGGGCCGGGGTGACCCGATGGCGACGCTGGACGACGTCGCGCATTCCCTCGACGGACTGCTCGAGATGGCCGAGCGTGACCTCGCGGCCGGTCTGGGCGACATGCCGTACCCGCCGAACTACCCGAAGATGCCGGGCGAGCCCAAACGGGTGCAGCCGAGCCGCGACCGGGACCTGAAGAAGGACTGACCGGTCGGGCTCGACCTGCGCGCCGGGTGCCTCAGTTCGCGTCCAGCAGTTGTTCGAGTCGGGCCATGCAGAATCCGGTGATACTCACGTTGTCACCGAGGTTCAGATGGGTGGACAGGCGCAGTAGCGGAACCGAGAGCAGTACCGCCGCGAGCACCTCGTTGAACAGCAGGTTCTGCACCTTCCAGCCGGTCAGTTCCTCGTAGCGGGCGATGGTCTCCTCCCGCGTGGGGGTGCCGGGCAGGCTCGGGTGGCCCTCGTACTCGCTACACGCCCAGTCCAGGAACAGCACCCAGGCCAGGTCGGCCTCGTGGTCGCCGAGATAGGCCATCTCCCAGTCGAGTACGCCGGCGACCGACCGGTCCGGGGTGTACAGGATGTTCGACATGCGGGCGTCGCCCCACACCAGCGTGACGTGTTCCGGATCGTAGAGGTTGCCCGCGAGCCAGGTCAGGGCCTTCTCCATGACCGGGGGCAGCTCCGGTGCCGCCCAGCGCACAGCCCAGTCGAGGTAGTTCACGATCTGCTCGACCGGCTTGTCCCCGAACTCGGGCATCGCCAGGAATCCGAGTCGCAGCTCCTCGGGGTCGAGGAGATGGACCTGCGCCATCGTCTCCACGCACTCCCACCACATCTTCGCCCGACCCTGCTCGTCGGCCTCGAAGTAGTTGCCGGCGGTGTGATAGGACGGGAAGTCGCTGGGCGCCTCGGCATCACCGATGCGGTCCATCACGTAGTACGGCGTTCCGAGCGGGTTGTCGTCCGCGTCGATCCACCGGACGCGAGGGACCGGGAGATCGGTCGGTGCGAGCCTCTCGGCAACCAGGAACTGGCGCCGCAGGTCGTAGTCCGGGAACAGCGAGACCTCGGGCGGCCGTCGGAAGACGTACCCGGCCGACGCGTGCTCGGCGCCCTCGAGGTCGAACAGGTAGGTCTCGGTGGAGAACCCGCGTTCGGTGCGTTTCCAGTCGACGATCTTCGCGTTCTGTGCGCCCGGAATGCGCTGCTGGACAATTGGTTCGAGGACTGCTGCCAGGTCCACCGGCGCGACCCGCTCAGTCATTGTTCTTGTCGGATCGGTTGGCGCTCCAGTCGGTGTAGCCGTAGCGCGGGTTCACCCCCATGAACACCATCTCCACCAGGCCGTGTCCGATCTTGTCGCCCATCCGGACCCTGCACAGCGTCTCGCTGAGCATGCTCACCTTGCGGATCTCGTCGACGTCGGTGATGTCGACGTCGAAGCTGTCGCTGAAGTCCTTGCCGCGGTACATGCCCGACGCGTAGCCGTTGTACTCGTCGTACCCGGCCAGGCCCGGCCAGAAGTCGCACACCGGCTCGACCTCGATGACGTCGGTGGTGCGGTCGGCACGGTGCACCGTGAAGGTGCCGGACTTGACGACGCGGAGGTCGTCGCGGAAATCCAGGTCGTGCTCGACGTCGATGATCGGCAGCGGGTCCTTGCCGGAGTCGATCGGGAACAGCACTTCGCCCTCGAACTGCCAGCGATCCCCGGTGTGCGTCTCGCGCTGCGCGAAATGCACCACCTCGTCGTCGAACTGGAAGATACCCATGTAGTAGAAGACACCGGCGGGCACCTCCGAGGGCTGCATGTTGCCGCCCTCGGGCAGGCTGCCGCCGCCGCCTCCGTGACGCACACCCCACGAGTGGTCGCGACCGAACCACCAGCTGTCGGGGTCGATCTCGATGCGTTCGCCGTCGATCTCGATCCAGCCGGTGATGGTGCCGTTCTGGTAGAAGCGGCGGGCGTCTTCGCGGACCCGGCCGCGGCTGCGGTGGAAGGCCGCAGTCTGCTCGTAGACAGGGAAGTCTCCGGAGAAGTCGAGCTGCAGACTCAGGCCGTGCTCGTTGGGCTCGACGGTGGAGCGCACCTTGCGCAGCGGCTCGACGATCTCGTACGTGTACGGCCCGACGCTCCACGCGTTCAGGGCCCCGGTCTGGGGGTTCAGCTCGGTGGACATCCGGACGACGCGGGCCTGTTCACCCTTGCGGGTGACCATCGCGTAGGCGTCGAGGACGTTGCGGTTCGGGTACTTCGCCAGGCCGGTCATGATGCTGATCTCGCCGGACTTGTCGAAGCCGTACATCACGATCCGCTCGGTCCAGCGCAGGTCACTCTGCGAGACGTGGTCGAGGGTGGTGGGGAGCTGGTGGATGAGCAGTTCGTCGTGCGGGGTGATCATCGGTAGGCGTCCTTTCGGTGGATGGCTGGCGGACCTCCCCGCAATCTATTACGGAGCGCTCTGCAACGTAATAGATTCGGTGAATCTCGTCCGGTACTGTCCGGATGCGTGAAGAAGAGCAGCGACCGCCGGCCCGGAGTAGTCGGTGTCGGCCGACCCCGGGACCCCCAAGTCGACCGTTCCATCCTCGCTGCAACCAGGGAAGTACTCGTGGAGACCGGGTACCAGAAGACCACCATCACCGCGATCGCCCGACGCGCCAATGTCGGTACCTCAGCGATCTACCGTCGCTGGGCCACGAAGGAATCGATCATCGAGGACGCCGTCTTCGGGATGCAGGACGCCGCGCTGCCCGCCATTACCGCCAACCTGCGCGACGACCTACTGGCGTGGACCAGGTTGTTCCTCACCCAGATCGCGGAACCCGCCACCCGCGCGGCCATTCCCGGTCTGCTCTCCGCCTATCACCACGACGACGGCGCCTACGAGCGCCTCGTGCTCAGATCCGAGGACCCGGCTCGCGTCGCTCTGACGGAACGAGTGGCCGTGGCTTTCCCCGACCGCTCCGCGGCGCAGAACACCGCGGCAGCAGATGCTGCGTTCGACCTGCTGGTCGCCGCCACCATCGTGCGCGGCCTCACCAGCGGACTCGCAGGCGCCGACGCGTTCTGCGCCCGCACCGCCGACTCGTTGACCCTGGTCGTCACGGCCGATCGCACGGAACTCGATCCGGTGTCGTAGCGGTGCGCGGTGTGCGGGGCACCGCGCTCCGGGTCGGCCGGAAACCGGTTCCGCCGAAGACGAATTCATGTACTTGCGTCGGGGGCGTGGCCTACGGTTGATGTGCGCGTCTGGCTGCGCGGGCGGCCTTCTTGGCGGAGTTGGTGATGCTCGCGAGTTCGTTGCGGGTGAATCCGAGATGTCGGGCGGAGCGCATCCAGGTGTAGAGGTCCGATGCCGCGCGATACTGGCCGAGCCGCGTGTAGCAGTCCGCCAGGTCGAAGGCGGATTTGCGGCCTCGCTCGGCGATCTCGGCGTCCGGAAAGGCGCCCGCGATGTCCAGGATCATCCGGTGGGCGTGGGTCGACTCGGGTAGGCGTCCGAGACCGGTCAGCAGTAGCGCCTTGTTGCGCAGCGCCTTGATTCGGCGGAGCCGGCGTTCGGCGGAGTCGACGGACTGGTCGTGGATGCGGAGGACGTGGTCGTAGGCGGCGATCGCGGCGACCGGGTCGCCCAGTCCGTCGACCGTGACGGCGCGGTTGTAGGTGGCCACTTCGCGGGCGTCCACGATGTCGCCGTCCGTCGCTCCGTCGGCGAGCCGTTCGAGCGCCTCGTAGGCCTCGATCGCGGCACGTTCCTCGCCGAGTCGGCCGAGCGCAATACCGAGCCGCAGGTGACCGCGTGCGTTCACCCGGCGTGCCCGGGTGTCGAGACCGGGACGGCGCAAGGCCGCGTTGCGTGCCACGACAACGAGCTCCTCCCACCGCCCGGCGTCGAGCAGAAGTCCTCCGAGCACATCCAGTGCCGCGAGCCCCAGCATGACGACGTTCGGGTCGGGATCGGCGCCGGTCTCGGCCGCGATCGCGAAGAGTAGTTCCTCCGCGTCCGCGCGTCGTCCCTCGTCGACCGCGCTGTCGGCCCCATACAGCCGCTCGCGCAGTTCGCGGTAGCGGGCCTCACCCGCCGAGCCGGGCGCCCCGTCGGTGGGGGAGGAGATCGCGAGGATCCGTCGATTCTCGGCCGCGAGTGTGACGGTGTCGCGCAGATCCGGGTCGTCGCTGTCGGCATGGGTGGCCAACAGCCCCTGCAACAGGGTCGCCGCCGTCTCGCGTTCGCCTCGTTCCGCCGCGCGTGTCGACTCGGTGAGGCGGCGCCGGGCATCCAGGCGGCGGATGCGCACGTCCGGATCGTCGGCGAACAGGTCCGCAAAGCGATGCAGCGCATCATCGATCTCGGTCGGCTCGAGCCCGGGTGACTGCCACACCGAGAAGAGGGAGTTGGCCGCCCACAGACGGACGTCGGCGTCGGCGTCGTGGGCCGAGCGGTCCACGATGTCGCGGATGACACGGCGAGATTCGGCCAGCTCGCCCGCTTCGCGCAGGAGGCGTCCTCGCCAGTACATCGCCTGGGCGATCGCGGCTGGGACGCCGGGCACACCGCGGGCCCCGGCGTACCGGTGCGGCACCCGTTCCAGCACATCGAGGGCATCGCCGCGTCGTCCGATGTCGGCGAGTCGAAGTGCCCGGTCGGTCATCGCCAGCGCGAGCGGTACCACGAGACGCTCGTCGGTCTCGTGCCCGGGGAATCGTGCATCGAGCTGCTCGTAGAGTCGCACCGCCCCTGCGGGGTCGCCGAGGTGCGCGGTCACCTCGGCGAGGCGTGACGCCACGCGCGCCCGGGCTGCCGCCGTGAGCGGGCTCGGATCCGAGCCGAAAGCGCGGTCGGCGTGGGCGAGGACCTGTCGATCCGCCACCCTCACCGTGCCTGCATCCTCGGGAGCACTCCTGAGCACCCACCACAGGATCGCCTCACGCGCATCGTCGGCGTGACAGGTGGCGTACCGGTCCACCAGTGCGGCACTGTGTTCCACGGCGGCAAGGTCGCGCTCGGTGTCGGGAAGTCTTTCCAGTACCTGGTCGAGATGCCGGGCCTGTTCGGCGGCGGCCTCGAAACCGGGATCGGCGACGGGCACAGCGAGAGCACGCAGGCCGTGGCCGATCGCCACCGCGGCCGGCACGCCCCGGTCGATCTCGTCGTCGACCAGGCAGAGCGACGCGGCGTGCAGGAGCGTCCGCGCCGAGGGGAGTGGCTCCGCCTCGGCGATCACGCGGTGCATCAGTGCGATCGCGGACTCCGGGTCGTCGCCGATGTCGTAGCGGATCTGCGCCGCCTCGTAGAGCGCGGCGATACGCAGGTGACGCAACCGATCGTCGGATTCCGCGGTGAGCGTGAGCGCCAGCGTCTCGAGGCCGACCGCGACCTGACGGCGATCACGTCCGAGGTGCCGCCGCAGGATCTCGGCGGTGAACATCGCCTCCGCGCGTGCCTGCCGCACGCCGAGCGGCTGATCGTCCCCGATGTGTCGCTCTGCGAACGACTCCGCTGCTCGCAGCACATCGACCAGGATGATCGCGTCGTCGAGCTCGTGCCGGTGGATCCACTCGATCGTCTCGAGCTCGGCGAGCGCGCGTGCCTCCCGGACTGCGTCGGCGTCGAAGCCGTCCGTGAGTTCCGTCATCCTGGTGATGCGCCGCTCGAGGGCATCGCGTGGTTCGTACGGGGCCTCCAACCGGACGAGCATCCCGGTCGCCTCGGCCACGGCTACTGCTTCCGGGTCCTCGACGGCACGTCTCTGCGCATCGAGCGCCAGCGCCAGGATGGCGTGCGCCTGCTCCTGATCACCTACCCCGAGCAGCTCGCGCGCACGGTGCACGACGTCACGAACCATCTTCGGTCCTTCCCCAGCGGATCACCGAGAGCGTCGACTCGGTCGACTCGGTCGGTAACGGGGCGAGCCGGAGGACGGCCCCGGCGCCGGCCGCGGTGACGAAGAATTCGTCCTCGCCCGGGCGTCCGCGGCAGATGTTGGTGGGCATGCTGCCCTCGGGCAACGGGTGACTCGCCTCGACGGTGCCGTCCGGGCTGAGGACATCGATCCGGTGACCCCTGGTGGTCGCGACCCAGAGGCGGTCGGCGGCGTCCACCACGAACCCGTCCGGGCTCGCCGCGGCGAGGGTCCGGACGACGCTGCCGCCCACCGGATGATTGTCCACGACATCATATTTCGTGATGTCGGCGCTGATGGTCTCGGTCAGGTAGAGGTGCGTGCGAGCGTTGTCGAATCCGATGCCGTTCACGAAGATCGGACCCTCGATCAGCAGTTCGCGGTCCCCGCTGTCGATGTCGACTGCCCATACCCGACCGGGCAGTGCCCGGTCGGGCCGGGAGAAATCGAACTGCTCCCGCGAATCGGTGACCCACAGCCGCCCGTCCGGCCCGAACACCAGGTCGTTGGGCGCACCCATCCCCGTCGTCAGGTACTCCACCTGGCCGTCACGGATCACCTGGATCCCGGGTTCGGCGGTGCTGCGGGCGGCCCAGATTCCCCCGTTCTGCGCGACGTACAGCGCGCCGTCGGGGCCGAGGGCGAGGCCGTTGGGGCCTCCTCCCACGCGGTGCTCGACCACGACGGTTCCGTCGCGGTCGAGGACGATGACCGATCCGCGGCTCATGGACACCACGGCCACGCGGTCATCGGGCAGGCAGACCGGTCCCTCGGTGAAGCCGAGTCCCTCCGCGATCAGTTCGACGTTCATACTCGCGACGGTGCGACCCTCGACTCGACCTGCGCGCGGATGACCTTGCCGGTGGCGTTCCGAGGTAGATCCTCGGTGGTGATCGTCCAGCGGGTGGGGACCTTGTAGCGCGCCAGGGCCGCACCGGTGAACTCCGTCAACTCGGCTTCGGTGACGGTGCTGGGATCGGGGACCACGACGACGGCCGCGACTTCCTGCCCCAGATCCTCGTGATCGACCCCGAGGACCACGCACTCACGGATCTCGGGATGGAGAGCGAGGCGGTTCTCGATCTCGGCGGGGTAGACGTTCTCGCCGCCGCGGAGGATCAGGTCCGATCGCCGACTCGACACGCTCAGGTACTCGCCGGTCATGGTGCCGAGATCTCCGGTGCGGTACCAACCGTGCGGGGCGGTCGCCTGTTCGGTCGCCTCGGGATTCTTCCAGTACCCGAGCATGATTCCCGGCCCGCGCAGACAGATCTCGCCCTCGACGCCGTCGGGGAGCCGATTGCCGTCGGTGTCTCGAACCTCGACCTGCATCGTCAGAATGGGGCGCCCGACGGTTGCCGGGTCGGCGACCAGTTCCGCGGCGGACGCGATCGTTGCGGCCGTGGACGACTCGGTCATGCCGTAGCTGGTGCCGAGCGACCGGCCCGCCTCGGGAAGCGCTGCACGCAGCTTCTCCCGCAGCGCCAGCGACGAGGGCGCACTGTTCACCGTGACCGTGCGCAACGATGTCAGGTCGTACCGACCGAGGTCGCCCTCGAGGATCCGCGAGAGCATCGTCGGGACGGCCCCCCAGTTCGTCACTCGCTCCTGCTCGATCAGCCCGAGTACCGCGTCGGCATCGAATCGCCCCTGATGGATCACGGCGGTGTCGCCGACCGCCAGGCGCACCACCGCGAGGTTGTGCAGTGCGGCGATGTGGAACAGCGGCGTCGCCAGGAGGAACCTGCGATCTGTGGGCGCGGCGCCGAGTTCGGTGGCGATCGCGTCGTTGAGTAGATGGAACCACAGCGCGGTGAGGACATTGCGATGCGAGTGCGTCGCACCCTTCGGGCGTCCCGTGGTGCCGCTGGTGAACAGGATCACCGCCGGATCGTCCTCGTCGGCAACATGATCGGGAAGGGTGTCGGTGGCGTGCGAAGCGAAGATCGGGTCCACGTCGGTCTCGACCGACAATGTCGGCACTCCACTGTCGCCGACGCGATCCATGCGGACGCGATCCGCGACGAGGACCTTGGGCTCGGTCAGCTCGAGCGCATGGGTCATCTCCGGCCCGGTCCACAGCGAGTTCATGCCGACCGCGACGGCACCGAGCGAGACTGCGGCCCAGAAGGTCACGATCCACTCCGGGCTGTTGGCGGCGCAGATCGCCACACGGTCACCGGGTCGTACGTCGTACTCGGTGCGAAGCGCCTCCGCCAACGCGGCGACGCGACGCCGGTGCTCGTCGAACGTGATTCGGCTCTCCCGCGTCACCAGGTAGTCGCGGTCCCCGAACCTCGCCGACGCCTGCAGCAACTCGGCGAGCGAGCGGTGCCGACGGGTGTAGACCGGAAGCTGTTGCCCCAGTACGTCTTCGACACCGATCTCGAACGGTTGTCCGGGAGCGGTGAGTCGGGCGACGATGTCATCGCGGGTGGTCATCGGTAGTGCTCCTTCCAGAACGGCGAAACAGCGGTCGGTGCGGGAGGCGCACACGGCTCCTCCGGACTGCCCGCGCAACCGAGCGGCCCGCCAGGTGCCGGTGATGCTAGCCGGAGCCCGCGGAGTCGGTCGGGTGTGCAGCCAGGACGTACAGGGCCTCGGCGAGTGAATCGACGAAGGCGTCGGCCCCCTCGGTGCCGTGCATGAGTCCCTGCATGGTCGTGGTGCCCGAGAGTAGGTCGAACAGGAACATCGGGTCCGCGCCGGGGGCGATCTCCCGGCGGGCGGTGGCACCTTCGAGCAGGTCGGCGAAGGCCTCGCGGACCGGGGCGCCGATGGCGAGCAGGCGTCGACGCGCGTCCTCGGACCGGGAGTCGGCCAGCAGGCCGGGAACCCCGGCGCGTGCTGCGGGGCGCGCGGCGCGCGCGAGGAAGACGCGCACCCACGTGGCCAGATCGGCCCGCAGGTCCCCGGTCTCCTCGGGCAGTGGATGACCGCCGGTGCCGTGCACCGCCTCCTCGATCAGCGCCTCACGGGACGGCCACCGCCGATAGATGGCCGGCGTGTTCACCTCGGAGGCCCGGGCGATGGCGGAGATCGTCGTCTGTTGATACCCGTCCGTCGCCAGCAGGCGCCGGGTCGCGGCGAGTACGGCTTGATCCTTGCCGGGGTCGCGCGGACGCCCAGCGCGGGCAGCGGTGTCAGGCTTCACTATTACATTGTAGGCCGTTACGTTAGTCGGCTCGGTCGTTTCGGAAACGTCGGATTCGAGCGATTCCACCCCGCGCCGACGACGTCCGCTGGTTCCGCTTGATCAACCGCCGCCGGCCCGGTATCAGCGGCCCAGGACGGAGGATTCGGACGAATTCGGGCGTTTGACCAGGATGTTCTCGGGCCCCGCTTGTATCGAATGTCTGTTTCGCCCCGCGGCGGCCTCTTCCGCCCGTAGGCTGCGCCAATCACAATGGTGTGAGGAGTGGGATCGGAGGTCGCGATGACGATCCAGATGGAGCGCGGAAGTGGATCGCGCGTGGCGGTGGGAGCCCCCGCACGTGTCCCGGTCCCGCCGCCGGTCGGCGTACCGGCAACCGCACAGGCACGCACCGAAATGCTGGTGGACCCACGGTTCCTGCCGCTCGCCGACCGCTTCTTCTCCATGTACCGGCAGCCCCACAACGGTGGTGGCGCGCTGGTCGCCTACGTGCGTGGCGAGAAGGTGCTCGACGTCTGGGCCGGCTACGCGGACCGGGATCGTCGTTGGAACCGGGACACCGTCTCGCTGTCCTTCTCCACCGGCAAGGGCGTCGCGAGCACGGTCACGCACCGGTTGGCCGAGCGGGGAATCGTCGACTACGACGCCCCGGTCGCCACGTACTGGCCGGAGTTCGCCGCGGCCGGTAAGGACGCGATCACCCTCCGCGACGTGCTGACACACCGCACCGGCTTGCACAAGGTCCGTGGACTGGTGCCCGGACGCCTCGGTCTGCTCGACTACGACACCGTCATCCAGGCGCTCGCTGCGGCGTCGCCGGATCCGCGTCGTCTGCGCGGGCCCGGCTACCACGCGGTGACGTTCGGATGGCTCGTCGCCGAGACGGTCTCGCGTGCCACCGGCAAACCGTTCGTCGACATCGTCCGCGAGGAGATCGCCGAACCCCTCGGGATCGACGAGTTCTGGTACCGCGTGCCGCAGGACGAGAAGCCGCGGATCGCCAAGTTGTTCCCGCACATCAACCCAGGTGGTCTGGACTGGCAGCTCACGGCGTCGGTCCTGTCGCGGGTGGGTCCACTGCGGGGGCTCGCGGAGGCCGCGATGCCGGACGGCTTCGACGCACTCGTACGGAATCCTGCGGTGCACGACGCCGTCATGCCCGGATGGAACGGCGTGTTCAGCGCCCGATCCCTCGCCCGGATGTATGCGGCCATCGCGAACGGTGGGGTCATCGACGGCACCCGATTCCTGAAGCCCGAGACCCTCGATCAGATGGGGGCCGTGCAGACCCGGGACCGTGACTACGTGCTCGGCGTCAAACTCGGCTGGCGGCTCGGCTATCACCCGCCGATCCTGGCCAGCCGCACGCAGCCCACCCGCGGCCTCGGTCACTACGGGGTGGGTGGATCGGGCGCGTACGCGGATCCCGAGACCGGCCTGGCCTTGGCATTCGTGACGAACAGGCTCGGTAACGCGGTCTCCGCGCTCGGGGATCTGCGACTGGCCAAGCTGGGTGCCGAGGCGCAGGCGATCATGCGTTCCTGAAGGAGGACTGGCGATGAGCAATCACGTCTACCGGGTCATCGAGATCGTCGGATCGTCGCCGGACGGCGTCGACGCCGCGATCGCGAACGCCGTCGGCCGCGCGAACGAGACGATGCGCAATCTCGAGTGGTTCGAGGTCGTCGAGACCCGCGGTCACATCGAGAACGGGGCCGTCGCGCACATTCAGGTGACGCTCAAGGTCGGCTTCCGGCTGGAATGAGCCGGACTGCGCCCGGCACGCCCGACCGTTTTCCGGTACAACGGAACCTCGACCCAAACTGAAACACGTTATAGTCTTGGGTCGAGATCGAGAGACTTCGGTCCGGGCACTCACAGGTAGGGAAGAACTGTGGCTTATGTGATTACGCAGGCATGCTGCAACGATGCATCGTGCGTGGACGTCTGTCCCGTCAACTGCATTCATCCGACTCCCGACGAGCCGGAGTTCGCCACGACGGAGATGCTCTACATCGATCCGCAGACGTGCATCGACTGCGGCGCGTGCGTCGACGAGTGCCCCGTCGACGCGATCTTCGGTGAGAACGAGCTCAGCGAGGCGCACTCGCTGTATCCGGAGATCAACGCCGCGTACTTCGAGAAGCACCCCATCGGGCCGGACTGGCCGGAGCTGACCCAGCCCAAGCCGCTGGATCCGGCGCTGGGGACGCTGCGCGTCGCGATCGTCGGTTCCGGCCCCGCGGCCTGCTACGCCGCGATCGAACTCACCGCCCGCCCGCGCGTCGAGGTCGACATGTTCGACCGCCTGCCCACCCCGTACGGCCTCGTCCGTGCCGGTGTCGCACCCGACCATCCGGGCACCAAGGGTGTCGCCGACGTCTTCCGGTCGGCGATGAGCAAGCGGTCCGTGCAGTGCCATTTCAACGTCGAGGTCGGGCAGCACGTCAGCCACGACGAACTGCTCGCACACCACCACGCCGTCATCTACGCGGTGGGCGCGGCCAGCGACCGTCGCCTCGGGGTTCCCGGTGAGGACCTGCCCGGTTCGCACGCCGCCACCGAGTTCGTGGCCTGGTACAACGGCCACCCCGACTACGCGAACCACACGTTCGATCTGTCGGCCGAGCGCGCGGTCATCATCGGCAACGGCAATGTCGCGCTGGACGTCGCCCGCATCCTCGTCACCGATCCGGACGAGCTGGCCAAGACCGACATGGCCGAGCACGCCGTCGAGGCGCTGCGGCACAGCAACATCCGCGAGGTCGTCATCGTCGGTCGCCGCGGACCCGCGCAGGCCGCGTACACCAACCCGGAGTTGATCGCGCTGGGACAGATGACCGACGTCGACATCGTCGTCGACCCGGACGAGGCGATCCTCGACGCGGCCAGCCGCGCTTGGGTCGACGGACCGGACTCCGAGCCGTCCGAGAAGCTGAAGGTCCGTCAGGTGGAGGAGTTCGCGAAGCGGACCGCCACCGACGGCCGCAAGCGGATCGTGCTGCGCTACCTCGCCTCACCCGAGGAGATCAGCGGCGACGGCCGCGTCGAGGAACTGCGCCTGGTCCGCAACGAACTGGTCGCCGACGAGTCCGGCAAGCTCGGCGCCCACGCCACCGATCGCACCGAGACGCTCGCCACGGGGCTGGTACTGCGGTCCATCGGATACAAGGGTCTGCCCATCGCGGACCTGCCGTTCGACGAGCGTCGCGGCGTGGTGCCCAACGAGAACGGCCGCGTCGTCGACCCCGAGACCGGTACCCCGGTGACCGGCGTCTACGTCGCGGGCTGGATCAAGCGCGGGCCCACGGGCGTCATCGGCACCAACAAGCACTGCTCCGCGGCCACCGTCGACATGCTGCTGTCGGACTTCTCCGCCGGACTGCTCGGAGCGCCCGACAGCGAACGCGAGCACCTCGGCACGCTGATCGGCGAGCGGCAGCCCGACGTCATCGACTTCCAGGGCTGGCAGCGCATCGACAAGAAGGAACGGTCGCTCGGAGCGGAGAGTGGACGTTCGCGCACCAAGATCGTCGACCTGGCCGCAATGCTCGACGCCGCTCGCGGCGAGGGCGCGGCCGGCTGACGGCGGGTCGGTGTTGTCGGCGAACACCCGATATGTCTAAATGAGATGTATCGGGCGTCCGCCGATCGCGGTGGCACCCGCACGGTGTCGTCGAACGAGGGGATGGGCGCATGACCGGGAAGTCGATCGCAGGACGTGGTTCGAGGCCCCGGCGTTGGTTCGCCCGGGCCGCAGCTCTCGTCGTCGGGGCCACCGCGGCCGGCGCCGTGCTGGTGGGACCGGCGCAGGCCGCGCCACTGGTTCCCGGCAGCGTGGAGATTCCCGGCCTCCAACTGCCCACCTTCGCGCTTCCCGAGGTGAAGCTGCCGCCGATCCCCACACCACCGCTGGTGCTGCCGCCGGGATTCGAACTGCCGCGCGAGGTGCAGGCGTTCCTGCCGCCCGGCCTGGTCGTGTCGGCCCCGCCGCCGATCGGCCCCGCGAACTTCTCGGCGCCGTCGCTGAACCCGGGACCGGGCGAGGTGGTGGGCATCGCCCAGCCGATCATCATCCGCTTCGACGAGGCCGTCGGTGACCGCGCCGTCGCCGAGCGCGCCATCCGGGTCACCACCAATCCACCGGTCGCCGGACACTTCTACTGGATCAACGACAGTCAGGTCCGCTGGAAGCCGGAACAGTTCTGGCCCGCCAACATCCAGGTGACCGTCGACGCCGGTGATTCGCACTCGACCTTCTCGATCGGCGACGCCCTCGTCACGGTTGCCGACGACAGCACCAAACAGATCACCGTCACCCGCAACGGTGAGGTGGTCAAGACGATGCCGACCTCCCTCGGCAAGCCCGGCTACGAGACCCCGAACGGCACCTACATCGTCGGCGAGAAGTTCCGCGACATGTACATGGATTCGTCCACCTACGGCGTGCCGATCGACTCGCCCGAGGGCTACCGCACGTACGTCGAGTACGCGACCCGAATCTCCTACAGCGGCATCTTCGTTCACGCCGCTCCGTGGTCGGTGCAACAGCAGGGTTACAGCAACGTCAGCCACGGCTGCCTCAACGTCAGCACCGAGGACGGCAGGTGGTTCTTCGAGAACGCCAAGAAGGGTGACCCGGTGATCGTGCAGAACACCGCCGGCGGCATCCTGAACGGCAACGACGGCCTGGGCGACTGGAACCGCTGACCCGTCCCTGATCCCGAAGGCGCTGCGCGAGAAGCTCTCGCGCAGCGCCTCTTTCGTGTGTGTGCCGTCGAGGTCGCGATCGCCGTCCGACGTTCAGATCCCATCTCGTGCGCATTCACCGGCCATTCGCCGTCGGCGGTGACACTGCTGCAGTGACATCGAGTCCGGAGAGAACTCTGCCGCAGCCGTCCGGCCGTGGACTGCTCGGCCGCCCGTGGCGCGACTACGCACTCTTCGCGGTCCTGGTGGGACCCAACCTGGTGCTGCTCGCGGTGTTCACCTACCGGCCGCTCATGGACAACGTCCGGCTCTCGTTCTTCGACTGGAACATCGCGGATCCGGTGGCCACCTTCATCGGGTTCGAGAACTACCGCGAATGGTGGAGCCGCGACGACACCTGGCAGATCGTCACCAACACCGTCGTGTTCACCCTGGCGACGGTGGTCGGGTCGATGGTGATCGGGCTGGCACTGGCGTTGCTGCTCGATCGCAAGCTCTTGGGGCGCAACCTGGTTCGATCGGCGATGTTCGCGCCGTTCGTGATCTCGGGTGCGGCGATCGGGGTCGCGTTCCAGTTCGTGTTCGACCCCAACTTCGGGCTCGTGCAGGACCTGTTGCACCGCGTCGGATTCACCTCGGTGCCGGACTTCTACCAGGAGCCCGGCTGGGCGCTGTTCATGGTCACGGTCACGTACATGTGGAAGAACCTCGGCTACACGTTCGTCATCTACCTGGCCGCGCTGCAGGGCCTGCGTCCCGAGTTGTCCGAGGCCGCCGAGATCGACGGGGCAAGCCGATGGACCCGGTTCCGCCGAGTCCTGTTGCCCCAGTTGCGGCCCACCACCTTCTTCCTGTCGATCACGGTGATGCTCAACTCGCTCCAGGTGTTCGACATCATCAACGTGATGACCCGCGGCGGTCCGCTCGGAACCGGAACGACCACGATGGTCTACCAGGTCTACAACGAGTCGTTCCGGAACTTCCGGGCCGGCTACGGTGCCACCGTCGCCACCGTCATGTTCCTCGCCCTGCTCGCCGTCACCGTCTATCAGGTGCGCGTCATGGATCGGGGTGAGCGGTCGTGACCGCGCTCGAAGACCATGTGGTCGCCCCGTCCTTGCCCGCCGAGATCGTCGCCCCGGCCGCGCGAGCACAGCGTCGCCGCGAACGCGCGCTGACCGCGCTCGGGTACGCGGCGATGGTGTGTGCGCTCGTCGTGGTGGCGTTGCCGCTGTTCTGGATCGTCATGACGTCGTTCAAGGAACGTCCGGACATCTACACCCAGCCGGTCACGTGGTGGCCCGACACCTTCCATCCCGAGAACTACGGCGAGGCGCTCACGTCGGTGCCGTTCACGACGTTCCTGCGCAACTCGGTGATCATCACGACGGCGCTGGCGGCGATCAAGTTCGTGCTCGGCGTCCTCAGCGCGTACGGACTGGTGTTCCTGCGGTTCCCGGGCAAGAATCTGGTGTTCCTGACGATCATCGCGGCTCTCATGGTCCCCAACCAGATCACCGTGATCTCGAACTACGCGCTGGTGGCAGAGTGGGGATGGCGAAACACCTTCCAAGGCATCATCGTTCCCCTCGCCGGTGTCGCCTTCGGGACGTTCCTGATGCGCAACCACTTCCTGTCGATTCCGTCCGAGATCGTCGAGGCGGCGCGGATGGACGGCGCGGGACACTTCCGGTTGCTGTGGCGGGTAGTGCTGCCGGTGTCGGGGCCGACGATGGTCGCGTTCGCGATCATCACCGTCGTCAACGAGTGGAACGAGTACCTGTGGCCGTTCCTGATGTCCGACGACGCCACGGTGGCCCCGCTGCCCATCGGACTGACACAGCTGCAGAACAACGACGGGCTCACCAACTGGGGTCCGGTCATGGCCGCCACCGTGCTGGCCATGCTGCCGATCCTCGTGATCTTCCTTCTGCTGCAACGACACATGATCAAGGGCCTCACCTCCGGTGCGGTCAAGGGCTGACGACATTTCGGACCAGGCATGGAAAGGCACGACATGGCACACATCAACCGTCGCGGATTCCTCGGACTGACCGGGGCACTCGCGGCCGGCGCCGCCCTGACCGCGTGCGCGGGTTCGGGATCCGGTTCCGGCTCCTCGGATTCGAGCACATCGAGTGCGGGTGGGACCAACACGATCACGTTCTGGTCCAACCATCCCGGCAAGTCCCAGGACGTCGAGCGGGAACTGATCAAGCGTTTCGAGGCGAAGTACCCCGACCTGAAGGTCGACCTGGTGGACGGCGGCAAGAACTACGAGGAGGTCTCGCAGAAGTTCAACGCCGCGCTGTCGGGCGGCGCCCTTCCGGACGTCGTCGTGCTGTCCGACGTCTGGTGGTTCAACTATGCGCTGACCGGGGCGATCGAACCGCTCGATCCGCTTTTCGGCGAGGTGGGTGTGAACACGTCCGACTACGTCGACTCGCTGCTCGCCGACTACCTGTTCCAGGGCAAGCACTACGCGCTGCCGTACGCTCGCTCCACCCCGATCTTCTATTACAACAAGCAGATCTGGTCGCAGGCCGGGCTGCCCGACCGTGGCCCCGCGACGTGGCAGGAGTTCGATCAGTGGGGCCCCGAACTGCAGCGTGCGGTCGGTGGCGGCAAGCTCGCCCACGGGTGGGGTGATGCCAAGAACTACCTCGGCTGGACGTACGAGGGCCCGATCTGGACCTTCGCCGGATCCTACTCCGATCAGTGGACGCTGAAGTTCGACGATCCCAGGACGATCGAGGCCGGGAACTTTTTGCGCGACATGGTATTCGACAAGAAGTACGCCGCAGTGTCCAGCGACATCGCGAACGAGTTCGCCGCCGGGATCCTTGCGTCGACGATCGCGTCGACCGGCGACCTGTCGGGCATCACGAAGACGGCGGCATTCGACTTCGGCACCGCATTCCTGCCCTCGTCCGACGGCCGACCCGGCTGCCCCACCGGAGGCGCCGGACTCGCGATCCCGTCACGCATCTCCGACGACCGGAAGAAGAACGCCCTGACGTTCATCGACTTCGTCACCAACGCCGAGAACACCGCCTACTTCTCCCAGAACGTCGGCTACATGCCGGTGCGCAAGTCGTCCGTGGAGGAGCCGTCGATGAAGGCTTTCCTCGAAGCGAATCCCAACTCGCGCACGGCCGTCGAACAGTTGGCGCACACGCGGTCACAGGACTACGCCCGCGTGTTCGTCCCGGGCGGCGACCAGGTGATCGGTACCGGGCTGGAGCAGATCGCGCTGCAGAACGCCGACGTGACATCCACGTTCGCGTCCGTCGCAACGCAGTTGCAGCAGACGATCGACCGGCAGATCACCCCGAAGCTGCCCCAGTAGCCGGACGACAGAAGGAAGGCCATGGCACACGTACAGTTCTCGGCGGTCACGCACCGCTACCCGGGCGCCGAGCGACCGGCGGTGGACCGCCTCGACCTCGACATCGCGGACGGCGAGTTCGTCGTCCTCGTCGGACCGTCCGGGTGCGGGAAGTCCACGAGCCTGCGCATGCTCGCCGGACTCGAATCCGTCGAGACGGGGCACATCCGCATCGGCGGCACGGATGTGACAGGGCTGGCCCCGAAAGCGCGCGATGTCGCCATGGTCTTCCAGAACTACGCGCTCTACCCGAACATGACTGTGGCCGAGAACATGGGCTTCGCGCTGCGCAACGCCGGAGTGAACAAGGCCGAGCGCACCGCCCGCGTCCTCGAGGCCGCGCGGATGCTCGAGCTCGAGCCGCTGCTGGGCCGTAAGCCCGCCAAACTGTCGGGCGGGCAGCGCCAGCGCGTCGCGATGGGTCGGGCGATCGTCCGGCACCCGGCGGTGTTCTGCATGGACGAGCCGCTGTCCAACCTCGACGCGAAGCTCCGGGTGAGCACCCGTGCACAGATTTCCGGGCTGCAGCGTCGACTGGGCTCGACCACCGTCTACGTCACCCACGACCAGGTCGAGGCGATGACGATGGGCGATCGGGTAGCGGTGATGTGCGACGGACGGTTGCAGCAGATCGCCCGCCCGCGCGAACTGTACGACGATCCGGTCAACACGTTCGTCGCGGGATTCATCGGGTCACCCGGGATGAGTCTGCTCGAGGCGCCGGTGGAGGGGACGACGGCGGTGCTCGGCGCTCTGCGCGTGCCGCTGCCGGTGTCGGTGCGCGGGGACGCGCGGGTCGTCGTCGGGGTGCGCCCGGAGTCGTGGACCCTGGTGGGCGAATGGCGCAGGGGCGCACTCACGGTGGTCGCGGAGTTGTTCGAGGAACTCGGCGCCGAATCGTTCGTGCACGCGGCGAACGCCGACCCGACGGACCGAACCTGGTCCAGCACCGGTGGACGGGTCGTGATCCGCGTGGACCGGAAGGTGACGGTGAACGCCGGCGAGCGCCTGCATCTGCTGCCGAAGCTCGACGAGATCAGGTTCTTCTCGGCGTACTCGGGTGAGCGGCTGAGGTGACCACCCACGCATAATCCGTGCCATGACCGTGACGCGTTCGATCCTGCTGTTCGTCCTGGCCGCGCTGTTCGAGATCGGCGGCGCCTGGCTCGTGTGGCAGGGGATCCGCGAGCATCGCGGCTGGCTGTGGGTGGGCGCCGGCATGGTGGCCCTCGGCATCTACGGGCTGGTCGCGACCATGCAGCCCGACGCCAACTTCGGGCGCATCCTCGCCGCGTACGGCGGTGTGTTCGTCGCCGGGTCGCTGCTGTGGGCAGTGGTCATGGACGGGTTCCGCCCCGACCGCTACGACATCATCGGCGCGCTCATCTGCCTGTGCGGCGTCGGCGTGATCATGTACGCGCGCTAGGCGCTCCGCGCCCGTGCGCCTTTTTGGTAGCGGGGACTACCGAAAAGGCGCACGGGGGCTGTGGATAACTTCGCGATCATGACCGGGCCATGTCGTGGTCGCGACGAACGATCCGAGGATGACTGCAATCGAGCACCTCGACCTTCGACGCCTCGTGGACGCCCAGTGTGGGATGGTCACGCAGCGTCAGGTCGCGGCCCTGGGCTACGGCCGCGGGCGCGTCCGACACCTACTGGACACGGGACGGTGGCGCCGCGTCCTCCAAGGCGTCTATGTCGTGACGAACGGCCCTCTGACCCGCGAGATGACACTGTCGGCAGCGCTGCTCTACGGCGGCGCTCCCGCGATGCTCAGCCATCGGACCGCTGCCGAGGAGTGGGGGATGTTCCAGGTCGACGAGACCGTGCCGGTGCATGTGACGGTGCCGTACGGAAAGTCCTCCAGGCCTCAGACGGCAACCGAGATGCTGCCGGCGCCGGCGTCCACACACCCCGTCCTGCGGTCGGGGTCGGTCCTGCATCCCGGCGTCGTGGTGCACCGGTCCCGCGCACACCGGCATATCGGCGTCGACTCGGCGCTCCCGCGGACGTCGAAGGCCGACACCGCGCTGGACGTCGCGATCGCCGAGCCGACCGCACGACTGGCCTACGTGTCGCTGATCACGACCGTCACCAACTCGCGAATCAGGTTGGCCGACATTCGGAAACGGATGAGCGAGCGGCGCCCACGCCGGTATCGTCGTGCACTCGAAAGCGCTGTAGTCCTCCTGGCCGACGGTGTGCAGTCGGTGCTCGAGTACCACTATGCGGTCGATGTCGAGCAGGCCCACGGATTGCCGCCGGCGCACCGGCAGGGCCCGGTGATCGTGGACGGGCGCACCCTCTACGAGGACGTCGACTATTCCGAGTGTGGTGTGCCGTTGATCGTGCGACTGGACGGCCGCTGGGCGCATTCGATGCGTGAGGTGCAATTCCGGGACCGTCGGCGTGACAATGCCGCCGAACTCGCCGATCGCCCGCGACTGGTGTACGGGATGGACGAGGTCGGCGGCATGCCGTGTGTCGTTGCCCGGGAGGTCGAAACGGTCCTCACCAGGGATGGCTGGAGGCGCGACAGCCCGGTACGCTGTCGCGCCTGTGCGCCTTCTTGGTAGTCGGCGCTACCAAAAAGGCGCACGGGCGCGAAGCGCCTACCAGATCTTGACGCGCTTGTCGGGGTCCAGGTACAGCTCGTCGCCCGGCTTCACGTCGAATGCCTCGTGGAAACTGTCGAGGTTGCGGATCACGCCGTTGCAGCGGAACTCCGGCGGCGAGTGTGGATCGACGGCCAGGCGTCGGATCGCTTCCTCGTTGCGGGCCTTGGTCCGCCACACCTGCGCCCAGCCGAAGAACACGCGCTGCAGACCGGTGAGCTCGTCGAGCACGGGGGCGTCGGTGTCCTCGGTCGCGATGCGGTAGGCCGCGAGCGCGATCGACAGGCCGCCGAGGTCGCCGATGTTCTCGCCGATCGTGAACTCGCCGTTGACGTGATGGCCCGGCAGGTCCTTCGGCTCGAACTCGTTGTACTGCTCGACGAGTGCCTTGGTGCGCTTGCCGAACTCGGTGCGGTCGTCGTCGGTCCACCAGTCGACCATGTTGCCGTCGCCGTCGTACTTGGCGCCCTGATCGTCGAAGCCGTGCCCGATCTCGTGCCCGATCACGGCGCCGATTCCGCCGTAGTTGGCGGCGTCGTCGGCCTCCGCGTCGAAGAACGGCGGCTGCAGAATCGCTGCGGGGAAGACGATTTCGTTCATTCCCGGGTTGTAGTACGCGTTGACCGTCTGCGGCGTCATGAACCACTCGTCACGGTCGACCGGGCCGCCGAGCTTGGCGATGTCGCGATCGTGTTCCGCGGCGTAGCCGCTGCGGTAGTTGCCCACCAGATCCGCCGGGTCGATCTCGACGGCCGAGTAGTCGCGCCACTTGTCCGGGTAGCCGATCTTCGGGGTGAACTTCTCGAGCTTCGCGAGTGCGGCCTGCCGGGTCTCCGGGCTCATCCACTCGAGGTCGGAGATGTTGCGGCGGTACGCCTCCTGCAGGTTCGCGACCAACTCCTGCATCCGCGCCTTGGACTCCGGCGGGAAGTGCCGCTCGACGTACAGCTTGCCGACGGCCTCGCCGAGTAGGTCCTGCACCAACGAGACGCCGCGCTTCCAACGCTCACGGTTCTCCTGAGTGCCACTGAGCGTCTTGCCGTAGAACGCGAAGTCCTCCGCGACGATCGCCTCGGTCAGGTACGGGGCGCGCGAGTGCAGAACACGCCACGTGGCCCACGCCTGCCAGTCCTCGATCGGCTGCGACGTCCACAGCTCGGCGAACGACTCGACGAAACCGGGTTGGCGCACCACGATCTCCGCCAACTGCTCGGGAGTGGCTTCGAGGCCGGAAATCCAGGTGGTCCAGTCGAATCCGCCGTACTGCGACTGGAGGTCGCCGAGCGTCACGAGGTTGTAGCTCAGTTCGGCGTCGCGGCGCTTGACGACGTCCCAATGCCCGGCCGCGAGCTTGGTCTCGAGGTCGAACACGCGCTGCGCGTCGTACTCGACGCCGGCGAGTTCGAACATCTTCCGGATGTGCGCGAGGTACGCGTCGCGGACCTCGGCGTAGTTGTCCTCGCGGTAGTACGACTCGTCGGGCAGCCCGATCCCGGACTGCGTGAAGTGCACCAGGTAGCGGGCCGAGTTCTTGGCGTCGGTGTCGACGTACTGGCCGATCGCGCCACCGACACCGGTGCGCTGCAGCCGTCCGACGATCCCGGCCAACTCGCTCAGGTCCGCGGCATTCGCGACGGCGGACAGTTCCTCGGCGATCGGGGTGAGCCCGGCCGCCTCGACGGCGTCGGCGTCCATGAAGCTCGAGTACAGGTCACCGATCTTCTGCGCGTCGGTGCCGGGCGCAGCTCCGGACGCGGACGCCTCCTGGATCAGCGTCCGCACATCCTCCTCCGCCTTGTCGTACAACGTGCGGAACGCGCCGTCCACCGCCCGATCGGCGGGGATCTCGTACTCGTCCAGCCATTTGCCGTTGACGTGCACGAACAGGTCGTCCTGCGGGCGGGTGCCCGGGTCGAGATGGGTGAGGTCGATGCCGGAATGCTGCGCAGTCGTCATCGCTCCATCTTTACACCGCCCCGACGGTGGTGGCCGATCCTGACGGATTCCTCCCGGTGGGCGACGGGAATCCTTCAGGATCACCGGCCGAGCGCGGCGAGGATCAGGGCGAGCACCGCATCGGGCTCGTTGTAGAGGTGGTGCCACGGGAAACGCAGGACGTGCCAGCCGGCGTTGACGAGGACGTTCGGCCGTTGCGGGTCGCGGTTGAACCGGTCCACGTCGCGGTTCCCACTCGGACCGCGCGCGACGGCGCGGGGACCGGCCCCGTACACCGCGGCGCGCAGGGATACCGCTGCCGTGAGTGCGCGGTTGGCACGCAGATAGACCCCCGGGCCCGGTCAGGCCTCGATGCCGAGGTTGATCGCGGCGAGGGCCCGGTCCGGCTGCTTCGACGTGGCCATCAGGCCGGCCTCGTCGAAGATCCCGTCGGTGTCGTTGCGGGTGTCCCGGCCGGTGTGGTCGGTGTACGGCGAGACGGTGGAGAAGATCTCGTCGGTGAAGGTGTCGTCGAAGTACAACTGGGTGGTGAGCACCGTCTTCTTGTCGATGTGCACCTTGACGTGGATGTGCACCGTGCGGCCGGTGTACCAGCCGGGGAAGACGGTCGTGAACTGCACGATTCCGTCGGTGTTCGTGGTCTGCGCGCCGCGCAGGTAGGTGCCGTCGTCGGTGGTGGTGGCCTCCTGGTCGCCGACGCTGTAGGAACCGTCGGACGTCTCACCGGAACTACCCGTGCCCATGCCACCACCGGGTCCGCCCTGCGGGGGCTGACCACCGGGACCGCCCTCCGGGCGCGTGCCACCGGGCGGGGGACCACCCGTACCGCCCTGGGGAGGTTGGCCGCCCATGCCACCGCCCTGGTTGGCGGCGACCGAGCTGGATTCGAATCCGGAGTACACGCCGCCGGCGTCGCAGTGCCAGATCTCGACGACGGCGTTCGCGAGACCCGTCGCGCTGCCGTCCGCGCTGCAGTTCGTCAGATCCTGCACACGCATCGCGAGATTCAGTTCGAGGCCCGGCCGGTCCTCACGGATGTCACTGCGAATCGAGTCGACGTCGAACCAGTACGGGCCCTGCGTCTCCTCGACGGCCATGACGCATCTCGGTGCCTGGTCGAGCAGCGCGAGCAGCTGCTCGTCGACGGTTCCGGTAGTCGCGGCCGCGACGGACGTGCCGGACGCGGCGGTCGTCGTCGCGGTCGTCATGGAGCCACCGCCACCACCGCACGCAGCGAGCAGTCCGCTCAGACTGACGGTTCCGCCCAGCGCGAGCGCCCGTCGGCGGCTGATCCGCAGCCGGCTCAGCTTCACGTCCTTGTTCACGCGACATCCTCCACCTCTCAGCAAATGATTCGAGAACCATCGTCGGCGGGCGGGCTGGCGTGAGGCTGGACGTCCGCTGGGAGTTGTCTGTGAGCCTGCACCGCCGTCAGACGTCGAGCTCCAGATCGATCGCGGCCAGGACCCGGTCGGCGGCTGATCTGCAGCCGGCTCGGTTCCACTTCCCGGCGCATGCGGTCTCAGAGCAACTGCGCGCTCGCGGCCGCCCTGATGAGCACCTGCCCGGAGGCGTCGACCAGGCGGGACTCGATGAGCGCGACTCGGCGTCCGGCCCGGACGACCTCCGCCTCGGCGTGGATGTCGGGCCCGTCGATGGCGGGGGAGCGGACGAAGTCGACGCGCAGGTCGAGAATCCGGTACTGCTGGTCGACGGCGGTGAGGGTCTGAGTGACGAGACCGTTCACGAGATCGGCGGCACTGATCAGGATGCCGCCCTGGATGGAGCCGAGCGGGTTGCTCATCCACTCCCGCGGCGCGAACGTGGCCGTCACGCTGCCGCGCTCCACGTCGGCGAGCTGGACGTCGAGCAGACCCGCGAGCGGTCCGCGGGCGATCCGTCCCGACGCGATGCCGTCGACGATGTCCAGGCCGGCGCGGCCGGCGAGTTCGTCCGCGGCGGCGGTCGGTTCCGGTGTCGGGATCGGCAGTCGTTCGCCGCTGAGGACGGCGTCGGCATTCGCGCGCGGTCGGGTCACGACGACACCGCGGGACTGCAGGACCGCCAGCGTGTTGCCGCGGTCGTCGTGCATCGTGCCGGCCGCGAGCCCCATCCCGGTGTCGAGGTCGAGGTGGGGTGCGTCGCCGACGGAGACGACGGTGCCGTGGGCCGGCATCGGGGCGGCGAGGGTTGCGGACATCTGCGAGAGCACCATGCCGGCGCCCTCCGGGATCGAGTTGCCCAGCGCGCCGCCGGGGCACGCGTCGGCGAGCACCCCGACCGACCCCAGGACGGTCTGCCCACGGTGGTCGTGGAAGCGCGGCCCGACGTCCTGCGCCAGCACCAGATGGCCGGGACGGATCTCCCGCGCCTGCACACCCATGAAGATGTTGAGCCGGTCGATCCGTTCGGGGGCTGTGCGGCTGGTCTGGACGTCGTCGGCTGTCGCGGTCATCGGTCTTGTGTACCACCAACGCTCGCCGGCGCCGAACCGCTGTCCCAGCTGTGCACTCGCCCGGGCCGACACCAGCAGACCGCCGTCGGCACCGACGCGAAGAACGCACCGGCCACCGCGTCGTCCGCCACCACACCGACGGAGCCGAGCGTCGTCGCGCCCCGGTGATCGTGGAACCGGAGCCCGACGGGCTGCTCGAAGCGGGCCCCCGCCGCATTCATCGCGAGGGTCCGCACGCCCATCACGGTGTTGAGGGGGTCGATACCGCGAGGCGCCGTGGAAACCGGTGTCATGCCCGCCTGGTCAGCAGGCGGGAGGGACGTGGGGCTGTCGGAATCTCAGCCGCCGAGACGGGCGTGCATCTCCCACACCAGGATCTCCCCGCCGATCTCGGAGGTGATGGTCTGCCCGCCGGACGAGCTGAGCCGGACGGCGTCACCCTCGTAGAGCGTGCCGACACCCTCCATCTCGGCGGTGCCCTGCGCGACGAACACGTGCACGAACGGTGCCTCAGGGACCCGCACCGCCTTGCCCGGCTGGAGGCGGGCAGCGTGCAGCGACGCGTACTTGTTCTTGATGCGGATCGCGGCGTGGTCCCGATGCTGCGGCATGCCCGACGCCACCGGCACCAGCCCGCCGGTCAGCAGTTCGTCGTCGATCTCGAGCTGTTCGTATCCGGGGGTGATCCCGGGCTCGTCGGGTGCGACCCACATCTGGACGAAGTGCACCGGCTCGCTGTGCTCGTCACCCTGCAACCGCCACGAGTCGTTCTTCTCCGAGTGCAGGATTCCGGTGCCCGCGCTCATCCGCTGGGCGAGACCGGGATAGATGACGCCGGAGTGGCCGATGGAGTCCTGATGCACCAGAGATCCCCGCAGCACCCAGGTGACGATCTCCATGTCCTTGTGCGGGTGGGTGTCGAAACCCTGCCCGGGCTGGACGATGTCGTCGTTGTTCACCAGCAACAGACCGTGATGGGTGTTGTCCGGGTCGTAGTGATGGCCGAACGAGAACGAGTGCTTCGAGTCCAGCCACGGGATCCGGGTCTTCAGGCGGTCGCCCGAGCGGTGGACGTCGATGTGGGGCGTGGTGAGAGCTGGCATGCGGTCCTCCTCGGTGACAGTCGCGTTCGGGGCTTTCGCGCTGTCGCGTCACCAGCGTACGAAGTGGGACCCGTCGGCGCCGAATCAGTGGTGTCGAATCGGTCTCGGAGTGTTCACGGACGCGTGACGGGCGAACCGATCACGACGGCGCGGATCTCACCGCATTCTGTGATCGGTTGCCCGCCAGCGTCTTTGGAGTAGGTCTGGCGACTCAGTCGAGTGATTCGTGCGCGGCCGGGACGGATCCGAGCCGGCCGGCCTGGAAATCCTCGAAGGCCTGCATGACCTCCGCCTTGGTGTTCATGACGAACGGACCGGCCATCGCGATGGGTTCGCGGATGGGCTGCCCGCCGAGGACGAACACCTCCAGCGACTCGGTGCGTGAGTCCTGGGTGTCGGCGGCCGCGATCGTGATCGAGTCCCCGCGGCCGAAGACGGCGGTCTGGCCGGACGAGATCGGTCGACGATCGGCGCCGACGTATCCGTCGCCCGCGAGGACGTAGACGATCGCGTTGAAGTCGCGGTTCCACGGGAGGGTGACGCTCGCGCCCGGTGCGACGGTCGTGTGCGACAGCGCGATCGGGGTGTACGTCGAACCCGGTCCCTGGTGTCCGGCGATCTCACCCGCGATCACGCGGACCAGCGCGCCGCCGTCGTGGCTCGAGAGGAGCGCGACCTTGCTGCCGGTGATGTCCTGGTAGCGGGGAGCGGCCATCTTGTTGCTCTTGGGGAGGTTGACCCACAACTGCACACCGTGGAACAGGCCGCCACTCATCACGAGGTGTTCCGGCGGGGTCTCGATGTGGAGGATGCCGCCGCCGGCGGTCATCCACTGGGTGTCGCCGCCGCCGATGGTGCCGCCACCGCCGTTGGAGTCCTGGTGCTCCATGATCCCGTCGATCATGTAGGTGACGGTTTCGAAGCCACGGTGCGGGTGCCACGGGGTGCCCTTGGGCTCGCCCGGTGCGTAGTTCACCTCGCCCATCTGGTCCATGTGGATGAACGGGTCGAGGTGGGCCAGGTCGATGCCGGCGAATGCGCGGCGGACGGGGAAGCCCTCGCCCTCGTATCCGACCGGGGCGGTGGCGACACCCAGGACGGGACGGTCGACCGCTGTGGGGTCGGCCGCCTCGATGCGGGGCAGCGCGAGGATGTTGTCGACGGTCACGGCAGGCATGGAGCTCTCCTCGGATCTATTAGTTGAGGATTCAACTAGTTCACCGTAGCTCAACACCTCGGGCGTGGATCTATTCCCCACCCCGTCCGGGTGGAGTGCACGCGGATCGGCCCCCGAACCCGGGGCCTCGAATCAACCGGACGCGTCGGGCGGGGATCCGACGAGTCCGAGCCGGGCCGCGGTGAGCAACGCGTCGGCGCGCGAGTGGACGCCCAGCTTGCGGTAGACGCTGCGCAGCTGGGTCTTGACGGTGTTCTGGGAGACATACAGCGTCCCGGCGATCTCGGCGATCGACGACGTGGACGCCAGGACATTCAGCACCGCGGACTCGCGGTCGCTGAGATCCACCAGCCGGATCCGGTCCGGGAAGACCGCCGACCCGGGAGGCGGAACCGCAGTCAGCCACTGCTCCGGCAGCGTCACGCCCAGCGCCGACATCTGCGCGATGCGGCCCGACGGCAGAGACGCGAACGGGCGGACCGATCCGGTCTGGCCGAACAGTGAGACCGCCCGCTGCAGCATCAGCCGAGCCTGGGCCTCGTGTGACAGATCGAGGTGTGCGGCAGCTTGGATCAGGGCCGACTCCATCCGGATCCGCGGATGGGCACAGTCCGTGACGGACGGCCGCACACAGTCCGCCAGTGCCGCCGCCGGGCGTCCGCTCGAGAGATTCATGCGTGCACGGGCCATCGAGGTCCACGGCCCGCGGTCGGTTGCATTCTCGACGGTCCGCCAGGCCTCGTTGCCTCGCCCCAGCGCCGAGTACAGGTCCGCCTCGGTTGCGGTGAGCAGTGACGCGGCCATCGATCCCGGGGCGAACCAGCGCTCGTAGACCGCGACCGCCCGGTGCAGGCGGTCGAGCCCGGCGCCGGCCTGCCCGCTCACGAGTTCCAGCTGGCAGTTCACGTACAGCGCGAATGCCCACAACTCCTCGTCGTCCGGCAGGTCGCCCAGTTCGGCGAGGACCTTCGCGGCGCCGTCGAGTTCCATGCGGTCCAGAGCGACCAGCGCGCCGGCCACGAGTCCCCCGACCCGAACCATCGCGTTGACCCATCCCCCGGCGCCCTCGTGCCGGCGTTCCTTGTCGAGCCAGGCCTCGGCGTGGCCCAGTTCGCCGATCAGGGCGTAGTTGAGAGCGAGGCTTCCGGCGGCGTTGCGGGCGACGAAGTCGGTTCCGGCCGGACGGTTGCTGGTGTAGGCCCGTCGGAGTTCGGCCGAGGACCGGGACAGATCGCCGTGCAACTGGTGCGTGATGCCCCACTGCAGCCGCAGCAGGGGAAGGAACGCCGCCACCGTCTCTGGCTGCAGTTCGACCGCGCGATCACCGAGTTCCGACATTCGCACGGTCAGCTCGGACGCCTGCGTGAAGTTGCCGGCGATCCGCAGGATGAACGACTGCACGCTGCTGACGGAGAGCGCGTCGGCGACCGCCGGGCCGCGCGCCGTCGTGTCGACGTCGACGGTGGACGGCGCCAGATCGGGCAGTTGAGCGGAGTCGGAGCCGAACCGCAGGAACAGTTCCCGGCCGGCCCGGATCGTGACGTCGTTGTCGGCAGCGTGGTCGGGAAGTGCCGCCAGGCTTTCCCGGACGAGACGGAAGTGCCGCGAAATCAGCGCGACCCAGTTGTCCTTCAGGATCGACACCGTCTGGTCCCAGTCCTGCCCCTCGACGGCGTACGTGAGCGCCCGAGCGGCGTCGTCCTGCTGGAGGAACCACCGAGCCAGGTCGCTCGACGCGCGCAGCGGACCGGCCGGGGCCTCGTTGCGGACATCGCGCATCAGGGACTCGCGGATCGGCGGTGGGTACTGCCATTCCGTGTCCTTCGGCCACGGCAGGCGGACCAGTACGCCGGCGGTTTCGAGTTCCTGCAACCTGTCGGCGGCGTTGTGGTCTCCGGTCAGCATCTCGGCCACGTCGACGGTCAGGGTTTTCGCCGCCGCAGTCGTCAGGATGAAGTCACGCAGTTCCGCGAGGTCCGGATCGCCCAGGATCTCCCGATCGACGCAGCGGTCGATGGATCGTTCCAGGGCCTGGCGGGCGAGTTCTCCGCTCTGCTCGAAGTCGGCGCCGAACGGGCGCGCGACGGACAGCGCGGCCTGCACAAGGGGCGGGAAGCCACCGGTGATGTCCTGCACGGCAGCCATCAGGTGCGGCGCCAGTTCCACGCCGCGCGCACTCAGCACCGCGCGTGACTCGTCGAGTGTGAACATCAGATCGGTGGCGGAGATCGCGACATGGTCGACGTCGAGCATCGCATCGCTGAAGACGCGTGAATCCCGCGTGGTGGCGACGACGTGCAGTCGCGGATCCCGATCGAGAAGCCCGAGGATGCGTAGCTCGGCCACCGGATCGTGCAGACGATCGACGTCGTCGAGGACGAGCACGACAGGGCCGGAAGCCGTCTCGGGAGTGGATCGGAGTACCGCGTCGACGCGGTCCGTCACGATGTTCCAGTAGTCGTCCGTTCCGGCCTGCGGTGCCGGCGTGTCTATCAGGACTGTCGGCCCGGACGGACGTTGCGCGGACGCGATCCAGGTGGTGGTGAAGGCGGTCTTTCCCGCACCGCGGGGTCCGTGGACCACCGTCAATGCGGGCAGTTCCGACATCAGTGCGAACAGTCGTGGGCGATCGAGCAGGAATCTGCGTGCACGGTCGCGTCGTCTGCCCGGATTCGGTCCTTCAGTTTGTGGTCCCACTCATATACCCCCAGTCCTCCACCGACATACTTCGATGGTCGGAATCGCCCCCACGAAACCTTGAACGTGCACGTGGCCGCCTTTCGAGGCCACGTGCACGTCAATTGAATAGTTTCACAACCCTCTGTGGGCGGGAGGGGAATCGCCGACCCGGGACGGGAGTGTGGTGCGTGTCTCTCACGGGCCCGGATTCGTGTTCGGTGCGGCCGCTCACGCGACTGGCGAGAGCCTCGTCGAGGACGGCACGGCCGCGTGGTGAAGGCCGGCTCGGGCGACGAGCCGGACCACCGCGTGTGCCACGTCGGCCGCCTGATCCAGGATCACCGAGTGGCCGGCGTCGTGCAGTCGCACCAGTTCGGCGGACGGTAGGCCCGCCGCGATCGCCACCGAATGCTCGAACGGCGTCAGCAGATCGGCGGAACCGCCGAGCACGAGCGCCGGGATGGTGCGGAGCGCCGCCAGGGAACCCGACTCGTCCAGTCCCACGAACGACCGGAGGAATCCGTACATGGTGACGACCGATGTCTGGTTGTCCAGCGTGAGGGTCAGGACGCGCTGCATCAGCCGGGGCATCCGTTCGACACCGAACTGGAACAGCGACACCACCGGGTGCCGGAGGAACCGGCCGAGGCCGGATCGGGTGATGCCGCTCGCCGCTGTCGACAGCAGCGCGACCCCGACGACGCGTGAGCCGACGGCACCCGGGTTCTGGCGGGTGTAGGCCAGCGCGGCCATGCCGCCCATCGAGTGGCCCACCAGCACAACGGGCCCGGTCGGGACGGTCGCCCGGATCACCGCGTCGAGATCGCGACCCAGTTGGTCGATCGTGTACGTGTCGGCGGGCGCACTGCCCGACTCGCCGTGGCCACGGTGGTCGTAGAAGACCATCCGGACCGACGGACCCCATTCCCGGACCAGGTGCGAGCGCAGCCGCGCCCACGAATGGGAGTGCAGGCAGTGTCCGTGGACGAACACTGCCGTGACCGGCGCATCGGACGGCCCGTACTCGCGCACCGCCAGCGCCACCCCGTCCTCGGACTGCACGACGTGCCGGCGGCCGCGGCCGTCTTCGGTGTTGCGCCTGGCGGTCATGACGCCCTCCCGGGTCGAGGTGGTGTGTATCCACCAATCTCGTACCTCGGGCGCCGCGCGGACAGTGGCCCGGGGGATGGCGGGGGACTCACCGAGGTGGCCGGCTCCGACCCCTCGGGTTGGTTGCCGAACTGTCGGTAATCGTGCGCAGGTGTCCGGTGCGGGAGGACAATCACCACGAGTGCAGTACGAGAGCGCAAACGGAACATCGGACCGGGAGGCTTTTGTGAACTACTTCGAAGACGACTCGCGGAATTTCTCCGGCAGGGTGCGCGAGCATCCGGGCGAAGCGATCGAGGATTCCCGCAACTGGCCGGGATACGCTCTGGTCGGGATCGCGATCGTGACGCTCGGTATGGCATTGGTCGCGGCGGGCTACGGGTTCCAGGGGTGGGCGTGGATCGCCGGGACGATCTGCGCGGTCAGCCTGGTGATCGGGCCGGTACTGGTCCTCCGTGAGCACCGGCGGATCAAGAGGCTCGACGATCTGGGATTGCCGGACGGCTTGGGCTACTGAGCCGGGCGGCCGCGCGCCGGCGGCCTCGGTGCGGCCGTCAGGTCGGCTGTTTCTGTGCCCAGTCCTTCGCGATCTCCGGGTAGCCGGCCGCGATCTGGTCGACCCGTTCCGGGGTCGCCGATTCCAGTTCGGCGCGGTGGCGCTGTGCCTCGGCGAGGGACCCGGTGAATCCGTCCGCAGTGGGCACCGGCGACGGCTCGTCCGCGGTCGGTGCGTTCAGTTCCAGCGTGTGGATGATGCCGTCGAGTCGGTTTGCAACGAAGTGGCGCTTGTCCTCACTCATGAATCCATGACACCACCGCGACGCCGGTGTGCATACCCCTCTTGCACCGTCCGTCCGGTGCGTGCGATGAGTTTTCCGTTCAGCACCGGTCTGTCCCGGTGTGAGCATCTCGCAGGCTCGCCCCACCCGAACGTCACCCTCGAGTCAGGAGTTCCCCGATGTCCCGATTGATCTTCGTGAACCTGCCGGTTCAGAACGTCGCTGCCACCCGGAAGTTCTTCGGGGACCTCGGCTTCGAGTTCAACGAGCAGTTCTGCGACGAGAGCACCGCATGCATGGCGATCAACGACTCGGCGTGGATCATGCTCTTGCAGGAGAGCCGCTTTCGTGACTTCATCGCCGACGACATCTGCGACACGACGAAGAGCCGCGAGGTGCTCACGTGCATCTCGGCCGACAGCCGTGAGGGTGTGGACTCGCTGGTCGACGCCGCCATCGCGGCCGGCGGCACGAAGTGGATGGACCCGCAGGATCACGGATTCATGTACGGGCGGTCCTTCCGCGACCTCGACAACCATGTCTGGGAGGTCATGTGGATGGATCCGGCCGCGAGCGGGCAGTAGCCGTCAAGGGTGGGCGGGCAGCCCGAATCTGTCGAACAGTTCGGTGTCGAAGAAGCACGTGACGTGCGCGACCCCGCGTTCGGTGACGTCCAGGACATGCAGTTGGAATGGCCGGTGGACGCCGTCCTCGCCTCGCATGTACAGGCCGAGCGCGGGCTGCCCGTTCGCCGACGTCGGGAGCAGTCGCATGTCACCGGCGCCCTCGGCGGGGCACTTGTTCTTGATGAGGCGAGCGATGTCGGCGCCGCCGACGTACCACCCGACGAACGGCGGCATCTCCCACACGGCGTCGCGGGTGAACAGTTCCACGAGTCCGTCGATGTCGTACCGCTCGAATCCGTCGACGTACCGGCGGAGTAGTTCGCGTGTCTCGTCGGACTCGGGTTCGACGAGCGTGTCCGGGGTGGGCGTGGCCTCGGACAGCTGCGCCCGAGCGCGTTGCAGCAGACTGTTCACCGCCGCCGTGGACGTGCCCAGGGCGGTGGCCACCTCGGCAGCTTTCCACTGCAGCACGTCCCGCAACACCAGCACCGCGCGCTGACGAGCCGACAGGTGCTGCAGCGCGGCGACGAAGGCCAGTCGTACCGATTCGCGTCCCGCGACGACGGTTGCGGGGTCGTCTGCGCCCCAGCCCGAATCGCCCCACACCATCGAATCCGGAATGGGTTCGAGCCACGGCACTTCTCCGCGCTCGACCAGCTCGTCTGCCGGATCGGAACTGGGCGCACCCAGGCCGGTCGGCAGCGGGCGGCGCGCCCGGCCCTCCAGCGCCGTCAGGCACGTGTTGGTCGCGATCCGGTGCAGCCACGTGCGGATCGACGAACGGCCGTCGAAGTTGCCGTACCCGCGCCACGCTCGCACGAGCGTCTCCTGCAGCAGATCCTCGGCATCGTGGAGTGACCCCATCATCCGGTAGCAGTGCGACAGTAGTTCGCGCCGGTAAGGATCTGCGGCAGCGAGGAATTGGTCGTCGACGCTCTGCTCAACGGTCATGTTCCGAACCCTAGTGGCGCCCCCCGACAAGCGGAACGATCCGATGCGGGCGGGGTGTGCGACTCCCACCCGAGGGTGTCTGTCGGCGCGCCCGCGACACGCCGAGGATCGAATGCATGGAGCGGTCGACCGTGCCGCCCGGTGAGGGAGAGCGACAAATGTACGGGATCGTCTGCAACACGAAGCGAATCGGTGAGATGACCGCCGAGCGGGCCCGAGAGGTCCTGGACGACTGGGTGCCCAGCGCCGTCGAGGGCGACGACGAGGCGCGCTCGGAAGTGCTCGCCGTGGTCTACCCCCTGGTGCGCCGGTACTGCTACGCCCGGTTGGGACGCGGGGCGCTGCGCGAGGTCGCCGAGGACGTGGCCCACGAGGTCTGCGTCGCAGTGTTGACGGCGTTGCCGCGGTACCGGGAGCAGGGCGCATCGTTCCTGACCTACGTGTACGCGATCGCCGGACACAAGGTGGTGGATGCCCGCCGCGCCGCCGGTCGGACCTGCGACCCGCTCGACGAGGCCACCGACCCCGTCTGCCCGGATGCCGGCCCCGAGGAACGGGCGATCGCCTCCGAGTGCGGCGCCCATGCCCGCGCGCTGGTCGACTCGCTGCCGGAGCGCTACCGCGAGGTCGTGGTGATGCGCGTGATGTGGGGGATGTCGGCGGCGGAGACCGCGGCGGCCCTCGGCACGACGGCGGGGGCGGTCCGGATCGCGCAGCACCGCGCACTCGGCCGGCTCCGGGCACAGTCTCCCCGGGTAGTGGAAACGGCGGCCTGAGTGCGCCACAGTCACAGATCGTGCTCGGTGATCACGCCGCTGTGCAGTGCCTTCTCCACCAGTCGGAGGCGCTTCTGGTTCTGAGGCAGCTTCTCGACGCCGAACTTCGCGAACAGTGCGCGCAGGTGCGTCTTGACCGCATCCACGCTGAGGAACACCTCGTCGGCTATCTGCTGGTTGGACGCCGGATTCGCGAACGCCGCATTGTGCTTGTACGGCCGGCACAAGGCGATCAGGATGGCCCGCTGCGTCGCTGTGAGCGAGCGGACGGTCGGAATGTCCGCGGCGATGCGGGTCGGTTCCCCGCCCTGACCGGACAGGTCGCGGAACACGAACGCCGAGTTGCCGATCCGGATGCTGTCGCCGTTGCGTAGTCGTCGCCGGCCCGAGATCCGTTCACCGTTGACGAAGGTGCCGTTGCGGGACAAGCCGTCGTCGGCGATCGTCCAGTCGGTACCGATCCATTCGATCGTCGCGTGCAGCCGCGACACCTCCGGGTCCGACACCAGTGGAACGTCCGCGTCGGACGAGCGGCCCACCGTCACCCGCGGGGTGTCCACGGACAGCGTCAATTCGCGCGGACACCCCGTCTGGTCGGTGTACCGCAGGCAGGGCGCGTCGATTGCACTCATCGCCACTCCTCGGGGACGTTTTCATCGTGCCCGTAGGAACCGGCGGCTGACAAGCACCCCACAGTGGCGTCGACCGACCTACACTCGCACTCGTGCAGCACACAGAGTCGGAATTCGCCGGGGTGTACGGAACCCGCATCGTGTACGACGTCTGGCGGCCGGACGGTCCGCCGACGGCAATCCTCCTGCTCACGCACGGCCTGGGTGAGCATGCGCGCCGCTACGGCCACGTCATCGCCCGGCTCACCGCGCTGGGTCTGGTGGTGTACGCACCCGACCATCGCGGCCACGGTCGTTCCGGTGGGAAGCCGATCGAGCTGCGCAACTGGTCGGATTTCACCGACGATCTCCACCAGCTGTCCGCGATCGCGATCACCGAGAATCCGGGGCTCGACCGTTTCCTGCTGGGCCACAGCATGGGTGGTGCGATCGCGCTGTCGTATGCGCTCGACCATCAGGACGAGCTGGCGGGTCTGATCCTGTCGGCGCCCGCGGTCGACGTCACCACGGGCAAGCCCAAGATCGTGATCGAGATCGGGAAGCTCCTCGGACGCTTCGCTCCCGGTGTCCCCGTCGAGACGCTCGACGCGAAGGCGGTCTCGCGCGACCCCGCCGTGGTCGCGGCGTACGAGTCCGACCCGCTGGTCCATCACGGAAAGGTCAAGGCGGGCATCGCGCGCGGGATGATCATCGCCGCCGAGAGTTTCCCGGCCCGGTTGCCGTCCCTGACCCTGCCGATGCTGGTCATGCACGGCACCGAGGACCACCTCGCCGACATCTCGGGCAGCCGGATGATCGCCTCGCGCGCCGGATCGAAGGACTTGACGTTCAAGACGTACGACGGTCTGTACCACGAGGTGTTCAACGAGCCCGAACGGGACAAGGTGCTCGACGATCTCGTGGATTGGCTCCGTCCGCGCCTGAAGTGACGTAATATTCCGGAATGACCGATCCTGCAACGACACTCACGCACCGGACGGTACGCGTCGGGGACATCGACATGCACATCGCCGAGCAGGGCGCCGGCGACCCGATCGTGCTGTGTCACGGCTTCCCCGGCCTCTGGTACAGCTGGCGCCACCAGCTGTCGGCGCTGTCCGCCGCCGGCTACCGGGTGATCGCCCCCGACATGCGCGGCTACGGCCGCACCGACGTGCCGTCGGACCCCCGCGAGTACGACCGTCGGCACACCGTCGACGACATGGTCGGTCTGCTCGATGTGCTGGGCATCGAGCAAGCGGTGTTCTCCGGCCACGACTTCGGTGCGCAGCTCGTGTGGGACCTGCCCAACTGGGCGCCGGGCCGGGTCCGGGGACTGATGCAGTTGAGCGTTCCACGGATGCCGCGGTCGCCCGTCCGGCCCACCGACGGCTTCCGGTATCTCTCGTCCCAGCACTTCGTGCACCTGCACTACTTCCAGGAGTACGGCCCGGCCGACCGCGAACTCGGCGCCCACCCGCGAGAGTTCCTGTCCAAGATCTTCCACGCACTGAGCGGCGCCAATCGTTACCTCGACTGCTGGGACTTCCCGTCGGAGGGCAACGGCTACCTCGACGTGCTGCCCGAACCGCCGGCGTTGCCGTGGTCGTGGCTGAGCGAGGACGAGTTCGGCTACTACGTGGACGAGTTCACGCGCACCGGATTCACCGGTGGGCTCAACTGGTACCGCGCCGACGACTACGTGTGGGAGCAGAACGAGGAACTGCACGGGCGTCCGGTCACCGTCCCCACGACGTTCATCGCCGGCGCGAAGGACCCGGTGCTCGAGATGATGGGCGAGAATCCGTTCGAGACGATGGCCTCGATGGTGCCGGGCCTGCGCTCGACCCACGTGATTCCCGACGTCGGGCACTTCGTACAGATGGAGGCGGCCGAGGAGGTCAACACCGCGATGCTCGAGTTCCTACGCGGGCTCGACTGACGGCGCGAAAGAAAGTTCGCCGGCGCTGTCCTTTCGGGGCCTTTTCGTTCGTCGTCATGGTGTACCGCAACAACGAACAGCTCTCGAGAGGAACCGATCATGAAGTATCTGCTGCTGATCAACGCCGAGTCCGCCGACGCCGCGAGTGGCTGCACCCCCGAGGACTGGATGGTCTACGACAAGGAGGTCAAGGACGCCGGGATCTTCGTCTCGGGGGAGGCGCTGGCCGACCTCGTGACCGCCACGAGCATCCAGGTGGGGGAGGACGGCGCCCGCACCGTCACCACCGACGGACCGTTCGCCGAGACCCGTGAGGTGCTGGGCGGTTTCTACGTCATCGACGTGCCGGACCTGGACGTCGCGCTCGACTGGGCCGCCCGCTGCCCGGGATCGCGCGGTGGCGGCCGGATCGTGGTGCGCCCCATCGCCGACTTCGGCAACTGACGACCGATGGGCCGGGAGGACAGCGGCCGCGCTGCCGACGCGGAGGCGTCCGTCGAGGCGGTCTTCCGGGAGGAACGCGGCCGCCTCCTCGCCGCCCTGGTCGGCCGCTTCGGCGATCTCGACCTGGCGGAGGAGGCCACGTCGGAGGCGATCGAGGCCGCGCTACGGCACTGGCCGGTGGACGGGGTGCCGTCCAAGCCCGGGGCCTGGCTGTTGACGACGGCCCGGCGCCGGGCCGTCGACCGACTGCGTCGTGACCAGGCACTCGCGGCGAGGATCGCGGTGCTGCAGGTGGAGGCGGATCGCGCGGATCCCGCGCCGCCCGCGGACGCCGGCGGGGAACTGCCCGACGAGCGACTGCAGCTGTTCTTCACGTGTGCGCACCCGGCGCTGCCGGTCGAGGATCGGACGGCGCTGACGCTCCGCTGCCTCGCCGGCCTCACGACACCCGAGGTTGCCCGGGCCTTCCTCGTACCGACCGCGACGATGGCGAAGCGGATCACGCGGGCCAAGAAGCGGATCCAGGACCTCCACATCCCCTTCCGGGTACCGGGAGCCGACGAGCTTCCGCAGCGGCTGCCCGGCGTCCTGCAGGTGCTGTACTCGATCTTCACCGAGGGCTACGCGGCGAGTGCCGGGGAGGACCTGCAGCGGGTCGACGTCGCGGAGGAGGCGATCCGCCTGACCCGGATCCTGCACCGCCTGATGCCGGACCAGCGTGAGGTGTCCGGGCTGCTGGCGCTGATGCTGCTGACCCACGCCCGCCGCGACGCCCGTACCGGGCCCGGCGGTGCGCAGGTTCTGCTCGACGACCAGGACCGCGACCGGTGGGATCGCGCGATGATCGAGGAAGGCAGCGCCCTGGTGCTCGTGTCGCTCACCGGCGGCCCGCCCGGCGCGTACGGCGTGCAGGCCGCGATCGCCGCGTTGCACGACGAGGCCGACGACGTCGCCGACACCGACTGGCCGCAGATCGTGGCGCTGTACGACGTGTTGCTCGCGCTCACCCCGTCTCCGGTGGTCGCACTCAACCGGGCTGTAGCGGTCGCTATGCGCGACGGCCCGGAGGCGGGTCTCGCGCTGCTGGACGATCTGGCCGACGAACCACGCCTACGCGACCATCACCCCTACGCTGCAGCACGCGCGGAACTGCTGGCCCGGACCGGACGACGACGGGAGGCAGCCGAGGCCTACCGCCGCGCCCTCGACCTGGCCGGGACCGAACCGGAGCGCGCGTACCTGCGGCGCCGACTCGCGGACACGCAGGACTACAACTAGGGCGCCTCGCCTCGGGCTCACGACCACGCGGCGCGGTTGTGGGCGCGGATCTCGCAGTGAGCGCGGCTACCAGTACTGATGCTGTCTGCCGTCGGTGTCTGCGACGTAGACGACCGCGTCGGCGCCGCCCAGGTCGGCCGGGCCGAGTGGGATGTGGCCGGGCACGATCGGTTGGCCCGTGCCGGTCGACGCGGGCAGTGCGGCGAGAAGGGCCGGTGCCGGGAACAGGGCGCGTCGGATGGTCGCCTCGGCCAGCTCGTGCTGGAGGGTGCCCGGATCGTTGTCGAGGCCGGCGTCGGTTGCCAGGAAGACGTAGCGTTCGCCCAGGGCGATTTCTGCGAGTGCTCCTGCGCTGCAACAGTTCACGTCGTCCTCGGCGGTCGACGTGGTGGACTGCGCGCGTCGGAGGAGCGTGTTGTGTGCGAACACCAGGCTCGGCCCGCGGTGCCGTTCCTGGGCAACGATCGCGAGCAGGTTCTCGGCCATCATCTCGGCGCGCAGGCTGAGCAGGGTCGCGATGCGATCGGGCACGGGACTGGCCATGGCCGCGTGATATCGCAGCAGGCCCAGGGCGGTGCGCGCGTGTGCCGCGGCGCGGTCGTAGCCGGGCGGATCGGCCGGGCGCAGGCCGGGCGCCGCACGGTGCAGCGCGCTGGCGAGATCGTCGGCGACGATGCGCAGGGCGCGAGCGCGGTCGGAGCCGCCGATCGACGCCGCCGGGTCGAACATGGCCGCCTCGTTCGTCCAGACCCGGTCCCCGCCGTCCCCGTCGAGCAGCGCGTCGAGGTCGCGGACCGATTCGGGCCGCAGTGCCTGGGGTAGGTAGTCGGTGACTGCGGACAGTGCGTGTCGTGGGCTCGGCGCGCCGGAGAACTCCAGCGGCGCGTCGAATCCGTGGAAGCGGACCCGGTCCTGCGGCGCGAGGCCGGTGTTGTGCGCGCGGAGCCATTCGACGAGTTCGCGGTTGCCCGGTACGGCGCCGAACCCGTGGCTGAACCCGGTCGAGAGCACCGCGTCGATCTCCGTCGTCCCCCCGCCCACGTAGTCGTCGACGACGGACGCGGCGAAGACATCGGTCTCGAGCACGATCGACCGGTACCCCCGCTGGACGAGAAGGCCGAGGAGTTCGTTGCGCAGCAGTGGGAACGCCGCGATCCCGTGTGTCGGCTCGCCGAGGGCGAGCAGGGTCGGCGGTTCGGCCCGCGTGGCGAGGAGTGCGTCGAGCGCACGGCCCAGGCTTGCCGGGTCGTCGAGTTGGTGCCCGATGGCGCGTAGCGATGTGGCGGTGGACATGAATTCTCCTTCCGGAAAGGACCACCTTCGACGCTATCGTTGAAGATTCAGGTGAAACTTTTCCGAGTTGTGCCTGGAATACAGGCAACCAAGCCTCAATCGGAGGTGCACGCTGCGTCCCATCGATCTCGCCCGCGAGCACGGGTTGTCCGCGCAGGCGATCCGCAACTACGACGACGCCGGCATTCTCCCGCCGTCCGAGCGCAGTGAGACCGGCTACCGGCGGTACACGCCCCTGCACGCGCAGGCGCTTCGCGCCTTCCTCACATTGCGCAGCGGCCACGGGCACCGGCAGGCGACGGCCATCATGCGCGCGACCAACCGCGGCGATACCGAGTCGGCATACCGGATCGTCGACGCCGCGCACGTCGCGCTGCTCGCCGAACGCGACACCCGCACCGAGGTCGCAGCGGCCCTGGACGGTCTGTCCACCGCGATGCCGCCGCCCGTGCACGGCCCACCGCTGACCGTGGGGGAACTCGCCCGTCGGCTCGGTGTGCACCCGGCCACGCTGCGCACCTGGGAGTCGCAGGGCATCCTGCGTCCGGTGCGTGACCGCGCGACCGGCTACCGCCGATACGGGCCGGACTGCGTGCGGGACGCCGAGATCGCACGACAGCTCCGCCGTGGCGGATACCCGCTGCACCGGGTGGCGCAGTTCGTCGAATCGGTGCGCGGGGCGGGCGGGCCGGAGGCGTTGAGCGCCTTCCTCGACACCTGGCAGGACCGGCTGATCGCGCGTAGCCGTGGCCTTCTCGCCGGCGCGGCCCAGCTCGACAGCTACCTCACCATGCTCGAACAGGTGCACCAGCCGCGGTAGCGATCAGGGAGGGCGACGGACTCTGCGTCGCGTCACACGTCGAAGTGCCGGCCTGTCCGATGCGCCACGGTCGCATGGCGTGCGGCGTATCGTTCCGGGCATGCCGTCCGAGGACGAGCTGACCCGATACGCGCCCGACGCCGCGGTGATCGCGATCCTGGACAGATTGGACGCCAGGTTCGATGCCCCCGCGCAGGTCGGCATGCGCGGCGCTCCCGTCCCGCAGCGTCCGGAATTGTTGCAGCGCAGCACCCGTCGCTTCTTCGCGCTGGCCTCCCGGGTAATTCGGGAGAATCGGATGTTCACGGCGGACGAGCTGCGGCCGGTCCGGGAGGGTGCGGTGCAGGCCGCCGCGGACGGGGCGTCGTTGTCTGCGGTCCTCCACAGTTGGCACCGCTTCGGTCGGATCCTGCTCGACGAGTGCCGTGTCGCCGCGGCGGGGGAGCGGGCGGCCGCTCTGGTCGACATCGCGGCAGCGGTGCTGCGACTGCAGGAGGTCGTCACGCGCGCCGTCGTCGAGTCCTACGAGAGTGAGCGGATCGCGCTGGAGGGGGACGAGCAGCCGTCGAAGGAGTTGTTGGCGCGTCTGCTGCTCGCCGGGCAGGACGCCGATCCCACCGCCCGTTGGTGTGGAATCGAGTTGGCGGACGAGTACTCGGTCCTCGCGATCAGACGGGACGATCCGCCGTCGGACCCGCCCGGTCGATGGTCCGATCAGGCGCGCACCCGGCGCGTGATCGATGCCTGGGGGCCGCCGCCCATCCTCGCGATCCTCGAAGCGGACGGTGCGACGTTGCTGGTGCCTCGCAAGGCCGCCACCGATGCCGACTGGTACCGCGTGGCCGTCGAACTGGTCGCGGAAGTGTCGAACACCGCCCCCGCCCAGGTGACGGCGGCGGTGACCGAGCCCGCCGCACGTGGGGGGTTGGAGGGGCCGGGGGAACTGGCCCGTGAACTTCTCGAGCTGGCGGCACGCATGGGTCGTGGCCCCGGCGTGTACCAGGTGAAGGACCTGGCGTTGCCGTTCCAGCTGTCCCAGCCGACTGCGGGGCAGCGGTACCTGGCGGACTGGCTGCTGCCGCTCGATCCGTACCCCGAACTGTTGGAGACGCTCGACGCCTTCCTGCACCACGACCTCGACCGGGGTCGGACCGCGCATGCGCTCGCGGTGCATCCCAACACCGTCAACAACCGGCTGGGTCGGATCCGGGACCTCGCCGGCATCGACCCCGGCTGCTACGAGGGCATCATGACGCTCGGCTCGGCCCTCGACGCCCGACGTGCGCGGGGAGGGAACCGCTAGTACGTGTGCGGGTGTGCCTTCTCGTACGCGGCCTTCTCGGCGTTGTAGCGCGCAACCTTCTTGGGGTTCTCCAGGTCGGAAGGCAATCCGTGCCGCTCGAGGCGTCGTCCGCGATTCTGATCCATGTACGCGGCCGAGTAGAACAGCGCCAGGAAGAGACCGAGGAGGATCATCGCCCCTCGCAGCCACAGCGGGCCGGGGAAGAGGAGGAACGCCGCGAAGATCGGGATGAACGGCACCATGCTGCGCACCATGTGGCGCGGCACCGCCCAGTCCCCGATCAGGTCGTTGCGGACCCAGTCCTGCATCGAGTCGGGAAGCTTGCGGCCGCATGCGTACGCGATCCACTGGAACGGATTGGGCCGCTTGGCCTTCGAGGTTGTCTTGTTGGACATGTCCGGTGTACCTGTACCTGTCTGGAAGGGTCGGTTCACCCGTGCAGCGCACCGGCGCACAGGGCGGCGGCGTTGACGCGGGTGAGGACGGAGTGGAGCTCTTCGAGTTCGGCGAGGCTGACACCAAGCCGCTGAACCACCGCGCCCGGAATCAGTTCGGCCCGGTCGCGCAAGGCCTTGCCGGCGTCGGTGAGCTCGACGATGAGCTGCCGTTCGTCGGTGCTGCTGCGGGTGCGGGTGATCAACCCGCTCGACTCGAGTCGCTTGAGGAGCGGTGAGAGCGTCGGTGAGTCGAGTTGCAGGGCCTGCCCGATCTCCTTGACGGACATCGGTGCGTCGCCCCACAGCGCGAGCATCACGAGGTACTGCGGGTGTGTCAGACCCATGGGCTCGAGGAGGGGGCGGTAGACGGCGAGTACCGCACGGTTGGCCACCGCGAGTGCGAAGCACACCTGGCGGTCCAGAGCCAGTGGGTCTGCGTCACCCCAGTCGATGTCCTGCTCGATGGTCGTCGTCATGGGATGAATAATACACGATTAAGTCGTGCACTAACTAAATCTCCGGACCGGGAGCGCCGACTCGCGCAATGAGAACCTGTTCTATATTCGGGTGTGACGGCCGCCACGAGCGGCCCCACCTGCTGCTACCCGGCTCTTCGACACGCACCGACTGGAGTTCACATGTACGAGTGGTCCGATACCGATCTGATGTTCCGTGACGCCCTGCGTGGCTTCATCGACAAGGAGATCAAGCCGCACGTCGACAAGCTCGAGAGCGGTGAACTGCCCCCGTTCGAGATCATCCGCAAGATGTACGCCACGTTCGGCATGGACGAGATGGCCAGCGAGGCGCTGGAGAAGGCACTCGCGAAGGAGGAGGCGAAGGAGCGCGGCGAGACCGTCCCCGAGTCCGGTGAGAAGGGCGGCGGGTTCAGCGGCGCCGGCAGCATGGGCGTCATCCTCAACAGCGAACTGGCGGGTGTGAGCCTGGGTCTGGTCGCGTCGATGGGTGTGAGCCTCGGCCTGACGGTCGGCACGCTGCGCAGCCGCGGCACCCTGGCGCAGAAGAAGCGTTGGCTGCCCGAGCTCGTGACGATGGAGAAGGTGGGCGCGTGGGCCATCACCGAGCCCGACTCCGGCTCCGACGCGTTCGGTGGCATGAAGTCGTACGTCCGCCGTGACGGAGACGACTACATCCTCAACGGCCAGAAGACCTTCATCACCAACGGCCCGTACGCCGACGTCACGATCGTCTACGCCAAACTTGACGACGGTGACGCCTCCGTCGACCGTCGTGACCGCAAGGTCCTCGGCTTCGTCCTGGACAAGGGCATGGAGGGCTTCACGCAGAGTGCGCCGTTCAAGAAGATGGGCATGAACTCCTCGCCCACCGGCGAACTGTTCTTCGACAACGTCCGCATCAGCAAGGACCGCCTGCTCGGCGAGACCGAGAACCCGGCCAAGGGCGACGGCAAGGAGAGCGCGAAGGAGTCGTTCGCGGCCGAGCGCATCGGCATCGCGTCGCTCGCTCTCGGCATCATCAACGAGTGCCAGCGCCTGTCCATCGACTACGCCAAGAACCGCAAGCTGTGGGGCAAGGAGATCGCGCAGTTCCAGCTCATCCAGCTCAAGCTGGCCGAGATGGAGGTCGCCCGACTCAACGTGCAGAACATGGTGTTCAACGCCATCGAGCGCACCGCGAACGGCAATCCGGTGACGCTCGCGGAGGCGTCGGCGATGAAGCTGTACTCGTCGCGCGCCGCCACCGAGGTCGCGATGGAGGCCGTGCAGCTGTTCGGTGGCAACGGTTACATGGCCGAGTACAAGGTCGAGCAGCTCGCGCGTGATGCCAAGTCGCTCATGATCTATGCGGGCAGCAACGAGATCCAGGTGACCCACATCGCGAAGGGCTTGCTGGCCAAGTGATCCCGGCCCCGGTCCGCACGAGGGGAACGTGCGGACCAGGGGCCGTTCACGCCGCGCTGTCGGCGGCCGCCAGTCGCCGGAGCGCGAGTTCGCTGTAGAGCGCGGCGCCGTCGCCGAGGACGGCGTCGTCGAACTCCGCGAGAGGCGAATGGTTGAACGCGGCCGTCGCCGGATCCCGGTCCGCGGGGCACGCGCCGAGGAACACGAACGCCCCCGGGATCTCGTTCAGGACCCGCGAGAAGTCCTCGGACGCGGACGCCGGCTGCGGCTGCCACGCGAACCGCTCCGGACCGTAGGTGTCGGTGACGACGTCGGCGACGAACGCGGCCTCGGTGTCGTCGTTGACGGTCACCGGATACTGCTCGGCGTAGTCGACGTCCACCTCGAGTCCGTGCGCGACGGCGATACCCCGGCACACCCGGGTGATGCCCGCCCGGACCTTCTCCTGGCTCTCGGCGGAAAAGGTGCGCACCGTGATGTCGAACCGGGCGTCGTCGGGAATGACGTTGGCCGCGGTGCCGGCGTGGAAGGTGCCCACGGTCAGCACGACCGGGTCGAACGGGGCGAACGTGCGGGTCGCGAACGTCTGCAGCGCCGTCACCATCTCGCAGGCCGCGGGAATCGGGTCGAGTGCCGCGTGCGGGGACGACCCGTGGCCGCCGCGGCCCAGCACCCGCACCGTCGCAACGTCACTCGCGGCCATCAGCGGGCCCTTACGGGTGACGAACACGCCGCCGGGTGCTCCCGACGCACTCACGTGCAGCCCGTAGGCGGCGATCGGGCGGGACCCCGAGGCCTCGAGTACCCCCTCGGCCAGCATGTGGCCGGCGCCGTCGTATCCCTCCTCGCCGGGCTGGAACATGAACACCACGTCGCCCGCGAGGTGCTCGCGGCGCGCCGACAGCAGTTGCGCGGCACCCACCAGCATCGACGTGTGGAGGTCGTGGCCGCACGCGTGCATCCGGCCCGGCAACGTCGACGCGTACTCGACGCCGGAACGCTCGCCCACCGGCAGCGCGTCCATGTCGCCGCGCAGCAGCACCGTCGGGCCGGGCCTCGCGCCGCGCAGGACCGCCGTGACCGAGCTCAGCGACTCCCCGGTGCCGACCTTCAGGGGCAGTCCGTCGAGCGCTGCCAGCACCTTCTCCTGGGTACGCGGGAGATACAGGCCCACTTCGGGCTCGGTATGGAGGGTGCGGCGCAGGCGAACCAGATCCTCGTGCAGATCCTTCGCGTCCTCGGTCAACGACACTTACGTCTCCTCTCCTCGGTGATGCGCGCGCTGTCCGGCGGCACGAGGAATGATGCACATGACGTGCATCACAACCGTCGGAATTGCAGGATTTTGCCGTGAACAAGAAGCCTGCTCAGGAATATGTCGCGGTGGACGAGCTCGACCTGAGCCTGATCAACACGCTCCAGTTGGAACCGCGGGCGTCGTGGTCCACGGTGGGCGCCGCTCTGGGTGTCGATCCCGTGACGGCCGCCCGCCGTTGGGCACGGCTGTCCGACACCGGATCGGCCTGGGTGACGGCGCATCCCGCGGGGCCGCAGACGGCCGCGCTGGTGGAGATCGAGTGCGAGGCCGGGCAAGTGCGTGCGACCGCCGAAACCCTGGTGCGGTGGCCGCACGTGCTGACCGTCGAGCACACCAGCGGTTCGCGGGACCTGCTGCTCACCGTCAGCATGCCCGACCTGGTGTCGCTGTCGGACATGTTGCTGACGTCCGTCGAGTCGCTGCCCGGGATTCGTTCGACCCGAACTCATCTCGTGATCCGCCCGTACTCGATGGGCGGCGACTGGCAGTTGCAGGCACTCGACGCGGAGCAGCGTGCCCGGATGGAGGCCCGGGGGCGTCGGGTCGGGTCGGCGCTGCAGCCGCTCGACGCGACCGATCGTGCACTGATCCGGATCCTGTTCCGGGACGGCCGGGCCCCCCTCACCGAGATCGCGGCCGAGCTCGACTGCAGTGTCAGCACCGCACGGCGCCGACTGAGAGTGCTGCTGGATCGGCACGCCGTGCTGCTGCGTTGCGATGTTGCGCAACCACTCTCGGGATGGCCGATCTCGGTGTGGATGTGGGTGCGGGTGCCGGTCGACGAGTGCGACGACGTGGCCCGACGTCTGGTCGCGCGGCCGGAGACCCGTGCGTGTCTGGTCATCACCGGCGCGCCGGCGAACTTCTTCTACTCGGTGTGGGTTCGTTCGCTCGAGGACGTGCACCGTGTGGAGCAGTCGCTGCGCCGAGAGGTGCCGTCACTCGAGATCCTCGACCGCTCCGTCACCCTCCGATTCTTCAAGCGGATGGGACGCATCCTCGACGTTGCGGGGCGCAGCGTCGAGTGCGTGCCCATGGACGTCTGGTCGGATCCGGTGGAGGGGGCGCGGGGCTGACGTCAGCGAAGTCGTTCGCGGCGGGCCATGGTGCTGCGCAGCCCCTCGGCGGCCGCCCGGACCGCGTCGACCTGGCTCTCGGGCCGGTAGCGGTTGGTCGGCCCGGTGACGCTGATCGCCGCGACGATGCGGTCGTCCGGCCCGAACACCGGCGCGGCCACGCACGCGATGCCCAGCGCCGACTCCTCGCGCTCGAAGGCCACCCCGGTCTCCACCACCTTGTCGAGCTGGCTGCGCAGGATCCCCGGCGCCACGACCGTGTGCGGGGTCCTGCGGACCATCGGGGAGGACAGAACCTCGCGGCGCAGCTCCGGATCGGAATTCGCCAGCAGCGCCTTACCGATCGCGGAGCAGTGCAGGGGGATCCGTCCGCCGGTGCGGGACGGAGAGTTGGCCTGCCGGTGGCCACCGATCTTCGCGACGTAGACCACGTCGTGGCCGTCGCGGACCCCGAGGTGCACGGTCTCGTGAGTCCGCTCGTACAGATCCTGCAGGAACGGCATCGCCATCTCGAGCAGACTGCGCTCGAGCGAGGCGAGCATCCCGAGTTCGAACAGGCCGCCGCTGAGCCGGTAGCCGTCGTCCACGCGGTCGAGCAGCCGATTCGCGACCAGTTCCTTGGCGAGACGGTGCACGGTCGCCTTGTGCAGTCCGGTCCGGCGGACCAGCTCGGCGAGGGGGACCACGTGGTCCTCGGGGCGGAAGGCGCGCAGGATCGTCACCGCCTTGCCGAGAACCGTGTCGAGGTTGGTGGCGCCGGTCATGCGTCGAGCGTATCGCTGAGTGAGACGAAAGGTTGGCCTGCGGGGCTTCCGCCCAGCACAGTAGGCATCATGAGCCAGCCCACGAACTCCACCGCGGTGAGCGAGTCCGCCATCGCTGCAGCCGCGGAACGCCTCGCGTCGGCCGCCGCGGCCGGTGTGCCCTGTGCGCCCATCCGTGACCTGATCGGCGCCGACGACCTCGCGGCCGCGTACGCCGTACAGAACCGCGTCAACGACCTGCGCATGCAGGCGGGCGCCGTCGTCGTCGGCCGCAAGATCGGCCTCACGTCGGTGGCCGTCCAGCAGCAGCTCGGTGTCGACCAGCCGGACCTCGGCGTTCTCTTCGACGACATGCAGTACGCCGACGGCGAGGACGTCCCGATGAGCGTGCTGATCCAGCCGAAGATCGAGGGCGAGGTCGGCTTCGTGCTCGGTGCCGACCTGATCGACGGCCCGCTCGACGCCGCGCAGGTGCGCGACGCGATCGAGTACGCCGTCGCCGCACTCGAGATCTGCGACAGCCGCATCGAGAACTGGGACATCCGCTTCGGCGACACCGTCGCCGACAACGCGTCGTCCGGCGTCTACGTCCTCGGCACGCAGCGCCGCACCCTCGACGAGTTCGAGCCCAAGGACGTCGTGATGTCGATGGCCGTCGACGGCCGCGAGGTGTCCAGCGGCAACGGTGCAGCCTGCCTCGGCGACCCGATCGAGGCGGTCGTGTGGCTCGCCCGCACGGCACGTGAGCTGGGTCAGCCGCTGAAGGCCGGTCAGGTGATCCTGTCCGGTGCGCTCGGCCCCATGGCAACCGTCGAGGCCGGCAACGTCGTCACCGTCTCCGTGTCCGGACTCGGTGTCGTGACCACCCGTTTCAAGGAAGGAACCGAGGCATGAGCAAGGTCAAGGTCGCGATCATCGGATCGGGCAACATCGGCACCGATCTGATGATCAAGGTGCTGAACCATTCGGAGCACCTGGAGATGGGCGCGATGGTCGGCATCGACCCCGCGTCCGACGGTCTCGCGCGCGCCGCGTCCCTGGGCGTGCCGATCACCGCCGAGGGCGTCGAGGGCCTGGTCGGCCTCCCCAACTTCGACGAGATCGAGATCGTCTTCGACGCGACGTCGGCGAAGGCCCACGTCGTGAACGATGCGCGTCTGCGCCCGCTCGGCAAGCGCATGATCGACCTCACCCCCGCCGCGATCGGCCCGTTCGTGGTGCCGGCCGTCAACGGTGACGATCACCTCGACGCGACGAACGTGAACATGGTGACCTGCGGTGGCCAGGCGACGATCCCGATGGTCGCGGCCGTCTCCCGGGTCGTCCCGGTGGCGTACGCCGAGATCGTCGCGTCGATCGCGTCGAAGTCCGCCGGCCCGGGCACCCGCGCCAACATCGACGAGTTCACCGAGACCACCTCCGGTGCCATCGTGTCGGTCGGTGGCGCCAAGCGCGGCAAGGCGATCATCATCCTGAACCCGGCAGAGCCGCCGCTGATCATGCGCGACACGGTCTTCTGCCTCGTGGACGCGCCGGACCCGGCCACCCACGACCAGATCCGCGAGTCGGTCGCGAAGATGGTCGGCGACGTGTCGGCGTACGTGCCCGGATACCGCCTCAAGCAGCAGGTCCAGATCGCCGAGATCCCCGCGGATCAGCCGGTCGAGACCCTGCTCGCCGACGGCAACCGGCCCACCCACCAGGTGTCGATTTTCCTCGAGGTCGAGGGCGCAGGACACTACCTGCCCGCCTACGCAGGCAACCTCGACATCATGACCTCTGCCGGACTGCAGATCGCTGAGCGGATCGCCCAGAAGAAGGAAGCCACCCGATGAGCACCAACCCCACCATCTTCGTCCAGGACGTCACGCTGCGCGACGGTATGCACGCTGTGCGCCACCGCATCTCGCCGGAGGACGTCAAGCGGATCGTCAAGGCTCTCGACGACGCCGGTGTCGACGCGATCGAGGTCGCGCACGGTGACGGTCTCGCCGGCGGTTCCGTGAACTACGGCCCGGGTTCCAACACCGACTGGGAGTGGATCGAGGCCGCGGCCGACGTGCTCGAGCGCGCCCGCCTGACCACCCTGCTGCTGCCGGGTGTCGGCACCATCGAGGAGCTCAAGCACGCCTACAAGTTGGGTGTGCGATCGGTGCGCATCGCGACGCACTGCACCGAGGCCGACGTCTCCGCGCAGCACATCGAGACCGCCCGTGAGATCGGCATGGACGTCTCCGGCTTCCTGATGATGAGCCACATGGCGCCCGCCGAGGAGCTCGCCAAGCAGGCCAAGCTGATGGAGTCCTACGGTGCGAACTGCGTGTACGTCACCGACTCGGGCGGACGCCTGACGATGAACGGTGTCCGTGACCGTGTCCGCGCGTACAAGGACATCCTCGACGAGGGCACCGAGATCGGCATCCACGCACACGAGAACCTCTCCCTGTCGGTGGCGAACAGCGTCGTCGCCGTCGAGGAGGGCGTGTACCGAGTCGACGCATCGCTCGCCGGCCACGGCGCCGGTGCCGGCAACTGCCCGATCGAGCCCTTCATCGCGGTCGCCGACCTGCACGAGTGGAAGCACGGCTGCGACGTCTTCAAGCTGCAGGACGCCGCCGACGACATCGTCCGCCCGCTGCAGGACCGCCCGGTCCGAGTCGACCGCGAGACACTCACCCTCGGCTACGCGGGTGTGTACTCGAGCTTCCTGCGTCACGCGGAGACCGCGTCGGCGCGCTACGGCATCGACGTCCGTACCCTGCTGCTCGAGGCCGGCAAGCGCAAGCTGGTCGGTGGCCAGGAGGACATGATCGTCGACATCGCACTGAACCTCGTCGCCGAGCGCGAGGGCAAGAGCGCCTGATTCCGGGCATCCCCTTCTCGGGCGCTGTGACCGCATCGGTCACAGCGCCCGAGCTGTTCTGTGCGGCAAGAAGAATGGCCGCACTACGAGGAGTCGCGCTGGGGAGGTCCATCCAGTGAGGGGATCAGAACTTGGGGGTTGAGGATGTTGGTCGGGTCGACCGCCTGCTTGATACGACGGTTGAGAGCGAGGAGTTCCGGTGACAGGCCGGCGGCCAGAGCGGCCCGCTTCTGGCGTCCGATGCCGTACTCGGTGGGAACAGTGCCGCCGAGTGCCGCGACGAGTTCATGAATCTCCCTTCGCGCCACGGCTGCGGCGATGGCGGCCGGTTCGTCGTCATGCGGGTAGCTCAGGACAGGGTGGGTCACCTCGTCTGCGGCGTGCGTACAGCTGACGATGGTCGTCCGGTGTCGCTCCGCGATAGCGGCCAGGCCGTCTGTCAGCTCCGGGAGGCGCTGACCGGGTACGGCGACGTCGTCGCTGATCACGGCACCGACCTTCTCCAAGGCCTCGTAGATCGCGTGACGCGGGCGGTCGAACAGTTCCCCTTCGAACCCGTCATCGGTTGCAAAAACAGCTGTGGCACCCTGGCTTTCGCAGATCCTTTCCATCTCGTTGATCTCGCTCTCGGCTGCGACACCGGCGTCGGAGCGAGCGATCAGCAACGCGCCCGCCGTCCGGTCGAGATCCATTCTGAGGAAATCCTCGGCCACATTTACCGCGGCGTTGTCCATGATCTCGAGTTGAGACGGCCTGAGAACGGACGCGATGTCCTGCGACGCAGCAGCCGCCGCGGCCATGTGCGGGAAGTACGCCACCAGCGTGTGAGGTGCAGCCGGTCGGGGGACGAGTCGAAGGGTGATGCTGGTGATCACTCCCAGCGTTCCCTCGCTTCCCACGAAGAGCTTCGTCAACGCCAGTCCGGGGGAGTCCTTCACGCGGGTCCCGCCGAGTTCGACGGCCGTGCCGTCGGCGAGAACGACCGTCATGCCCAGGACGTAGTCACTCGTGACGCCGTACTTCGTGCAGCATGGGCCGCCTGCATTGGTTGCGACATTGCCGCCGATCGAGCAGATCTCGAAAGACGACGGGTCCGGTGGGTAGAACAAGCCGGCTGCCGCGGCGGCCGACTTTACGTCGATGGTGGTCGCACCCGGCTCGACGACGGCCGTCCGTGATGCGCGGTCGACGGTGATCGCGGTCATCCGTTCCAAGCTGAGGGTGATGGCCCCGTCGATCGCGGTGGATCCGCCGACCACGCTGGTACCCGCGCCCCGGGGAACGACTGGAACGCCGTGCTCGACGGCGAACCTGAGTACTTCTCGGACGTCCGTCAGGTCGGCAGCACGCACGACGGCGGCAGGCATCCCCGCATCCGGATCGAAACTCCAGTCCTTCCTGTAGGACTCGAGCAGGTCCGGATCTGTGAGGACCGCGCCCGGTGAGAGTCGTTGTGCGAGTGAGTTCAGAGCTTCGCTGTCAGGCATGCGGGCCACGATATCCCGAGGGGCAGTGAAAGTTTCGAGTACATGTGTCGTATGTCACCGGAATCGGCTGCTGCGCTGGGTGGATCCGGGGCGAGGGGAGTGTCCGGCAGGTGGGGGCGCCGGCATCCCGGCTGTCGATGCGCTGCACTCGTTGCCCGGATGGGATGTATTACCCAGCATGGCAGGGGATTTCGTGTTCTGCGCGAATCGCAGCTGCCGTCGGTTTCGCCCGCCGAATCCGGGCGGACTTGAGCTCAACCGCAGTTGAGGTTCTAGCCTCGTGCGCATGACCTATGTGATCGCGCTGCCGTGTGTGGACCTCAAGGACAAGGCGTGTATCGAAGAGTGTCCTGTCGACTGCATCTACGAGGGCGATCGGATGCTCTACATCCACCCCGACGAATGCGTGGACTGCGGTGCGTGCGAGCCGGTCTGCCCGGTCGAGGCGATCTACTACGAAGACGACCTACCGCGTGACTTCGCTGCCTACTACACCGCGAACGTCGAGTTCTTCGATGAACTCGGCTCGCCTGGAGGCGGCACCCGGACCGGTCCGATCGGCCGCGACCACCCCTTCGTCGCGGCGGTCCCGCAGAAGGTCGGCCATTGATTTCCCCCCGAACGTCCGAGGAGATCGACGCTGAGGCGTTTCCATTGCAGGTTGCCGTGGTCGGGGCCGGACCGGCCGGGATCCACGCATCCGACATCCTTGCCCAGCTTGCGCCGGGAACGCAGATCGACCTGTTCGAGCGTCTGCCCGTTCCCTACGGACTGGTCAGGTACGGGGTTTCGCCCGATCATCCGAAGATCAAGAAGATCATCGACTCTCTTCATGTGGTCCTCGACGGCAGCACCATTCGCGTGCTGTGCAATGTCGAAGTCGGCACCGACATCACCGTCGGCGAGCTCCGCGAATCCTACGACGCCGTCATCATCGCCACCGGAGCGTTGCGGGACGCACCACTGGATATTCCCGGCATTCACCTGCCGGGATCGTTCGGTGCCGCGGACTTCGTCTCCTGGTACGACGGTCACCCGGACGCGTCGACGACATGGCCGCTGCACGCCGAATCGGTGGCCGTCGTCGGCGCGGGCAATGTCGCCTTGGACGTGGCCCGCATGCTGGTCAAGCACGCGCACATGTTGTCGGGCACCGACGTTTCCGACAACGTGTACGAAGGGCTCGAGGCCAACCCGATCCGTGACGTGCATCTGTTCGCCCGTCGCGGCCCCGCCGACGTTCGCTTCTCACCGATGGAACTGCGAGAACTCGGCAATCAGTACGATGTCGACGTCGTCGTGAATCCCGCTGATCTCGAACCTGATCCGCACCTCGACCGGATGACACGGCAGTTCACCCCGGTTCGCCATGTCGTGGAAACCATGCGGGAATGGGCGGCCATCCCATCGAGCCGACGCACGGCGTCGAGGCGGGTACATCTGCACTTCCACCAAGCCCCGGTGGCGGTCCTCGGCGGCGATGCCGTCACCGGGCTGCGCACCGAGATCATGACCCCTGACGGGTACGGACACGTAGCTGGGTCGGGAGCCTTCGTCGAGCACGAAGTGCAAGCGGTGTACCGCGCGATCGGGTACGCGAGCACACCCGTGGCCGACGTCCCGTTCGATCACGGGACCAGAACCGTCCCGCACGTCAGAGGGGCTGTCGTCGACGGCGAGGGCAACCACGTTCCGGGCCTGTTCGCCACGGGGTGGATCAAGCGGGGGCCCGTGGGGCTGATCGGATCGACGAAATCCGATGCACGACAGACCGTCGAGACCCTGTTCGAACGGACGGTCGGGGCTCGCGCACGTGCGGGACGGCAGGCTGCCGACAAAATATTGTGGGACAGGGGCGTTCGACCGACGGGCTGGGACGGCTGGCTCCGGATCGATTCGGCGGAAAGGAGGCTCGGCGCCGCACGGGGCCGGGAACGAGTCAAGATCGTCGGGCGCGAAGAGTTGACCGCCATCGCCAGCCCGTTCCACCCCCGGTTGTAGCAGGTGCTGCCGGCCACCTTCCGGAGCCTCGTGTGCGCGGGGGTGGAGGCAATAGAGTTCGGTCATGCAGAAGAAACCGTCGACCACCAGGGCGGCGACGACGATCACCCGGCCGCCGTACGCGCTCGGATCGGTCGACAACGCGCTGCGTCTGCTGCAGATGCTGCGCGACGTGGGCGCCCTGCGGCTGAAGGAGGCCGCCGAGGAACTCGGGACCGCGCCGTCCACCGCGCACCGGCTGCTCGCGATGCTGGTCTACCGCGGGTTCGCGGTTCAGGACGAGCAGCGTGTCTATCACCCCGGGCCGGCGATGGGAGTGGGCCCCGCTCAGTACGGGTGGACCCGGGAGCTGACGGATGTGTGTCGTCCCCATCTGGACGCTCTGGCCGAGCTGAGCGGTGAGACGGTCAACCTCCTCGTCCGCGTGGGCTCGCAGGTACGTTTCCTCTATTCGGCCGAGACGAATTCCATGCTGCGGGTGGGTGATCGGCAGGGGCAGGTGCTGCCCGCCGAACGCACCGCGGGCGGACGGATCCTGTTGGCCGAGTTGCCGCCGGAGACGCTGGAGCAGCTGTACCTGCGGCCGCCGGAGGCGTCGGACGTCGATCCGGTTGCGGCGCCGGGCTACGACGTGGACCGTCGGCTCGACGGGAGCGCGTTCGAGATCTTCCGAGCGGAACTGGAGGCGGCACGAGCCGTGGGCTTCGCGGTGAACGTCGAGCAGACCGAGGCGGGTGTGGCTGCGTTCGGCCTGGCACTGCGCAACGGCCGGCGGCAGGCGATCGCCGCGCTGACCGCCGCGGTGCCGACGGCGCGCTACCGGCAATACCTCGACGGACGTCTGGTCGCGCAACTACGCAGCACCGTGCGGGACGTCGAAGTCGAGATCGCGCACGTCGGCTGAGGCGGGGGTTTCCGCGATCTCGGAATCCCCGAATTGTTCGTAGGGGGTCGATCTCCGTGGTTCCCCTGGCTATCATCGACGATATTGCCGGGGTTTGTCGGGAATCCCCTGTCCGGAACCATTCTCGCGGAGGTCGGAATGACGCTGCCATCCTCGGCGTTCGAACCGCTTCATCAGCACGGGCGATTACGCACGGACGACGTCGATCTCGCCCAGACGGTCGTGTCGGAGGTGTACGAACCGCACGTTCTGGAACCGCGGGGGACGAGTCGCCTGGATGCGCGGTTGAACGCGGTGCAGAACGGGTCGCTCACGTTAGGTTATCTGACTTACGGTGTGGGAGCGACAATCACGCTTCCGCCCAGTGAGCATTGGTATCACGTCAACATCACTCTGTTGGGTGGCAGTCGCGTCTCACGCGGAGACTCGGTTCGGGGTGAGACCACTGCGATGGCGGGGGCGGCGATGCTGGTGCCGCACTGTTCGCAGACGATCGAATGGGACTCGGACACGGCGCAGTTCGCGCTGCGGGTCCCGCGGGTGGACCTCGAAAGTCACCTGGAGAATTTGACGCAGAGTCCCATTTCCGGGCCCATTGATTTCGGCCTCGTGGTCGATTTGAATTCCAATGCGGGGAGGGGATTGCTCCGCTGTGTGGAATTCATGCGTTCGGAATGGGACGACGAAGGAATTCTCGCGCAACGCGATGATTCCCGGCGGCAGTTGGAATCTCTGACGCTCACGAATCTCGTCATGGCGGCGGACGGACCGCACCGGGAGCTGCTCGACCGCCCCTCACCGACGTCCGTTCCCGACGCCCTGCAACGTGCCCTCGACCATGTCCACGACCACGCTCGTACTCTGCCGACCCTCGCCGACCTGACGACGGCGGCCGGCATCGGTGCCCGCACGCTGCAGAATCAGTTCCTCCGGCACCTGGGCCGCACCCCGATCCAGTACATCCGGGACGTCCGACTGCGGGGTGCGCGCGCGGACATACTGCACGCCGCCTCCCCGGAGACCACCGTGACCGATGTCGCGACGTCGTGGGGGTTCTACAACCTCGGCCGCTTCTCTTCTCTGTACCGGGAGACGTACGGGGAGTCCCCGTCGGAGACACTGCGGCGGTGCCGCTCGTGATGCTGCGGCGGTGCCGCTCGTGATGCTGCGGCGGTGCCGCTCGTGATGCTGCGGCGGGGGGGGCGTCGTCCGGTGCGCCGACGCCCCCACCGCTCGCGGCTCAGATCACCTGAACCACGTGCTTGTACTCCTGGAACTCCTCGAGCGCGCGGTGACCGTTGAGGCGTCCGAGGCCGCTCTGCTTGTAGCCGCCTTCCTCGAACTGGTCGACGACCACGGCCCATCCGTTGGTCCAGACGGTGCCGGCGTCGAGGGCGTCCGCCATGCGGAGTCCGCGGGCGCCGTCGCACGTCCACACCGAAGCTGCGAGTCCGTACTGGGTGGCGTTGGCCATCCGGACGGCGTCGTCCTCGGTGTCGAAGACCTCGAACGTCGCGACCGGGCCGAACAGTTCGCGTTGCACGAGTGGGGAGTTCACGTCGTCGACGGCGAGGAGCGCGGGCCGGAAGTAGGCGCCGTTGTCGAGGGCGGGATCCTCGGGCCGTCCGCCCCGGACCAGGATCTCCGAGTCGCCGGCGTGCTCCGCGAGCAGCGCCTCCAGCCGGTCGCGTGACGCGACGTCGATCATCGGCCCCATGTGCGAGGTGTCCTCGTCGCCCGGGCCGACCTTCACTCGTTCGAGTGCCTGGACGAGTGTCTCCCGCACCCGGTCCGCCACCGACCGCTGGACGAGGATTCGGCTACCGGTCATGCAGAACTGCCCGGTGAAGGTGGTGATCCCGGCGACGATGGTGCCCACTGCCGCGTCGAGGTCGGCGTCGTCGAACACGATCATCGGCGTCTTGCCGCCGAGTTCGAGGGACAGGCGCTTGAGGGTGGCGCCGCCGGCCGCCATGATCTCCCGGCCCACGGCGGTGCTGCCGGTGTAGCTCACGGCGTTGACGTCCGGAGAGGAGACGAGCAGTTTCGCGCCGTCGCTGCCGGACTCGGTGAAGATGTTGAGGACGCCGTCGGGCAGGGACGGGCAGTCGGCCAGCAGTTCGGCCAGGCGCGCGTTGACGAGCGCTGTCTGTGCCGCCATCTTCATCACCACGGTGCATCCGGCCGCCAGTGCCGGCGCGAAGGACCGCACCGACAGCACCACCGGTGAGTTCCACGGGACGATGACGCCCGCGACCCCGATCGGCTCGGACAGCAGCATCGAGTAGACGCCGTCACGGACCCGGCCGCCGCGGCCCGAATCGGTGAGGGCCTGTGCCGCGTAGTACCGCAGCTTCGACGGCGTCAGGCTGAGCTCGAAGTCGGCTTCCGGCAGGATCTTTCCGTTCTCGCGGGCGAGCAGCATCGCGAGCTCTCCGGATGCGGCTTCGATCCGGTCCGCCATCTCCTCGAGTACCTTCGCGCGCAGGTGCCGGTCGCGCCGCCACGCATGGGTGACGAACGCGTCCTTGGCGATCCTGATGGCGTCGTGCACCTGCTCGGAATCGGCCTCGTAGTAGGTGCCGAGGGGTTCGCCGGTCGCCGGCGAGTACGACGTTCCGGTCGTGCTCGACGGCACCCAGTTTCCGCCGATGTAGTTGCGGGCCGTATCGGCTCGCAGCGCCGACTCGATCGTGGTCATGTCGTCTTCCTTGTCGCCGGGGTCGAGGCGTCGGGCGCCTGCGACCGGGTGAATCGCACATGGAGGGGGTCGGGCCCGAAGTGGTGCCCGGGCAGGCGCTCGGCCAGCACGGTCAGCTGTTCGACGAACTCGCGCAGGTCGGCGCGTGCCTCGGCCGGGATGTCGTCGGACGCGAAGGTGCGGTCCACGAAGAACGCGCCGTTGGGGGCGGTGAGGGCGCCGAACCAGGCCAGGACGTCCCGCAGGTGCCGCTCCGCGGAGAGGAAGTGGTGCGGGGCGGCCGCCACGGTGAGGATCCCGACGGGCTTGTTGCGCAGCGCCTCGTTGGGCAGGGCATCGACGAGCAGCTTGAGCGTGCCGGTGAACGACCCGCGGAACACCGGGGAGGCGAGCACCACCGCGTCCGCGGCCTGCACGCGGTCGACCGCGTCGTCGCCCCAGAGCGCGACGACAGGATCAGCAGTGGGTTCGGGGCACAGCCGGTCGACGATCCAACCCGGATATCGCGCCCGCACGTCGTCCTCGATCAGGCCGAGTGCGCGCGCGAGCTTGCCCGGGGGTGTCGGGCTCCCGTAGACGGTGAGAAGTTTCATGTCACAACCGCTTCCGGGTCACTGGCGCAGGCCGGCTTCGCGCATGAGCGGCAGCACCCGCTCACCGAAGTACTCGAGTTCCTGGGCGTAATCGAGGAATCCGACCATCATGCCGCCTACACCGGCCTGCTCCAGCTCGAGGAGCTGGTCCACGATCTGCTCCGGCGTGCCGATGAGCGGGTATCCGCCGTAGCCCAGGATGAACCGCTCCTGCATGGCCTTGATCTTGTCGAAGGACCCGCTCTCGGAACCCAGTCCGCCGGACACCTGGCGCGCGACGTCCCAGTCGCCCTGCTCGAGGATGTGGTCGAGAAGTTGCTTGGTCTCCTTCTCGGTGTCGCGGCAGATGATGTTCCCGTAGCTGAGGATGCCGAGGTCGCTACCCTGCTCCCGGGCGATGCCGCGCACGCGTGACGCGGTGTCCTTCGCCTCGGCGGGATCGGAGAACGCGATGAAGTTGAAATCGCATTCACGAGCGCAGAATTCGAGTCCTGCCGGAGAGTTGCCGGCATTCACCAGTACCGGGTACGGCTGCTGGATCGGCTTGGGGGACGAGAACGCGTCCTTGATCTCGAAGAACTCGCCGGTGAAGTTCACTCCCTCGCCCTCGGTCCACATGCGCTTGACGATCTCGATCCACTCGGAGCCGAAGCGGTAGCGGACGTCGTGTTCGCGCTGGGTTCCGCCGAACATCTCCATCTCGGCCTTGTACCAGCCCATGGTCATGTTCAGTCCGTGCCGCCCACCGGAGATGTGGTCGACGGTGACCGACTCCTTCGCGGCCACGATCGGGTGCTTGGTCGGCACGTGAATCGTGGTGAACACCATGATGTTCTCGGTGGCCTCGGCGATGCCGGCTGCCCACGCATGGGTCTCGTAGTTGGAGCCGTTGAAGTTCGTCTCCCCGCCCATGCCGCGGTAGCGCGCCACGGGGAGCATCGCCTCGAAGCCGAGTCGGTCGGCCAGTTGCGCGATCTTCTTGCCGTGTTCCCACGTCAGTTCGTACGTGGTCTCGGCGTGCGTGGCCATGAGCCCGTGGCTGACGTTGGAACCGAAGATGCCGAGCTTCATCCGGTTGTCGTTGAACATTGCGACGCCGCTGGCGCGGCGGGCCTCGAGCAGGTCTTCGTAGCTCATCGTCGGGGTCGACATGTCGTTCTCCTCTGCGGGGGACAGGGCACCGGCCGTTTCGTCGGCCGGCAGGTCGGTGGGGGTGTGCAGGCACGGTAGGCAGGGGGAACGCGCCGGAACTATGCGCGAAGCGCAACGGTGCAGGCCGCTTTGCGCAGCATTCGGCGCAAGTTCCGCACTGCAGAATTGGGTGGGTTTCCACGGGAGTAGCTACGTACGTTGAGGCGGATGTCGCACGCGAGTGCTCACGAGGAGAATCGATGACTGCCGCAGAAACCCACGATCCTGCCCTGGATCAGCTCTACGCCGACTTCGCGACCGAGAACCTCAATCCGTTGTGGACGCAGCTCGGCGATCTGATGCCGATGGCGCCTACGTCGAAAGCCGTTCCGTTCGTGTGGAAGTGGTCCACGCTGTACCCGCTGGCCCAGCGGGCGGGTGACCTCGTGCCCGTCGGTCGTGGCGGAGAGCGGCGGGCGATCGCGTTGGCGAACCCGGGCCTGGGTGGGGTCCCGTATGTGACACCGACACTGTGGGCGGCGATCCAGTACCTGGGTCCACGTGAAACGGCACCGGAACATCGACACTCGCAGAACGCGTTCCGCTTCGTCGTCGAGGGCGAGGGCGTGTGGACGGTCGTCAACGGCGATCCCGTCGCGATGCGCCGCGGCGACTTCCTGTTGACTCCGGGCTGGGCCTTCCACGGTCACCACAACGAGACCGATCATCCGATGGCGTGGATCGATGGACTCGACATTCCGTTCGTGAACTACACCGACACCGGGTTCTTCGAGTTCGGAGCCGACGGAGTCACCGACACCTCGACCCCGGACGTCTCACGCTCGGAGCGACTCTGGGCGCATCCGGGTCTGCGGCCGCTGGTCGGCGTCGATGCGAAGACCAGCTCGCCGATCGCGTGCTACCGGTGGGAGCACACCGATGCCGCACTGCGGGAGCAACTTGCGCTCGAGGGCGAGGGATACCCGGCCACGTCCGAGCCCGGTCACGCCGCCGTGCGATACACGAACCCGACCACCGGCGGCGACGTGATGCCGACGATCCGCGCCGAGTTCCACCGGCTACGCGCCGGCACGACGACCCGCGCCCGCCGGGACGTCGGCTCGGTGGTGTTCCAGGTTTTCGAGGGCGAGGGCCGTTTCCGGCTCGGCGACCGGGCCCACGACGTCGCGAAGGGCGACATGATCGTCGTTCCGTCGTGGGTGCCGTGGGATCTCGAAACCGATCGCGGGATAGACCTGTTCGCCTTCTCCGACGCTCCGATCGTGGAGCGTCTGCACTTCCATCGCACTCATGTTTCCGAAGGAGCCTGATCCTCATGCGTCTCGCCACTCTCCGTCTCGACGGTGGTACCGCGGCCGTTCGCGTCGATTCCGACAGCTCGGCCACCGTCGTCGACGGGTACGCGGACCTGTCGGCGCTGCTGAACGATCCGGACTGGCAGACCGTCGCCGAGAACGCGTCCGGAGCGATCGTCGACCTGGCCGGCGCCGACTACGCGCCGGTGGTGCCGAGTCCCGGGAAGATCGTGTGCGTGGGCCTGAACTACGGCACCCACATCAAGGAGATGGGTCGCGAGCTGCCCGAGTACCCGACGTTGTTCTCGAAGTTCAAGGAGGCGCTCACCGGCCCGTACGACGATGTCATCGTGCCCGCGTATGCGGCGTCGCAGCTGGACTGGGAGGCCGAGCTGGCAGTGGTGATCGGCAGGCCGGCTTATCGGGTGCACGAGGCCGATGCCGAGGACTACATCGCCGGCTACTCGGTGATCAACGACTACACGATGCGTGACTACCAGTACCGCACGCTGCAGTGGGACCAGGGCAAGACGTTCGAGAAGACCAGCGGTTTCGGCCCGGTCCTCGACACCGACTACCGGCTGGGTACGAAGATCGAGACCCGTCTCGAGGGCGAGGTCATGCAGTCGGCCACCACCGACGACCTGGTCTTCACTCCGGTGAAGCTCGTGGAGTACATCTCGCACATCGTGACGCTGCAGCCCGGCGACGTCATCATCACCGGCACCACCGGCGGCGTCGGTCATGCGCGCAAGCCCGCACGCTACATCGGTGACGGGGATACGGTCGAGGTGAGCATCGAGGGACTCGGCTCGGTGCGCAACAAGACCATCGTCGAATAGGAGCGTTTCGTGGGTTTCGACGATCTGGATCTGGCCGAGCGACTGAACATCGCGCGGGAGGGCACCGCGTACTTCGCGCAGAGGCTCGCGGTGCTGTCCGACGCGGACCTGTCGGGTCCGAGCCTGCTCGACGGGTGGACGCGTAAGCACCTCGTCGGGCACGTCGCCTACAACGCCGCCGCGTTGTGCCGGATCCTGGACTGGGCGGCGACCGGTATCGAGACACCGATGTACGGGTCGATGGAGCAGCGAGGACGGGAGATCGAGGAGGGCGCGACGCTCAGCGCGGGCTCGTTGCGGAATCTGTTCGTCGAGAGGGCAGCTCAGCTCGACGAGAAGTGGCGCACGCTGCCGGACGCCGCCTGGGACGCCGAGGTGCGGACCGCGCAGGGACGGATGGTGCCGGCGTCGGAGACAGCGTGGATGCGCAGCCGTGAGGTGTGGATCCACGCGGTCGACCTCGGCAACGGCGGACAGTTCGAGGACTTCCCGGCCATGGTGCTCGACTCGCTCCTCGACGACATCGTCGGGATGTGGCGACGCAAAGGCGACGGTGCCGGACTGGTCCTCGAGGTCGGCGGGCGCAGGCTGGTGGTCGTGCAGGAGGACACGCCGGTCACGGACACCGTCGTCGGACCGCTTGCCTCCGTGGTGCGCTGGGCCGCCGGCCGTGGGGCGATCGGCCTCACCGCCGCTGCCGATACCCGGCCACCGCGCTGGCTCTAGGAGGCTGCGACTCGCAGTGTCGATCCGGCCCCGCTACCGACTCCCCGTCGGCGGCGGGGCCGGACCCGTTTGTCCGCACGGCGCGGACGTTTCGAGGTGGATCATTCCGACGGCGCGGTTATGAGGCCGTCGACGGCGAGTTCGACGTGTTCGCGGATCGCGTCGTCGGACAGGGGTTGGTGGCCGACGATGAGCCGGAAGTACAGCGGGGCGTAGAGCAGATCGAGGATCACATCGGGGTCGGCCTTCTTGATCACTCCGCTCGCGATCGCAGCGCGCACGATCTCGGTGCCGTGTCGGCGCCGGGCGTTGATGTAGCCGTCGCGGAAGGCTTGTGCAACGTCCGGATCGGTCTGGCTTTCGGCGATCAGCGCGCGGATGGCGGTTCCGGTAGGCCCGCGAAACGAGTCGGCCATCTGGATCAAGGACTCGACGATCTGGTCGCGGGTCATCTGTTCGGGGTACGGCAGCGTGTCGCCGGACTTGCTCAGAAACGCGCTCATGATGACTGCGGCGCGGTTGGGCCACCACTTGTAGATCGTGACCTTGCTGACGCGGGCACGTGCGGCGATCGCTTCCACCGAGGTTGCTTCGAGGCCGTCCTCGATGAGTAGTTGGTAGGCGGCATCGAGAATGGCGCGTTCGGAGCGTGGCGCGTTTCGCCGGGGCGCACCACGAACTTCTTGTTCGGCATCCGGGGTTGACATCAGCGGACCGCTCCCTACATGATCTGTACGTTCAGTTCAGTTAGTGACTTGTCACACAGGATAGCGGACATGCGGTCCGCGTCCCATCTCCGGTTGAAGTCCTCGATTCTCACCGAATCGCGACAACCGCACGGTCGGCCGCCTCGACGGGTGTGGCGCCGTGTCCAGACCTCCTCCACTCGTATCCTCCAACAAGGGAGACTGATGACGACTATCCCCTCCATCGATGACTCGATCGCGGCACCGACGATCAAGCGGGTCATGTGGAAGATCCTGCCGCTTCTCGTCGTGTGCTACGTGGTTGCATTCATCGACCGCGTCAACCTCGGCTTCGCCTCGTCGCACTTCCAGTCCGATCTCGGTTTCACTGCAACGCTTTTCGGCTTCGGTGCGGGAATCTTCGCGATCGGGTACTTCATCTTCGAAGTCCCGAGCAATCTGATCCTGCACCGAGTCGGCGCACGCATGTGGATCGCCCGGATCATGGTGACGTGGGGGCTCGTCTCGGCCGGATTCGCGTTCGTGCAGGCGGAGTGGTCGTTCATCGCATTGCGCTTCCTGCTCGGAGTGGCGGAAGCGGGATTCTTCCCGGGCATCATCCTGTACCTGAGCCTGTGGTTCCCCCGTCACGTACTCGGCAGGGCGACCGCGATCTTCATCCTCGGCCTGCCCATGGCGATGCTCATCGGCGCACCCCTGTCGACGGGCATCATCTCGTCGATGCACGACGTTCTGGGTCTGCGTGGCTGGCAGTGGATGTTCGTACTCGAAGGAATTCTTGCCGTCGTGATCGGCGTCGTCGTCTTCTTCGCCATGACGGACGAGCCGAAGAAGGCCTCGTGGCTCACCGAACCCCAGCGCACCTGGCTGATGGGCGTGCTGGCGGCGGAACGCTCGGCCAAGGAGAACGTGAGGCGATACGGCGTCCTGGAGGTTCTGCGTAACCGCAAGGTCTTGGTCCTCTCGGCGTGCATCTTCTGCAACATCACGGCACTTTTCGGCATCACTCTGTGGATGCCGCAGATCATCAAGGGTTTCGGTGGTCTGAGTACGACGGCATCCGGCCTGCTGACCGCCGTGCCGTATCTGTTTGCGGGAATTGCCATGGTGCTCAATGCGCGCCATTCGGATCGCACCGGTGAGCGTCGATGGCACATCCTGGTGCCGGCCACGGTCGGCGCTTGCGGACTGATCCTGGCTGTGGCGGCCCCGTCGCCGGCGTGGGGAATGGTGGGGCTGTGCATCGGCGCGTCGGGCATCCTCAGCTCCAACATCCTGTTCTGGGGCATTCCGTCGATGTTCCTCACCGGAGCTGCGGCCGCTGCCGGGATCGCGATGGTCAATTCCGTCGGCAACCTCGGCGGCTTCGTCGGCCCGTACCTGACAGGGTGGGCGAGGGACCTGTTCGGCAACTTCTCTGCCGGAATGTACGTGCTCGCGGGCCTCGCCCTGCTGTACGGCCTGTCGACCTTCGCGTACCTCACCTTCAACAAGTCGCCCGTCGCCGACGAGCCCAAACCTGTTGCGGTGGAACCCGCTTGACTTTAACTGAACTATACGTACAGTTCATTACATGACTCGGCTCACCTTCGACGGGATTTCTTGGAGGCAGATGTGACCACCACGGATGCGGACTTCACCAGCTTCGACCTTCCGGCCACGCGGATCGCGGAGACCGGACCGATCACGGCCGCCGAGATCGCCGTCCGGCAGGATCTGGCCGCGGCGTACCGGCTGTGTGCTTTGTACGGATGGGACGACCTCATCTACACGCACATCTCGGCGCGCGTTCCGGGAGCCGAACACCATTTCCTGGTCAACCCGCTGGGGTTGGGGTTCGACGAGATCACCGCGTCGAGTCTGGTGAAGATCGACCTCGACGGCAACGTCATCGGGGATTCGCCACACCGGCCGAATGCCGCTGGATTCGTCATCCACGGTGCGATTCACAGCACCCGCGAAGACGCGCACTGCGTCATGCACCTGCACACCGAAGCCGGCATGGCTTTGAGTGTCCTGGAAGAGGGACTGCTGCCACTCACACAGCACGCCATGCGTTTTCACGATCGGATCGGGTACCACGACTACGAGGGCATCGCGCTGACGATGGACGAGCAGCGGCGCCTCGTCGCCGACCTCGGCGACAACGCCGCCCTGATCCTGCGCAACCACGGCACGCTCACGGTCGGACGTAGTGTGGGGCATGCATTCACCGAGACCTTCTATCTGGAGAAGTCGGCCCGCACGCAGTTGCTGGCGCAGGCGACCGGTCGGCCGCTGCGCGTCCCCGACGATGCCCTCAGGGCGTTGACGGTCCGGCAGTGGACCGACGACCTGGGGGTCTCGAACGATCGGGAGTGGCCGCATCTGCTGCGGAAGCTCGATCGGATCGACCCCACCTACAGGGACTGACCCGGTTCCGTGGCAAAGGGACTGCCAACTCGTGCCGCCGGGGATGTCCTCCGGCAGCGACGTTCACGGGAACTTCGGGAGAGAGGATTGCGATGACCAACCCAGGCACTGAGCCCCGCGGTTCGGGGCAACTACGCCGACGCCGGGACGGCCACGCGGTAGTGGTCACCGGTGCGGCCGGCGGAATCGGGGCAGCCGTCGCGCGCCGCCTGGCCACCGACGGCTGGACGATCGTGGCGGCCGACCTCGACCCGGCCGGGTGCAACCCGCTGGTCGAGGAGTTTCCCGGCCGTACCAGCGCGATCGCCCTCGACGTCTCCGATCACGAGGCGGTGGCCGCTGCCGCGGCCACGCTGAAGGCTGCAGGCACCCCGGTGGCGGGCCTGGTCAACGTCGCCGGGGTGCTGCAGGATGTCGAGTCGCTGTTGACTCATGATCCCGAGGTCGTGCGGCGAGTCTGGGACATCGACTACTTCGGCGCGCAGGCCTGCACCCAGGCGTTCGCGTCACTCATGGTCGAGGGCGGTGGCGGTGCGATCGTCAACATCACCTCGATCAACGCTCATCGGCCGCTTCCGTTGCACGCCTACGCCCCTGCCAAATCGGCTTTGGCCACCGCGACCACCATCGCAGCCGGTGAGCTGGGCCGGTTCGGTATCCGCGTCAACGCCGTTGCTCCCGGGTTCACCCTCACCCCGACGCTGCAGGCCAAGCTCGACAGCGGGGCCCGAGACGCCACCGCGATGACCGACCACGCGGCGCTCCGACGGCTGGTGGCACCGGCCGAGATCGCTGCTGCGGTGAGCTTCCTGCTCGGGGACGATGCCGCAGCGATCACCGGAATCAGCATCCCGGTCGACGCCGGCTGGACGGCGACCGCGCACTGGATGGACTTCGGCCAGCAGCTCACGGAGACACGATGACTCATCTGCCCACCTTCTGCGAACACTGGTCACGGGCCGCCTCCGCCCACGGCGACGCTCCGTTCCTCCTGTTCCACGACGACTCCGGCGTCACCGAGTACACGTACGAGGAGTTCGACGACATCGTCGGTCGCACCGCAGGAACCCTGCGGGACCACGGTGTCGGGGCCGGAGCGTCCGTGCACGTCGCGCTGCGGAACAGCCCGGGCTTCCTGGCGATCTGGCTCGCGGTGGCTCGTCTCGGTGCATGGTTCGTGCCGGTCGACCCGGCCTCGTCCCCGCGAGATCTCGCGAACCAGATACGGCGCACGACACCGGTGGTCGGGATATGCGCTGCCGCGCGGGCCGAGACCTATCGCGCCGGCGCCAGCGATGCGGTCCCGATGGTCCTGGAGCTGGGGGAGAATGCCACCGACGTAGCTCTGGGTGGGCCGCTCGTCGTGGGCTCGCCGGTAGCGGATGCTGCGGTGGGTATCGCCCCGTCGGATCGACTTGCTGTGATGTTCACCTCGGGCACCACGTCGGAACCGAAGGGTGTGGTTCTCACGCAGGAGAACTACTCCACGGTGGCGGAGACCATGGCGACGGCCGTCGACCTCGATCCCGAACATCGTTGGCTGGTCACGCTTCCCCTCTTTCATGCCAATGCTCAGTACTACTGCTTCGCACCGGCAATCGCGGTCGGGGCGAGCGTCGCATTGACGCATACATTCTCGGCATCACGATGGGTGCAGCAGGCCCGCGATCTCCGGGTCACTCACGCGAGCCTGTTTGCTTCGCCGATCCGGATGATCCTCGCTCGCTGCGGTGAGAGTCCGGATCCGCTTGCACTGCAACATGTATGGTTCGCCCAGAGTCTGGGTCGTGAGCATCACGAGCAGTTCGCCGAGATCGTCGGCCGTCGTCCCCGGCAGCTCTACGGCATGACCGAGACTGTCGCCGCCGTTACCGGCGACACCAGTGAACCGCTACGCCACGATGTCATCGGTCTTCCGCTCGGCGGACGCCGGGTCGACGTCGTCGACGTGGTGACCGGGCAGGCGACCTCTCCGGGTGAACCCGGGATGCTGCGGGTCCACGGAACCCGTGGTGTGGACCTGTTCTCCGGCTACCTCGACGACCCCGAGACGACTGCTCGCGGATTCACCGACCAGCCCGATGGCACCAGCTGGTTCCACACCGGAGACCTGGTCGCCGCGGACCCGGAGAGCGGAGCGATGCGCTTCGTCGGCAGGGCGGACGACGTCATCAAGGTCTCGGGCGAGAACGTCAGTCTCACCGAGGTCGAGTCGGTGATCGCGCAGGCCCCAGGGGTGTTGGAAGCCGCCGTCCTCGCTCAACCCGACCCGATTCGGGACCAGGTTCCGGTGGCCTACATCGTGGCCAGGCAGGCGACGCCGCGTCTCGATATCGCCGCGCTCGCGGACTGGGCCGCGGCCAACCTCCCGCCCGCCGCGCGTCCCCGGGACTGGCACCTGATCGACGAGCTCCCACGAACGAGCGTCGGCAAGGTCCGTCGTTTCCGGATCGGACGGTGATGGAGCCGAGGCGGTCGGGCGCAATGCCGCCGCCGGGCACACTCGTGAATCGAGCGCCCCTCCGGGAACCGAACGTCGGTCCGTGACACACACAGGAGAGATCTCCTCATGACGAATACTGCAGATTCCGCCCTCGGCCTTCTCGGCGTCGATCTCGACGGCCAGAAAGTGGTGATCGTGGGCGCCGGCGGTATCGGCTACGAAATCGGCCGGGTCTGTGCCGCACTGGGGGCACGCTTGACGCTGTTCGACGTCGCCGAGCCGGATCCGACGGTCTTCGAGTCCTTCGCGAACCGGGACAGACATCAGTGGGTCGTTGCCGACATCACCGCTGCTGCCGAGCAACACCGCATCGTCGATCACTGCGCGGATGCGGACGCGCTGGTGATCACCAGCGCCGTCTGCCCGGACGAGACCCTGATCGACCCCGAGGACGACGACGCCTGGACGGACAGCTTCCAGCGGGTCTTCGCGATCAATACCGCTGCGCCCATGCGGATCTGTCAGCGCGTTCTGCCCGCCATGGCGGAGCGTGGACGGGGACGCATCGTGCTGGTGAGTTCCCTCGGTAGTCGCAACGGCGGGCTCCTGTCCGGCGCTCAGTACGCCGCGAGCAAGGGTGCGCTCAATTCGCTCGTGCGGTGGCTGGCGATGCGTGCCGCCCCGGCAGGCGTGAGTGTCAACGCTGTCGTCCCCGGCGCGACCGAGACCCCCATCCTCGGGGGCCGTCCGATCGACGCGTCCCGTATCCCGGCCGGTCGCATGGCGCAGCCGATCGAGGTGGCGCGCGCCGTCGCGTTCCTCGCCAGCCCGGCGGCCAGTTACATCCACGGCGCCAGCCTCGACGTCAACGGTGGGGCGTGGATGGGCTGAACGTCGCGGAGCTGCCGGGATTGCGGCGGGTGCGTGAAGAGGGAGTATTCACCGAGTCGAGCGCTCGAGGCGATGGTTCGCGACGCGAGCTCGGGTCGCGCACCGAGGTGTGCAGTATCGCTGGGGCGCCCGGCGTCCGGTATCGATGAAGAAGTCGTCGCACCCGGGTGCCTCGCACGTGCCCCACGCGCACGATTCCTTCTCGCTGAGCCAGAGTCCGAGCGCGAACGCGGCCGTCGAGGCGAACCATTGCGCACGGTTCGACGTGTCGGAGCGCAGATGCATCGACCACGGGCGCCCTGGAAGTTGGACGAGCTGCGGGTGGGCCGGATAGCGGTTCAACGTGGTGTTGATCCGCCGGACGGCCGTGTCGGGTTCCCGAGCGGCGAGTATGTCGACGATGTCGTCGATGGCGGCACGGAGTTCGGTGGCATCGCCCCGGTTCGGCAGCGTGGTGCCCGGTGAGGAGTGTCGGTCGACGAGAGTTTGGAAGTCGTCGACCGAGAGATCCGGGTCGTGTCGGTACGCGTTCGCGACGTCGACGACGAACCGCAGGCCGCGAGGATTGTCGCCGCGCAGATCCACGTTCAGCTCCTTCGGAAAAAGAGTGGACAACTACCGGTCACTGTAACGTAAATTTTATTTGAATGGCGTTACAAGGTCGGAGGGTTCCGGGTCTGTGTGGACCCCGGTGGAAGGAGGGCGTGAATGCGTCGTCATACGAATGGTGTCGTCATCGTCGGGGGCGGTCCGGTCGGGCTGGTGTTGTCGATCCTGCTCTCCCGCAGGGGTGTCAGGAATGAGCTGGTAGAAACGCGCTCGCGAACGTCGGTGCACCCGAAGGCGCGTGGGATCTCGGCTCGGTCGATGGAGGTGCTGCGCGGGATCGGACTCGAGGACCGGGTGAGGTCGGCCGGGTTGCCTGCTGAACACGTGTCGATGTTCCGCGGATCGACGCTCGTCGCGCCCGATTTCGTGCGCACGACCGTGGACACGGGGGTAGGCGACCGAGCGGTCACCCCCGCACCCGGGGTGATCTGCTCGCAGGACGTCCTAGAGGCGATCCTGTTCGTGGAAGCGCGCGAACTTGCCGGGGATCGAATCCGATTCGGTACGGAGTTCGTCTCGTTCACCGAGGACCGTGACGCTGTGTCCGTCGAACTGCGGGACGTGGATACCGGCGCCCGTTCACTCGTCGAGGCCGCGTACTTGGTGGGCTGCGACGGCTCGCGCAGTGCCGTCCGGCGCCGGTGCGACATCGCGATGGACGGCGAGACCGGGCTGGGGCACTACTTCAGCGTCCGTTTCCGCGCGCCGTTGGGCGCACTCGTCGCCGACAGGGCCAGTGTGTCCTACTTCCTGACCCCGCCCGGCCGGGGTGGGTTCATGGCGATCGACAACGACACGGACTGGATCTATCAGTACCCCTATGACCCTGAGGTCGAGGATCCGACGGCCTTCGAGGAATCTCGTTGGCGCGAGATCGTCCGTGCCGCTGCCGGTGTCGACGACCTCGACGTGTCGGTCGTCGACACGTCGGCGTGGCGGATGGACGCCACCCTGGCCTCCGCGTACCGACACGGAAGTGTGTTCCTGGCCGGCGATGCGGCCCACGCCGTTCCGCCGACCGGCGGGCACGGGATGAACGTCGGAATCGGCGACGCCGACAACCTGGCGTGGAAACTTGCCGCCGTCCTCTCCGTCGGGGCCGGTGATCGACTCCTGGATACCTACGAGACCGAGCGCAGGCCCATCGCCAGGCAAGTCATCGACGTCGCCCTGGGCAACGCCGGCGCCCGCGGCGGGTACCGCATCGACGACGAACTCCTGCTGACTGCGCGGTACGGGTCGGATGCCGTCGTCGGTGCCGCCGTCTGTGCGGGCTCGTCGATCGACCCCGGCGGATACACGCCCTCGGGCCGGCTCGGGCAGTTACTTCCGCATGTGCGCCTGACTGGGTCAGCGGCGCGTTCGACCCTCGACATGATCGGCCTCGGGTTCACCCTGATCCACGGTCCCGGCGCGGGTGCGCAGTGGAGCAAATGTATCGACGACACTGCCCGACATGGTTTTCCGATCGCGGGGTCGGTCCCGTCCGACGAGACATGGCACCGGCTCCGGAGCCGGTGCGGGCTCGCGGATGCCGGTGCCATTCTGGTGCGCCCCGATGGGCACATCGCCTGGCGCGCCGAGGACTCCGGGGCCGGTGACACGTTGACGGCGGCATTGGCCTCGCTGCTCGCAATGACCTCGTGAGATCAGCGCGCCGGCGGAACGTGCCCGGTGACGATGCGGTGGATGAGCCGGGCCGCGGTGCGGGCGGTGCGGTTGTCCACATCCAGAGCCGGATTGAGTTCGGCCACGTCGACGACGGCGAGCTTTCCGCTCGCGCTCACCCGATCGCACACGTGCTGGATGATCTCGAGCGGCACCCCGTAGGCGGCCGGTGCACTGACACCGGGCGCGACACCGGCGGGCAGCACGTCGAGATCGATCGTCAGGTAGACGATGTCGACGTCGTCGAGGAAGTCGGTGAGGAACTCGTCGACCCGGGCCCGATCGGCCACGCCGCAGTGATCGTCCAGCAGGTACCGGACACCGAGGCGGTGCGCGGTGTCGAACAGGACGTTGGTGTTGCTCGGCTGGCTGATGCCGATCACGTCGTAGCGGTGGCTGGTGCCCGCGGACTGCTCGGCCTCGGCGATCTGCCGGAACGGCGTGCCGGAGCTGGGGATCGGGTCGCTGCGCAGGTCGAAGTGGGCATCGAGGTTGAGGATGCCCAGGCGCGGGCGTCGGCCGCGGAGCTGCGAGCCGGCGACACCCAGATAGGTGCCGTACGCGACCTCGTGGCCACCGCCGAGGACGACGGGCAACCGTCCCGCATCGATTGCTGCCGTCACGGCGCGCCCGAGGGCGGCCTGGCCGGCCTCGAGCTCCTCACCCGTCACGGCGACCGTGCCGGCGTCGGCGAGCGGCAGCGGTTCGGCGAGCGCCATGGAGGCGAGAGCGCCGCGCAGCGCATCGGGGCCCGCGGCGGCGCCGCGTCGTCCCTTGTTGCGTCGGACGCCCTCGTCGCTCGCGAAGCCGATCAGCACGCTGCCCGTGCCCGGCTCGGGGGAGTAGGGCGCGATGGCCTGGTGCCAGCGCAGGTGCTCCGGGGTGTCGCCGTCCGTGCGGCCGGACCACGACGCGGGGGCGATGTCGACGACGATCTCGTGGCTCATGCGACACCTCCGACAGACGAACCGGCCAGCACGCCGTCCTTGAAGACCTCGCGGATCAGCGGCACACCCGGCCGGTAGGCGAGGTGCAGGTACGACGGTGCATCGAGCGCGATCGCGTCGGCTCGCGCACCGATCCGCAGGCTGCCGACGTCCTCGCGCTGCAGTGCACGGGCGCCGCCCGCGGTCGCGGCCCACACGGCTTCGGCGGGCGTCATGTGCATGTCCCGGACGGCGATCGCGATGCAGAACGGCAGGCTCGTGGTGTAGCAGGTGCCGGGGTTGCAGTCCGCGCCCAGCGCGACCGTGACACCGGCGTCGAGCAGCGCGCGAGCACCGGGGTACTGGTTGCGGGTGGAGAAGTCCGCGCCCGGCAGCAGGGTCGCCACCGTCGAGCTACCGGCGAGCGCGTCGATGTCCGCGTCGGTGACGTAGGTGACGTGGTCCACCGAGGCGGCACCCATCTCGACGGCCAACTGGACACCCGGGCCCTCACCGAGCTGGTTGCCGTGCACGCGGGGGATCAGGCCGTGCGCGACGCCTGCGCTGAGGACGGCGCGGGACTGTTCGAGGGTGAACGCGCCACGCTCGCAGAACACGTCGATCCACTTCGCGTACGGGGCGCACGCCGGGATCATCTCGTCGACCGCCATCGCCACATACTCGTCGCCGCGGCCGGCGTACTCGGGTGGCGGGACGTGCGCGGCCAGCAGCGTGACCTCGTCGGTGAACCGGCCCGCGACCTGCACACTGCGCAGCTCGTCCCGTGTGCTCTGGCCGTAACCGCTCTTGATTTCCACGGTGGTGCTGCCCGAGCGCAGCGACTCGTCGAGCAGGCGGCGCACGTTCGCGGCGAGCTGGTCGTCGCTCGCGGCCCGCGTCGCCTCGATCGTGGTGCGGATGCCGCCGGCGGCGTACTTCTCGCCGGACATGCGAGCCGCGAACTCCTCGGCCCGCTCGCCCGCGAACACCAGGTGCGAGTGGCTCTCGACGAAGCCGGGGAGCACGGCCCGTCCGCCGAGATCGAAACCGGTGTCGGCGGCCGGGGCGTCCGCGGAGTCACCCACCCACGCGACCACGCCGTCCTCGAACACCACCGCTGCGTCGTGCCGGACACCCAGCGCTCCGTCGCCCAGCGAGGGGTCGTTCGTGACGAGGGTGCCGATGTTCGTCAGTGCGGTGGTCCGGGGACCGGTCGTGGTCACGTGAGGCTCCTAGGTGACTTTCGAGAGGGGGAATCGGTGATCGGTGACCGGGATCAGACCCGGCTGTCGACCATCGCGGTGTGGGCGGGGTAGATCATCGCGGCCGGCGGGTTGTTGGTCCGCTTGGCGACCGGATAGTAGATCGCGCCGGTCAGGACGATGCCGACGATCCACGAGATGTCCGCGCCGCCGAGCATGTCGGTGATGGGGCCCGTGTACATCTTCTGCGCGAGGAACGGGATCTGGGCGAGCACACCGACGGCGTAGACGACCAGGGCCGGGACGTTCCAGGCTCCGTAGCGCCCGTTCGGGTCGTACAGCGCCGGGATGTCGATGCGTTCCTTCGAGATCAGGTAGTAGTCGATCAGGTTGATCGCGCTCCACGGCGTGAACACCATGAGCAGTACCAGGACGAAGTTCTTGAAGTTGTCCAGGAAGTCCGCGCTCGCCGCGATCGCGATGAGCATCGAGACGACGGTGAAGCCGAGGATGTAGAACGAGCGGGCCTTCGTCGAGATCTGCGACCGGCCGTCGAACGCGGTGACGGTGGTGAGGATCGACATGAAGCCGCCGTACGCGTTGAGGACGTTGACCGTCAGCTTGCCGGTCACGATCACCAGGTAGATCAGGAACGCGATGATCGCCGGACCGGCGAGATCACCCATGAAGCCGACCTGGTTGCCGAGGAAGGCGTCGCCCGCGACGGCCGCGACGAGCGCGCCGAAGGTCATCGACCACTGCGATCCGAGGACGCTGCCGAGGAAGGTCGACCAGAACGTGGTGCGCTCGCTGGTCTCACGGGGCAGGTAGCGGGAGTAGTCGGCGACGTAGGGGCCGAACGTGAGCTGCCAGCCGGCGCCGAGGGAGATCGCGAGCAGGAACGTCACGACGTCGAAGTCGACGATGCCGACGTAATCGAAGACGTCGTACTCGAGGAACAGTCGGACGGCCAGGTACGTGAAGCCGACGATGCCGACGACGGTCGCGACGCGGCCGACGATGTGGATCAGCTTGTAGCCGGTGACGGCGACGAACGCGGTGAGCAATCCGAAGATCACGATGCCGACCGCGGCGTTGTCGATGCCGAGCACCTTGTTCACGGCCTGACCGGCCAGGACCGTGCCGGTGGCCGCGAAGCCGAGGTACATCAGGATCACGAGCACGAGGGGCACGACCGCGCCCTTGACGCCGAACTGGGCGCGACTCGAGATCATCTGCGGCAGGCCCATCCGCGGGCCCTGCGCCGAGTGCAGTGCCATCACGGCACCGCCGAATACGTTGCCGATCAGCAGGCCGATGATGGCCCACAGTGCGTCGGCGCCGAAAACGACAGCGAGGGCACCGTCCACGATCGCGGTGATCTGCATGTTCGCGCCGAACCACAGCGTGAACTGGCTGCGAGGGGTGCCGTGGCGCTCGTCGTCGGGGACGACGTCGATGGTGCGTCGTTCCGGGGTGAGGAGCACCTCGGATGTGCTGCCGTCGTGTGTCATTGGGCCTGCTCTTTCTGCGGTGACCGCACCGTGCGGCGGGGTCGACTTCCGGGGGTGATGCCCACCTTCTTCATGCTTGTGCGCTGGATCACGCCATGCCAGTGGGAAATGTATAGGCCTGTATATACAGGTCTGTCAACATCCAGGTTTGTATCCGGATTGTTTGCCCAGGTCGTCGGTCAGAAGCCCTTCCCGGGATTCATCAGACCGAGCGGATCGAACGCGGCCTTCACCGCGTGATGGATGTCCAAACCAGCCTCTCCCACTTCGAGCGCCATCCAGCGTCGCTTCAACACTCCGACGCCGTGCTCACCTGTCAGCGTGCCACCCAGCTCGAGCGCGCGCCGGAACACCTCGTCGGCGGCCGTCCAGACGGCATCCGGGACCGACCCGTCCGCGAGGCGATCGAACACGAACGTCGGGTGCACGTTGCCGTCGCCGGCGTGCGCGACGGTCATCACCGTGACGTCGTGTCGGCGCGAGATCTCCTCGATCGACTCGACCATCTCCGGCAGCCGTGATCGTGGTACCCCGACGTCCTCGACCAGGCACTGGCCGAGGCGTTCGGCCGCCGGGTACGCGAGCCGGCGGATCTCGAGCAACTGGGCCGACTCGGCGGGGTCCTGGGAGACCGCGACGAAGTCGGCGCCCGCCTCGGTGAAGTGGCGTTCGATCGCGGCGGCGGCCTCGTCGGCGTCCGGGCCGTCGGCCTGCGCGATGAGCATCGCCTCAGTGCCCGACTCGAGGCCGATGCGCTTCCACTCGTCGATCGCGACCAGGGTGGCCCGGTCGATCAGTTCGAGCAGGCTCGGTCCGATCCCGGCGCGCACCACCGCGGCGACGGCGTCCGCGGCCGCCCGCAGCGACGCGAAGCTGCCGACGATCGTCGCGGGCTCGCGGCGCGGCCGCGGGCGCAGGCGCACGGTCGCGCTCGTGACGATCCCGAGGGTGCCCTCGGAGCCGACCATCAGCCCGGTGAGGTCGTAGCCCGCGACCCCCTTGACGGTGCGGTGCCCGGTCCGCAGGATCCGACCGTCGGCCAGCACCACCTCGAGACCCAGCACCGAGTCCCGCGTGACGCCGTACTTGACGCAGCGCAGCCCGCCCGCGTTGGTCGCGATGTTCCCGCCGATCGTCGAGATCTGGTAGCTACTCGGGTCGGGGGCGTACATCAGGCCGTGCTCGGCGGCCGCCCGGTCGAGGTCGGCGTTCACCACGCCGGCCTGGACCACCGCCAGCTGGTCCGCGGCGTTCAGCTCGACGATGTCGCGCATGGCCGCGGTGGACACCATCAGGCAGCCGTCGATCGCGGTGGCGCCGCCGGCCAGGCCCGAGCCGGCGCCGCGGGGGACCACCGGAACACGATGAGCGGTGGCCCATTTCATGGCGGCGGCGACGTCCTCGGTCGAGTTCGCGATCAGCACCGCGAGCGGGCGACCGGGGATCGCGAGGTGCGCCTCGTCCCGGGCGTAGGCGTCCATGACGTCCGGGTCGGTGACGAGTCGGCTCGAGCCGAGGGCGTCGGAGAGGGCGGTGAGAGACATCGGGTTCCTCGTATCAGTTCTGTCGGTCTGCGGTGAAGGCATCGACGGCGGCGAGCACAGCGTCCTCGGCGTCGCGGTCGCCGACGGTCACCCGCACGCCCTCTCCGGAGAACGCTCGCACAGACACTCCGTGCGCGACGCAGGCGGCATCGAGGGAAGCAGCCTGGTCACCCACCGGGATCCAGACGAAGTTTCCTCCGCTGGCGGGGGTTTCGATGCCCCGGTCGGTGAGTCCCGTGCGCAGGTGCCGGCGTCCGACCCGCACCGACTCCACGATCCGGTCGGTGTGTCCGGGGTCGGTGAGCGCGGCGCACGCCGCGGCCTCGGCGACCGAACTGAGGCCGAACGGCGGGGCGGCGGCGTGCAGGGGAGCGGCGACGGCGGAGTCGGCGATCGCGTAGCCCACGCGCAGGCCGGCCAGGCCGTACGCCTTCGAGAACGTCCGCAGCACCACCACGTTCGGGTACTCGCGCAGCAGTTCCACGCCGTCGACCTGCTCCTCGGCGAACTCGCGGTACGCCTCGTCGAGGATCACCAGGACATCCGAGGGCACGTGGTCGAGCAGTCGCCTCAACTCGGTCTCGGTGAGTTCTGTGCCCGTCGGATTGTTCGGATTGCACACCAGCACCGCGCGGGTGCGGGGCGTCACCGCGGCGATCATCGCGTCGACGTCGTGCCGCTGCTGCGCATCCAACGGAACCGGAACCGCTGTGGCACCGGCGATCCCGATGAGGATCGGGTACGCCTCGTAGCTGCGCCACGCGTGGACCACCTCGCTGCCCGGCCCGGTGAAGGCCGTGAGGACCTGCTGCAGCAGTGACAGCGACCCGGCGCCCGTCAGCACCGCGTCGGCCGGGACGGACAGCCGCTCGGCCAGCGCCGCGACGAGGTCGTCGGCGAACAGCGTCGGGTAGAGGTGGCCGTGTGCACCGGCGCGGGCGATCGCCTCGACGACGGCCGGGGACGGCGCGATGGTGGATTCGTTGCTCGACGCGCGCCAGCGAACCGTCGCCGCGCCCGAGGCCTTCGAATACGCGGGCAGCGCGTCGATCTCGGGCCGGGCCCGGGGCAGACTGACAGTGCGGGTCACTGCAGGGCGCCGATCTCTTGCTCGGCGGCCGCCACCAGTGTGCCGGACGCCGCGAGCGCGACGGCCCGATCGATCTCGGGGGCGAGGAATCTGTCGGTGCCCGGACCGGGAACGCTTTCGCGCAGGGCTCGGACCACGGCACCGGTTCCGGGTGCGGGCTGCAGCGGGGTACGCAGGTCGATACCTCGTGCTGCGGTGAGGATCTCGATCGCCAGGACCCGGGTGAGCCCGTCCACGGCGCGGCGCAGCTTACGGGCGCCGGACCAGCCCATCGAGACGTGGTCCTCCTGCATCGCGGACGACGGGATGGAGTCGACGCTCGACGGTGCCGCCAGCCGCTTGAGCTCGGAGACGATCGCGGCCTGCGTGTACTGCGCGATCATCAGTCCGCTGTCCACGCCGGGATCGTCGGCCAGGAACGGCGGCAGACCGTGGTTGCGGGCGACGTCGAGGAACCGGTCGGTCCGGCGCTCGCTGATGCTCGCGACGTCGGCCGCGACGATCGCGAGGAAGTCGAGGACGTAGGCCACGGGGGCGCCGTGGAAGTTGCCGTTCGATTCCACCCGGCCGTCGAGGGTGACGACGGGATTGTCGACCGCCGAGGCGAGTTCGCGGTGCGCGACCGTGCGGGCGTGCTCGACGGTGTCGCGCGCACCACCGGCCACCTGCGGTGCGCAGCGCAGCGAGTAGGCGTCCTGCACGCGGGTGTCCTCGGGGCCGGCGTGGCTCGCGACGATCGGCGAATCGGCCAGCAGCCGAGCCATGTTGGCGGCGGCCGCCGCCTGTCCGGGGTGAGGGCGCAGTGCCTGCAGGTCGGCGGCGAACACTCGGTCGGTGCCGAGCAGGCCCTCGACGCTCATCGCGGCCGCGATGTCGGCCAGCTTGAGGAGGTGGTCGAGATCGGTCACGGCGAGCGCGAGCTGGCCCAGCATGCCGTCAGTGCCGTTGATGAGGGCGAGCCCCTCCTTCTCGGCCAGGACGACGGGGGTGAGCCCGTGCTCCGCGAGGGCGTCGGCGGCGTCGAGCAACCGGCCGTCGGCGGTGCGGACGGTTCCCTCGCCGGTCACCGCGAGCGCGACGTGCGCGAGCGGCGCGAGATCGCCGGAGCAGCCGAGGCTGCCGAACTCGTGGACCACCGGCGTGATCCCGGCGGTGAGCAGGTCGGCGTAGGCCTGCGCGACCTCGGGGCGCACGCCCGTGCGTCCGGTGGCGAGCGTGGACAGGCGCAGCAGCATCAGTGCGCGCACCACCTCGCGCTCCACCTCAGGGCCCGACCCGGCGGCGTGCGAGCGGACCAGGCTGCGCTGCAACTGGGTCCGCAGCTCCTGCGGAATGTGCCGGGTGGCGAGCGCGCCGAAGCCGGTCGAGACGCCGTACACCGGACGCGGGTCGACGGCGAGGTCCTCGATGCGCTTGCGTGAGCGGGTGATCTCGGCGAGCGCGCCGTCGGTGAGGCGCACCCCGTGACCGCGGCGTGCGACGTCGACGACGTCCTGGATCGTGACGGGTCCGAGTCCGACCTCGACGAGGTCGGTGGACTGTGTGGTGAGGGTCATGAGCGCTCCGAAGGCAGGGACGGCTCGGCGGTCTCGACGGATCGGCGGCCGTGAAGTTTGTGTCTCGTATACGAGACCACAGTCTCGTATGTAAGACAATAGGCGGGTCGGAGTTGTCGTACCGAGAACGGGCGGGTGGGCGGTTCAGGACTCCGGTTCAGGACTCCATGGAGGACTCTTCGACCATGCGGTCGCTGAGACTGTCCGAGAAGTGCGCCGCCGCGTCCGTGACGAGCTGGGCCAGTTCGTCCGTCTCGGCGTCGGTGCGCGCCCCGGTCAGGTACGCGACGCCCAGTGCGGCGACCGGACGGCCGTCCCGCGTGACGACGGGGCCGGCGATGCACGTGACGCCGTTGGTGGTCGAGTCGCGCTCCACCGAGTACCCCAGTTCACGATCTGCCTGCAGGAGCGCCCGCAGGTCGTCGAGCGACGTCGGTCCCTCCCCGGTGCGCGTCGGCCACGTGTAGCCGGCGTAGAGCGCGCTCAGCTGCTCCCGGTCGAGACGTGCCAGGATCGAGCGTCCGACGGCCGTCAGGTGGGCCGGCAGCCGGGTCCCGACCTCGGTCACCAGCCGAACGCCGGGCTTGAGCGGCTCGCGTTTGTCCAGATAGATGACGTCGGTGCCCTGCAGGACCGCCAGGTGTGACGTCTCGTCCGCGGCCTGCGTGAGGGCGACCATGTGCCGCTGCCCCTCGCGGTGCAGCGGACCGGACCGCATGTACGACGCCCCTACCTCGAACGCGGAGACACCGAGCGTCCACGCCCGCTGGTCGGGCCAGTACGCGACGAACCGCCGGTCCCGCATCACGTTGAGCAGGTGGTGCGTTGTGCTCTTGGGCAGGTCCAGCGCACTCGAGATCTCGGTCGCGGCCATCGGGACACCCCGTCGGGCGAGCAGATCGAGCACGTCGAGTACCCGCTCCGCGGACTTGACCCGGCTCGTCGACATCGATTGTCCCCTTCCGATCCCGGCCCGATCGGCCGGAGTGCCGCGTCATTGTCTCGAATACGAGACCGCGGCACCAAACTTCTCAGTTCCCGAACCGCCGTGGGTGGGGCCGGGGCCGGGGGCCTCGGACTACGACGGGACGGTGCGTCCCAGTTCGGCCGACAGTCGCGCGCAGCGCTCGACGAGGACCTGCCCGTGCTGGGCGCAGACGTCGTCGTCGAGTCGGAAGGTGGGTCCGACGACGCTCAGTGCCCCCACGATCCGGCCGATCGCGTCGTAGATCGGGGCGGCCACGCCGGTGGAGTGGTCCTCGATGGTGTCGTGGGCGATGGCGTAGCCGTCCGCGCCCACCTCGCCGAGCAGGGCCGCGCCCACCGCGGTCCCGACGAGGGGGACGGTCTGGCCGACCCACCCCATGTGCCGGATGGCGTGGGTGCCCTCGATCTGCCCCATGTACAACGCCGTACCCCGGGGCCCGGGAGCCGACAGATACGTCGACTCCCGGGTGATCTCGGCGATCTCGGCCATGGCCGGCTGTGCCCGCAGGAGCAGTTGGTTGTCGGCGATGGCCTTCGCGCCGATCTGCAGTAGCCGGGGACCGACCCGGTAGACGTTGTCCTCGCCACGCAGGACGAACTCGGTCTGCTCGAGGCTGCGGATCAGCCGCAGCGCCGTGCTGGTCGCGAGGTCGGTCGTCTTCGCGGCGTCGGCGAGGGTCAGTCCACCGTGCTCGATGATCGCGCCGAGCAGTTCGAAGGTGCGACTGGCGCTGCGCGTCACGTCACCGGGGGCCATGCGTGTCTCCCATGCCGAGGGCGTCGACCGTTCGGCCGACCGTTCGACGAATCTATCGTGCGGGTGTTCCGCCGAGGACCTCGTCGTGGTGCTCGTCGAGGAGCGGGCTGCGCCGCACCGCCGGACGCGCGCTGTCACCGAAGACGACCGGCTGCCGGACGTACGACACCGTGCCCGCCTTGGGGTGCTCGAACGTCTCCACGACGCCGCGGTATCGGGCCTGCTCCGATCCGAGCGCCTGCTGGACGTCCCACACCTCGGATCCGGCCAGTCCGGCGGCGTCCAGCAGGTCGAGGACCTCGGCTACGGTGCGGCCGACAGCCCACGCCTCGATCTCCTTGCGCAGTGCGGGCTCGTTCTCGGTGCGCAGGGCGTCCTCGGTGAACCGGGGATCGGTGATCAGTTCCTCGCGGCCCATGGTCCGGGCCAGCGTCTGGAAGCCCTTCTCGCTGGCGATCGCGAGGACGAACAGGCCGTCGTCGGCGCGGTAGGTGTCGAACGGCGTCGACACGGGGTGCCGGTTGCCGACCCGCTTGGGGGTCTCGCCGGACGCCTGCAGTTGGCTGTGCGCGGTGGGCAGCATCGCGAGCATGCTGTCGAACATCGCGACATCCAGGTGCTGCCCCTGGCCGGTGGCACGGGCGGCCAGCAGCGCGGTGCTGATGCCCCACGCGGCGAAGACGCCGGTGATGGTGTCGCCGAACGATTCGCCGAGACGCGTGGGGCCGGAGTCCTCGGTGCCGGTGATGCTCATGACGCCGGACAGGGCCTGGACCACGAGGTCGTAGGCCGCGGCGCCCGCCATCGGACCCTTCTGCCCGAAGCCGGAGATCGACGCGTAGACGATCTTCGGGTTGCGGGCGCGCGCGGCCTCGTAGTCGATGCCGAGCCGGCTGGTGACGCCGGGGCGGAAGTTCTCGACGACGACGTCGGCGTCGGCGATCAACTGCAGCAACGACTCCCGGTCCTCGGGGTCCTTGAGGTCGAGTGCGATGGAGCGCTTGCCGCGGTTGAGGACGTTGAAGTAGATGCTCTCACCGTCGCGGAACGGTCCGAGGTGGCGGGAATCCTCACCGGCCTTCGACTCGATCTTGACGACGTCGGCGCCGGCGTCGGCGAGCAGCGCGGTGCAGAACGGGCCCGCGAGCACGCGGGACAGGTCGACGACGCGGACGCCGTCGAGTGGGGGAAGCGCGGTCATGATGTTGTCTCCCGGTCGTTCTCAGTACTCGGTGGACCGGATCGACGGGGCGTTGCCCGCGATGGTCAGCAACTGGATCTGCGACGTGCCCTCGAAGATGCGCAGGATCCGGCAGTCGCGGTAGAGACGCTCGATCTCGGACTCACGCATGAATCCGGCGCCGCCGTGGATCTGGACGACCTGGTCGACGATCGAGAAGCAGGCCTCGGTCGCCACGAACTTGGAGATCGAGGCGGCGCGACGCAGGTCCTGGCCGGCGTCCTTGACGTCGGACGCCCAGTCGGCGGTCACGCGCGAGGCGACGAGCTTGGCGTCGCACTCGCCGAGCAGCAGCTGGATGGCCTGGAACTCGAAGATGGGGTGCCCGAACTGCTTGCGCTCGGACGCGTACTCGCGGCCGAGTTCCCAAGCGCGCAGCGCGATTCCGTTGGCCATCGCGGCGACGTCGATGCGGGCGCGGTTGAGGGCGGTCAGCGCGATGTTGCCGCCGCGGCCCTCGGTGCCGATCACGGCGTCGTGCGGGAGGACTACGTCGTCGAGGTAGACGGTGTAGGTGGGCGCCGAGCGGATGCCCATCTTGTCCTGCGGCTCCGAGTAGCTGATGCCGGGCGTGCCCTTCGGGACCGCGAAGGCGGTGATGCCGCGGAAGCCGGCCGAGGGGTCGGTCTTGGCGAACAGCACGACGAGGTCGGCTTCGCGGGCGTTGGAGATGAAGGTCTTGGAGCCGGACAGGTGCCAGCCGTCGTCCTCGCGGCGCGCCACGGTGCGCATGGAGGCGATGTCCGAGCCCGCGTCGGGCTCGGTGAGCGCGAAGCCGGCGAGGACCTCACCCGAGGCCAGTCCGGGCAGCCAGCGCTTCTTCTGCTCCTCGGTGCCGCCGACCAGGATCGGCTCGAGACCCAGGTAGTGGGCGGTGTAGATCGAAGCCAGCGCGGCGTCGGCGCGGGCGACCTCCTCGACCGCGACCAGCTGGGCGCGGGTCGACAGGCCGAGGCCGCCGAACTCCTCCGGGACGGAGATGCCCATCAGGTCCTGCTCGGCGAGCCGGCGCATCAGGCGGGCGGGGAACTCCTTGGACTCGTCGCGCTCGGCGGCGCCGGGAAGGATCTCCGCGTTCGCGAAAGCGCGGACGGTGCTGCGGAATTCGGACAGGTCGAGGGTGTCGTCGAGCGTCTGAGCGGTCACGGGTAACTCCTGGATGAACGAGAGGGGGAATCGCTAGATTTCATCTAGTGGAAGTTGATTGCCGTCTAGTGGCATGCGACGACTATTGCATCCGATCCTGTCGTTTGTCCAGAAGGAGTTCGTCCGTCCCGCCGGGCCCGGAAACGACGACGAGCGGCAACGCGCAGGGGGGATCGTCCTGCGCGTTGCCGCTCGTCGTGGGTCGACGTCGGTCGCTCGTCACCGAGCCGACGTCAGTGCCACCGGCACGGGCTCACGCTGGTCGTCGTGAGCCCGTGATCCGGCGGGTGGATCAGTGGTCCGAAATCACTCGTTCTCGGTCAGTTGTTCTCGGTCATCGGGATGCGCACGCCGCGCTCGCGCGCGGTGTCGATGGCGTGCTCGTAGCCGGCGTCCGCGTGACGGATGACGCCCATGCCCGGGTCGTTGGTGAGCACGGCCTCGATCTTCTTCGCGGCCAGTTCGGTGCCGTCGGCGATGCACACCTGACCGGCGTGGATCGAGCGGCCCATACCGACGCCGCCACCGTGGTGGATCGACACCCAGGACGCGCCGGACGCGGTGTTGACGAGGGCGTTGAGCAGCGGCCAGTCGGCGATCGCGTCCGAGCCGTCCTTCATGGACTCGGTCTCGCGGTACGGCGATGCGACGGAACCCGAGTCGAGGTGGTCACGGCCGATCGCGATCGGCGCGGACAGCTCGCCGCTGGCGACCATCTCGTTGAACTTCAGGCCGGCCTTGTGGCGCTCGCCGTAGCCGAGCCAGCAGATGCGGGCGGGCAGGCCCTCGAAGGCGACCTTCTCGCCCGCCATCTCGATCCAGCGCTTGAGGTGCTCGTTCTCCGGGAACAGCTCGAGGATCGCCTTGTCGGTCGCGGCGATGTCCTTCGGGTCGCCCGACAGCGCGGCCCAGCGGAACGGGCCCAGGCCCTCCTCGAAGAGCGGGCGGATGTAGGCCGGGACGAAGCCGGGGAACTCGAACGCGCGGTCGTAGCCGGCCTTGCGGGCCTCGTCGCGGATGGAGTTGCCGTAGTCGAAGACCTCGGCGCCCTTGTCCATGAAGCCGACCATCGCCTCGACGTGCGCGGCCATCGCCTTGCGCGAGTCCTCGGTGAACTTCTCCGGGTCCTTCGCGGCCAGATCCTTCATGTCGGCGATGTCGACGCCGATCGGCAGGTAGGACAGCGGGTCGTGCGCCGACGTCTGGTCGGTGACGATGTCGATCGGCGCGTCCATCTCCAGCAGTGCCGGGAAGATCTCGGCGGCGTTGCCGACCAGGCCGATCGACAGCGGCTTGCGCGCGTCGCGGGCCTCGGTGGCCAGCTGCAGCGCGTGCTCGATGCTGTCGGCCTTGGTGTCGAGGTACTTGTGGGCGATGCGGCGGTCGATGCGGGTGACGTCGCAGTCGACGCAGATCGCGACACCGTCGTTCATCGTCACGGCGAGCGGCTGCGCGCCGCCCATGCCGCCCATGCCGGCGGTGAGGGTGATGGTGCCGGCGAGGGTGCCGTCGAAGCGCTTACGGGCGATGGCGCCGAAGGTCTCGTAGGTGCCCTGCAGGATGCCCTGCGTGCCGATGTAGATCCAGGAACCGGCCGTCATCTGGCCGTACATCATGAGGCCCTCGGCCTCGAGCTTGCGGAACTGCTCCCAGTTGGCCCAGTCACCGACGAGGTTGGAGTTGGCGAGCAGCACGCGCGGCGCCCACTCGTTGGTGCGGAAGACACCGACCGGCTTGCCGGACTGCACCAGCATGGTCTCGTCGTTCTTCAGCGTCTTCAGTGTCGCAACCATGGCGTCGAACGCGGCCCAGCTGCGGGCGGCGCGGCCGGTGCCGCCGTAGACGACCAGGTTGTCGGGGTGCTCGGCAACCTCGGGGTCGAGGTTGTTCATGAGCATGCGCAGCGCGCCCTCCTGCTGCCACCCGAGGGTGTTCAGCTCGGAGCCGCGGGGGGCGCTGACCGGGCGGGCCTCGTGGCCGGGTGAGGTGATGTCCATCGGGTAACTCCTAGCGAATCGGGCGGTGAGGGCGCGGTGGTGTTCGCGGTTTCGGTCCGACGCCGTTGTCGTCCGTATCCGTGGGGGCGTAGCTGTTGTGCGCTGGCTCACGTTCTGCAACTATGACTTGTATATTCCTGTCTATACAAGCTGATGTCAAGGGGCAACCGGCAGTGCCGCCCCCGACATCGCGAGATGTTCGACCCGATGAACGGACACGACGACCAGTCGGGTGCAGCGTGGCACCCGGCGGAAGGTTCCCAGATGAACACCGTCTCCACCCACACCGATCCGATGCCGAACCCCCGCGAGATCGACGATGCTCTCGCCCGTATCTTCCGCAGTTGGGACGAGCGCCTGCTCGCCGGCGCGGACCCCGCAGCGCGCGAGCAACTCGCCGAGTTCGTAGCGGAACTACCCGCCGGCTACAAGCAGGACATCAGCCCGGAGCGGGCGCGCACCGACCTCGTCATCCTCGGCGGACTCTCCGACGGTGCGGTCGACGTACGGATCGTCCCCGACGCGACCACCCGCGGCACCCACCGATTGTCCCTGTACGTCGGCGGGCGTCCTGCATCGCTCGGGGACCTGATGCCGCTGTTGCAGAGCCTTGGTGTCGAGGTGCTCGACGAGCGTCCCTACGCTCTCGCCTCGCCGGCGGGAATGCCGTGCTGGGTCTACGAATTCACGGTTCGGTACGCCATCGCACCGGTCGACGGGTTCGACGGCTTCGCCGCCCGGTTCGGTGGCGCCGTCCAGGCGCTCTGGCAGGGCGTAGCCGAGCCGGACCGGCTGAACGAACTGGTGGCCCGGGCGGGTCTGCAGTGGCGCGAAGTGACCGTCCTGCGTGCCTACGCCGAGTTCCTGCGGCAGGGCGGATTCCCCTACAGCAGTGCGTATGTCGCCGATGCGCTGTGCCGCCACCCCGAGATCGCGTCGGCTCTGATCGGGTGTTTCACCGCGCGCTTCGATCCGGCCGTCCAGTCCGGGGACGGTGGGGACGCGTCCGCCGCCGCGGCCTCGGCGCTGATCGAGACGGTGCTCGGACTCGACGAGGACCGGATCTTCCGGGCCCTCCTCGGGGCCGTCCGCAACACCGTGCGTACCAACCACTTCGCCGCTCCCCAACGGGAGACCCTTGCGCTGAAGTTCGATTCGCGCCTGATCGAAGAACTGCCGGAGCCGCGGCCGCGGCACGAGATCTTCGTCTACTCCCCGGCCGTCGCCGGGGTGCACATGCGCTTCGGGTCGGTCGCGCGCGGCGGTCTGCGGTGGTCGGACCGTCGGGAGGACTTCCGCACCGAGGTGCTCGGTCTCGTGAAGGCGCAGGCGGTGAAGAACGCCGTGATCGTGCCGGTCGGCGCCAAGGGTGGCTTCGTGCTGCGGCGTCCTCCGGCGCCGACCGGGGACGCCGAATCCGACCGCACCGCGCTCCGGGAGGCGGGTGTCGCCGGGTACCGCATGTTCATCCGCAGCCTGCTCGACCTCACCGACAACATCGATCGGCGCACCGGGGCTGTCCTTCCCGCGCGCGGCGTGGTCCGCCACGACTCCGACGACACCTACCTCGTCGTGGCGGCAGACAAGGGCACCGCCTCGTTCTCCGACATCGCCAACGAGGTCGCGGCCGAGTACGGCTTCTGGCTGGGCGATGCCTTCGCGTCCGGCGGATCGGTCGGCTACGACCACAAGGCGATGGGCATCACCGCGCGAGGGGCGTGGGAGAGCGTCAAGCGCCGCTTCCGGGAACTCGGCATCGACTGCCAGCGCGAGGATGTCACGGTCGCCGGAATCGGCGACATGAGCGGCGACGTCTTCGGTAACGGGATGTTGTGCAGCAGGCACATTCGTCTGGTCGCCGCGTTCGATCATCGTCACGTGTTCCTCGATCCCGACCCGGATCCCGAGGCCTCGTACGCGGAGCGGGAGCGGCTGTTCGCACTACCGCGCTCGTCGTGGGCGGACTACGACCGCACGATCGTCAGCGCGGGCGGCGGGGTCTGGGACAGGACCGCGAAGTCCGTGCCGATCAGCGATCAGGCCAGGCGCGTTCTCGGCCTCGACGACCACGTCACCGAAATGACTCCCCCCGAACTGATCCGGGCGATCCTACGGGCTCCCGTCGACCTGCTGTGGAACGGCGGCATCGGCACCTATGTCAAGGCCTCGACGCAGACGCACACCGACGCCGGCGACAAGGCCAACGACGCCGTCCGGGTGGAAGGGTGTGAACTGCGCGCCCGGGTCGTCGGTGAGGGCGGCAACCTCGGCCTCACCCAGGCGGCGAGGATCGAGTTCGCCTGCGCCGGAGGACGAGTGGGCACCGACGCCCTCGACAACTCCGCGGGTGTCGACTGCTCCGACCACGAGGTCAACATCAAGATCCTGCTCGACGACCTGGTGAGTGCAGGCGGACTCGGGTCGGCGGAGCGGCCGCACCTGCTCGCCGAGATGACGGACGAGGTCGCCGCGCTCGTCTTGGCGGACAACGTCTCCCAGAACGAGTTGATGGGAACGGCGCTGGCCGACGCGTCCGAGATGCTCGGGGTGCACGGACGTCTGATCACGGCACTCGAAGCCTCCGGAGCTCTCGACCGGACGCTCGAGGTGCTGCCCGACGCGAAGTCGATCAGCGCGCTGCGGCGGGCCGGTGCAGGACTGTCGGCCCCGGAACTGGCGACCCTCATGGCGCACGTCAAGCTCGATCTCAAGGGTGCCCTGCTGGCCGGGGATCTGGTCGACCACGACGTGTACCTGCCGATCCTTCGCGAGTACTTCCCGCAGCCGCTTCGTCGCGATCACGAGGCGGCCGTCGACCGGCACCCACTGCGCCGCGAGATCGTCGCGACAGCACTGACCAACGACGTCGTCGACCGCGGCGGTATCTCCTACGTCTTCCGGCTCGCGGAGGAGGTGGGGGCCACGGCGGACGACGCGGTGCGGGCGTTCAGTGTGGTCAGCGACGTGTTCGGGCTGCCTGGCCTGTGGGCCCGGATCGCCGCCGCCGACGTTCCCAGCGAGGTGGCCGACGAACTGATCCTCGTCACCCGCCGACTGCTCGACCGGGCGTCCCGCTGGATGCTGCACCGGCGGCCGCAGCCGCTGGCCGTGGGAGCGGAGATCACGCGGTTCCGTGAGCAGATCGAACATGCGTCGGCGCTGCTCGAAGGATGGCTGGTCGGCGCGGACCGGACCAACCTGCGGGACCGTACGCGTGCGATCGCGGAACGTGGCGCTCCCGAGGACCTCGTCCGCGAGGTCGAGTTGGCGCTCGACAGGTTCGGACTGCTCGACGTGGTCGATATCGCCGATCGGGCCGAGTGCGACCTGGCCGTCGCCGGTGAGCTGTACTTCCGCCTGTGCGAACGGGTGGGCCTCGTGCCGCTCCTCAACGGGGTGTCCGACCTGGGCAAGGAGAGCCGGTGGGATGCGCTGGCGCGGTTGTCGCTGCGTGACGAGCTGTACGACAGCGTGCGGGCCCTGACGTCGGACGTCCTCGCGCGGGCCGTGCCGGGCGACGACACCGAGCGGATGATCGCGGATTGGGAGGAGCGCAACGAGTCCCGACTGCGCCGCGCACGAAGCACGCTCGCGGAGATCTCCGCGTCCGGGCAGCGGGACCTGGCCGCATTGTCGGTCGCGTCGCGGCAACTGCGGCGGATGGCCGGTTGATCCGCAGACCTGACCTGTTCGCCATCCACGAGAGGAAACGTCATCACTATCCTGAACTCCTGCCGAACCGGTGAGTCCGTCGGAGCGGTCTCTCCACGAGACGCGCGTTCGTGGCTGCTGCTGCCCGGAACACGCACAACCGAACTCGACGAGCGCATTCGGCGGTACGGCCCCGACGCCGTCGTCCTCGATCTCGAGGACGGTGTCGCGCCGGGAGACCGGGCCCGCGCCCGCGACGAGATCCATGACTGGGCAGCGAGCGGTGGGAGGGCGTGGCTCCGTGTGAACGCCGCCACGACTGCGGATTGGAGCGTGGACCTCGCGTTCGCGAGCCGGTGTCCGGGGATTCTCGGGGTCGTCCTCGCGAAGGCCGAGTCGGCGGAACAGGTCGACGCGACTTCGGCCGCCCTGGGCGACTTCGTCGGCGGTCTGATCGCCCTTGTCGAGTCCGCGACCGGGGTGGTGGAGGCGGTGTCGATCGCGCGCGCGAAGTCGTTGACCCGCTTGGCGTTCGGGAGCGGCGACTTCCGTCACGACACGGCCGCGGCGGACGATTCGGCAACGGTCATGGGGGCGCGGGCGCACCTCGTCCTGGCGAGTCGATCGGCCGGGCTTCCCGCGCCGATCGACGGACCGTCACTCGCTGCCGAGGTGGGCGGACTCCGCGACTACTGCCGTCGTTCCATCGCGACCGGGATGGGCGGCATGCTGTGTGTGAAGCCGGACCACATCGGCACGATCAACGCCGGGTTCGCACCCAGCCCGGAGGAGGTGCGCAGGGCCCGGGACCTCCTCGACCACCGCACCGACAGCATCGACGGCAGCTATCTGCCCCGTCTGCGCGCGGCCGAGGCGGTCCTCGACCGCGCCCGGACGTACCGGATCGACCCGGCCGAGCGCCCCCTGTGTCGATGAGCCGATGACCAGCACCGTTACGGCGCCGTGCTGGTCGGTAGACTTCGTGGGCCGAGTCGACCAGCGGAGCGGTGGGACTTCTCGAGGAACAGGGGCAGCGGATGGCAGTGGTTGACGTCGACGCGGAACTGGCCGCGCTGTTCGACGAGGCCGGCGGCGAGTCCGTGCCTGCCTACGAACGGGTCAAGAAGTTGGTGGCCGAGCAGATCCGTTCGGGCCGTTGGTCGGAGGGCGACCAGCTGCCGTCCGAGAACCAGTTCGTAGGCGCGCTCGGTCTGTCCCGGATGACGATCAACCGCGCGCTGCGAGAACTGACCAGTGACGGCCTGATCGTTCGGATGATGGGTATCGGCACGTTCGTCGCCAGCACCAAGACCCCGTCACCGCTGTTCGAGGTGAAGAACATCGCGGACGAGATCCAGGAGCGTGGCCACCGGCACCGCACCGAGGTGATCTTCGTTCGCGAGGAGGACACCGACCACTCCCAGGCATTCCTCCGGGATGCGGTCGGCGCCAAGGTGTTCCACTCGGTTCTCGTGCACTACGAGGACGACAAGCCGATCCAGGTGGAGGACCGTCTGGTGAACCCGGCCGAGGCGCCCGACTACCTCGACCAGGACTTCACGACCATCACGCCCAACGACTACCTCACCCGCGTCGCGCCGCTCGTGCGCGGTGAGCACGTCGTCGAGGCCGTTCTCGCCAGCCCGGAGGAGTGCCGGCTGCTGCAGATCGACCGCGGCGAGCCGTGTCTGCTCATCCGGCGTCGGACCTGGTCCGAACACGGCCTGGTGAGCGCTGCGCGGTTGATCCACCCGGGATCGCGCAACCGGCTCGAGGGTGCCTTCGCTCGCTGAGGGCCGCGCGATCGTGAAGGGTTTCCGGCGCATACCGTCGGAGATCCTTCACGGTCATTGCTCCTCCAGGAACGGCTTCACCACCGCCAGGACCTCGGGGGAGGCCGCGACGGTGGTGGCGTGGTCGAAGCCGGGAATCACCGCGAGCCGGGACCCGGGAATCAGCGTCGCCAGCTTCTTCGTGTCCGACAGCCGCGGCCGGTCTTCGGAGCCGACGAACAGCATCGTCGGAACATCCAGCGCCTCGAGCGCCGCGTCGGGCACGCCCGGTTCCTCCTCGGACCGGCGCAGGTACGCGACCAGGGCGCGGGTGTCGTTGGCGTCGAACGCGGCTCGGGTGGCGGCGTCGAGTGGCCAGGGGCGGTACGCGTTCCACCGGTCGAGGAAGGCCGTCATGCCCTCGTGGTCGAGGACGTCGATGCAGCCGGGGAAGAACAGCTTGTCGAACGAGCCGGCCTGCGGGCGCGAACTGCCGCCGCCGACGGTGAGGGTGCGCAGGCGTTCGGGGGCGCTGACCGCGAGTGAGAGCCCGACGCGTCCGCCGAACGAATAGCCCAGGTAATGGGCCCGCTCGTGCCCCAGCGCGTCGAGCACCGCGACGATGTCGCCCACCACCAGGTCCATCGCGTACGAGTCCGGGTCGTGCGGGGTACCGCTTCGGCCGTGTCCGCGCATGTCCGGCAGGATCAGCTGGTACCGATCCCGCAGGGCCTTGACGTATCCGAACGCGCGCCAGATCGCGCTGGACAGCGCGGTGCCGTGCGCCAGCACCAACGGCGGCCCGTCGCCGATCACCCGATACGCGATCCCGACGTCGTCGACGGGGTTGACTGCCTGCTGCATGACCACCCCTCTACGTTAGGTCGCGATCGGGATCGGCAGACCTACACTGAGGCCGTGCCCGAGATTCCCGCTATCGACCCGGATCACGCCCGCCGCGCGGCGCAGGCGCTAGAGACGCCGGACATCGGAGCGTGGGCCAACCGCTTCGAGCTGCTCTCCGACCCCAACCGGCTGCGGCTGCTGCTGTGCCTGCACCACGCCCCCGACATCTGCGTCACCGACCTCGCCGTGGCACTCGGGATGACGGGCACCGCGGTGTCCCACGCTCTGCGCCTGCTGCGGCAGCAGGGCTGGGTGTCGGCCGAGCGCTCCGGCCGCACCGTCCGCTACCGCCTGATCGACGACACGGTGCACGAGCTGTTGCACACCATCGGGGCCACCCACTTCCACGAGCACGACGCCGGCTGATCCCGCTTCACCGAATCCTCTGTTGCCGGTCGCGAGTGCGGCCTATCGTGACTTCGGACAGCCTCCGTCCGGAGGGACCCGTGATGCACGAGATGGCGATCACCCAGAGCGTCGTCGACGCGGTGTGCGAGCGCGCCGGCGATCGTAGCGTGCGCAGCATCCGGTTGCAGGTCGGCTGCCTGTGCGCGGTGGTGCCCGACGCGATGCAGTTCTGCTTCGAACTGGTCACGGAGGGCACGGTCGCCGAGGGCGCTCGGCTCGACATCGAGGAGCCTCCCGGACTGGCGCACTGCCGTGGCTGTGACACGGACTTTCCCCTCCGTGACCTGGTGCTGCTGTGTCCGTGCGGCAGCGCCGACGTCGAGGTCCTCTCCGGCCGCGAACTGCGGATCATGTCGATGGAAGTGGGTTGAACCATGTGTGCAACGTGTGGCTGCGGCAAGGTCGACGAGGCCGGCGGGACGGCCGGAACCCGGATCAGCGTGCCGGGCGCTGCCGGGCACTCGCACGAGCACGAGGACGGTCGGGTCCACACACGTGACCACCCGCACGACCATGACCACGCGCACGACCATGACCACCCGCACGGTCATGGCCATGCACACGAACATTCCCACGAGCCGGCCGCAACCGAGACGATCACGCTCGAGGAGAAGATCCTGGCCAAGAACGACGCGCTCGCGCAGGAGAACCGCACGTGGCTCACCGAGCGCGGGGTGCTCGCGTTCAATCTGATGAGCTCACCCGGCTCGGGCAAGACCACGCTGCTCGAGCGCACGGTTCGAGACCTGTCCGAGACCGGTCCGATCTCGGTGATCGAGGGCGACCAGGAGACCCTGCTCGACGCCGAACGGATGCGTGCCACGGGATGTGCTGTGGTGCAGGTGAATACGGGATCCGGCTGTCACCTCGACGCAGCGATGATGCGCGGTGCGCTGGATACGCTGCATCCCGCGAACGAATCGATGGTGTTCGTGGAGAATGTCGGAAATCTGGTGTGCCCGGCCCTGTTCGACCTTGGCGAGCAAGGCAAGGTTGTCCTAATATCGGTGACGGAGGGCGACGACAAGCCGTTGAAGTACCCGCACATCTTCGCGGTCGCCGACCTCGTGATCGTCAACAAGACGGACCTGCTCCCGTATGTCTCGTTCGACCCGGCGGTGTGCGAACGGAATGCACGATCGGTGAATCCCGGTGTGCAGGTTCTGAATCTGTCCGCGACCAGCGGCGAGGGGTTGGACCGGTGGTACCGGTGGATCGCCGAACGCCGGCTGGGATGAGCGCCTGCCGTTGACATAGCGCCCCGGTCCGCGCCTTAATTGTGGTGGGCGTCACGCAAGTGGGCCGAAGGTCGACTCCGGTGACGCAGGGGCAGGTGCGCCCCGGGGAGTGGCCGACATGTCGACACCGACCAAAGCTGCGAAGAAGTCAGGGCACGCGAAGGCCGACGAGACGGACGAGGGACTGATCCACATCCTGTGGATCAATGCGGGGCTCAGTTGCGACGGCGACTCCGTCGCACTCACCGCAGCCACCCAGCCGAGCGTCGAGGAAATCGTCTTCGGCGCGCTGCCGGGTCTTCCCAAGATTGCCGTGCACTGGCCGTTGATCGACTTCGAGTGCGGGCCCGCGGGCGGCGCCGACGACTTCCTGGAATGGTTCTGGAAGGCCGACCGCGGCGAACTGGAACCGTTCGTGCTCGTCGTCGAGGGCTCGATCCCGAACGAGAAGTTGCACGACGAGGGCTACTGGTGCGGGTTCGGCAACAACCCGGAGACCGGACAGCCCGTCACGACGAGCGAGTGGCTCGACCGGCTCGCGCCGAAGGCCACCGCGATCGTCGCGGCGGGCACGTGCGCCTGCTACGGCGGTATCCATGCGATGGCCGGCAATCCGACCGGGGCGATGGGCGTACCCGACTACCTCGGATGGGACTGGAAGTCGAAGGCGGGCCTGCCGATCGTGTGCGTGCCGGGCTGCCCGATCCAGCCGGACAACCTGTCCGAGACTCTGACCTACCTGCTGTACCAGGTGACCGAGCAGGCTCCGATGATCCCGCTCGACGAGCAGCTGCGACCGCAGTGGCTGTTCGGGCAGACGGTGCACGAGGGCTGTGATCGCGCCGGCTACTACGAGCAGGGCGACTTCGCGACCGAATACGGTTCGCCCAAGTGCATCGTCAAACTCGGCTGCTGGGGGCCGGTGGTGAGATGCAATGTGCCCAAACGAGGTTGGATGGCGGGTATCGGTGGCTGCCCCAACGTGGGCGGCATCTGCATCGGGTGCACGATGCCCGGATTCCCGGACAAGTTCATGCCGTTCATGGACGAACCTCCCGGCGGCATTCTGTCGAGCTCGGTGTCCGAGGTGTACGGGTCGGTGATCCGCACACTGCGCGGTGTCACCGGCAGGACGCTCGAGAAGGAACCGCACTGGCGCGCACCGGGGCGCCTGCTCCGGACCGGGGCCGTCCGCACCTGGTAGCGCGAACACACGTGATCGCCGAGGGAAAAGAGGCATCTCGATGACTTCAACCGTGCCCGAGCCGAAACAGGGGGCGACCGACGACAAGGGCCTCGTCGAGATGGCCTGGGACCCCATCACCCGCATCGTCGGCAGTCTCGGGATCTACACCAAGGTCGACTTCAAGAACAAGACCGTCGCCGAGTGTCACAGCACGTCGTCGATCTTCCGCGGCTACTCGCTGTTCATGAAGGGCAAGGATCCACGCGACGCGCACTTCATCACCAGCCGGATCTGCGGGATCTGCGGCGACAACCATGCGACGTGCTCGTGTTACACGCAGAACATGGCGTACGGGGTCCAGCCGCCGCACCTGGGGGAGTGGATCGCCAATCTCGGCGAGGCCGCCGAGTACATGTTCGACCACAACATCTTCCAGGAGAACCTGGTCGCGGTGGACTACTGCGAGAAGATGGTGTCCGAGACCAATCCGGGTGTGCTGGCGCAGGCCGAGAACACCCCGGCGCCGCACTCCGACGAGCACGGCTACCGGAGCATCGCCGACATCATGCGGGCGCTCAACCCGTTCACCGGCGACTTCTACCGGGAGGCGCTCCAGGTCAGCCGACTCACCCGAGAGATGTTCTGTCTCATGGAGGGTCGGCACGTGCATCCGTCGACGCTGTACCCAGGCGGCGTGGGAACGGTCGCGACGGTGCAGTTGATCACCGACTACACGACGCGGCTGATGCGCTACATCGAGTTCATGAAGAAGGTCGTGCCCATGCACGACGACCTGTTCGACTTCTTCTACGAGGCGCTGCCGGGATACGAGCACGTCGGTGAGCGGCGGGTGCTGCTCGGGTGCTGGGGTGCCTTCCAGGATCCCGAGGTGTGCAACTTCGCCTACAAGGACATGACGGACTGGGGTCGGAAGATGTTCGTCACCCCGGGCGTGGTCGTCGACAACAAGTTGGTGACGACGGACCTCGTCGACATCAACCTGGGCATCCGCATCATGCTGGGGTCGTCGTACTACGACGACTGGTCCGACCAGGAGACCTTCGTCAGCACCGATCCGCTGGGCAATCCCGTGGACCGCCGCCACCCGTGGAACCAGCACACCAATCCCAAACCGCAGAAGCGCGACCTCGAGGACAAGTACAGCTGGGTGATGTCGCCGCGGTGGTTCGACGGCAAGAACAACCTCGCCCTCGACACCGGCGGCGGTGCCCTGGCCCGGATGTGGTCCACCGCGCTGGCCGGGCTGGTCGAGACCGACGAGGTGATGGCCACCGGGCACAGCGTCAAGATCGACCTCCCGAAGACGGCGCTCAAGGGGCCGGCGAGCTTCGAGTGGCGGATCCCGCAGTGGAGCAACACGATCGAGCGCAACCGGGCCCGCACGTACTTCCAGGCGTACGCGGCCGCGATGGCCCTGCACTTCGCGCGCAAGGCACTGGTCGAGATCAATGCCGGCCGGACCAAGACGTGGGAGTCGTTCGAGGTGCCCGACGAAGGCATCGGCTGTGGCTTCACCGAGGCGGTGCGCGGGGTGCTGTCGCACCACATGGTGATCCGGGACGGCAAGATCGCGAACTACCACCCGTATCCGCCCACTCCGTGGAACGCGAGTCCGCGTGATGCCGAGGGCATCCCGGGTCCGTACGAGGACGCGGTCACGGACCTGCCGATCTACGAGGAGAACGGCCGGGACGACTTCAAGGGCATCGACATCATGCGGACCGTGCGCAGCTTCGATCCCTGCCTGCCCTGCGGTGTGCACATGTACCTCGGTGACGGGCAGACCCTCGACAAGCTCCATTCTCCGACGCAGTCCATGACCGGGGAATGAGGTGAGGAATGGGGCCGGCAGACGACGAGAGACAGATCCGGGCGCACGAATCCGATCGCTGGCGGGGAGCCGGCGATCGGATCGAGGCGCTGCTCGACGCCTCCGCGGCCGGAGGACCGGTCGCGCGTGAGCGGGCCGAGCAGCTCGTCCGCGAGGTGGTCGACCTGTACGGCGAGGCGCTGGACCGGATCCTGGTCGCCGCCTCCCACACACCCGGGCTGATCGACGCGCTGGCGCGCGACGAGTTGGTGTCGAGCGTGCTGTTGGTGAGCGGTCTGCATCCGCACGACGTCGACACGCGGGTGCGGACGGCGCTCGACAGCGTCCGCCCCTACCTGGGTTCGCACGGCGGCGACGTCGAGTTGGTGGACGTGTCGGACGGCGTCGTGCGGCTGCGCCTGCTGGGCAGCTGTCACGGGTGTCCGTCGTCGGCGGTGACGCTGCAACTCGCGGTCGAGGGTGCCGTGCAGGCGGCCGCACCGGAGGTCACGGCGATCGAGGTGGAGACCGACGAACGCGAGAGCGCGCCCACACCCGGTGTGTTCTCGGCGGAATCACTGCTCTCGCACGTGCGGGAGTCCGCTCCCCCCAGCGGAAACTGGTTGGCGGTACCGGAATTCGCCGAGCTGGAACCGGGCGAGGTCGGCGGATTCACCGTCGGGGGGCTCACGATGCTGGTGTGCCGGCTGGGCGACGATCTGTTCGCGTACCGGGACCGGTGTCCCGCGTGCGGGAACTCGATGGCGGGCACCGCGATGGCACGCCGCGCCGGTGGACCGGTGAACGATGCGGTCCTGCGATGTCCGAGTTGCCGCGCCCACTACGACGTCCGGCGAGCCGGCGCCGGCGTGGAGGCCCCGGACGATCATCTCGACCCACTGCCGGTCCTGGTGCGTGACGGCGTGCTCTCGGTGGCCGTGCCCACGGCGGTGACCGGGTGAGCGCGCCGCGTGGCCCAGGCACCCCCACCGGATCGGCGTTGGGGGTGCTGCGTCGTATCGTGGCGACCAGACCGGATGCGCCGGCAGGGGAGCGGTGCGAGATGTGCGCGGCCCCGATCGCCGACGAGCACTCGCACGTCGTGAACATGGCCGGACGTCTGCTGATGTGCGTGTGCCGCCCGTGCTTCCTGCTGTTCACCGAACCCGATGCGGTGCTGAAGTATCGGGCCGTGCCGGACCGGTTCCTGTCGTTCCCGGATTTCCGGCTGGGGCCGGGGCAGTGGGACGGACTGGAGATCCCCGTCGGTCTCGCCTTCTTCTTCCGCAACTCCGAGCAGGACCGGACGGTCGCGTTCTATCCGGGACCGGCGGGTGCGACGGAATCGGAACTCCCGATCGCTGCCTGGGATTCCGTGGTGGACGCCAATCCCGCGCTCCGCACCGTGGTCGACGACGTGGAGGCGCTGCTGATCCGTGTGCCGAACACCGGACCCGGTGGCGCCGAGTGCCACCTGCTGCCGATCGACGCCTGCTACGAGCTGGTGGGCAGGTTACGGCGCTGCTGGCGCGGCTTCGACGGTGGGCAGGACGCCCGACGCGAACTCGACGACTTCTTCGCACGGATCGTACGGCGCAGCGTCGCGGTGCGCGAGGGAGGTGCGTCGTGACGGCGGTGGACTTCACGGTTCTGTCGATCGCGCCGGAGCCGTTCGCGGTGACCCCCAACCTGATCGCGCGGGTCCGGATCACCGAGAGCACGGGCGCGACGGTGCACGCGCTGGTGCTGCGCTGCCAGATCCGGATCGAGCCGCGGCGCCGCCGCTACTCGGATGCGGAGGAGGCGGGGCTGCTGGACCTGTTCGGACCCAGGGAGCGCTGGGCGTCGACCCTGTCGACCTTCCCGTGGCTGCACACCACCGCGGTGGTGCCCGGGTTCGCCGGCGAATGCGTCACCGAGCTCGTCATGCCCTGCACGTACGACTTCGAGGTGACCGCGTCGAAGTACCTGCACGCACTCGAGGGCGACACGGTCCCGCTCAGCTTCCTGTTCAGCGGAACCGTCTTCACGAAGGGCAGCAACGGTTTCGGGGTCGAGCAGGTTCCGTGGGACCGCGAGGCGCAGTTCGACATGCCGGTCGAGGTGTGGCGCGAGCTGGTGCGGCAGAGCTTTCCGTCGGACGGGTGGGTCCGCCTGGACCACGACACGATCGCGGCGCTGCTGCGGTTCAAGGCGGCGCGCGGACTGCTCGGGATCGATCAGGCCGTGACCGAACTGCTCGACGGTGCGGGGGAGGTGGCGACATGACGGAGGTCCGCGATCTGGAGCGGCTGCGGGCGGTGGCCGACGCCGTCCTGTACGAGGGCTACCTGCTGTACCCCTACCGGTCCACCTCGGCAAAGAACCGGTCGCGCTGGCAGTTCGGTGTCGTGGGCCCTGTCGGCGCCGCCGAGCGGGGAAGCGGCGAGGACTCGTCGATGCACGTCGACTGTGTGCTCGACCGGGCATCGGACGCCGTCGTGCTCGAGCCGGTGCTGCGGTTCCTGCAACTGCAGGTCCGCACCGCCGAGCACGCCGACGAGGACGGGTACGCGCCCGTTCCCGAACTCGTGGCGGACGGGCAGACGTGGGTGAGCTGGGACGAGGCCGTGGAGGTGGAGATTCCGCTGGGCGCGTTCACACTGCCCGAACTGCTCGCCGGCACCGGCAGCGATATCCGGGTCCCGGGCGGAGCCGACACCGAACGCATCGGCGCCGCCGGGCGGCTGGTCCGCGAGCGGTTCCCGTTGCGCGGCCGGGTCGATCTGCGTGCGGTACGGGTCGGCGGCGCGATCCGGCTGGGCATCGACGTCACCAATGACGCGCGACTGGACGACCTGGCGTCGTCGGAGGCGACCGGCGGCGACGGTAAGGACGACCGGGACGATGCGATCCGGCACTCGTTCATCGGCGCGCACCTGGTGCTCTCGGTCGTGGGGGCGCGTTTCGTGTCGCTGCTCGACCCGCCCGCCGAGTTCGCCGACGCGGTGACCGGTTGCCGGCAGTTCCGGTGCTACCCGGTGCTCGCGGGCGGGCAGGACCCGTCCGCGCCGGGAACCAGCGACATCGTCCTGGCGTCGCCGATCATCCTGTACGACCATCCGGAGGTGGCGCAGGAGAGCGGCGGAGACCTGTTCGACGCCACCGAGATCGACGAGATCCTCACCCTCCGCGTCATGACGATGACCGACGCGGAGAAGGCCCAGGCCCGCGCGACCGATCCACGGGCGGCGCAGATCATCGACCGGTGCGACAACATGTCGCCCGCCGAGATGCAGCAGTTGCACGGCGCACTCCGTGATCCGCGCGCGTTCGGTGCCGGGCTCGCCGAACCCCCGACCTTCGTCACCCCCGGCGGCCTGGTTCCCGAGGTGCCCGACGACGTCCCGTGGTGGGATCCGGCCGCCGACACCACCGTTCGTCCCGGCGTCGACGGCGTCCTCGTCGGCGGGGTGCGTGTCGCGAAGGGGAGTCTGGTGCGACTACGGCCGTCGCGCCGTGCCGACGCGCAGGATCTGTTCTTCGCGGGCCAGGTGGCCCGGGTGGCCACCGTGCACGCGGATGTGGACGGCGGAACGCACGTCGGGGTGGTGCTCATGGACGATCCCGCGGCCGAACTGCACGACTGGTACGGCCGCTACCTGTACTTCGCGCCGGACGAAGTGGAACCACTCGATTCGCAAGATGTTTCGGCGAACGAGCGAGAGGAGAATGAGTCATGAGGGCAGTAGGAATGTTCTCCACCGTGCTGTTCGCGGCGGTGGCGGCGGCGGGCGTGTGGATCGCGGTGCGGTCGATCCCGGACATGCAGCGGTATCTGCGGATGCGTCGGATGTGACGACATGAGGTCCGCCCCGGCGCCGCGTGTCCTGCTCGCGGGTATCGGCAACATCTTCCTCGGCGACGACGGCTTCGGGCCGGCGGTGCTGCGGGCGGTGGCCGACGGCCCGCTCCCGGAGGGCGTGCGCGCGGTGGACTACGGGATCCGGGGCATGCACCTCGCGTACGACCTGCTGGACGATTGGGAGGGGTTGGTCCTGGTGGACGCGGTGCCGGACCGCGGTACCCCGGGCACGGTGCGCGCGTTCGAGGTGAACCGGGACCATCCCGACACGGCGCCGCAACTCGACGCGCACGGGATGGATCCGGCGTCGGTGTTCGCGAGCCTCGCGGCGCTCGGCGGCACCCTGCCGCGCACCGTGGTGATCGGGTGTCAGGTACGGGACGTCGACGAGGGCATCGGGCTGTCCGGACCGGTCGCGCGGGCGGTGCCCGCCGCCGCGGCCACGGTGCGCGCCGTCCTCGAGCAGTTCGGTGCCGGCGTCGGGGTGGAGGGCTGAGCGATGTGTCTGGGAATCCCGGGACAGGTGATCCGCATGCTCGACGGCTACGGCGGCCAGCTGGCGCTCGTGGACGTGGAGGGCAGCGAGCGCAAGGTCAACATCGGCATGCTCGAGGACACGAACCTCGCGCCCGGCGACTGGGTGGTGATCCACATGGGTTTCGCGGTGGAACGCGTCGACCGGGCCGGTGCCGAGCAGGCGATGGCGGGGTTGGAACTGATGGGTCGCCCGCGTGACCCGCAGCGTGACCGGGGAGGTCCGCCGTGACGGCCGAGGCCGCCGATGCCGCGGTGGTGGGTCGTGCCGCGGTGGCGCGGCACCGGTTGACGGTGCGCGGGGTCGTGCAGGGTGTGGGATTCCGCCCGTTCGTCGCGCGTCTGGCCGGCGAACTCGGCCTCGCGGGCCTGTGCGGCAACGACGAGGTGTCGGTGTTCGTCGAGGTGGAGGGCCCGCCCGGTGTGTTGGCCGAGTTCGCCGAGCGGGTGCGGCGCGACGCGCCGCCGCTGGCCGTGGTGCTGGACGTGACGGTCGCGCCGATGCCGGCGCACGGCGACGGCGCACGGGAGTTCCGGATCGTGCCCAGTGTGCACACCGCCGGTGCGCGGACCCTCGTCCCGCCCGACGTGGGGATCTGCGTGGACTGCGCGCGCGAGATGGCCGATCCCACCGACCGTCGGTACCGGCACCCGTTCGTGAACTGCACCAACTGCGGTCCCCGCTTCACCGTCGTCACCGATCTGCCGTACGACCGGCCCGCGACCACGATGGCGCGGTTCCCGATGTGCCCGCAGTGTGCTCGGGAGTACCACGATCCCACCGACCGGCGATACCACGCGCAGCCGATCTGCTGCCCGGACTGCGGACCGCGAATCTTCCTGGAGGCGGGCGGCGGTCGGATCGACGGCGACGACGCGGTGCTCGAGTGGGTGCAGCGGGAACTCGCATGCGGGGGCATCGTCGCGGTCAAGGGGATCGGCGGATTCCACCTGGTGTGCGACGCCGGCAACCCCGCCGCGGTGCGACGACTGCGGGCGCGCAAGCACCGTCCCGCCAAACCGTTCGCGGTGATGGCGGCCGATCTGCCGGCGGTCCGGACGGTGTGCACCGTGAGCCCCGCCGAGTGCGAGGTCCTGCAGAGTCCGGCACGTCCGATCGTGTTGCTACGGAAGGCAGCCGGAGCCGGGTTGGTCCCGGAGGTGGCGCCGGGCCTGGACGAGCTGGGCGTCCTCCTGCCGTACGCACCGCTGCACCACCTGCTGTTCACCCCGGTGCCGGGTAGCGACATCCGCCCACCGCGGATGCTGGTGATGACGTCCGGGAACCGCGGCGGCGAGCCGCTGTGCGTCGACAACGACGATGCGCGGCAGCGACTCGGTGGCATCGCCGACGCCTTCCTGATGCACGGCCGGGACATCGCGGTCCCGTGCGAGGACTCGGTGTTGACCGTCGTGGACGGCGACCCGGCGCCGATCCGCCGGTCCCGCGGCTACGCGCCGCTGCCGGTGTTGCTGGATCGGCCCGGGCCGACCGTGCTGGCGGTGGGTGCCGAGGTGAAGAACACCTTCTGCCTCACCCGGCAGGACTTCGCCTTCTGCTCCGGGCATCTCGGCGACATGGGCAGCCTGGAGAGCCGACGCGCCTTCGACGCGTCCGTCGCGCTGCTGTCGGCGCTGCACGACGTCCGGCCCGCGCTGGTGGTGGCAGACGCGCATCCTGGGTACGCGACCCGGAGTTGGGCGGAGGACTTCAGTGCCCGGACGGGCGTCGACCTGCACACCGTGCAGCACCACCACGCACACGTCGCGGCGCTGGCCGCCGAGCATCGATTGATCGGAACACCGTTGCTGGGCATCGCCTTCGACGGCACCGGTTACGGCTGCGACCGCACGGTGTGGGGCGGCGAGCTACTCCGGGTGGGCGCCGATCTCCTCGACACCGAACGCGTGGGGCACCTGCAGCCGTTCTCGCTGCCGGGCGGCGACGCCGCGGTCCGCAATCCGGCGCGGGTGGCGCTGGCGCTGTTGCACGAGGCCGGTCTCGACCCCGACGAGCTGCCGTGCATGCGGGCGCTGGACGACGATGAACGAGGCGTCGTCACAGCACAGTTGGCGTCCGGGATCGGATGCGTCCGGACCACGAGCGTCGGCAGGCTGTTCGACGGCGTCGCCTCGCTGCTCGGGATCCGGCACCGGGTGAGCTACGAGGCGCAGGCCGCGATCGAACTCGAGGCGCTGGCCCGTGACGCCCACACGCCCGCACCGATCGGGATGCGGATCGCCGACGGGCAGTTGCTCCTCGGGGAACTGCTGGACGGTCTGGTGACGGGTCTTCGTGCGAGAACACCGGTCCCGGATCTGGCGCTCGGATTCCACCGCGCCCTGGCCGCGGCCACCGCGGACCTCGCCGCCGAGGTCGCCCGGGAGACGGGTGTCGGCACCGTCGGACTGACGGGCGGCGTGTTCCAGAACCGGCTGCTGACGTCGTTACTGCGGCACCGGCTGGAGGGAACGGGGCTGACCGTGCTGACCCACCATGTGGTGCCGCCCAACGACGGGGGGCTCGCACTGGGGCAGGCGGTGCTGGGACTCGCGGCGCTCGCGACCGAGCGCCGGACGCGGACCGATGCGATCGATGGGGTGACACCATGACGACGAGCGACACGACGGTCGAACTGATCGACCGCGAACTGTCCGCGGATCTGGCGGCGGCGGCGCTGTCGCTGGCCCGCCGGTTCCAGCACGGCGCCACGCTGTGGGTGGTCTCGCCGCAGTGGGAACCGCATGCACACCACGTGGCGGTGGAGTTCGTCCATCCCGTCATCATGGGTAAGCGTGCGCTGCCGTCGGTGTCGCTCGTGGAGCCGGATCCGGTGGCGCAGTGCCGCGTCGCGGCCCGGCCCGGCGATGTGATCCTCGCGGTGGCGTCCGCGGATCAGCCGCAGGTTCGCGACATCATGCGTCGGGCCCCGGCCTGGGGTACCGACACGATCTGGATCGGCTCGGGACCGCGACCCGACGCCGGCGCGGCCACTCACATTCTGTGGGTGGACTCCGACGACCCGATGGTTCCCGCGACCGGACGGTTCGTGCTGATGTATCACCTGCTGTGGGAGCTGACACACGTGTGCTTCGAGCACCCCGGTCTGCTCCGGGACCCGGAGCGCGCCGACTGCGCGGACGACGGGTGTGTCACGTGCAGCGACGAGGGCAGGATCGCGGAAGTGATTCTGGTGCCGGCGAATCCGTTCGACGATGTGTTGGTGCGGACCGCCAAGGGGGAGGAACGGGTGGATGCGACGTTGATCGGCGACGTCGCCGAGCGGGATCTGCTGCTGATCCACGGCGGTGCGGCGATCACCCGGGTGCAGCCCGATGAGGAGGTGCAGTCATGACCGGCACGACACCGGAATCCGGCTCACAGGGCACGGACTTCCTGTACCCCTTCATCGACGCCCACGAGGAGGGCGCCGACGCGCTGCTCGACGATCTCGCCGCATCCGCTCGGGGGAAGGCCGCGGAAAGTGCCCGGCTGCAGCGGGACTCGATCTCCGAATGGGGCGGTCAGATCGACGAGGCCGGGGCCCGGATGGCCGCGCGGTTCGTCGACGGCGGTCGGCTCTACACGTTCGGCAACGGCGGCAGTTCCACGGACGCGGCCACGCTCGCGTCGCTGTTCAGCCGGCCGGCCCTGGGCCGGCCCGTCGCGGCGTGGTCGCTGGCCGCCGACCAGGCGGTGGTCACCGCGCTCGGCAACGATGTCGGGTTCGATCTGATCTTCTCCCGGCAGATCATCGCGCACGCCCGCTCGCACGACATGGCGATCGCGCTGTCGACGTCCGGCAACTCGGACGACCTGATGATCGCACTGACGGAGGCACGACGGCGCGGGCTCCTCACGATCGGGTTCGCGGGGCACGACGGCGGCCGGATGGCCGTCACCGACGACCTGGAGTACTGCTTCACCATTCGGTCGCAGAGCATCCACCGCATCCAGGAGAGCCACGCCCTCGTCGGCTACCGGCTGTGGTCGGCGGCCCAGGAACACATGTCGCGGCGCGACATCTCACCCGAACACTCGACCGCGACACCGGGACAGGAGGGTTAGCCATGGCGACAGAACCCACGACGGCCGCCGAACGTGAGGACCGGGTGCTGGACCGGATCGCCTCCTTCCGCAAACGCCGGCCGCGGCTGCTCGAGGACGTGGTGACCCTGGCGCACGGGGCGGGCGGGAAATCGTCCGCCGCGCTGGTGGACTCGGTGTTCGTGGAGGCGCTGCGCAATCCCCAGCTCGAGCAGCTGGGGGACGCGGCGGCCCTCACCCTGCCCGCCGGCGAGCGGATCGCGTTCTCCACGGACTCGTTCGTGGTGCAGCCGTTGCAGTTCCCGGGAGGATCGATCGGGAACCTCGCCGTCCACGGCACCGTCAACGATCTCGCGGTGTCGGGTGCCCGGCCCCTGTGGTTGTCGGCGGCGTTCGTCATCGAGGAGGGGTTTCCCATCGCCCTGCTGCGCGAGATCGTCCGCGACATAGCCGATTCCGCAGCGCAAGCCGGTGTCCATGTGGTCACCGGGGACACCAAGGTGGTCGGGAAGGGCGCCGCGGACGGCGTCTACATCTGCACTGCCGGGGTAGGTTCGCTGCCCGTCGACCGGAAGCTGGGACCGGAGTACGTCCGCCCCGGGGACCGGGTGCTGATCTCCGGCACCATGGGAGAGCACGGCATGGCCGTGATGCTGGCCCGCGGCGAACTCGCGATAGAGGCCGACATCCGGTCCGACACCGCGCCGGTCAACGGTCTGGTGCACGCGCTGCTCGAGGCGGCCCCGTCGACCCGCTGGATGCGCGACGCGACGCGCGGTGGCGTCGGCACGGTGTGCAACGAGCTGGCCCAGTCCACCGGGTTCGCCGTCGTCCTCGACGAGGACGCGCTGCCGGTGCGGCCGCAGGTGCTCGGTGCGTGCGACCTGCTCGGCATCGATCCGCTCTACGTCGCGAACGAGGGCAAGTTCGTGGCGGTGGTCGCGGAGGCCGAGACGGAGGCGGCGGTGACGGCGTTGCGCGGCTGTCCGGGCGGCGAGGACGCCGCCGTCGTCGGGGAGATACTCGCCGAGCCCGAGGGCATCGTCGCGCTGCGGACGGCGTTCGGCGGCAGTCGCATCGTGGACATGCTCGTGGGAGATCCGTTGCCCCGCATCTGTTGAGTCGACGAGCGAGTCGAGAGGAGGAACCGATCATGTGTCTGGGGATCCCGGGCCGGGTGGTGCAGATGGTGGACACCGAGCAGCACCTCGCGAAGGTGGACGTCAACGGCGTTCAACGGACGATCAGCGTGCGCCTGCTGGCCGACGAGGGCCTGGTGGTGGGTGACTGGGTGCTGGTCCACGTGGGCTTCGCGATGGCGAAGATCGACGAGGCCGAGGCCGCGCTCACGCTCGACCAGGTCCAGAAGATGGGCGCCGACTACGTCAACGAGATCGACGCCTTCAACTCGTCGCGCATCAACTGAGGCGGCACCGGTACGAGGAGGTTGCAGCATGAAATTCGTGGACGAATTCCGCGATCCAGCGGCGGCTCGCGCGCTGGTCCGGTCGATCACCGAACTCGCCGGCGACGACGAGTTCAAGTTCATGGAGGTGTGCGGCGGCCACACCCACACCATCTACCGGCACGGGATCGAGCACCTCCTTCCGCAGTCCGTGGAACTCGTGCACGGACCCGGCTGCCCGGTGTGCGTGATCCCGATGGGCCGCGTCGACGACGCGATGTACCTCGCGGAGCAGCCTGACGTCGTCTTCACGACGTTCGGCGACATGATGCGGGTGCCGGGGTCGCACGGCAACCTCATCGAGGCCAAGGCTCGCGGTGCCGATGTGCGGTTCGTGTACTCGCCGCTCGACGCCCTCAAGATCGCCGTCGACAATCCGGACAAGCAGGTGGTGTTCTTCGCGGTCGGATTCGAGACCACCGCACCGTCCACCGCGGTGACGCTGGTGCGGGCCCGGCAGATGGGGGTCACCAACTTCAGCATCTTCTGCAACCACGTGACGATCGTGCCGCCGATCAAGGCGATCCTCGAGTCACCGGACCTGCGGCTGTCCGGGTTCCTCGGCCCGGGACACGTGTCGACGGTGGTGGGCCTGCGGCCCTATCGGTTCGTGCCCGAGGTATACGGCAAACCGATGGTGGTGGCCGGTTTCGAGCCCCTCGACATCCTCGCGTCGGTCTGCATGCTGCTGCAGCAGATCCGGGACGGTCGGTGCGAGGTGGAGAATCAGTACATCCGCGTGGTGCGTCCCGAGGGGAACACGCAGGCGCTGAAGCTGATGAGTGAGACGTTCGCGCTGCGCCCGCACTTCGAGTGGCGGGGACTGGGATTCATCTCGCAGAGCGCCCTGAAGATCCACCCCGACTACGCCGAATTCGATGCGGAGGAACGGTTCTCGATGCCGGGGGTGCGGGTGGCCGATCCCAAGGCCTGCCAGTGCGGCGAGGTCCTCAAGGGCGTCATCAAGCCGTGGGAATGCAAGGTGTTCGGCACCGCCTGCACCCCGGAGACCCCGATCGGCACGTGCATGGTGTCGCCGGAGGGGGCATGTGCGGCGTACTACAACTTCGGGCGACTGCACCGGGAGACGGCGCTGCTGGTGGGACGGAGACCGGAGTGACCACCGGGATCGACTCCGGCCGAACGCTGTTCGCTCGGTACGCGTATGCGCCGAATTCGCTGGGCTACTGCGGTCCCGCCGGCGCCGCGGGCCTCGCGGCGGTGGCGTGCGGGGCCGGATCCGACGTCGACGTCGGATCCGCGGCCCGACAGTTCAGCGGGGCGTGGCCGTACCAGCAGTTGCTCGCCGAACTCGCAGGCGTGGACGACCCGCTCGACGAGCGGGTGGTGCGGGGCTACTGGACCGGCAACGAACTGACCGCCGCCGTGGACCGGAAGCGGTTCGGCCGCCAGTTACTGGCCCGGTTGGGGGAGCGCGCCGGACACTACTGGAAGTACCTCACCGACGATCTGCTGCCAGAGGCCGCGCCCACCCACGCATTCCACGTGTTCGGGGTGTACCCGTGGACCCGCCTGCTCGGCACCGGGATGCCGCAACCGCTACACGTGCTGGACTCGTGCCGGATCCGCAACGGCGTGGTCCTGGAACTGCGGCCGGACACCGCCGTCGTGCGTTCGCGGGGACTGCAGTTCGACGGCGCGAAGCTCATGCTGGGCCCGCTCGAGGACCGCGCGGTGCGCCGGAGAGTCCCCGCAGGCTCGTTCGTTCCGGACCTGCGGATCGGGGATCGGGTGGCGGTGCATTGGGACCTGGTGTGCGACCGGCTCGGCACCGACGAGGCGGCCTCCCTCGAACACTGGACGGACTGGCAGCTGGGGCGGACCAACGAGCGCCTCGTCCGCGGGGCCGTCACCGATCCGGTGTAGGCGCCGGAAGGGCGAATCCCCACGGCAGTTCGAGGCGGTGCGCGGCGAGCAGGGCTGCGTCGCCGAGGACCCGCTCGATCCGGTCATCGGCGACCACGTGACCGTCGTCGAGGATCACCGCGCGTCGGCACAGCTGCGCCGCGTACGGCAGGTCGTGTGTGACGAGTAGCAGCGTGGTGTCGAGCCCGTCCAGGACCTCGGCGAGTTCGCGCCGGGCCACGGGATCGAGGTTGCTCGACGGTTCGTCGAGGACCAGCACCTCCGGTCGGCACGCCAGCACCGTCGCGAGGGCGACGCGGCGGCGCTGCCCGGCGGAGAGGTGCCCGGCGCTGCGCTGCGCGTGCTCGGCCATTCCCACGTGCTCGAGGGCGTCGGTCACGCGGCGCTCGAGGTCGTCGACGTGGACCCCGAAGTTGGCGGGGCCGAACGCCACGTCCTCGGCGACGGTGGGCATGAACAGTTGGTCGTCGGGATCCTGGAACACGACACCCACCCGGCGTCGGATCTCGCGGACGGTGCTGCGTCCCAGCTCGAGCCCACCGATCCGGACGCTGCCGGCGGTGGGGGTGAGGACGCCGTTGAGCTGGAGCATCAGCGTGGTCTTGCCGGCCCCGTTGGGTCCCAGTACCGCGACCCGTTCGCCCACCGCGACCGAGAGATCGATGGCGTCCAGCGCCCTCCGGCCGTCCGGGTACTCGAAGGTGAGCTGCCGGACGTCGATCGCTGTCGGAGCGGTCATCTCACACCATCCATGCTGTCGTCGCGATCGCCACCGCGCATACGGCAGGTGCCATACCCGCAAACCAGTACATCGGGCCCGCGGGTGTGTCCGACAGCGGCACGGTACCGGTGAAACCGCGGGACGCCATCGCCAGGTGTACGCGTTCGCCGCGCTCGTAGGCGCGCAGGAAGACTCCACCGACGCCGCGGGCGATGGCCCCCACCTGGTGCAGCGTGCGCGGGTCGTCACCGCGGGCGATCCGGGCGGTGCGCATCCGATCGATCTCGCCGGCAAGGAGGTCGACGTACCGGAGCATCAGCGTCACGACGGTGACGACGATGCCGGGCACGTGCAGTCGGGACAGTCCGGCGGGCAACGCGCGGACGGGCGTGGTGGCCGCCAGCGTCACCGACACCAGCACGCCGAGCGTGCCCTTGACGAGGATGTTCCACGCCGCCCACAACCCGGGCACCGACAGCGACATTCCGGCGACCGTGACCCGGTCACCGGACTCGGCGAACGGCAGCAGCACCGCGAGCACGACGAACGGGAGTTCGATGAGCATCCGTGGTGCCAGCCAACGCAATCCGATGCCCGCGATCCGCCACACCACCACGAGGACCCCGAGGTACAGCGCGAAGGCCCATACCGCCTCGCGCGGTGTCGCGACGATCGCGAACACCCCGACGAGCGCCGCGAGGATCTTCACCTCGGCGGGCAGGCGGTGAACCGGGGACGTGCCCTCGAGGTAGAGCGGGTGGGTGTGCGCACCCGACACGTCACGGCCCCCGGCGACGGGCGAGGGCCCGGAACAGCAGCCCGGCCACGACGAACACGGCCACCACCCCGAGGACGCCGGCTACGCCGGTGAGCGCCGAATCACCGCGGATCGAGTAGTCGGCGAACGGCGACGAGGACAGGTGGTGATCGGTGGCGTTCTGTGCGATGCAGTCGCCCACCAGCTGCTCGCCGCCGTCGGTCTCGACCACCTCACAGCCGCGCTGGGTGGTGGAGTCCAGGCCGTCGGGACTGGAACTGGCGAAATACGACAGCACGCCCGCGATCAGCAGCGCCGCGACCGCGAAGCCGACCAGGAACCCCGAGCGGGTGGCGACGGACCTGGTCATGTCGTCACCGCCGCCCGTGCCGGTTGCGTGCGCAGGAGGTACACGAGATCGGGGCGGGCCCGCGCGACCGAGACCACCGTGAAGGCGGTGATGATGCCCTCCCCGAGCCCGATCAGCGCGTGCGTGCCGAACATGTAGGCGGCGACGGTGTGCAACGAGGTCACCGACGCGCCACCGATCGCGTACTCGACCACGAACATCGACGCCGCGAGAACCGTTGCGCACCAAGCCGAGACGAAGGCGAGTATGCCGATTCCGGCGTCTCCGCGTCGAGCGAGCAAGGGCCGCAACGCGACGGCCACGCCGTACCCGACCGCGGTTCCGACGAGCGCCATGTTCGTGACGTTCGCGCCGAGTGCGGTGAGACCACCGTCGGCGAACATCAGTGCCTGGACCGTCAGGACGATCGTGATGCACAGCGCTCCCGTATACGGACCCACCAGGATTGCGGCGAGACCGCCCCCGAGCAGGTGGCCGCTGACGCCGGGCAGGATCGGGAAGTTGATCATCTGGACCGCGAAGATGAACGCTGCGACCAGTCCCGCCATGGGGGCGGTCCGCTCGTCCAATTCGGTTCGCGCACGCCAGATCGCGATGCCGACACCCGCCACGGCGACGGCCCAGAACAGGGCCGATGTAGGAGCGTCGATGATGCCGTCGCTCATGTGCATTGCGGAGTATTCGATGACCACGGTGCCCTCCTGGGGCCGGGGATCGGTACCCGCAGTCTATCGAGTCATCTGAACAGTTGAACAGGCTTTCCGGAATCGTCCGTTTCCCGTTCCTGTCGCAGGATCTATCGCGGTCGCAGCAGAATGAATGCGCATGCCAGGGTGATCGCGGTCAGTGCGAGAATCCGGAGGGATTCGGCCACTCTGACGCCGATGACAAGGGCGAGGACGGTCGGGCCGATCGTGAAGAAGACCGCGCAGAGAATCAACGGGATGCGTCTGGACGGGCGGGCGTCCTTTCGAAGATCGGTGTCGTCGGACCGCGAATCGATCCGGTCGAGATGGTCGAGATGGTCGAGACTGTTCATGGGGGGCTCTCGCACTACTTCGTTGGTGTTCGATGGAATCGTGCTGCTCGAAGGTGTTTTTCGCACTGTGCCGAACTCGATGCCAATGGAGTGCGCGCAGCCCTCCGGCCTACTTTTACATTCGTTGGCGACAGTAAATTCAACAGAAATGGTCTGTTCTTCCTCGGGACCCCCTCGGGCGAGTTCATTGGGGTCTTTCTGCTCTGGCACGGAGTTGTCCACCCGTGGCAGCAGCGTCGACAACTGCGGCCGAATGGAGACGATTGTCACTCGTGGGTGGACACCGGAATCGGGTGTCAATCGATTTCGCGGAGGCTCGAATCGTCCAGTTCGAGCCGGCGGGTGATGCCGATGTCGTCGAGGAACTGCCGATCGTGGCTGACGACGATCAACGCACCGCGGTACCCGTTGACGGCCTGCACCAGGTGCGCGAGGCTCGGCAGATCGAGGTTGTTGGTGGGCTCGTCGAGGATCAGCAGACGCGGCGGGGGATCGGCCGCGAGGAGCATCGCGAGTGCCGCCCGCAACCGCTCCCCGCCGGACAGTGTCGCGACCGCCGCGTCGGATTCGGCTCCGCGGAACAGGAATCGCGCCAGACTGCCTCGGATCTGTTCCGCCGACGCGTGCGGCGCCGCCGCGGCGACGTTCGCCGCCACCGACCGCGCGTCGTCGAAGATGTCGAGACGCTGGGGGAGCAGCGCGAACGGGACCTTCGTTCCGGTCCGTGCGATCTCCTGCAGCGCGGTGGTCTTGCCGATTCCGTTCGGGCCGGTCAACGCGATCCGTTCCGGCCCGGTGACGGTGAGGTCGACGGACTGGCCGGTGCGCAGGCGCGTGTCGGTCAGCTCGATCACCTGCTGTCCCGGAAACACCTCGGTGTCGGGTAGATCCACGCGGATCTCGCGGTCGTCCCGCACCCGGTCCTGTGCATCGGCGAGAACCCGTTTCGCGTCGTCGAGCTTCTCGATGTGGTTGCCGCGCAGCTTGCCGGCCGACTCTTGCGCCGAGCGCTTGCGCAGACCCATCACGATCTTCGGTTCCCGCTTGTTCTCGAACATCTTCTTGCCGTACCGCGCTCGACGGTCGAGCTTGATCTGCGCCTCGACGAGTTCGCGACCCTGCTTCCGGACGTCGCTGCGGGCGTCGCGCACCGCGGCGCGGGCAGCTTCCTGCTCGGCCTCGACGGCGGCCTCGTAGTCGCTGAAGTTGCCGCCGAACAGGCGAATTCGGCCGTCTCGCAGTTCGGCGATCGTATCCATCGTCTCCAGCAGTCCCCGGTCATGGCTGACGGTCAGCACGGTGCCGGGGAACTGGAGGACCGCGGCCGTGAGGAGGTCGCGGCTGTCGACGTCGAGGTTGTTGGTGGGCTCGTCCAACAGCAGGACGTCCGGCTGGTGCAGCAGTTGCGCGGTGAGCCCCAGCAGCGTGGTCTCGCCGCCGGACAACTGGCCTACGGTGCGGTCGAGATCGCCGACACCGCCGACGATGCGGTGCAGCCCGAGGCGGTGCAGCGTCGACACCGCGCGTTCCTCGATGTCCCACGCGTCGCCCACGGTGGCGAAATCGGACTCGGTACCCGCTCCGGATTCGATGCGCGACAACGCCTGCCGCGCGTCGGCGATGCCGAGGACGATGTCCACCCGAACCGTCGGATCGAGTGTGAGGTCCTGCGGCAGATACGCGACGAGGCCGTGCGTGGTGACGGAACCGCGGTCGGGGTGCAGCCGTCCGCCGATCAGTTTCAGCAGGGTCGACTTGCCGGAACCGTTGAGGCCCACGAGCCCGGTTCGGCCCGAGCCGAACACGGCATCGAGTCCGTCGAGGACGGGGGTGCCGTCGGGCCACGCGAAAGTGAGGTCGGACAGGGCGACGGACGAGGAGGGATGAGCCATGAGTACTCCGAGAGGTTGCGTGCGGTGCGCAGGCGCGTGCCTCAGCACACGCCGCGCTCTGGCGCGGGGTCACCTCTACAGGAGCAAGGGCTCTCTCCGATCGATCGGAAACATGAACAACGAACACGTTATGGGCGGTTCAACGCCCACGCAACCCATTTATTCCGCTCGCGGGGGAGTGGAAGGCTTCCGCCGATCCGTGAGCGCGACGATCATGGAACCCGTGTGCGGGTACTCGACCCCTGCGATCATCCAGGAACCGGGAGACATCGATGACGGTCACCGACGAATATCTCGAGAACAACCGACGCTACGCCGAGACCTTCTCCGGTCCGCTGCCGCTGCCGCCGAGCAGACATGTCGCGGTGGTCGCGTGCATGGACGCGCGACTGGACGTGTACCGGATCCTCGGACTCGGTGACGGCGAGGCGCATGTGATCCGCAACGCGGGCGGCGTCGTCACAGACGACGAGATCCGCTCGCTCGCGATCAGCCAGCGACTGCTCGGGACACGGGAGATCATCCTGATCCACCACACCGACTGCGGCATGCTCACCTTCACCGATGATGCGTTCAAGCGTGCCATCCAGGACGAGACCGGTATCAAGCCGAACTGGTCGGCGGAGGCGTTCCCGGACGTGGAGGAAGACGTCCGGCAGTCGCTGCGGCGAGTGGCGAACAGCCCGTTCGTCACGCTCACCGAGTCGTTGCGTGGGTTCGTGTTCGACGTGGCGACAGGCCGGCTCACCGAGGTCAGGGACTGAGCACTTCGCTGGAGCGGGCCTGGAACACCCCCGATTTCCGGTCCTCGAGCGAGGCCGGGATCGGAACGGGGCGCATACTCCTGTCCATGACAGTCGATCTCGACTTCTCGTGGCCGCAGTTCCTCTGGATCGTGTTCATCTTCGTGGGTGTGCCCACCATCTTCGTTGTGGGCATCATCCGGTCTGCCTGGCGTTCGGAGCGTGCGGGCCTGGAGCACTTCCCGGGCGGCGGGGGCTCGGTCGGAACGCAGACGGGCGGTGGCCGGTTGGGACTGTGGGCCACCGGCCTGACGGCGTTTGCGCTGGGGTTCCTGTCCTGTGTGGGGTGGTTGAGTTGGTCCGCCGACTACCGGGGCGAGTTCCGCGGCCCAGGACTGCCCGCGCCGAACCAGTTCCCCACGTGGCAGGTGGTCGCCTGTGGAGCGACGGTGGTGCTGACGTGTCTGGTCTCGGCTCACCTGTCCCGCTGGGCGATGGCCGGCGGTCTGGCCGCCGCGGCGGGCACGGCGGCCGGGTTCACGACCGCGTTCAGTGTGGAGGCCAGTACCGACGTCACCGGCCAGTCGGGAGTCGGCGTGGTGCTCTCGGAACTCGGATGGGGCATCGGTCTGGGTGTGCTGATGCTCGTCCGGGGTGCGTGGCTGACCGGTCGACGCGGCAGGCCGGTCGGTAGCCCCCAGCTGTAGTGACTGCCCGATTGCCGGTCAGGTGTGCGGCGTCAGGTAGCCGCGGGAGAACGCGGTGGCGACGGCGTTCACGAGAATCGACTGTGCAGCCAGGGCCGGCGCGCGATCCGGTGGATGCTGCAGCCAACCGATCGGTTGATGCCGTACCCACCGGATCGGCTCGAGCACTGTCTAGTCAGAGGACGAGCCGGGGCCAGCGCGCCAGGTCGGTGAGCAACTGCCGGTCGTGGGTGGCCACGACGACCGCGGCCGGGGTTTCCGACAGTGCGGTGGCGAGCTCGTCGACCAGGGACACCGACAGGTGATTGGTGGGTTCGTCGCAGAGGAGCACCGTAGGCCGGAAGGCGAGCTGCATGGCGAGATGGAGTCTGCGCTGCTGTCCCTGCGAGAGGCTCCCGACGGGGACTCCGCAGGAACGGCTCTCCAGCAGGCCCGTTGACGTCAGGGGGAGCGGATCGACTCCGAGGTGCAGGTCGAGGCTCCGGATGTGGCGGTCGTAGTGCTCGTGCGCGGTCAGTTCCAGCTCCCACGCCGGAACTTCTTGGCCGATCAGAGCGACGCGGGCGCCGGCGTGGTGGTGGACGCTGCCGGTTGTCGGCGCCAGTTCTCCGGCGAGCACGGCGAGCAGCGTCGACTTTCCCGCACCGTTGCGGCCCGTGACCAGGAGACGGTCACCCGCATCCAGGGCGACTCCGACGGGGGAGTCGACTCGACCCGCGACGGTGATCCCGTCGCAGCGGAGCAGTGGGCTCCCCGGGCGGACGGCCAGGTCGGGAAACCGTAGTCGCAGAGGTGGTTCGGGCACGGTGACCGTGTGGGCCTCGAGGTCGGATCGGCGGCGTTCGAGCGCCTGCACCAGTCCGGGTGCTCGGGACTGGCGCTGGTGCTTGCCGTGCCCCTTGTCGGGCCGCCAGCCGGTGCGGAGTCGGTCGCGGGCAGTCACGACGGCCTCCTGCAGACGTGCCCGCTCGGCGAGTTGCTGCTCGTGCTCGTGTTCCCAGCGGTCGCGCGCACGTCGCCGGCCGTCCTGCCACGCGGCGTAGCCGCCGGCGAAGAGCTGCGGCCGGTCGTCCTGACTCGGGTCCAGGTCCAGGAACTGCTCGGCGACCTCGTGCAGGAGCGCGCGATCGTGGCTGACGATCACCAGCCCACCGGAGTGGGATCGGAGGCGGTCGGTGAGGAAGTCCAATCCGCCCCGGTCCAGGTGATTCGTCGGCTCGTCCAGCAGCAGGATGTCCTGCGCGGCCCCGAGGAGACACGCAAGACGAACGCGATAGCGTTGCCCGACGGACAGTGCCGCCAATGGACGCGTCCGGTCGGTGCATGCGTGTAGCGCGGCCAGTGCGATGTCGATGCGGCGCTCCGCATCCCAGGCGTCGAGCCGGGTCGCAGCATCCAAGGCCGACGCGTAGGCGTCGTCCGATCCCGGCTCGCCGTCGGCGAGCCGGGCGGTCGTGGCGTCCAGTTCCCGCAGCGCCTGCAGGGCGGGCTCGATGGTTTCGGCGATGAGTGTGCCGACGGTCTCGCCCGTGCGAAAAGGTATGGCCTGCTGAGCGATACCGATCGCACCGATACGGCTGACGGTGCCGGCGTGCGGCTGCAGAATCCCCGCGAGCACGTGGAGGAGTGTGGTCTTGCCGCGCCCGTTCTCGCCGACGACGGCGAGCCGTGAGCGGTTCGACACCGTGACTGAGACGTCCGTCAGAACCGGTCGGGATCCGAGCGTGACGTGGACTGAGCGTGCTCGGATGTGGGCCTGCGCGCCCGCGGGAAGGTGATTGGTTGGCGAGGATGTCCCGTGTGCAGTATTGGTGGACAGGACGTTTCGATCCGTGTGGGAAGAAGACATCGATTCTCCGCAGCTCGAGATGGAGCCGGGACAGCGCGAGATTGCCGCCCGGCGTGAATTCCCGGGACGGCGGCTTCGGAGATGGTTGGAAACTCGGTCGCCGCCGTCAGCGGAGCGACCACGGCTTCATGAACCCAGTGCTGGCAAACATGTGCAGGAGAGTAGCCGAAACGCCGAACCGTCTCCACCGATTATCGGAGTCGCGATGCGGACCGGGCGTGATCGTGGCTGCTACATCGCACACCCGGTCCTAGGACGGTATCGAGTGGATGCCGGTGCCGTATTCGTGCTGTAGCCCGTTGTGCGCGATGAAGTCCTCGGCGTGTGGCAGCACCGGATGTGAGCCGATCTTGTCGACCGCCATCCGCCCGATGGTCCGGTTGAGTTTGCTCGAGGCCTTCGTGACGGCGGCCCAGTCCCAGGCAGCGGGATCGCCCAGGTCCGGATACGTTGCAGCCCAGGCAGTAGCACGCTTCGCGGTGTTGTGGTTGGTGCGACTCCAGCGCAACTCGTCGCCCCAGGGTCCGCCGTAGTCGAGCTGGATCAACCCCCAGCCTTCGCACGTGTACCGGAAGGTTGCCCCTCCATCCGCACCGGGATGAAGGTCGATCCGACGCGCTGAGGGTTCCGGCCCCGACCCTGCAACGAACAGCATCAGCGATCGGCCCTGTCGGCTGTCGGGCACGTGGTCGGCAGTCGAGAATTCCCGCAGTTCGGAGCCCGGTTCGGAATCGGCCTCGAAGACGCGGAACAGTTCCAGATCGAAAACTGTTCGGACGACCGCGGACCAGTCATCGGCGACGGCGTAGAAGCCAAGGTTCGGCACCCGCTCATTATGCGCGTCCACTCCGACTGGCCGGCTCGACGTCGTCGCGAGTCGGGACTTCGGATCCGGCAGTCCGGCGTTTGTCCCACCAGTCGAGCACGCGCGTGCCGATCAGGGTCCGGTTCGACGCCGTCGAGTGCCGCTGCCTCGCGGAAGTAGTCGGCGGCGTGGAGGATGCTGTACCGCCATCGGGACGGGTACGCGAATCGGTCGACCCAGGGCGCGACCGGCTTGCCGATCGACAGCCTGCGGAACAGCCCGCGCTCGAGTAGATACTCCTCGCCCTGACGCCGGGCGGCACGAGAGTTCGCGTCGCCGCCCCCCGGTCGCGATGTCATGAGCCAGAAGTCCTTTGAGACTGTTCAGTGTGGAGTGGAACGATGAGCGCGTCGCGTCGTCGAGGCCCCACTCCCGCAGGGAGTTGAGCGTCCACGTCGTCGCCGTCCACGGCTGCGCTCCGTCGACCGGGTCCTCGAGGTCGAAGTGGGCGGGCACGAACGAGCCGCCGGCCCACTGTCCGTCCTCGCCCTGCAGGGCGAGTAACCGCGCACCGAAGTCCTCCGCCGCCACCCGCGCCCGGGTCGCCTCCCACTTCTCGGGTGCGGCGCCGACGACGTCCCGCTCGACCTGCCACCGCCACGCGGGATCTGCGTCCAGCAGCCAGGCCGTCACCTGTCCGACGGTCTCGTTCATCAGCGTTCGAAGATGGTGCCGCCGCGCTGGTCCAGGTAGCTGGGCTCGTCGAGGCTGTCGCGGATCGGTGCCGGCCGCGGGGCGTCGGTGTCGTGGACCTGCGATCGGACCCACCGGTTCAGACCGGCGACCTGCGGGTCCTCGGTGACCTCGGCGAGTGCCCGTCGGAGGCGTGGTTGCAGGTCGGCGATCGCGGATGTGTAGGTGCTGCGGATCAGTTCGGCGAGGCGATCGGCGCCGACGTGCACGGTCTGCTGGTCGAGTTCGATTGCAGTGAGCCGATTTCCGGCGTCGACCTCGATGGTCACGCCGTCCCGGTGGGCACGGCCGCGCAGTTGCTCGACCACGTCCTGGGTGCGGCGCACCTTGGCGCCGAACTCCTCGAATCCCTTGTCGATCATCGGGTCACGGATTGGTTATGTCGGTGGGCATCGATCCCCCGTCGCGGGTCCCGCCGGGGAAACACGGTGATGTTGCGGCGATCGTCAGAATGCCCTGACCGTTGTCGGTCACCGCGAACCTGTAGCCGTCCGGGGCGAGGGCGCGAACCAGGCGCCCGGGTCTGTCGCCGGCGTTCACGAGCGGGCTCCATCCCTGGTGCTGCCACGCGTCGGCGAAGACGTCCAGATACCGCCCGGTCTCGGACTCCGGTACTCCGATCACCCAGTAGGTGACGCCGAACGTCAGATCTGCGTCGGGGCCGGAGGCCGCATCGTCGCACGGGACACTGCCGCCGCCCGAGAGCCTCGCGTGCGCGGCGAAGGGGTTCTGCAGAGAGAAGGAGATCTGTGCGGGCAGGGCCGCCAGCGTCCCGGAGAGATGGTTCTCGATGGCGGCCCGCGCATCGGCCTCGGTGAGCGGTGGACTCATGCTGTCTGCCTCCTGGGTGGTCGGGGTGACGATGGCGGCCCCGGGCTTGCTCGAGCACGCCGTGAGGCCGGTCGTCAGGACCGCTGCCGCCACGACGACGGCGGCGATGCCGGTGCACAGTCTCACGCGACCTCGTCTCCCTTCCCTGCGATGACCTGCCCCATTTTGGACAACGCGGGGTTGTCGCTGTCCCAATACGTGCTGTGCAGGTCCAGGTCGGCCCCCGCCATCCACCACGGGCCCTTCGAATCCTCGTCCGCCGTGAACACGCGGGCACCGAAATCGTCGTCGATCGGTTGCGTCAGATGCACCTGGACGGGCGTGAACCGGATCGGATCGTGGGCGTTGGTCGTCGCGAACACACGGTCGCCGGTCGCACCCGGATCGACCCCGGTGAGCGACAGATCGTTTGCCTCGAAGACGCCGATACCCGGGCTCGCGACCAGCAGGATCCGATCGGCGTCGAGGGTGTGGCCGTCGCTGGCCGCGTGCCCGATCACCGTCGTGCCGTAGCTGTGTCCGATCACGGTGTTGGATGAGGCGGCGGCACCCTCGTGTGTGGCGCGCAGCCCGTCCTGGAATCGGTCCAGCGGCTCCGCCGCGGCATCCGCATACCGCTCGAGGGGAGACTGGGTGAACGCGTTCTGGGGTGCGTCGTAGCCGTACCAGCTGATCACCGAATGCTGTTTCGTGTAGTCCGCGGCGACTGCGGCGTCGTACATCGCGAGCGAGCGATTCACACCGTTCGGCAGATCGCCCAGGTTGGCGCCGGTCCCCGGGACGAAGGTCGCCACGTTGTCGGCGGTGTCCGGGTTGTTGATCGCGACGGCGGCACGGCCGTGGTCGTCGATGAGCGTGAGGTAACGCGGAGGCTCGGTCTCGGCGTCCACCTGGCCGACGACGGTCTCGAGATCCGACAGTGTCGAGCGGGCGTCGTCGACGGCCCGATCCCGGTCGTCCGGATCGGGATACAGTGCGTCGGGAGCGTTCAGTATCCGGTCGAGTTCTCGTTGCGCGGCTGTCTGCATCTCGCCGAGGTTCTGGCGGTTGTAATGGTCGCGATCGATGTGGGGGATGCCGTCCCGGTTGCCGATGAATCGGTCGTGATCGTAGAGCGCGTCCTTTTCCGCCGGCGTGAGATGTTGCCAAAGGTCTTGCAGCTGACGTGGATCCGTCGGCAGTGAGGACTCGCCCGAGTTGATGTCGCTGACGACGCCGCCGATCGGACCGCCGTCCGGTGATCGACGCAGCTGGGACAGCTGGGCGACCGCATCGCCGATTGCGGCCGTGGCCTCGGCGTCGAGCGTGTCCACCTGGGTCAGGAGTTCGCGGATGCGGGAGCCGAACCACCCGGCCGCGTCGTCGAGCGCGCGCTGTGCGATGCCGACCGCTACGGCGTCCGGTCCGTACAGCGTCGGGGCGGTGACGGACCCGTCGTCGGCCACGGCCATCCCGGCCGCCGGCGCCTCCCGGTCGACGACCGTGAGGAGACTCGTCTTCGTGTCCTCGAGCCGGAGCCCGAAGTCGGCGAACGGGCCCGCCAGATCCGCGACGGCCGTCTCGACGTGGGTGCCGACCATCCGCTCGGACACGGCACGCAGCGCTGCCGCGGTGGCCGCGTCGCCCTGCCACCGGGACTCGACCTCGTGGACCGAACGGTCGACGGCCGTCAGCGCGTCGACGAAGGTCATGTTGGTCCGCCCGAGCGCGTCCGCGAACGCGACCATGGATTCCGGTCGGGCCGACCGGACCTGGCTGATCAGCATCAACGGCCCGCCTCGTAGCGGGAGAGTTGCTCACGGAAGGCGTGCTCGGCGGCCTCGTAACCGGTCGCGTTCGCGTCGGCGGTCTCGGCCATGGAACGGATGCTCTCGCCGAGCCCGCGATAGGCATCGAGAACAGCGGCCTCCGCATCGCGTGCGGCGGCCTCGATCCGGAAACCCGGCATCTCGGTGGTTGTGGGCACACCGATGGCACCGATGTCGGCGGAGATGTCGCGCAGGGACTTCGCCAGTCCCCGCAGCGCATCGACGTCGACCTGTAAAGGCTCGCTCATAATCCCCCCGGTTACGAATCAAGCGACACATTAACACCGCCGAATCCGGTGCCGAGGGCAGCGAGCGCACCCCGGCTAGATCTGCGGCCCCTCCGATCTGAGGTCGTCGACCTTGCGCATCGCCTCCCGCAGTTCGGCGAGCCACTCCTCCGCGTGCTGCCCCGCGAGCTTGACGGTCCACGCAAGTGCATCGGCCCGCGACCGCGCGACACCCGCGTCGACGAGCGTGTCGAGTACTTTCCGCTCGGGCTGACGCAGTCTCGTCATCACCGGAACGGCCAAATGCGTGAACAGGATTCGCTGATCACCGATCGTGACTGCCCACGCGACCTTGCGCCCGTACCGGGCCTCGGCCTCGTCCGCGATCTGCATGCGTGCGGGCCGGGTCGACTCCCGGAACCGGGCGACGCGGCCCTCCTCGGCGGCTGCGGAGTTCTCGGTCTCCTCGGCGGCCAGTTCGCCGGTCACGACGATCTCCTCGCGGTCCACCTCGACGGTCGCGGGCCCGACGAACCAGTCGTCCGGGAGCCGTCCGGCGAACCAGTCGACGGCGTCCGAGGCGTCCGGGGCGTCGGCCTGCTGCCAGCCACCGGGTCTTCCGAATCTGCGGCCACCGGGTCCGAATCCGCCGTGGCCGTGTGCTCTCCTCATGATCGTCCTCCTCGGGTCGATCGTTCTGCTGCACTGATTACATGATTACTCCGTTCGCGGAGGTGTGCCACCGTCCACGAGGTCGGTTTCTGGGGCATCATCGGGGCATGTCCGTATTGCCCTCGCGCCCCCGAACGTCACTGACCGCGCTGGTGGCGGTGTCCGCCCTCGTGTTGACGGGATGCGGAGGCAGCGACGCGCCGTCTCCGGAGCGGCAGTTCGCCGACGCGCTCGCGAGCGGCAACGTGCAGGAGGCCGCGGACCTCACCAGCGATCCCGCCGCCGCGTCCGCCGCGATCACCGCGATGTTCGACGGGCTCGGCGCGCAGGGACACTCCTTCACCGTCTCGACGGGCGGCGACGCGTTCACGCTCGACGCCGACTGGGATTTCGGCGACGGACGGGACTGGACCTACTCCACCAGCGGAACGCTCGTGAATGTGAATGGGCAACAGAAACTCTCGTGGTCTCCCGCGCTGCTCGTCCCGGACCTGGGGGCCGATTCGGCCGTCCACTTCACCCCGACCACCGGCAAGCCGCCGGAGATTCGGGCCACCGACGGCCGGCCGATCATGACCGAGCAGGTGGTCACCCTCGTGAATCTGCAGCCGACGGCCGACCCGACGGCGGTGGCGCCGTTGCTCACACCGATCGTGCCGACGATCAGCGCGGAATCGCTGCGCGGCGACCTCGCGAAGGCCGACGGTGAGTCGACCACCGTAATCACGTTGCGGGAATCCGACATTGCCCCCATCCGGGAGCGACTGTCCGCGATCCCGGGCGTGGACCTGGTCCAGCAGACGCGCCTGCTCACCGTCGACCGGGCGCTCGCGTCGCCGGTGTTCGCCGATCTCGCGAACGTGTGGCAGGAGGGCCAGGACGCCTCGGCCGGGTGGGCGGTGCAGATGGTCGGCCCCGACGGGTCGGCGCGTCGGCTTGCGGGCCAGGATGCGACACCGGCACCGACGATCGACACGACACTGGACCTGGCGTTGCAGACCGCGGCCGAGGACGCGCTCGCGGGCGTGCCGCAACCGGCCGCGATCGTGGCACTGCGGCCCTCCACCGGGGCGGTGCTCGCGGTCGCCCAGAACGGCGCGGCCGACGCGCAGGGAGCGATCGCACTCACCGGGCTGTACCCGCCCGGCTCCACGTTCAAGACCGTGACGACGTCGGCCGCGCTGCAGGCCGGGACGGTCACGCCCGACACCGTGTTGCCCTGCCCGGGCACCGAGAATGTCGAGGGCCGGCAGATTCCCAACGACGACAACTTCGATCTGGGGTCGGTCCCACTGCATTCGGCGTTCGCGCACTCGTGCAACACGACGATGGCGCGGTTGGCCGTCTCGCTGCCACCGGATGCGCTGCAGCAGGCCGCACTGCAGTTCGGTCTGGGAGTGGACTACGCGACGCCCGGGCTCACCACCGTCACCGGGACGGTGCCCTCCGCCGACACCCCGGCCGAGCGCGTCGAGTCGGCGATCGGCCAGGGGAGGGTGACGGCGTCACCGTTCGGGATGGCGCTGGTCGCTGCGTCGATCGCCCACGGTTCCACGCCGGCGCCGATGCTCATCGCCGGGCAGCCCGGTACCGCCGACCGCACCGTCGCGCCGGTACCCACGACCGTCGACGACGACCTCCGGGCGATGATGAGGGAGACGGTCACGGACGGGACCGCGAAGGTTCTGGCCGATCTCCCGAACCTCGAGGGCAAGACCGGCACGGCGGAGTACGGTGATGGCACAGGCTCACACGGATGGTTCGTGGGCATCGACAACGACCTCGCTTTCGCGGTTTTCGTTGCGGGAGCGGAGAGTTCGGGGCCCGCGCTGGATGCCGCCGGTCGTTTCCTGCGGTAGGTCCACCGGGTCGGGTAGGTCACGAGTCGGACTCGCGTGGTCACGGAGAGATATAGGCACCGAGCGCCAGTGGCGCAATCGTGACTTCTTCGTAGGCGATCCGTGCTTGTTACGCATGTGACAAACGGGAGGATTGTTGCCATGGGTTTCCGAGCCTCGCCCCGCCTACGGCGTAGCTGTGCGATCGCCCTGCCGCTCGGCCTCGTTGCCGTCCTGGCCGTCGCGCTCGTGTCCTGTGTGGGACAGAAGTCCGACGCGAGCGCGCAGTCGGTGGTCACCGGTTTCGTCCAGGCATTGAACGACCGGGACGCCTCTGCCGCAGCGTCGTTGACGTCCTATCCGAACGCGGCCGAGGAATCCATCCAGCAGATGTTCGACGGACTCGACGCGAAGGAATCCCAGTGGACCCTCGCGCAGTTCATGGAACTCAACGGCGATTCCGGCTTCTTCACCATCGATTCCGCCTGGAACTTCGGTGAGGGCAAGGACTGGAGTTACTACGTCGACGGCGGAGTCCGGAAGCTCTCCGTGGGCTGGCGGGTCTCGTGGGATCCGACCCTGCTCGCGCCGGCGCTCGGGCACGGGCGAACGCTCCGGTACGACCGCACCGATGCCGCGCCGCCGCGCGTGCTCGACGGCGCAGGTAACCCCTTGATGGCGGAACAGGCAATCAACGCGATCACGCTCGATCCGTCCTCGATGCCCGACCCCGTCGCGACGACGGATCGGTTGGCGAAGGCGCTCGAGCCGGTTGCCCCGCTCGTGACCGCAGACGTGATGCGCAAGGACCTCGCAGCGAAGCCTGGGGAGAAGGTGGTCGCGGTGCTGTTACGCGACCAGGACTTCCAGTATCTCGAACGTGACCTGCAAGGTATCCCGGGCGTCATCGTCGACAAGCAGCCCAAGCTGATCACCACCGACCGCCGGATCGTGACACCGCTCCTCGACCCGCTGCGGACGGTGTGGCAGGCGAACCGCGACGCCACCGCCGGTTGGGCGGTCAATGTCGTCGAGCCGGACGGGGCGATGCAGCAGCAAGTGGGCTACCAGGGTCCTCCCGGGCCCGACATCAAGGCCACCCTCGACTCCCAGCTGCAGCTGGCGGCGGAGAACGCCGTCGTCAGCGCCGGAACGCCCTCCGTGATCGTCGCGATCCGGCCGTCCACCGGTGCGGTCGTCGTTGCCGCACAGAACAATCAGGCGATCGAGCAGGGGCCGATCGCCTTCTCGAGCCTGTACCCGGCCGGCAACTCGGTGGATCTGGTCCGCCAGGCCGCCGCGCTGCAGGCAGGGGTCGCCCCCAAGGACGTGAGTGAGGACGACCTCGAGCGCGCCGGGCGGCAGCTCGGCATCGGCCTGAACTACGAGATGCCCGGCCTCGACCCGGAGACCGCGGTGCTCACCGCGTCGCAGTCGGGCGTCGACCAGGTGATGAAGTCGAGGAACGGGTCGGAGCCCCAGGTCAGTCCCTTCGGCCTCGCGATGATGGCAGCGTCGGTTGCCCGCGGTAGCGCCCCGATGCCGATGATCGTCGAGGGCCAGCAGGCCACCGCGAAGAACGCCGAGGATGCGCTGCCCGCGCATGTCGGCGACCAGTTGCGGAACGCGATGCGTGACAACGTCCAGACCGGGCCGGCGTCGTTCCTCGAGCAGTACCCCGACCTGATCGGGATGGCATCCGGCAACGACAGCGATCGGTGGTTCTTCGGCTCCCGCGGCGACCTGGCCTTCGCGGTGTTCGTCGCCGACGCCGACGGCGGCGATCGGGCGCTGAAGATGACCGACCTGCTCATGAGGGAAATGGCCAAGCCCATCGAGAAGTGAATGAAACGGGCCGATGGGGATGGTCGCTCTGCTCTCTATACTCGCCCCATGCCCTCCCCACGCCGCTCCGAGACGCCGCCGCTCGCGGACAGGCTCGGATACGTGTTCGTGAAGTCGGCACTGAAAGTGCGGCAGTTCTACGTCGCCAAGCTGTCCGAGGTGGGCCTGCTGCCCAATCAGCACGCGATTCTCAGCATCCTGAACGAATTGGGTCCGTGCCACCAGAAGGAACTTGCTGCGCGGGTGGTTCTGGACCCCGGGGACATCGTCGCGTACCTGGACGGCCTGCAGAAGTCGCAGGACATTGTCCGGGAGCGCGATCCCGAGGATCGTCGTCGGCAGATCGTCTCGATCACGGACAGGGGGCGTGCGACATTGGTCGACGCCGATCGGGCACTCGACGAGGTCGAGGAGACGGTGTTCGGCGGACTGTCCCCGAGCCACCGTGCTCGTCTCGGTGATGCGGTCGAACGGATCTCGCGCCTGGAGGAGCCTTCCGGCTGCCGCGACTGAGCCTTCCCGGGCTCACGGAGTCGCGGCGTTCGCGCCGGCCGGTTCGTCGACGGGGCGGACGATGCCTGGGACGCGGGAACGGCTCGACGCCGGCCGCCGATGTCCCCAGTAACTCGGTCGGTCGTACGTGCGGGCAGTCCAACTCAGGTCGTCGACGACGAGGCCGCCGTGGCCGTACTCGATCTGCAGGCTCGACGGTGAACTGATGTAGATCGACGTCATGAGGTCGTTCGTGTGCCGGCCGAGTGTCTGCACCAACTCCGTACCCGTCTCGTCGAGCAGGTCGATCGCGGCGCCGAGATCGTCGAAGTTCTCGACCTCGAGCATGAGGTGGTTGAACCCGACATACCCCGGTAGTTCCGCGAGCGCGAGCGAGTGGTGGCGGCCGTTGACGTGGTAGAAGCGCACCGTGTATCGATCGGTGGCGATGCGGTCCGACAGGCGGAAGCCGAGGACATCGACGTAGAACCGGTTGGCCTCGTCGAGATCCGGTACCTGGAACACGACGTGTCCCAGGCCCTGATCGCCGGTGACGAAGCCCCCACGCATGGTGCGTCCCGGGGTGAACGACAGCGGGGTCGCAAGCTTGCCCCATGACAGCTCGTGCCGGATCCCCCACGGATCCTCGAACCACGACAGCTCGGCGACCTGTCGCTCGGCCAGCAGGGCAGCGTCAGCGGTGTGCACGTGGACACCGCGGGTCTCGAGGTTCTCGACGAAGGCTCGCAGGTCGGTCTCGTTCGCCATTCCCCAACCGGCGTAGAGGAATTCGTCCTGCTCGCCGTGGTGGACCGCGATGCGGTAGTTGACGTCGTCCACTGCAAGCCGGACCGCGCCGTCGGGTCCGTCGTCGGCGAGCATCGCGCCGAGCTGTCGGGTGCCGTAAGCGCGCCAGTCCTCCGATCTCGGTGACGCGATTCCGATGTACGACAGTTCCTGGATCATCGGCCGATCTCCTTCGGGGTGTCGGAAGTGGGTTGACCCGAAGTTACACACGCTACCCAATAATTGGCAAGGCCAATGAATATTTGAGGTTTCGACGCAGGCGGAGTCGCGCACCGCATGCCGTCGTGAATACGGTGGGGGCATGACATCGGACGTGGCAGCGGGATCGTGGCGGCACTACGGGGACGCGGCGCTGCCCGGCCCGCTCGCGGCGGCACTGGAGCTGTTCGCCGAGCGCGGCTATGAGGGATCGTCGATTCGTGAGATCGCCGCCCGGGCCGGACTGTCGGTGCCCGGGCTGTACCACCACTACCCGTCCAAGCAGTCGATGCTCGTGGCGCTGACGCAGGTGATCATGGCGGACCTGCTCGACCGCAGCCGCCTGGCGCTCGCCCAGGCGGGACCGTTGCCGCGTGAGCAGTTCGACGCCGTCGTCGAATCGCTGTTGCGCTTCCACATGTTCCGGCGGGCGCAGGCGTTCGTCGCCTCCACCGAGATGCGCAGCATGGAGCCGGTGGGTCGCGCGGAGTACATCGCGATGCGCGACGAGCAGCAGCGCATGCTCGACGCCATCGTCCTGGCCGGGGTGCAGGCCGGCGACTTCCACACGCCCTACCCCGGCGATGCGAGCCGCGCCGTCGCGACGCTCTGTGTCGCCGTCGCCAGCTGGTACCGGCCCGACGGTTCACTCAGCCCTGACGAGGTGGTGGAGCGGTACCTCGTGATCGCGCGGGGCGCGGTCGGCGCGGTGTGACCGTCGCGGCCGGCGTTCCTCAGTCGCCGGAGTTCCTGCGCCAGTGTGAGAATCGTTCCTTGATGTCGGCCGCGACCTCGCCGACGCCGTGCCCGACGGCGCCGACGGCCTCGCCGAGCCCGCTGCCGACGTCGCGCAGGACGCGGATCAGCGGGTCGTCGGACTGGTCGAAGTTCTGCTTGTAGGTCTTGGCGGCATTGCGGAACTCGTCGCCGATCCGGGCATCGTCGTCCGTCGATCGGTGCGGGTACTCGCCGCGCAGAACCTGCGCGTACTCGCCGTCGTCCACCCACCGCTTCAGTTCGGCCGCCCGGAGCACCGAGAACGGGTGGGACAGCAGTTCGATGTTCAGCAGCTTGAGGACACCGTCGCGCAGGTCGCCGCTCGCGTCGTACTCGGCGGCCTGCGCGAGGAAGGCGTCGGGGTCGATCTCGCTGACCCGCGAACCGCCGGCCAGCTTCATCTGGACCCGCAACGCGGTGTGCACGTCCTGGCTGCACAGCAGGCCGGCCCGATCCCCCGACAGCTCCGACTTGCGCTGCCACTCCATCAGCCCGGCGATGATCGCTCGCAGGGCCCAACCGCCGACCGGCACCCAGCCGATGGTGCCGGCCAGCCGCATCAGGTGCAGCAGGATGGTGCGGTACACCGCGTGCCCGGACAGTGCGTGACCCAGCTCGTGGCCGATGACGAAGCGCTGTTCCTCGTAGTTCATGACGTCGAGCAGCCCGGTGGTCACCACGATGAACGGCTTGTCCATGCCGATCGTGAACGAGTTGACCGCGGGGGACTGGAAGACGAACAGTTCGGGGGTCTCGTCCGCCCCGAGGATCTGCACGCAGTCGCGCAACAGATCGTCGAGGTCGGGGAACTGGCGCTGGTCGACGCGTATCGAGGTCGCGAGGTACATCAGGCGGTGCTGACGCTCGCGCAGCAGCCCCGACACGGTCCGCAGGATCGTGTCGAACCCTTTCAGCGTGCGGAGCGTGACGAGCGCCGCGCGGTCTGCCGGGTGCTCCCAGGCGCGCGAGCTGATGCCGGGAAACTCGATTCGTGTGCGATCCGGGCTGGTGGTCACATCGTCCTCCCCTAGTCGATGGTTGCCACCACAGTAGCGACTGGCCGGTTTGTCTGGTTCGCGGCACGACGTTCGGCGCGGGGCTTGACGGGAAGTTGCCGCTGTGCGACGGTACTCCAGACCGACCGAGCGATCGCTCGGTAGGAAGTGGTAGCCGCTAGTCGGAGGTGTGGCGTGGCTGTTGATCTGTCGTACTCGCCCGAGGTGGACGCGCTCGTCGAGCGCACCACCGATTTCGTGCGGGACGTGGTCCTGCCGATCGAGGACGCCCACGGCGGCGACGTCGCCGCGGCGGGAGGCGACACGCTGCGGGTCGAACTCCAGGCCGAGGCGAAGGGGCGAGGGCTGCTCGCCCCGCACGCGCCCGTCGAGTACGGCGGCCTGGGGCTGGACATGAGCGATCGCGCACCGGTGTTCGAGGCGGCCGGGTACTCGCTGTTCGGGCCGACGGCCCTGAACATCGGGGCTCCGGACGAGGGCAACGTGCACCTGCTCGCCCACGTCGCCGACGCCGCGCAGAAGGAACAGTACCTGGGGCCGCTCGCCCGCGGTGAGGTGCGCTCGGCGTTCGCGATGACCGAACCCGCTCCCGGTGCGGGCTCCGACCCCGCCGCGTTGACGACGCGCGCGGAGAAGGCCCCGGGCGGTTGGAAGATCAACGGCCACAAGTGGTTCATCACCGGCGCGGACGGCGCCGGCTTCTTCATCATCATGGCCCGTACCTCCGGGACGCCGGGTGACCGCGGCGGCGCGACGATGTTCCTCGCGCCCGCCTCCGCGCCGGGCATCCGAGTGGGGCGGCACATCGACACGCTCGACCGCGCGATGATCGGTGGCCACTGCGAGGTGTTCTTCGAGGACCTGTTCGTGCCCGACGAGGCTGTCCTGGGCGCCGTCGACGAGGGCTTCGCCTACGCGCAGGTCCGACTCGGGCCCGCCCGCATGACGCACGTGATGCGGTGGCTGGGGGCGGCGCGCCGCGGGCACGACGTCGCGGTCGGGTACGTGGCGACGCGGGAGGGCTTCGGATCGCGGCTCGGCGATCTCGGGATGATCCAGAAGATGGTCGCCGACAACGAGATCGACATCGCCGCCACGCGGTCCCTGCTGGTCCGCGCGTGCTGGGAACTCGACCGCGGGGAGACCGCGTCGGACTCGACCTCGATCGCGAAGGCCTTCGGGTCCGAGGCGATCTTCCGGATCGTGGACCGCTCGATCCAGATGTGCGGCGGCATGGGAGTGTCCGGAGACCTGCCGCTGGCCCGCCTGTCCCGCGAGGTGCGACCGTTCCGGGTCTACGACGGTCCGTCCGAGGTGCACCGCTGGGCACTGGCCAAGCGCGTCGTGGGCAAGGCGAAGCGCACCGCCCGCGGAGAGGGTCGAGCGTGACCGCCGCGCGACTCGACGGGCTGGACCTGGATGCGCTGCAACGGTTCTTCGTCGATTCCGGGGTGCCCACCGCCGGTGAGCTTGCCGCCGAACTGATCTCCGGCGGCAAGTCGAACCTCACCTACCGTGTGTTCGACGACGCGTCGCAGTGGGTGCTGCGACGTCCACCGACTGCGGGCCTGACGCCGTCGGCGCACGACGTCGCGCGGGAGTACCGCGTGTGCGCCGCGCTGCAGGACTCGCCGGTGCCGGTGGCACCCACCGTCGTGCTGTGCGAGGACGAGTCGGTGATGGGCGCACCCTTCGCGGTCACCGGTTTCGTGGACGGCCGGGTGATCCGGACCGTCGACGACCTCGACGCCCTGACCGACGCCGAGATCGCCTCGTGCACCGACGAACTGGTGCGGGTGCTGGCGGCGCTGCACGAGGTGGACCATCGGGCGGTGGGGCTCGAGAATTTCGGTCGACCCGACGGGTACCTCACCCGTCAGGTAGCACTGTGGGCGCGGCAGTGGGAGCGGGTCAAGACGCGCGAACTGCCGGACCTGGAGCGGTTGCACGGTCTGCTCGCGGACGGGATCCCCGCCACGTCGCAGACCGCGATCGTGCACGGCGACTACCGGATCGACAACACCCTCGTCGCCACCGACGACCCCGGACGGGTGGTGGCGGTCGTGGACTGGGAGATGTCGACCCTCGGCGACCCGCTCTCCGACCTGGCCCAGATGTGCGTCTACCGGCATCCCGCGCTGGACGTCATCCTCGGCGAGCCCGCCGCGTGGACGAGCGCGAGACTGCCGTCCATCGACGACATCGCACAGAAGTACGCCACCGCGAGCGGCCGGGCCGTCGACCACTGGTCGTTCTATCTGGGGCTCGCGAACTTCAAGCTCGCGGTGATCGCCGAGGGCATCACGCACCGTCACCGCGAGGGTGCCACCACAGGAGAAGGATTCGCACAGGCGCACGAGGCCGTACCGCCACTGGTCGCGGCCGGGCTCGCGGCCCTGGGAGAGGGACATCGATGACGAACAGCGCACTGATCACCGGAGCGTCCCGCGGCATCGGGTTGGGCATCGCGCACCGTCTCGCGGGACAGGGCTACGCGCTCACCGTCACCGCGCGTGACCGGTCGCGCCTCGACGCGGTCGCCGCGGACCTGCGGGCCGCGGGGGCGCCCGACGTCGTGGCCGTCGCCGCGGACATGGCCGATCCCGATGCGGCCGCGTCGATCGCCGCGGCCCACGAGGACCGGTTCGGAACGATGCGCGCACTCGTTCTCAACGCCGGCGTGGGTACCGCGGGGCCCGTCGCCGACTTTCCGATGCGGCGGTTCGACAAGACCGTCGCCGTCAACTTCGCGGCCCCGTTCGCGCTGATGCAACGGTCGGTGCCGTTGCTGCGCAAGAGTGCTGCCGACAATCCGGGCCGTGGTGCGAAAGTCGTTGCGGTCTCGTCCATCACGGGCGTGTACGCGGAAGCGAACCTCGCCGTGTACGGCGCGACCAAGGCCGCGCTGATCTCGCTCGTCGAGACCCTCAACCTGGAGGAGTCCGGCAACGGGATCGCCGGGACCGCGATCGCCCCGGCCTACGTCGACACCGACATGTCGGAGTGGACCAAGGACCGCATCCCCGCCGAGACGATGCTGACGGTGAACGACGTCGTCGAACTGGTCGACGCGGTACTGCGACTGTCGGACCGGGCGGTGCTGTCGAAGATGGTCCTCAGCCGGGCGGGTACGTCGGGGTACGAGGCGTGAGTATCTGTACCGATCCCGGGGGCCGGTCGTGCAGTTGATCCTCGTCCGGCACGCGCTCCCCGAGCACGTCGTCGCCGGCGAGGGGCGCGCCGACCCCGGCCTGACCGCACACGGCCGCCGCCAGGCGCGCCGCCTCCCGGACGCGCTCGCGGACTGCAAGGTCGCCCGCATCGTCGTCAGTCCGCAGCGGCGCGCCATCGACACGGCGGCACCGCTCGCGGCGGAGTGGGCATCGACGCCCGTGATCGACCAGCGCCTGGCCGAGTACGACTTCGATCAGGACCACTACATCCCCATCCACGAGGCCCGCGAGCACATGCCGGAGGCCTACGAGCGCATTCGAAGCGGTCTGCTGCCCGAGTTCGTCGACGAGGGCGCCTTCCGCCGTCGCGTGCTGGGGGCGACCGACGCCGTCGTCGCGCAGTCCGGCCACGAGGACACCGTCGTGATCGTCGCGCACGGCGGTGTCGTCAACATCGTCCTGCAGCAGATTCTCGGACTGGCGTTGCCGCTGACCTTTCCGCTCGACTACGTGTCGGTCAGCCGCGTACTCGTCTCCCGCAACGGTTCCCGTCGGGTCGCCTCGGTGAACGAGACGGCGCACGTTCGCGATCTCCTCGTCCGCTGACACGATTCCGAAGCACGTCCGCCGGGTGTATGGTCGAGCGCAGGTGACCCCGCGCCCGACGGCTTCGACCGTCGGATCCTCCCAGTGCGCGGGGAGCGATGATGACAACCGACGCACGTCGGACCCTGTGGATGCTCGTCGATCTCGAACCCGGCTACGACCGACTCCGTGTCGGCGACGCGATCGAGGGTTCGGCGATCTGGTTCGACGCGGGCACCGAGATCCAAGACAGCCCGCTGCCCAGCGAGATCCTCTCCACCGACGTGGCAGTCGTCGTCGGGGACAGTGACGACCGACATTGTGTCCTCGACCTGGGGGCACTGGGATCGGCGTTGGCGGATGCCCGGGGCGGGGCGGGATCAGCGGCGCTGCTGTCCGGGACCCTGCTGTTCGACCGTTACGCCTGGGCGACGACCCGGCTGAACTCGCGGGTTCGAGGCCGCATCATCCGCATCGGAGTCCTGGTCCGGTCCTACCGGCCGCCTACGCGGCCCGGCTGGTACGACGGAGCCAGTCTGCGGTACGGACCGCTGAGATTCCGGTCCGTGTCGCAGTGGGAACGGGTGCAGACATTCGACCCAGGTCGAGATGAGAGCGTCGAATGGTACTGCGTGGAAATCGAACCCACAGAACCCGCTGAGGCCGGACGGCCGCGGTCAGTGCACGCCGCGCATCAGCTTTCGGATCCAGGGCGACAGGATCGCCAGGAGGACTCCGGTGCCGATGGACGCCAGTCCCACCGTGGCGAAGTACGGGATCTCGTTGCTCTCGTCGTAGTAGCCCGACAGTGTGCCGGCGAGACTCGAACCGAGGGCCACCGACAGGAAGAACAGAGCCACCATCTGAGTGTGGAACACCGCCGGGGCCAGCTTGGTGGACAGGGACAGTCCGACGGGGGACAGCAGCAGTTCGGCGAAGGTGAACAGCAGCAGGATGCCGGCGAGGCCGAGTAGCGGTGCGCTGTTGGGGCCTCCGCCGGACATCGGGATGAAGCACAGGAACGCGACGCCCATGATGCCGGTGCCGAGCGCGAACTTGATCGGCGACGACGGCTGCCTGGAGCCGAGTTTGGTCCACGCCGCGGCGAACACCCCGGCAAAGACGATGATGAACACCGGGTTGATCGACTGCACCCAGGTGGGCGGGAACTCCCAACCGAACAGGTTGCGGTCCAGTCTCTTGTCGGCGTAGATCGCCACCGTTGTGAACTGCTGCTGGAACAGCGACCAGAACGCTGCGCTGGCGATGAACATCGGGATGAACGCGAGCACCCGGCTGCGTTCGGTGCCGGTGATCCGACTGCTCGTGAGGATCACGGCGAAGTAGGCGACGGCCGCGACGATCGTGAGTGCGACGACGATCTCCGACAGGTTGCCGGTCTTGATCACGCCCGTCACCGACAGGATCGCGACGACGACGACGGCCACGATGCTCAGCACCATCACCCGCGGGCGGTCGGCCGCGGGCAGGGGATTGGGTGCGCTGGCGCCGATCCCGTGCAGGTGCTTGCGCCCCAACGTGTACTGGATCAGGCCGAGCGCCATGCCCACCGCGGCGAGCGCGAAGCCGACATGGAACCCCCAGTTCTTCTGCGCCCAGCCGGTCAGCAGCGGGCCGACCAGCCCACCCAGGTTGATGCCCATGTAGAAGATCGAGAACCCCGCATCCCGGCGCTCGTCGTCCGGGGCGTACAGATCGCCGACGAGAGAAGTGGCGTTCGCTTTGAGCCCGCCGCTGCCGAACGCGATCAGTACGAGCCCGACACCGACCCCGGCGAGTCCCGGGATGAGCGCCAGGCTGATGTGGCCCGACATGATCAGGCACGCGCTGTAGAAGAGCGTCCGCTCCGACCCCAGTAGTCGGTCCGCGATCCACGCGCCGACGATCGTCGACAGATAGACGGTGCCGCCGTAGGCGCCGACGATGCTCGTCGCGGCGCCTTCGTCGAGGCCCAGCCCGCCCTGGTCCGCCGCGTAGTACAGGTAGTACAGCAGGATGCCCTGCATGCCGTAGAAGGAGAAGCGTTCCCACATCTCCACGCCGAAAAGGTTGGCCAACGCGAACGGTTGTCCGAAGAACCCGTGATCGGATTCGGTTCTTCCGGAATGCGGTTCGACCTTCGAACTCATCGGGGCCTCTGATTCATCCGTGCGTCACGCAGCCTCGGAGTCAGCCTGGCTGCGACGTCGCCTGACTGTTTGGTAGATCGCTCGCCAGCCGATGAGGAACAGCGCCAGGAACGACGCGGCGACGAGGATGAACGAGAACGCGGTGCCCTGATCGCTGACCACGCGCAGCAGCATGCCGAGCACCAGCGTCGACACCCACACGATGACGCCGGTGGGGAACGCCAGAGTCGCGTCGAACTTGTCGCGGTAGAGCAGGAACGTGATCAGCCATCCGGCGGCCAGACCGGCCAGGAACGGCCACGCCGTGGTGAGCAACCCGCTGAGAACGGCTTCCTCGTGACTGCTGCGGCCCGCCGCGGCGAACCCGAGGACCAGCACGATGTCGACTACGGCGGCGGAGACCAACTTCTTCACGACGACCAGCCTATGCCGACGCGAGATCCGTCATGCCGGACCCTGAGGAATCAGCCGCGGACGAGCGGCATGATCGCGCGGACCCGCGCATCACGCAGGTACAGCCCGCCCCACACGAAGATTCCGACGTACACCGGGGACAGGATCGTCGACAGCAGCGGCTGCTCGGTGAGGATGTTGCACGCAACCGCCCCACCGAGATATCCGGTGAGCAGCACGGCGCCGAGAATCGACGTGACCGGTACCAGATACAGCGCCAGGCACACGAGCATCACCACGCCCATCACGTAGGGCGCGTAGTCGGGGAAGCCGTACTCCGCCATCGAATCGCGGACCGGCTCGATGTTCGCGAGGTGGATGCCGGCGTCGAACAGCAGAAATGCCACCACCAGAGCAGTGACGACGAGCCCGACGACGCGGGCCCGCGACGACACGGTGGCGGCGGGGGCGGTGCGGGTGTGGGGGACTGCGGCGGTCATGGCGAGCTCCGTTCGTCGGGACGTCCCGCGCCGGATGCGCGGAGCCTTTGCCCTACAGACCGGACCTCCGCCCGAAACTCATCGCGAACTCATCGCGAACGCGTCGCGGAACCAGTCGATTCGGCTCCGAACCGCACACGGCTTCGATAGCCTCCGCCCAACCGCGTCCGATTCGCCTGCTCAGGAGGTTCTGTGACGTTCGAGATGTCCCGTCGCCGGTTCGTGAGACTGGGCGCGGGCGCCGTCGGCGCTGCCGCGGTGGGATCGCTCCTGCCGCCGTCGCTGCAGGCTGCCCTCGCCTCGCCGGTTCCACCGGGTGGGCTGGAGTCGATCGAACACGTGGTGCTGCTGATGCAGGAGAACCGCGCCTTCGACCACTACTTCGGCACCCTTCGGGGCGTTCGTGGCTTCGGCGACCCCAACGCGCTGACACTGCGGACGGGACGGACCGTGTACGAGCAGCCCGACCGGGACTCCGTGGTGGTGCCGTATCCGATCCGGGACGCCGCGGACGCGCAGCGGATGGACACCCAGAACGTGGACGCGCTCGACCACGAGTGGGCCGGTGGGCAGGCCGCCGTCGCGGGCGGCTGGCACGACGGCTGGATCCCCGCCAAGACCGCCGCGACGATGGCGCACTACGACCGGCTCGACATCCCGTTCCAGTTCGAGCTCGCCGAGTCCTTCACGGTGTGCGACGCCTACCACTGCTCGGTGCCCACCTCGACCGCGCCCAACCGCAACTACTGGATCAGTGGCTACACCGGATTCGAGGCCGACGGTTCCCGCGCGGTCACCAACGACTCGTACATGCCGTGGCACGGCGGCTACACGTGGACGACGGTGCCGGAACGGCTCGAGACGGCAGGGGTGAGCTGGCGGACGTATCAGGAGTGGGACAACTTCACCGACAACAACCTCGAGTACTTCGTGCGGTTCAAACGGATCGTGCACGCGCTGCTCGGGCATCCCGTGCTGGTGCCCTACCAGTTCCCGACGCTCGCCGCGCTGTACGTCGCGTTACCGCTGCTGCCGACGGACGTGCAGAACCTGCTGTCGGGGTGCCTCGACGAGGGGGTGGCGCGACTCGACGCATCGGACCGCCGACTGTACGAGCGGGCGCTGCGCCGCGAGCGGCCCGGCACCCTCGCCGACGTGTTCCGCGCCGACGTCGAGGCCGGCACACTGCCGCAGGTGTCGTACCTGGTGCCGTCGACCGTCGACTCCGAACATCCCATGGGGTCGTCGCCGGCCGCGAGTGCCACGCTGGTCTACAAGGTGCTCGATGCGATCGCCTCCGACCCCGACACCTGGGCGAGGACGGTGGTCCTGCTCAACTTCGACGAGAACGACGGCTACTACGACCACGTGCCTCCGCCGCTGCCCCCGCGGGACGTCGCCGACGAGTACGTGGGCGACAAGCCACTGGGCCTCGGGCCGCGGGTGCCGATGACGGTGATCTCGCCGTGGACGGTCGGCGGGTACGTGTGTTCGCAGGTGTTCGACCACACGTCGGTCACCCAGTTCCTGGAACGGCGCTTCGGGTTCACGCAGCCGGAGATCGGCGGGTGGCGGCGTACCGTCGCGGGCGACCTGACGTCGGCGTTCGACTTCGACAACCCGCGGGTCCGGCCGCCGCTGACCCCACCGCCGCCCGCGCCGCCGCTCACCCCGCGCTGGAAGCCGGCACCGCCGGAGAAGCAGCGAATGCCTCTGCAGGAGAGTGGAACCCGCCCCGCTCGCGCGCTGCCGTATCAGCCCGACGCTGACGCCGTGTTCGACGCCGGATCGCGGGAGGTGTCGGTTCGGATGCGCAACACGGGTGCCGAGAGTGCGCATCTGGCGCTGTACCCGTACGCGGGCGAGTTCGAGCTGCCCCGGCACTACGACGTGCTCGGCGACCGCGCCGACACCGTCCCGGTCCCGGGAGAGCGCTACGACCTGACAATCCTGGGCCCCAACGGTTTCCGCCGTGAGTTCGGCGGATCGTTGGGCGGACCCGGCGCGGCGGTGCAGGTGGTCACGTCGGTCGACGCCTCCGGGCGAACACTGCGGGTGACCGCGGCCAACTCCGGCCCCGCCGGTGTCACGGCAACGTTCGACGGCACCTCCGTCGTGCTCGCGGCGGGTGCGGAACGCTCCTGGACCGTCACGTCACGACGGGGGTGGTACGACGCCGCCCTCACGATCGCCGAGGACCCGTCCTACCGACGCCGATGGATGGGACACATCGAGAACGGATCGGAGAGCGTCAGCCAGGAACCGGTCGAGGTCGCCGCGACCGGGGACCTGACCCTGCTGCCGCAGCCGCCCGCAACCGGTTCGGTGGGCCTGCCGACGTCAGGCCTCGGGTCGTAGGTCACACGGGAAGTCGGGAACGGGATCGATATCGAATCCTCTCCACTTTCAACGTATAACGCAGTGGGGGCCTTGTGGCAAGACCCCGGTCGTGTCGCAGAATCGTCCGCCGGAAACGTAAACGGCGGAGGGGGAAACATGTTCGACGTGATCATTGCCGGGGCCGGGCCGACCGGTCTGATGCTCGCCGCAGAGTTGCGACTGCACGGCGTGCACACGCTCGTGGTGGAGAAGCAGCCGGAGCCGGCCGCATTCGTCCGGGCGCTCGGTCTGCACGTGCGCAGTATCGAAATCATGGACCAGCGCGGTCTGCTGGAGCGGTTTCTCGCACACGGCAAGCAGTTCACCGTCGGCGGGTTCTTCGCGGGACTGAGCGACAAGTGGCCCGGCGATCTGGACACCGCCCACTCCTACGTCCTCGGCATTCCGCAGCCCGTCACCGATCGCATCCTGGCCGAACGGGCGTCGGAGCTCGGCGCCGAGATCCGACGCGGCTGCGAACTGGTCGGACTCGGTCAGGACGACGACGGCGTGACCGTCGAACTGGCCGACGGGACACGCCTGCGCTCACGGTATGTCGTCGGCTGCGACGGCGGCCGCAGCACGGTGCGCAGACTGCTCGGCGTCGGCTTCCCCGGAGAGCCCAGCAGGGTCGAGACGCTGCTGGGGGAGATGGCGGTGTCCGTGCCGCCCGAGACGCTGACCGCCGCGGTGGCCGAGATTCGCAAGACCCACAAGCGATTCGGCTTCATGCCACTCGAGGACGGGCTGTACCGAGTCATCGTTCCCGCCGCCGGCGTCGCCGACGACCGCGATGCCGCGCCGACGCTCGAAGACTTCCGAGGGCAGTTGCACACCATTGCCGGAACCGACTTCGGCGTGCACTCACCGCGTTGGCTCTCCCGATTCGGCGACGCCACACGCCTGGCCGAGCGCTACCGGAGCGGCCGGGCGCTGCTCGCCGGCGACGCGGCCCACATCCACCCGCCGACCGGCGGGCAGGGACTCAACCTCGGCATCCAGGACGCGTTCGACCTCGGCTGGAAACTGGCCGCCGAGGTGGACGGCTGGGCGCCGGAGGGGCTGCTCGACAGCTACCACGACGAACGGCATCCGGTGGCCGCCGCGGTGCTCGACAACACCCGCGCGCAGATGGAACTGCTGTCTCTCGAGCCCGGCGCCCGGGCGGTCCGGCGGCTGGTCGCGGAGCTGATCGAGTTCGACGAGGTGAACCGGTACCTGATCGAGAAGATCACCGCGATCGGCGTCCGCTACGACCTCGGCGACGGACACGAACTGGTCGGCCGGAGGCTGCGGGACGTGCCGATGGCGCAGGGTCGGCTCTACGAGCTGATGCACGGCGGACGCGGCCTGTTGCTCGACCGGACCGGCCGCCTTTCGGTGGCGGGCTGGGCCGATCGGGTCGACCACGTCGTCGACGTCGACGCAGAACTGGACGTGCCCGCCGTGCTGCTGCGGCCGGACGGGCACGTGGCGTGGGTCGGTGACGAGCAGCGGGACCTCGCCGACCACCTGCTGCGCTGGTTCGGGATACCGGGCGACTGAACTCCGGCGAACCGCTATGTCGTCGCGACGAAACGCATGTCCATCCATCGGATCCAGCTGCCGGAGTCGTCCTGCCGTTCCCACCGCGCCGTCATGGACGATCGGTCCGTGGACGGCCACAGGGTGCTGCGCATCCCGTCCCCACGGAACGTCCAGGACCCGTCCGCGTTCAGGTGCGCGGTCATCGTGCCGTACGCGCCGGAGCCGTCGAACGCACGCATGGCGTACGTGTCGGTCACCGCGTCGTGCTCGCCGATGAGCTCCAGCGCATGCACGTGGTCGTCGCCCATCATCACGTCCACACGATGGACGATCCATCTCCCGCCGGGCATCCATTCGTACTCGTCGGTGCCGTCGATCCTCGAGACAGCCTTCCCGTCCTCGTCGAGCACGGTGCCCGAGGTCTTCCACCGTCCGATGATGGTCTCGAACGGGCGCATGGTCTCGGTTGTCACTGTCATGGAGGTCCTTTCGTGGTCGAGCGACGTGGCACCCCAGTGCACACGGCGATCGGCGGTTCACTCGGGTAGACCGGCCGACGGTGGAAAACTCATCGGTCCGAACTCTGCCTCATGACGCCGCCCATGTCCGCTGAACCGCATGGAAAACGCACCCGCTGCGACCGGGGGAGGTGGCCGCAGCGGGTGCGTCGTATGGGGGAGATCAGGCCTGGAGGCCGGCCTCGATCTCGAGGTTGATGGCGATCTTGTCGCCGACGACGGCGCCGCCACCCTCGAGCGGCATCTCGATGCTGATGCCGAAGTCCTTGCGGTTGATCGTGGTCGAGGCCTCGAATCCGGCGACCGGACCGTTGCCCATGCCCGGGTTGACACCGAGGAACTCGAGCGCCAGCTCGACGGGCTTGGTGACACCGTGGAGCGTGAACTCGCCCTCGACGACGAAGTTCGAGCCGGCCGGGCGAACGGCGGTGGAGACGAACTTCGCGGTCGGGAACTGCTCGACGTCGAAGAAGTCGGCCGACTTGATGTGGCCGTCGCGCTGCTCGTTGTTGGTGTCGATGGATGCGACCTGGATCTCGGCCTGCACGGACGGGGTGCCGTCCTCGGCGACCGTGATGGAACCGCTGAAGTCGTTGAACGTGCCACGGACCTTGCTGACCACCAAGTGGCGGACCATGAATCCGACGGTCGAGTGGGTCTGGTCGATGGCCCAGGTGCCGGCGGACAGGTTGGGCAGGGCGATGGCGGTGGTCATGTGTGCTCCCGAATGCAAGTAGTTGAAACTTCAAAGACTGTGGTTACAACGGTGGCAGCGGTTCACGCATTCCGCAAGTGGACGTGAGGCCGGTCACAGTCGCGTCCGGGGCCTCGGGCACACGGTCACCTCGGTCGCGGAGTGTTCGTGCCGGTAGCTGCCGCCAGCACGGCACGCAGCGCGGACGCCGTCACCGACTGGTCGAAGCCGACACCCCAGCGCGTCGTCCCGTCGCCGTTGCTGCACTGGGCGAAGGTGACGGCTCGGCTGTCGCTGCCCGAACCCACCGACTCCTGCCCGAGCGAGAGCACCTCCACGGTGCGGCCGTGCGCGGCCAGGATTCGGGTGAGCGCCTCGACCGGCCCACTGCCCGAGGCCTCGCCGGTCACGGTGGACCCGTCGAATTCGGCCCGCACCCGCAGGTGGTCGCCGCCCTCGTGGTGCTCGATCGACCACTGGCCGAGCTTCCCTCCGAAGCCGTACTCGGTGTGCAGCAGTTCCCACAGCTGCTCCGCGGTGATCTCTGCACCGCTGTCGTCGGTGGCCCGCTGGACGCGCTTCGCGAAGTCGATCTGCAGCGGTCGCGGCAGGTCGATGCCGTATCCCGTCTGCAGCAGGTACGCGATCCCGCCCTTGCCCGACTGGCTGTTCACGCGGATCACCGCCTCGTAGTCGCGTCCCACGTCGCGTGGATCGATCGGCAGATACGGCACGTCCCACGGCGCTTGGCCCGGGTCGATCTCGGCCGCCTCGGCCGCCGCGTAGTGGTGCGCGAACCCCTTCTTGATCGCGTCCTGGTGGGTGCCCGAGAACGCGGTGTACACCAGGTCGCCGCCGTACGGGTGCCGCTCGTGCACGTCGATCCGGTTGCAGTACTCCACCGTTCGCTTCACGGCATCGATGTCGGAGAAGTCGATCATCGGATCGACGCCCTGCGCGTGCAGGTTCAGGGCGAGCGTCACCAGATCGACGTTGCCGGTGCGCTCGCCGTTGCCGAACAGGCAGCCCTCCACGCGTTGCGCGCCGGCCAGCACGGCCAGTTCCGCGCACGCCACCCCGGTGCCCCGGTCGTTGTGCGGGTGCACCGACAGGATCACCGAGTCGCGCCGCGCCAGGTTCCGGTGCATGTACTCGATCTGGTCGGCGTACACGTTGGGTGTCGAGATCTCCACCGTCGCAGGCAGATTGTGAATCACGGGGCGATCCGGCGAAGCATCCCACAGCTCGGTGAGGCTGTCGCACACCTGCAGCACGTAGTCGGGTTCGGTCAGGTTGAACACCTCCGGCGAGAACTCGTACCGCACTCCCGGCTGGTTCTCGCCGCAGCGGGCCACGTCCTGGGCGGCGTCGAAGATCAAGCGGTGCAGCGCGTCCCGGTCGTGGCTCAGTACGACGTCGCGCCACGTGGGGGCCGTCGCGGTGTACATGTGCAGCACGACGTTCGGCAGTCCGCGCACCGACTCGAAGGTGCGCTCGATCAGATCCGTTCGGGCCGCGGTGAACACGACGATCGTGACATCGTCGGGCACCAGGGACTGCTCGGCCAGATCGCGGACGAAGTCGAAGTCGGTCTGGCTCGCCGACGGGTAGCCGACCTCGATCTCCTTGTAGCCCATGGCGACCATGAGGTCGAAGAAGCGTCGCTTGCGGGCCGGATCCATCGGTTCGGCGAGGGCCTGGTTGCCGTCGCGCAGGTCGACCGGCACCCAGAGCGGCGCGACGGTGGTGCGGGCGGTGGGCCAGTGACGTTCGGTGAGCGGCACCGGGACCCGCTCGGTGTACGGGCGGTAGCGGTGGCTGGGCATGGACGACGGGCGCTGGCGATTCCAGTTCATGGCGGGACTCCTGTGCGGATCGAATCGGTCGACCGGCGCGACGGAACCCCGCGGCGGGGTGCCGGTCCGGTCAGACCCCGCCGCGGCAGCCGAGGAGCAGTCCGCGATCAGTCATGCAGGCTAAGCTAGACCAGAACAACTTGTCTGACAACCTGAGGAGTTTGATTGGCTGCCCCACTGAGCCGAAGCCTGCTCGCCGATCAGGCAGCTGACCAGCTACGACGCCGGCTGCAGGCGGGGGAGTGGGCGATCGGCACGAAGCTGCCCGGCGAGACCACGCTGGCGGCCGAACTCGGCATCGGACGGTCCACGGTCCGCGAGGCACTTCGGATGCTCGCCGGGCAGGGGATGCTGCGGCCGAAGCAGGGCTCAGGGGTGTTCGTCGAACGTCTCGAACCCGAGGCCGACGGCTGGGAGGCGGTGGTGCGGACCGAGGCGATCGCCGCCGTCGTCGAGGTGCGCACCGCGATCGAGGTGGAGGCCGCCCGGCTCGCGGCCTCGCGCGCCACCGCCGCCGACATCGTGGTGATGCGCCGGGCCCTGGACCTGCGTGCGGCCGCTGCCGACGCACCCGACCGGGAGTTCGTCGACGCCGACATCGAGGTCCACCGCGCCGTGGTCGTGGCCGCACACAACCCGGTGCTGACGGAGCTGTTCGAGACGTTCACGCCGCGTCTGGCCGAGGCGCTGGTCGACATGATCGGGCTGCTGGGGCTGCGGGATCGGCACGCCGAGCCGAACGCCGACGAACACCTCGCTCTCGTCGACGCCATCGCGGCAGGTGACGTCGAGGAGGCCGTCCGGGTCAGCCGCGCGCACCTCGAGGCGATGGCCGCCGATCTCGGCTGACGGCCGAGGTCACTCGCCGGGCGGCCGCGACCGAGGCGTCTCGACGTGCGGTTCGCGAATCGACGACGTCGGATCCGTGGCGATACCGCGCTCCGGCAACGCCGTAGTGTCGCGCTGTTCGAGTTCGGCGTCGAACCCGGAATCCTCGTGCTGCCGATCCCGGAAGAGGAACAGGAAGACGATCCAGCCGACGATCGCGACGAGGATGAAGCTCACGCCCCGGTAGACGAACGCGGCCGCCACTGCCTGCGACGCGCTGATGCTCGCGGCGGTGGTGAGGGTCGCGATCAGCGTCGCATCTACGTAGACCAGGCCGCCCGGCGCGCCCGGAATCGTCGCGACCGCCTTGCCCGCCGCGAACGCGATCAGCAGCCCCGGGAGCAGCGGCTCGGCGCCGATCGCGAAGCACGCCGCGCCCAGGCACACGACGTCCGCGATGCGATGGATCGCCGACCAGCTCAACGTCAGTGCCGCATCACGCTTACCCAGCTGGACCGAGTCGAGCTGCTCGATCGTGGTCCGCACCGCGTCCATGCCCGTGTCCGCAGGCTTGCCGCGGAGTCGGTTCACCCTGACCAGCACCCACCGCGCCGCAGCCCCGATCGAATCGGGATGCGCCGAGACGTACCGGCCCGCGTACAGCAGCGCGACCAGCCCGGCCACCGAGAAGATGAGCGTGAACGGACTCACCGACCCGCCGACCAGCAGCGCACCCGACACCCCGATGAGCGCGAGCCCCGCAGCGGCGATCACGCCCGAGATCGCGAGCTGCCACGACGCCACCACCGGGCTGGCGCCCCACCGTCGGGTCTCCTTGTAGGTGAACGCCGTGGAGAAGACCTGCCCCGCGGGCAGCGTCAACGCCATAGCCGTCGACCCGTAGATCACCGCGACGGACTTGCGCTGGCTCACCGCCACGCCGCCGGCATGCAGCAGTTGCTTCTGCACTCGGCCGTAGCCGCTGAGCGACACCGCCTGCGCGACGATGCACAGCGCCAGCCAGCCCCAATGGATCTCCGACAGCGCCTGCCACGACTCGTGCAGCCGCGGCCACAGGTAGATGCCCTCGCCGATCAGCAGTGCCAGCAGTAGGACGCCGGCCACCCACTTGACCCACCAGAAACGACCGCGCGGCCGACTCGTGTCGCCACCTCGGGGGTCGGGCTCCGGCTGTGCCACGAGCCCAGCGTAACCATGCTTGCTCACATCACTCCGGATACAGCACCGGCCACGCCAGATGTGTGTTGCGGCGACGGCCGCGCAACTGCACCTGATCACCCAGCTCCCAGTGCGCCTGCTCCTCGTCGTCGGCGAAGTACAGGGCGCTGGTCGAGGCGAGGACCCGGCTCGGCCGCAGCTTCGCCAGCTCGGTGAGACGGGCCGCCTCGTTCACCGGGTCGCCGATCACCGTGTACTCGAACCGCTCCGCGGCGCCGATGTTGCCGGCGACCGCGAGGCCCGCCGACACCCCGATGCCGATGTCGAGGCCGGTGATCTCGTTGAGCGCGAACCGTAGCTCGCGTGCCGCCGCGAGCGCCGCGGTCGGCGCGTCCGGCCGGTCCAGCGGGGCGCCGAAGATCGCCAGCGCCGCGTCACCCATGAACTTGTTGACGAAACCGTTGTGCCGGTCCACGACGTCCACGATGACCCGGAAGAACTCGTTGAGCAGCTCCACGACCTCGCCCGGCGGACGCTCGGCCGCCGCACCGGTGGAACCGACCATGTCGACGAACAGGACCGCGACGAAGCGGGTCTCGCCGCCCAGCTCGGTGCCGAACTGCAGCGCACGCCGGGCGACGTCCTCGCCGACGTGCTGTCCGAACAGCTCGCGCAGCAGCTTCCGCTCGTCGGACTCGCGCATCATCCGGTTGAAGCCAACCTGCAGGCGGCCGATCTCGGAGCCGTCGAACACCTCCACCCGCACGTCCGTCTCGCCGCGCTGCACCCGCTCGATCGCGCGGCGCAGCTGCCGGATCGGGTCCGAGATCTGGCTGGCGGTGAGCATCGACAACGCGAACGCCTGCCCGATCGCCATGATCGACAGCAGCAGGATCGCCCACGCCAGCGCGCCCGGCGAGAAGTTCAGATCGGTCGTGAGCTGGGTGACGCACAGCAGGATGATGCCGATGACCGGCATCAGCGTGCCCAGCCCCCACGTCATTGCCAGCCGGGTGCCGACGCCGGGCGCCATCGTCCGGTCGAACTGCCCCTCGCTGAGCGCCTGCGCCGCGACGGGACGCAGGATCCGCTCGCCGAGCATGTACGTGAAGCCGAACGTCGTCGTCGCGGCCATGCAGACCGTGACCACCACCGCGATGGAGAGCTGCGGCATCTCCTCGACCGTCAGGAACACGAAGATCACGCCGCCCAGAAACCACAACACCAGGTGCACGATGGCCTGGCGCAGCGGCGCGTGCAGCGCGGCCATCTGCTCGCTCCGCGTCGGCGGGCCACCCCGCAACTGCCAGCGGATCACCGAACGCAGCATCATCGCCGCGGCCGTCAGACTGACGGCACCCGCGAACACCAGGTACATGCTGAAGACCGCGAAGTTCCGGACGTGGTCGTTGATGATGGCGGCAGACTCCGGAATCGGGATGCCGTAACGGACGAACGCGAACACCAACACCGCGCCGATCAGGTTCGCCCCGAGCATCGAGAGCATGTAGAGAGGCCAACGACTACGAATCGTCAGCGCCACTGCTCGGTACGAAGCCCACACGACCTCATAATTTAGCGGGACATACTTCGCGACCCTGCAGCGCACACGGTTGCCGCGCCGGACGGTCGTTTCGCCGCCACCGACGGTCGTCCTCCCGATACGCTCGCGCGGTGAGCGACAAGGAGCCGGAAGAGGCCGCCGCACCGGCGGAATCGGCGGTGTCCGCGGCCCCGGGGACCGGCCCGGCACGGCCGGCGTCGGACTCGGTCCATCCGCTCGTCCGGGTGGGTGCCGCATGGACGTGGCGTCTGCTGGTGCTGTTCGCCGGCCTGCTCGCGCTTGGGTTCGTCGTCTCGAAGCTCGAGACGGTCGTCATCCCGGTCGCGATCGCCCTGCTCGCGTCGGCGCTGTTGGTGCCGGCCGTCGACAGGATGCACCGCCGCGGCGTGCCCCGATCCGCGGCCGTGATCATCGCGGTCGTCGGCACGATGGGCGTCGTCGGCGCGATCCTCGCGTTTGTCGTGGAACAGTTCGTCGAGGGCCTGCCCGGCCTGAGTGACCAGTTCACCGCCAGCGTCACCACGGTCCAGGAGTGGCTCACCGAGGGGCCGCTGCACTTCAGCGAGGACCAGATCCGGCACGCCGGCGACAACGTCGTCAAGGCCATCCAGTCCAACCAGGAAGCGCTGACCAGCGGCGCGCTCACCACCGCGACCGTCGTCGGGGAGATCTTCGCCGGTGCGTTCCTCACCCTGTTCACGCTCATCTTCTTCCTGTACGGCGGCGACCAGGTGTGGGAGTTCGTCACCCGACTGGTCCCCAACAGCCAGCGCGGACGCGTCCGCCTCGCCGGACGGCAGGGGTTCAACTCCCTGGTCGGCTACACCCGGGCGACTGTCGCCGTCGCCGCGGCCGACGCGATCGGTATCGGCGCCGGACTCGCGATCCTCGGCGTGCCGCTGGCCCTGCCGCTCGCCTCCCTCGTCTTCATCGGCGCGTTCATCCCGATCGTCGGCGCCTTCGTCACCGGCTTCCTGGCGGTCCTGGTCGCGCTGGTGACCAAGGGCCTGCTCACCGCGCTGATCGTGCTCGGCATCATCATCGGCATCATGCAGCTCGAGGGGCACGTGCTGCAGCCGCTGCTGCTGGGCCGGGCGGTCCGCCTGCATCCGCTGGCCGTGGTCCTCGCGATCACCACCGGCATCGTGCTCGCCGGCATCGTCGGCGGTCTGCTGGCCGTCCCGATCGTCGCGTTCCTGAACACGGCGGTCCGCTCACTGTGCGCCGAGGACCAGGAGGAGGCGTACGCGTCCCTCGCCGATACCGACCCCTCGGTGCCGTTGTTCCCGGCCGAACCGGACGAACCGGACGACGGAGACGTCGGTCGCCCCGCCACGCCACGCGACTGAGAACTATCCTTGCCGGAATGGAGGCAAGAGATCTGCGGGTGTCGGACGCGGAACGCGAACACGTCGGTGAGTTGCTGCAACGTGCGGTGGGGCAGGGAATGCTCTCGCTCGGCGAGTTCACCGAACGGATGGACACCGCGCTCGCGGCGAAGACCCGGGGCGAACTCAACGCGGTGCTGGCCGATCTGCCGGGAATGCAGATCGACCCGACATACCTCGCCGGTCAGCACCCCGGGACGGCACCGGCACCCGTGGCGCCGGGTTCTCCGCCCGCGCCGGTCCCGGTCGCGGGTCCGCCGGCCGGGCAGATCGCCGGACACTCGGCGCAGCAGCCCCTCGTCATCCGCAGCCGCATGTCGACGATCACCCGCAAGGGTCGCTGGCACGTTCCCCCGAACATGTTCCTCGACTCCCGGATGGGCACCTCGACCCTCGACTTCACCGAAGCCGTCATGCAGACCCAGGTGGTGCATCTGACGGTCGACGACTACTGCGGGTCGATCACGCTGGTCGTTCCGACCGAGGCGACAGTCGACCTCAACGACGTCGACGCCGTCGCGGGTTCGGTGTCGAACAAGGTCCGGACCGGTCCGCCCTACGGGCCGCTGCACCTAGTGGTCCGCGGCCGGGTGCGGTTCGGGTCGATCACCGCACGCCACCCGTACGGCACGACGTTGCGCAAGATGCTCGGCAGCTGACGGTCAGTCGTCGTCGCGGTGGCGGGCGAGGAGTTCGCTGACGCTCACCGCGACCCCGTCACCGCGACGATGACGCCCGGTGTCGGTGTCGGACACCTCGTCGTCCGCGCCGTGCCGAGGCTGGGGCTGGGGCTGGGGAGCCTGCCGGGGCTCGGGCTCCGGGGTGGATGATGCGGGTTCGGGATCGGCAGCGGGCGTCACGACCGGCATGGCAGCCGTGTTCGGTGCTCGCAGCGCGGCCAGCCACGCGACCTCTCCGTCGTCGTCGGAGGTGGACGGGCGCGGACGACGGCTCTCCGGCTTCGGGGCAGAGGCAGAGGCAGAGGCAGGGGCAGGGGCGGCGGCCGGATCGGTGGTCGCCGGCGTGGTCGGATTCTGCGGCTGCTCGGGTCGTGCGGAACCGCGACGTGGCGTTGCCGCACGGGCCCGGGGGGCCGTCGCGATCCGGGGGATCGGCTGCGTGAGGGGGTCGGCGTCACGAGTCGACGCGGCCGGGACCATCGCGTGAACCTGCTCGGGGTTCGGCCGAGCGGCCGGTGCATCCGTCGCCGTCAACTCGGGCACGTCGCCCGGGAGACGTTCGTCGTCGAGGATCGGCTCGCCGAGCCCGATCCTCTCCTGGATGCGCTTCATCCACGCCGGTGCCCACCAGCAGTCGTCGCCGAGCATCTTCATCACTGCCGGCACCAGGAACATGCGGATCAGCGTCGCATCGATGACGAGCGCGGAGATCATGCCGTAGGCGATGTACTTCATCATCACCAGTTCGGAGAAGCCGAATGCGCCGGTGACGACGATGAGGATCAGCGCGGCCGCGGTGATGATCCGGCCGGTGTGGGCGGTGCCGATGCGGATTGCTTCGGTGGTGCTCGCGCCCTGCGATCTGGCCTCGACCATGCGGGAGAGCAGGAACACCTCGTAGTCGATGGACAGGCCGTAGATGATCGCGACGATCAGCACCAGGACGGGTGATGTGATCGGGCCGGGTGTGAAGCCCAGCAGGCTCGAGCCGTGGCCGTCGATGAAGATCCAGGTGAGGATGCCGAGGGTCGCGCCGAGACCGAGCGCGCTCATCAGCACCGCCTTGATGGGCAGCACGAGCGATCCGAATGCCAGGAACATCAGCAGCGTCGTGATGGTCAGGACCGTGACGATCATCAGAGGCAGGTTGCCGAGCAGTGCGCTGATGCTGTCCTGCTCGATCGCCGGGGTGCCCCCGACGAGGACCTGCACGCCGTCCGGGATCGGCATGGCCCGCAGGTAGTCGATGGTCTCCGCGGAGTCGTTGCGGTCGACCAGGCCGGCCTTGAGGACCTGGACGCCGTCCTTCGCCGGTCCGGTGATCGAGAACTTCTCGACCAGGCCGGGCGCGCCGCTGGCGGTCTTGAGGATCTGGCCGACTTCCGCGCCTTCGGCGCCGGTGATCACCAGTTTCACCGGTTCGGTGCGGTTGCCGGGGAACAGTTCGTCGAACTGCTCCTGCGCGACGCGCGTCGGGTTGTTCGTCGGCAGGTAGTTCTCGTTGATGCCGCCGAACTTGATGCCGGTCAGCGGGATGATCAGCAGCAGTAGACCGACCACGATGGGGATCGTGACCTTGAGCGGATTGCGCATCACCCAGCGCGTGAGACGGCCCCAGATGCTGGACTCGATCTCCTCGGTCGATTTGATCTGGCCGAACCGTTTGAGACCGAATTTGTCGATCCGCCGGCCCAGGATGCTCAGGATCGCCGGCAGCACCGTGACCGAGGTGAACGCCGCCAACAGCACCGTCGCGATCGCGCCGTAGGCGACGGATTTGAGGAAGCCCTGCGGGAACAGGATCAGGCCGCCGATGCTGACCGCGATCATCGTGGCGGAGAACAGCACGGTGCGGCCCGCGGTCATGACGGTGCGGCGCACGGCGTCGCGGGTGTTGCGGCCGTCGCCGAGTTCCTCACGGAACCGGCTGACGATGAACAGGCCGTAGTCGATCGCCAGACCCAGGCCGATCAACGAGACGACCGATGCGACGAATGCGTTGACCTCGGTGAAGTGCGTGATCAGTCGCACGATGCCGTTGGCGCTGATGATCGTCAGGCCGCCGACGATCAGCGGCAGCGCCGCCGCGACCACGCCGCCGAACACGAAGAACAACAACACCGCGACCGCCGGGATCGCGAGGATCTCCATGCGTTTGATGTCGTTGGCCATCGTGTCGTTGATCGCGCTCGCGACCGGCTGCATGCCGGCGAGCTGGACCTCGACGCCGTCGATGGCGAACGAGTCCTTGATCTCACGGAAGTTGTTGGTGATCGCGGTGTCGTTGTCGCCCTTCAGCGCGATGCTGGCGATCGCGTGACTGCGGTCCTCTGTCGCCAGCGCCGGGAGCCGTGGCGTGTTCGGCAGTGCGAAATAGCTGCCGTTGAACTTCGCCACCTGGTCGGGATGTTGCTCCAGCAGGCCCTGCAGGCTGGCCGAGACCTTCGCGCTGAACTCCGGGTCGTCGACCGTCTTGCCATCGGGGGCGGTGTACATCGCGACGACGTCACCGTTGGTGTCCCGGCCGAACGTCCCGTCCGCGAGCTTCGCCGCGGCGACGGACTCGGAGCCGGGGTCGTCCCATCCGCTCTGACTGAGGTGGTCACCGAGACCGGAACCGTAGGCGCCCAGCGCCAACAGTCCGGCCACCATCACTGCGATGACGGTGAATCGGGCTCGGTAGACCAGATCTCCCCAGCGAGCAAACACGTATGGACTCCTCAGCGCCCGACGAGCAGGGCGGAAAGCGGGCGGAACGGCTGCAACCAGGCGCCCTCGTCGGGCAGGGACTCCAGGCTCACCCGTGGCAGCGGCTCACGGAAGACGCCGGGAATGTCCTCGAGATCGACGAAGTCCAGGATGTCGGACGAGACCGCCCAGCTGGCGTGCTCGCGGAACCCGAGAACCTGCACCGGCACGCCGGTTGCTGCGATGTCCTCCAACGGCTCACGGAAAGCCTGTCCGTCGGCGGAGGCGACCATGACACCGGCCAGACCCTCACCACGGCGGAGCTCGATGTGGTGGAGCATGTCGGCATCGACGTCGCTGTCCTCCTCCACCTTGGGCTTGGCGAACACCGCGAAACCCACATTACGCAAGGCCTCCACCCAGGGGCGGACAACATCCGCGCTACCAGGGGCGATGTTCGTGAAGACCGTTGCCTCGGGCTCGAGTGCGGCCGTTTCGGTGGCGGAAAGCTCGGCCGTACGGGACAGCAGCCAGCGGCCCAGCGCGTCGAACCGCGGCCGGTACGCGGCGGTCGGTCGACCGCCGAGGATTGCGCCCAGGCCCATGTCGAGATTGGGGGCGTCCCAGACGAGCAGTACCCGCTTGTTACGGACCTCGCGACCGTTGCCCTCGGGGGAGTTGGTGGCCGTGTCCGGCGTGCTGAGACTCATGACTTGATCTTCCCCCAGATGAGTTCGGTGATGGCGCTTCCGACCTTGTGTGCCTTGTCCTCGAACTTCGTGACCGGTCTCTCGTGGGTCATCGGCGACTCCCAGTCGAGTTCGGTGAGCAACGGCTCCGCGTTTCCGGCCTCCGCGATCGCTTCCGCGTACTCGGCGTGATCCGTCGCGACGTGCAGCACGCCACCCGGCTTCAACCGGCTCGCGATCAGCGCGAACGTGGGCGCCTGCAGCAGTCGGCGCTTGTGGTGGCGGGCCTTGGGCCACGGGTCCGGGAAGAAGACACGGACGCCGGTCAGGGACTCGGGCGCGACCATGTTCTCGAGCACCTCGACGGCATCGCCGCGCAGCACCCGGACATTCGGGATGTCCTCACGCTCGACCGTCTGGAGCAACTGCGCCAGACCCGGCCGGTACACCTCGACCGCAATCAGGTTCACGTGCGGCTCGGCCTTGGCCATCGCGGCCGTTGCGGTGCCCGTTCCCGAACCGATCTCGATGATCAGCGGGGCCTCGCGGTCGAACCACGCCGTGGTGTCGAGCAGTTCGTCGCCCACCTCGGCGCCGATCTTCGGCCACATCCGGTCCCACGCGCCCTGCTGCGGGTCCGTCAGCGAACCGCGCCGGGACCGGAAGCTCGTCACCCGCGGGTACAGGCGCGACCCCCGCGACTCACCGGTCGTCTCGTCGGCGGCGGAGTCCGCGCCAGAGGTGTCGATGTCGTCGTGCGGGATCTCGGGTGCGTCCTGATCGGCGTCGTTCACCCGACCATTGTCACGTATGTCCACGACCACGGGCCGACTCGGTCGGCAGATAATATGGACACTTTGGTCTGGTTCGGTGGCGGGGATACCCCGAAATCCAGGCGTTCCCGCTGGTAGTTGTCGGTATTCTCGGCGGCGCAGAGACCGGACGGGTGAGCGGGTCGGGTGGGGGAGGTAACGGTGGGGAACGAAGCCGTCGTGGGGAACAGAGCCCCGAGAATGCCGAAACCGGCGCAACTGGACCGGTTCGCCGCAGCTGTCGGCGGCGCACCGCTGCGTGCGCTGGACGAGTACCGGAAGCCGATCCGGATCCAGGTCGTCGGCCGTGCCGGTTCCGGACGCACCACGACAGTCCGACTGCTCGAGGGCGCCGGGTTCACGGACGTAGGGGAGTCGACAGCCGTCGACGCCCCCGGATCGGTGGATCCCGCGTTCGACGGCGACGTCGTCGTCTACGTGCTGGCCGGTGCTCCACGCACGCCCGACGTCGAGGCGCTGCGGCGCGCACCCCGCGATGTCACCGTCGCGGTCCTCGGCAAGGCCGACACGCTCGGATCCTGGGCGGTGGCGGTGCGTACGGCGATCGAGTGCGCCGCGGAGACCGGGGTGCGGACCGTGCCGATGGTCGCCGGCCCGAACACCTCCGCCACATCCACCACCTCCGTCGGCGTCGACGACGTCGTGGCCACCGTCGCCGACACGGTCCGCGGCGCGCAGGCCGCGCGGACCCTGACCCTGCTGCACGCGCTCGCGGAGGCCGCGGCCCGCGGTCCGCACCGGGATGCGGTCGAGCAGTACCTGCGCGGCGACGAGGCGGTGTACGCGGCGGCCCGGGCCACCGCAGCGCTGCCCGACGGCCCCGCGAATCGACGACGGGCCGAATCGGCTGCCCGTCGCGCCCGCGTCCGCGACGCCGTGCGGTCCCCGGCGGGGCACCCGTGACCCGGATCGACGGGATCCCGCCCGACGCGCAGCGGATAGTCGAGCGGTGGAACCCGGAGGATCTGCGCGGTGCGCTGGACGGTGCACGGGGCAGGGCCCGGTGCGTACACGTGGTCGCGGTGCGGGGAATCGACCCGGGACCGGTCCTCGAGGCCCTCGCGCCGTTCGCGCCTGTGATCGACGCGCCGGACGGCGCCGCCGTCGTGGTGATGGTGCTCGACGTGGCGTCCGTCCTGGGGCGGGACGAACTCGCCGCGCTCGACGCGACCGCTCACGACGTCGAACATGTCGTCTTCGTATCGAGCGGCGCCGGTGATCATCCGGACCGGGAGACGGTCCGGGAGCGGGACGAGGCGCTGCTGCGGGCGCACTCGGCCCGCTTCGCCGACGTCCGGATCCTGTCGTCGCCGGACCGGTCGGCCGCGGCGGTACGTGCGGCGCTCGCCGAGGACCCGGAGACCACCGCCCGCCGCAACGCGCGCCGCGGAGCGGTCTCGCTGGTGGAACGGACGTGCCGACAGATCGTCGCCACCGCGCGGGCCCTGCGCGACGGCAGTGATGAGGCCGCCTCCGCGCTGCGTGCGCGCCGGAGCCGGCTAGCGAGGGAGCGGGACGGGGGACGGGCCGAGCGGCTCGGCCGGCTACGGGCCGACATCCAGCGCGCCCGCGTCGACCTGCTGCACGAAGCCGGCGGGCGTGTCCGGGCGGTGTCGGCGGCGGCCCGGACGGAGATCGACCGCGCGGGACGCCGCGAACTGGCGGCCTTCCCGACTCGGATGGGGGACCTGGTCGATGCGGCCACCGCCGAGTTCGACGCCGCCGTCGAGCGGCACCTCGGCGAGCTGATCCGGCGGGCCGGGGTGCCCGACGTCGCGCCGCCGGTCGCGGGTCGGCCGGCGACCCCGCCGCCGGGACCGGAGCCGCGTCACCGCGGTGTCGAGGACGGGATGATGGTCGTCGTCGGCGCATCGGCGGGCGTGGGCCTCGGACGTCTCGCGGTGGCGCCGATCTCGATGGTGCCGGCGCTCGACATCGCGACCATCCCTCTCGCCCTCGCACTCGGTGGCGCCGCGGCCTGGTGGCTCGCCCGGTCCCGGCGCCTGGTCGCGGACCGGGCGCACCTGCGGCAGTGGGCGTCGGACACCACCGCGCAGCTGCGGTCCGAGCTGGAACAGCGGGTGCTGGGCCGGATCCTCGAGACCGAGGCCGCGGTGGGTGCCCGCATCGTCGCGGACAGTCGCGCCGCCACCGTCGCCACCGACGAGGAGTTGGCGGCCCTCGACGTCGAGGTGCGACGCCTCGCGACGGAACGCAGCGGCCGGCTCGCGTCGTGCGAGCGGGACCATGCCGCCCTCCTCCGGGTGCTCGACGCACTCGGGGCGCCGACGAACGCGGTGGAACCGGGTGGGGTCGCGGTGCGTCCAACGTCGTAGCCACAGTTGTAGTGGCACGACCAGTGGGAGGCATCATGATCAGCACCGACGATGTGACGGGAATCCAGCCGGACGTCGATCCGGACTCGTTCGGGGCCGACTCGGGTGTGGTGCACCTGACGGGGCTCGCGCACGACATCGACGGTGACGGCATCCTCGACACCCAGACCTTCGAAGTCGACGACGCGATGATCGTCGCGACCGATCTGGACGGTGACGGCGACGCCGACCACCTGACCATCGTCGGCGGCCACGGCGACTACTCGTCCTGGGAATTCCATCGGGACGCGGACGGCGGTGAGCGGTGGGAACGCACCGACGAAGGGACCCTCGGCGGGTAGCGAACACGCAGGCCCGTCGCCACGGCCGGATCCCGTCGGCGTCTGAATCGTTCCTGTGACCGAACCGACGACACCCGGTTCCCCCAAGCTGGACGCGCGGCGTTAACCTCTATAGCTAGGACACCCGGCACCCGTGTCCTTCGTTCGTTGTCCACGGTGACGTACGTGAGCAGCGGCGGAGTGGGCGGGCTGCACCCCGCCGAGAGGGGGAAATCGGTTCGGCTTACCTCTCAGCCCCGTCATGTGCGGGGCTGACGTGGTTGGATCGGTTCCCGGCCCCACCCCAGGAGAGTTTGATGACCTCAGCGACCATCCCCGGTCTGAACGGAACTGACGGCACGCCCCCCACTGAGCACAGCGAGCTGCTCGCCTGGGTGCAAGAGGTTGCCGAGCTGACCCAGCCCGACCGGGTCGTCTTCGCGGACGGCTCCGACGAGGAGTGGGAGCGCCTGACCGATCAGCTCGTCGAGGCCGGGACGTTCACCCGTCTCAACGAGGAGAAGAAGCCGAACTCGTTCCTCGGCAACTCCGACCCGTCCGACGTTGCGCGCGTCGAGTCCCGCACGTACATCTGCTCGAAGGAGCAGATCGATGCCGGCCCGACCAACAACTGGATGGACCCGACCGAGATGCGGGCCCTGATGACGGACCTGTACCGCGGCAGCATGCGCGGTCGCACCATGTACGTGGTGCCGTTCTGCATGGGCCCCCTCGGCGCCGACGACCCGAAGCTGGGCGTCGAGATCACCGACTCCGAGTACGTCGTCGTCTCGATGCGCATCATGACCCGCATGGGCAAGGCCGCGCTCGAGAAGATGGGCACCGACCGCCCGTTCGTGAAGGCACTGCACTCCGTGGGCGCACCGCTCGCCGAGGGTCAGGCAGACGTCCCGTGGCCGTGCAACGACACCAAGTACATCACCCACTTCCCCGAGGACCGCGAGATCTGGAGCTACGGCTCCGGCTACGGCGGCAACGCACTGCTGGGCAAGAAGTGCTACTCGCTGCGCATCGCCTCCGCGATGGCGCACGACGAGGGCTGGCTGGCCGAGCACATGCTGATCCTCAAGCTGATCTCGCCCGAGGACAAGGCCTACTACGTCGCCGCCGCGTTCCCGTCGGCATGTGGCAAGACCAACCTCGCGATGATCCAGCCGACCATCCCGGGCTGGCGTGCCGAGACCCTCGGTGACGACATCGCGTGGATGCGCTTCGGTGAGGACGGCCGCCTGTACGCCGTCAACCCGGAGTTCGGTTTCTTCGGCGTCGCGCCGGGCACCAACCACGGCTCCAACCCCAACGCCATGAAGACGGTCGAGGCGGGCAACACCCTGTACACCAACGTCGGCCTGACCGACGACGGTGACGTGTGGTGGGAGGGTCTCGAGGACACCCCCGAGCACCTGATCGATTGGAAGGGCAACGACTGGACCCCCGAGTCCGGCACCAACGCTGCCCATCCGAACTCGCGTTACTGCACCCCGATGTCGCAGTGCCCGATCCTGGCTCCCGAGTGGGACGACCCGCAGGGTGTGCCGATCTCGGCGATCCTGTTCGGCGGACGTCGTAAGACCACGGTTCCGCTGGTCAGCGAGTCCTTCGACTGGCAGCACGGCACCTTCCTCGGCGCGACGCTGTCGTCCGAGCAGACCGCGGCCGCCGAGGGCAAGGTCGGCGCCGTGCGCCGCGACCCGATGGCGATGCTGCCGTTCCTCGGCTACAACGCCGGCGACTACCTGAACCACTGGATCAACCTCGGCAAGAACGCCGACTCGGAGAAGCTCCCCAAGATCTTCTACGTGAACTGGTTCCGTCGTGGCGACGACGGCCGCTTCCTGTGGCCCGGTTTCGGCGAGAACTCCCGCGTGCTGAAGTGGATCATCGACCGCATCGAGCACAAGGCCGACGCCGTCAGCACCCCGATCGGCTACGTCCCGACCGCCGCCGACCTCACGCTCGACGGCCTGGACGTCGAGGCCGCGGATGTCGACGAGGCCCTGACGGTGAACGTCGACGAGTGGAAGGCCGAGATCCCGCTCATCGAGGAGTGGCTCGAGTTCCTCGGCGAGAAGGTTCCGTCGGGCGTCCGCGACGAGTTCGAGGCCCTGAAGCAGCGCCTGGGCTGATCTCCCCGCTTCGACCGAATGTCACATCGGTTCAGTTCGACTGAACCGATGTGACATTCGGCGTTTCAGGGGGTGATGGTGGAAGGATGCCGCACCGGATAGTGTCGACGTGCGTATACGTTCGTACCTGTGCGGACCCGGTGGAGTTCCGTTCACGGCAGGATGGTGCAATGAACCAACCTGACAGCAACCGACACCGACCAGGCTGCCGACGTGGCCACGAGGAGGATCCGGCATGGGGATCTACAACAACGTCACCGAGCTCGTCGGACGCACCCCACTGGTGCGCCTGAACCGTCTCACCGAGGGCCTCGGCGCCCAGGTGGTCGCGAAGCTCGAGTTCTACAACCCGGCCAGCAGCGTCAAGGATCGCATCGGTGTCGCGATCATCGACGCCGCGGAGGCATCCGGTGAGCTGAAGCCCGGCGGCACCATCGTCGAGGGCACGTCCGGCAACACCGGCATCGCGCTCGCGATGGTCGGCGCGGCCCGCGGCTACAAGGTCGTTCTGACGATGCCGGAGACGATGTCGACCGAGCGTCGCGTCATGCTGCGCGCGTTCGGCGCCGAGATCGTCCTCACTCCCGGCGCCGAGGGCATGGCCGGCGCGGTGAAGAAGGCCGAGGAGCTCGTCGCGCAGACCGAGAACGCCGTCCTGGCACGGCAGTTCGCGAACGCCGCCAACCCCGAGATCCACGCGCGCACCACCGGCGAGGAGATCTGGGCCGACACCGACGGCGACGTCGACATCTTCGTTGCCGGGATCGGCACCGGCGGCACCCTGACCGGCACCGGCCGCACGCTGCGCAAGTACAAGCCCGAGGTCACGATCGTCGGCGTCGAGCCGGCCGACTCGCCGATCCTCAACGGCGGCCAGCCCGGTCCGCACAAGATCCAGGGCATCGGCGCGAACTTCGTGCCCGAGGTCCTCGATCGGGAGATCTACGACGAGATCATCGACGTCGAGTTCGACGACGCCGTCCGCGTCGCCCGCAGCCTCGGCACCGACGAGGGCATCCTCGGCGGCATCTCGTCGGGCGCCAACGTGTGGGCCGCGCTCGAGCTGGCCAAGCGTCCCGAGAACGCCGGCAAGACCATCGTCGTCGTCGTGCCGGACTTCGGTGAGCGCTACATCTCCACCCCGCTCTTCGAGCACATCCGAGGCTGAGCATTGTGAGTGTCCTGCGCACGATCCGGGAGGATCTCCAGGCAGCAAGGGGCCAGGATCCGGCCGCGCGCAGCAACGCCGAGAACGCCGTCGTGTACTCGGGCCTGCACGCCATCTGGTCGCACCGGGTGGCGCATCGCATGTGGGCCAAGCCCGCACTGCGCGGCCCGGCCCGGATGCTGGCCCAGTTCACCAGGTTCCTCACGGGCGTGGAGATCCACCCGGGCGCCACCATCGGGCGGCGGTTCTTCATCGACCACGGCATGGGTGTCGTGATCGGCGAGACCACCGAGATCGGCGACGACGTGATGATCTACCACGGCGTCACGCTCGGTGGGCGCTCGCTCGCGAAGACCAAGCGGCACCCCACGATCGGCAACCGCGTCACCATCGGCGCCGGCGCGAAGGTACTGGGCCCGGTGGTGATCGGTGACGACAGCGCGATCGGCGCCAACGCCGTCGTGACCCGCGACGTCCCCGCCGACGCCATCGCGACGGGCATCCCGGCATCGGTGCGGCAGCGCAAGAGCCACGAGCAACTGGTCGATCCGACGTCGTACATCGATCCGGCCATGTACATCTGAGCTCGGCTACCCAGCTGAAGGGTCCCTTCATGCGCTGACAGCGACTGAAGGGACCCTTCAGCTTTCCCGGGCGTCCGCGTACCGTGTCGATCTTGGCGACGGCCCCGCCGAGGACGGTCCTCGGTACCGGTGAGCCGTCGGGTGGGGAGGGCGTCCGTGGGCGTCTATGCGGTCAGCGGTTCGGCGTCGGGCATGGGGCGTGCGGTGGTGGACAGGCTGACGGCCGCGGGGCACACCGTGATCGGTGTCGATCTCGCCGGGGCCGAGGTGGTCGCCGATCTGTCGACCGTCGCGGGGCGTAGTCGCGCTGTGCGGGAAGTGTTGTCGCGGTCCGGAGGCAGGCTCGACGGTGCGGTGCTCGCCGCGGGAGTGGGCCCGGCGCCCGGCGCCGACCGGCTGCCCCTGATCGGTGCCGTGAACTATCTGGGTGTCGTCGAACTGCTCGACGGGTGGCGCGCTGCCCTGGCTGCGTCGGGCGATGCCAAAGTGGTTGTGTTCGGAAGCAATTCGACGACAGTGACGCCCGCGGTGCCGCGACGTACGGTCAACGCCTTCCTGTCCGGTGATGTGGACGGAGCGGTGCGGTCGGTGCGCTGGTTCGGGAAGGGCTCCGCACCGATCCTCTACGCCGGATCGAAAATCGCTGTCACCCGGTGGGTTCGCCGGCACGCGACGGGCGCGGGGTGGGCCGGAGCCGGGATCCGGCTCAACGTCCTCGCCCCGGGTGCGATCATGACCCCGTTGCTCGAGAAGCAACTCGCGACACCGGCGGAGGCGAAGACGGTCCGACGCTTCCCCGTGCCGGTCGGCGGCTTCGGCGATGCGGGGCAACTCGGGGACTGGGTTGTGTTCATGCTCTCGGACGCCGCGGACTTCCTCTGTGGGAGTGTCATTTTCGTCGACGGCGGATCAGATGCCTACTTCCGCGCGGATTCGTGGCCTCGGCCGGTCCCGGTGACGCGCATCGTGCGCTACCTGACGCGGTTCCTGCGGCATCCCGGCTCCCGGTGATCAGCTGAAGGGGCCCGTCATGCGCTGGGCGGGCGTGACGGGCCCCTTCAGCTCTTTCGGGGTCCCGACGCGGCGCGATGTGGTTCGGTGATCGTGGCGTGGGACGATCAGTGCGCTGATCTTGTTCGGTCTCGGACCGAAGCGAGTTCGGTTGGCGTCACATCGTGAACTGGAGGAAACGTGAAGCTTCGCGGGATGAAGAAGGCTGCTGTGGGAGTGGTTGCGTCGACGGCCATGGTTGCCGGTCTCGCACTGACCGGGACCGGTACGGCGGCGGCCGCCGAACGGTACGACGGTCCTACGTTGAGGGTCGAGCAGGGCGACTTCGGCGGCAAGAACCTCGAACTCACGCTGACGAACCCGAAGAAGGCGTCGGGTGCGTTCAGTGAAACCAGCTGCACCTCGGCACTGCTCGACGGTGCGAAGGGCCTCGAGGCATTCGTCGCGTACAACAACAAGGATTTCGGCAAGCTCGTCGAGATCATGTTGTCGCCCGGTCTGCGCGTGGGACCCTCCGCGAGCAACAACCTGCTCAGCCCCGGACCGAACACCGATACCAAGACCGTCCAGGTCGACAACGGTGTCTATATCTATCTGGGTACCTGCGGCGGGTGGAATTCGATCCTGAACCCGAGCGACGTCGGCGTGTCGATGGTGCCCGTGATCGTGCCGGGCGGCCTCGGGAGCCTTTCTCCGGCAATGGCATTCGGTAGCACGGCACTCGAGGCCGGGGTCGGCAGCGCGAACCTGCTCCCGCTGCTCGGGTCGCTCGCCGGAGCCGCAGGCGGCGCTAGCTAGTTCTGCCCGGTTTCACGAATCCTGAAGGGTCCCTTCGTTCGCTGACAGCGAGTGAAGGGACCCTTCAGCTGTTCGGGGGCGGAGGCGGCGGGGACCGGAGGACGCCGGCGCGGCTGGACGCGTCGAACGGGACGATGATCGCGACGGCGTGGGGGACGTCGCTGATGGCTTTGGCGATGCGGTCGGCGGTGTGGTCGTGGAGGACGCGGCCGAGGGGCGAGCCGTAGATCCGGCGTGGCAGCAGCACACTGATCTCGGTGCGGGGCGCGGTGGCGCGGGCGATCATCTCGAGGACACCGTGGTTGAGGCGACGGTCCGGGCATTCGACGAGTTCGAGGGGTACCACGAGATCGCTGTTCTCCCACTGTCGTTTCAGATGCGCGGCGTGTGCGCTGTCGAGGACGAAGTGCACGGCGCGCAGTTCGCTGGGCCGCAGGCTGCGCCCGTAACGCAGTGCTTCGATCGTGGCGAGGTCGAGGGCGTCGACCAGGACGATGACGATGTGGTGCGAGTACACGGCCTCCGTGTCGGCCTCGGCGTCGCCGAGTTCGCGGAGTTCGGCGGCCTCGTCGCGGTACTCGCGGTTGAGCCGGATCAGCAGCAGCACCAGGATCGGGAACACGATCACCACGACCCACGCGCCCTCGGTGAACTTCGCGATCGCGAAGATCGCGACAACGATCATCGACGTGATGCCCGCGGCGAGGTTGATCGCGAACCCTCGCCGCCAGTGCGGACCGCGGGTCTTCTGGTGGTGCCGGGCCATGCCGAGGCCCGCCATCGTGAACCCGGTGAACACGCCGATCGCATAGAACGGGACGAGCGCGTTGACCTTGGCGTCGGTCACGATCAACAGGACGACGGCGACGGCGGTGAGCACGATGATCGCGTTGGAGAACACCAGGCGGTGCCCGCGGCGCCGCAACTGGCGCGGCAGGAAGGCGTCGTCGGCGACGAAGCTGGCCAGGAACGGGAAGCCGTTGAAGCTGGTGTTCGCGCCGGTGAACAGGATCAGCGCGGTCGCCGTCTGCACGACGACGAACAGGACATTGCCGAGCGTGCCCGAGCCGAAGACGATCCGCGCCTCCTGGCTGATCACCGACGGGTACCCGGCGGCGTACGGGGTGGCGTGCGTGAGATAGGCGAGCAGGGCGACGCCGGCGACGAGGAACGCGAGGATCGACGCCATGATCACCAACGCGCGTCGAGCGTTGGGACCCTCCGGTTTCTGGAAGGCGCTGACACCGTTGCTGATCGCCTCCAACCCGGTCAGTGACGTGCCGCCGTTCGCGAAGGCCCGCAGGATCACCAGCACCGTCGCCCCCATCACCAACCCTTCGCCGTGGGCGATCTCGACGGTGCCGTCGAGCGTGGTGGGATCGATCCGGTCCAGATTGCCGGTGAGGGCCTGGATCACCCCGACGACGATGACGATCCCGATCGACACCGCGAAGAAGTACATCGGGAAGGCGAACGCGCGTCCCGCCTCCTTGAGGCCGCGCAGGTTGCCGTACGCGAGGAGCAGCACCGCACCGACGGTGATCTCGAGGCTGTACGGTCCCAGCGCGGGGACCGCCGACACCACCGCGACGGTCCCGGCGGCCGACTGCACAGCGACCGTCACCACGTAGTCGATGAGCAGTGCGACCGCCGCGACCTGCGCGGTCTTGGGGCCGAAGTTGTCCCGCGCGACGACGTACGAGCCTCCGGCGTGGGTGTAGAGCATCACCACCTGCCGGTACGAGAGCGTCAGCAGGATCAGGATGACGAGGACGACGCCGGTGATCGGCAGCAGCAGTGTGAACGCGGCCAGCGCCGCGAACGGCAGCAACTCGATGAGCACCTGCTCCGGGCCGTACGCGGACGACGAGATGCAGTCGGGCGAGAGCACCCCGAGCGCGGTGGTCTTGGACAGCCGCTCCTGGTGCAGTCGCGCGGTGGTCAGTGGCGGCCCCAGGAGCCGGCACTTGATGCGGTAGCTGAGCCTCTCGGGCAGGACCGGCTCGAACGTTCCGCTCGCACCGGCCTCCCGGGGGGCCGAACTGGCGGGAGGGTCCATGGGTGCTCCGGGGGTTTTCCGGGGTGTTTCCGGGTCCGTATCGGCCGACGCCCCTTCAGTTCTACTCGCCTCGCGTCGCGGACAGGCGGCAGACGATCACACCGACAGGCTCGGTTCCTCCGACGTCGAGAGCGTGAGCACGGCCTTCCGGACGGCGGCGGTCTCGGAGGTGATCCGGTTCTCGAGGTCGCGCAGGGTGTGCGCGACACGGGACTCGGCGTAGTCGCCGGTCAGGTCGACGCTGGCCACCAGGTACACCTGGTGCGGTCCCAGGAACTCCATCCGCACGTACGTCACCCGCTCCACCTCGGGGTAGCTCAGCAGTTTCGCGACCGCCTGGACACGCAGTTCCGGGGTGCCGGGTTCGCCGACGAGGAATCGACGGTTGCGGTCGAGCAGGACGATCGCGATCACGCCGAGCAGCACGCCGACGGCGATGGACCCGATCGCGTCGGGGATCGGCGATCCGGTCAGTTGGTGGGCGAGCACGCCGGCGAAAGCGATGACCAGGCCGATCAGTGCGGCCGCGTCCTCGGCGAACACCGCGCGCACCGTCGGATCCGACGTCAGCAGGGCGTGTTCGAGGACCTCGCGGTGCGCGTCGTGTGCCTCGCCTCGCAGCTGCTTGAACGCCTGCCGGAAAGAGATGGCCTCGAGTACGAACGCGATCCCCAGCACCGCATAGGCGACCCCGAAGTCCGATGCCGGCGCGGGATGCACCAGCTCCTGGATGCCGTGGGTGATCGAGACGCCGGCGCCGACCGCGAACAGACCGAGCGCCGCGAACAGCGACCAGATGTACGCCTCCCGGCCGAAGCCCAGCGGGTGCTCACGGTCGGGGTCCTTGCGGGCGCGACGGTCGGCCACCAGCAGCAGGATCTCGTTGCCGGTGTCGGCCCACGAGTGCGTCGCCTCGGCGACCATCGACGCGGATCCGGTGAGCACCGCTGCCACCGATTTCGCCACCGCGATCAGCGCATTCGCGACGAACGCCACCACGACGGTGAGGGTGCTCTCGCCGGACGGGCTCGGAGGAGAGGTCGCCATCGCCTCAGGCTAGGCGTGGGGAACGCGGCCTGCCCGGCGAACGCGTCAGGCGCGGACCCGAAACGATCGGGTCCGCGCCTGACTGAGGAACAGTGATGCCTACCCGGTGTAGCCGGGGGGCATCAGGACGGACTTGAGCTCGCAGTACGCCTCGAGGCCCTCCGGTCCGCTCTCGCGGCCGATGCCGGAGTTCTTGTAGCCACCGAACGGCGAACCCGGATCGAACGCGTACCAGTTGATGGCGTACGTGCCGGTGCGGATCTGCTTGGCGATCTCGAGGCCCTTCTCGATGTCGGTGGTGTGCACCGAACCGGCCAGGCCGTAGTCCGAGTCGTTGGCGATCTTGATGGCCTCGTCGACGGTGTCGTAGGGGATCACCGACAGGACGGGGCCGAAGATCTCTTCGCGGGCGATCGTCATCGAGTTGTCGACGTCGGCGAAGATGGTCGGCTCGACGAACCAGCCCTTCTCCAGACCGGCCGGGACACCGCCGCCGAGCACGACGCGTGCGCCCTCGGCCTTGCCCTTCTCGATGTAGCCGAGGATCTTGTCGCGCTGCTTCTCGGTGATGATCGGGCCGAGCTGGGCGGCCGGGTCGTCCGGCATGCCGACGGGCATGAACCCGGCGAACTGGATCATCGCCTCGATGATCTCGTCGTAGCGCGAGCGCGGCGCGAGGATGCGGGTCTGGCCGACGCACGCCTGGCCGGAGTTCATGAGGCCCGACATCACCAGCATCGGCATGGTGGCGGCGACGTCCATGTCCTCGAGCAGGATCGCGGCCGACTTGCCGCCGAGTTCGAGCGAGCAACGCTTGAGCTGCTCGGCGGCGATCGCGCCGATCTTGCGGCCGATCGCGGTGCTGCCGGTGAAGGTGACCTTGTCGACGTCCGGGTGCGAGACGAGGTACTCGCCGGTCTCGGCGCCGCCCGGCACGATCGACAGCACGCCCTCGGGCAGGCCGGCCTCGGTGAAGATGTCGGCCAGCATGTTCGCGTTGAGCGGGGTCTCCGGCGCCGGCTTGAGGACGACGGTGCAGCCCGCGAGCAGAGCCGGGGCCAGCTTGTTCACCGCGAGGAACAGCGGGACGTTCCACGCGATGACGGCGCCGACGACACCGACCGGCTCGCGGTAGACCTTGGTCTGGCCGAACGCGCCGGTGCGGGTCTCCTCCCACGCGAACTCGGTGGCGAGACCGGCGTAGTAGTTGAGGGTCGCGAGCGACATGATCTTCTGCATCGTCTCGACGCCCGACGCCGGCGCACCCATCTCGTCGGAGATGGTCGAGACCAGCTCGGCGCTGCGCTCCTCGATGAGCTTGGCGACCTTGGCGAGGATCTCGCCACGCTGGGCCGGTGTGGTCTCGGCCCACGGACCCGACTCGAGCGCCGCACGTGCCGCTGCGACGGCGGCGTCGATGTCGGCGGGAGCGGCGACGGGGACACTGCCCACGCGCGCCTCGGTTGCGGGGGAAAACACCTCCAACCGCTGGTCGGTGGCCGGCGCGACCCATCGTCCGCCGATGAAGAGTTTGTCGTAGTCGGTCATCAGTCCATTCCTCGCTCTTGTGGAGTGCCCTGGGTCACACTAGAACACGTTACAGGTAACTGGAATAGGCGAGGTCCGATCGCAGGTCAGAGGTGGTCCGTTGCGAGCAGTCCGGCGCCGGTGAGGGTGCTGAGGACACCGAGGTCGGCGGGCAGCAGTCGAAGGTCGCGCAGGAAAGACAACCGTGCGTGCCGCGCCGCCGCCGTGATCATGGGATCCCACAACGCGGGGCCGGCCTGCGCGAAACCGCCGCCGACGACGACGAGGTCGATGTCGAGCAACGCCGCCGCCGACGCGAACACCTGTCCGAGTGCGGTGCCGGCCCGTTCGAGGGCGTCGGCCGCGGTGGGCTCTCCCAGTGCGGCGTCGACGGCCAGATCGGCAGCCGTCGCGCCGACCCACCCGTTCGTCCGTGCCCACCGCAACGCGGCCGGCCCGCTCGCGACCGTCTCGAGGCAGCCGAAGGCCCCGCATCCACACTGTTCTGCGCCGCCCGGCACCGCCATGTGCCCGACATGGCCCGCGTTGCCGGTCCGCCCGCCCACGATCCGGCCGCCGCGGATCACGCCGCCGCCCACGCCGGTCGAGACGACGACGCCGAGCAGGTCGGCAGTGCCGCGGCCCGCGCCCAGTCGGTGCTCGGCCAGCGCGGCGGCGGATCCGTCCAGAGCGAGGCGCACGGTCGCGGACGGGAACAGGGTCCGGACGGCGTCCACGATCGGGAAGCCGTCGTGCCACTCGGCGATGTTGACGGGCGCGACCGTGCCCGCGGTGGTGTCGACCGGGCCCGCGGACGCGATGCCGACCGACGTGATCGGGTCACCGCCGGCCGCACGCTCGAGCAGCGCTCCGCACGTGTCCCACACGTCGGTAGGCGGCGTGAGCGCCGTCAGAGGCGTCAGCGGTCGGCCGTCCGCACCGACGAGCGCCGCCGCCAACTTGGTACCGCCGATGTCGAGCGCGAGTGCCGTCATGCTCCGAGATTAGGTCCTCGTCGGACGGGGCCCCGCCGCGATTTGCGCACGCAGCGTTCTTCATCCGGATCTGGAAGCGCCGATAAGTGCGCAAATCGCGGAAAAGTGTCAGCGCTTGCGGATCACCAGGACCAGGTTGCTCACGAGCAGTTCGCGCAGCACCGGGATCCGCACCATCCACCACGCCCAGCGCGGGTGGTAGCGCGGGAAGGCGGCCAGGACGTCGCCGCCGGTCTGCGTCTGCGCCCACCGCAGTCCGTCCCCGGCGCCGATGTCGAACAGCGAGACCCCGAACCGGTTCTTCGGTTCCTTGCCGTGCGTGCGCGCGTAGCGGCGGGCCGCGTACTCGCCGCCGAGGTAGTGCCAAGGGCCGGTCTCGTGGCCGCCGAACGGACCCCACCACAGCGTGTACGACAGCACCATCAGCCCGCCGGGCTTCGTCACCCGCAGCATCTCCTCGGCCATCACCCACGGTTGCGACACGTGCTCGGCGACGTTCGACGAGAAGCACACGTCCACCGAGTCGGTGCGGATCGGCAGCGCCAGCCCGGACCCGCGGATCGAGTCGCCGACCGTCAGCCCGGCGGCGTGCATCTCCGACGGGTCGGGCTCGACCGGGATGTAGCGGGCACCGGCCCGCCCGAACGCGTCGGCGAAGTACCCGGGGCCACCCCCGACGTCGAGCACCGTCGTGCCGGTCAGATCGGCGTCGGTGAGGCCGCGATGGAGGTCGCCGATCAGTTCGACGGAGTCGCGGGCGAGGGCGCCGTAGAACAGGTCCGGGTCGGTCTGCTCGTACCGGAAATCGCTCAGCAGTCCGACGGACCGCTTCAGGGTCGCGCGGCGGGCGAAGTGGCGGGTCACGCGTGGTGATCGGGCGCGGGTCACGGGAGGAACCTTAGCGATCGGACATACCGCGCTCCCGTTCGCCGGTTTCCGCTACTGGACGGTAGGGCGCGACGCCTCCAGCCGATAAGGTGTGTCGCAGGCAACCGTCCGAGCCAGTGAGGGGGCACGCACGTGCGAGAGGTTCTCCTGCTGTGCTGGCGTGACACGGGTCATCCCCAGGGTGGCGGCAGTGAGCGATACCTCGAGGAGGTCGGGGCGGGGCTTGCGCGCCGGGGCATCGCGGTCACGTTGCGGACCGCGGGCTACCCGGGTGCGCCGCGCGAGGAGATCGTCGACGGCGTCCGGATCAGCCGTGGCGGCGGACGGCTGACGGTGTATCCGCGGGCGCTCGGCGCGATCGCCGCCGGGCGTCTCGGACTGGGTCCGCTCGCCGGACTGCGCCCCGACGCCGTGATCGACACCCAGAACGGCATCCCGTTCTTCTCCCGCACGGTCGCGGGCGCGCCGGTCACGGTGCTGGTCCACCACTGCCACCGCGAGCAGTGGCCCGTCGCCGGCCGGCTGATGGGGCGGGTCGGATGGTGGATCGAATCCTGGCTGTCTCCGCGCGTGCACCGCGACAGCCAGTACCTGACGGTGTCGCTGCCGTCGGCCGACGAACTCACCGACCTCGGCGTCGAACGGGACCGAATTGCCGTGGTGCGCAACGGTGCCGACGCGATCCCGGCCGGGGTCGCGCCGGGCGACGATGCGACCCGCACGCCGCACCCGAGTGTGTGCGTGCTGTCGCGGCTGGTGCCGCACAAGCAGATCGAGGACGCTCTCGCCGCCGTCGCGCAGCTGCGCCGGACCATCCCGGAACTGCACCTCGACGTCATCGGCGGCGGCTGGTGGGAGCAGAATCTGCGCGAGCGCGCTCACGAACTCGGCATCGGCGACGCGGTCACCTTCCACGGCCACGTACCGGAGGACCGCAAGCACGTGCTGCTCGCCCGATCCTGGGTGCACGTGATGCCGTCCCGCAAGGAGGGCTGGGGGCTGGCGGTGATCGAGGCCGCGCAGCACGGGGTCCCCACCGTCGGTTACCGCAGCTCCAAGGGGCTCACCGACTCGATCATCGACGGGGTGACCGGGTTGCTGGTCGGCGGAGACTCGGACGACACGGCGACCGATCGGGCCGGCACGGTCCCGGCGCTGGCGTCGGCCGTCGAATCGCTGCTGCTCGACGCCGAACTGCGCGCCGATCTCGGCCGCAAGGCCCGGCTCCGGGCCAACGAGTTCTCGTGGGAGCAGACCGCGGCCGGTGTGCACGCGGTGCTGGCGTCGTCAGCCTCGGGACGGCACGTGTCGGGGCTGATCACCGGCGCCGAAGCCGTGACGATTGCGCCGTCCGGCCTGCAGGACGCCTAGCCCGCCGCCCACCAGCAGCGTCGCCCACAGCAGGTGCGCCGCGAGGGCTTCCCCGCGACCTTCTCGGGGATCCGGGGGGATGCTCCCGGGGACCCGGTACAGCGCGAGTTCATCGTCCTCCCAGATCTTTTCGAGTCGGTCGAGGGTGCGCTGCGAGTCGCCGAGCGGGCCGGGGGTGGTGCGTTCGACCAGCACCCAGCGGACGTCCTCCTCGGCGAGCGCCTCCGGGCCGGCGCCCGACAGCAGTAGGTGCTCGACACGGGTGGCGCGCGCCCCCTCTCCGCCGACCGTGGCGGCCTGCCCGACGACGAGTTGCCCGGTCTGGAGCACGTCCACCGGCAGCATCCGCGGCGCCGGGTCCAGGACGGGCGCGTCGCCGCTGTACGGGAACTTGCGGAACATGCCGGCGGGTAGCACCGCGACGTCGCCGGCCTCCTTCGACGTGTCCAGGTGGTTCACGACGACCTGCCACGACACCGGGTAGTGCACGGGCTTCAGTGCACCTCCGACGCCCCACACGAGGTCCGGCAGGGCCAGCACGACGGCGACGATCGCCGCGGCGGGGACCGCGCCCGGCAGCGCGACCCGCGACGACAGCGTCCGCACTCCGGCCGCCGCGGCCAGCGCGTAGAAGGGGGCGGCGAGTGCCACCCATTTCTGGGTGTCGCGCAGCAGTCCGGCGCCCGGCACGTGCAGCACGGACCACTCGCCGACCGCCAGGCCCCACCCGGTCGCGCCGAGCGCGGGTAGCAGCACCGCGAGTCCGGCGAGGACCGCGAGCGCGACGATCGCCGGATGGCGTCGCCGCCGCCACAGCGCGGGGAGCCCGCACGCGACGACCGCCAGCAGCAGCACCGTTCCGGCCAGCGCCCACAGCGATGTGCGCGATCCGGGGACGGCGGCCGAGTTCCAGATCCCGCCGAGCCCGGCGAGACTGCCGATCGTGCCGAGACCGGGCTCGGCGCGGGAGGCGAACGCGGCGACGCCGGCCGGATCCGACGTCCCACCACCACCGGACAGTGCGGTCGCCGTCAGCCACGGCGCCGACGTGGCCAGGACCAGCAGGAGGAGGCAGCAAGCTGCCCGTGCGCACTTTCGGTAGTTCCAGCCACCAGAAGGGCACACGAGCAACGCCGCCGCGAGGACCGCCGCCAGGATTGCGCCGGTCGGTGTCAGACCCGCGACTGCCAGACACAGCGCCGACGCCGCCCAGCCACCCGGGCGCCCGCGCCGGATCGTGACGGCCGCGCACACCACCCACGGCAGCGCCGCATAGCCGGTGAGCAGGCTCCAATGTCCCTGCAGCAGACGTTCGGCCACGTACGGGTTCCACAGCATCACCGTCGACGCCACCAGTTGCGGACCCAGCCCGACGCCGGGCAACACGACCGTCACCATCCGGGCCGCACCCCACCCGGCGAGCCACAGCGCCGCGAACAGGATCACCTTCACCACGACGCCGCCGTCGACGACGGACCCGAGCACGGCGACGAGCCAGTCCTGCGGGACCGCACGGGCCGCCGCGTCGGTCAGGCCGAGCGCCGAATCGGTCACATACGACCGCGGCGTGCTCACCGCGTCGCGCAGCAGCAGGTAGCCGGGGCCCAGCAGCGGACCGAGGATCAGCCCCGCCAGCACCAGGCTGTACAGCGACGGCGCGGCGCGCACGAGAATCCGGTGCCGTGACGTCATGAGCGGGACTGTACGTGGTGCATCATGATCGGATGCCACGCCAATCGCTGACCGGCTCCACTGTCGCCGGGATGACGATGGTGACGGCCGGTTCGATGACCGCGAACGTCGCGGCCTACGTGCTTCAGCTGCTCGCCCTGCGGTGGCTGGGCCCGTCGTCGTACGGCGAGTTCGCGAGCCTGCTCGCCGCCCAGCTGGTGCTGGCGGTGCCCGCCCTGGCGTTGCAGAGCGTGGTGGCGCGGGAGCTGGTGCACGGCAAGGGCCACGCCGAGCTGCGTGCCCTCGGCTACCGGTGCGCGGCCATCGTCACGGCCGTCGCGCTGCTCCTCGTCCCGGGCATCTCGTGGGCGCTCGACACGAGCCTGACCGCCACACTGTGGGCCCTCGTCGCGGCCCCGCTGCTGGTGCTGCTGGCCACCGAGCAGGGACTGCTGCAGGGCGCCGGCCGCTTCGCGGACCTCAGCGTGGTGCTGGCCGGCGCCGGTGTCGCGAAGGTGGTGCCCGCGGTCGCGGTGCTGGCGATCGGCGGGGGACCGGGGCCGATGTTGCTCGCCGGGGCGGTCGGCACCGCCGTGATGGTGGTCGTCGCGCGGCTTCTCGAGCGGCGCCGAGGCGAGCGCGTGGTCGGCGGCGCCGACGTCGGGGTGGGCACGGTGCTGCGTGCGTCGCAGGTGCAGCTCGCGATGATCGCGTTGTCGTCGGTGGACCTGCTGATCGCGCGCGTCGTGCTCCCCGAGGCCGATGCCGGCATCTACGCGGCCGGTGCCGTCGCCACCAAGGCCGCGTTCTGGCTGCCGCAGGCCATCGGGGTGGTGCTGTACCCGCGGATGGCGAACCCGGCGCACTCGGCCGGCGCGGTGCGGTCCGCCCTCGCCGTGCTGACCGGGCTCGGGGCGATCCTGGTGATCGGGGCCGCCGTCGTCGCGCCGGTCGCGACGATGCTGTTCGGCAACGACTACGCGCCGGTGCAGGGCATCCTGTGGATGTTCGCGCTCAACGGCGCGGCGCTCGCGGTGCTGCAGGGTGCGCTGCTGTCGGCGATCGCGGGGGAACGCACGCATCTCGCAATCGTCGCGTGGGTGGGCCTGGCGATCGAGGCGGTGCTGATGTTCACCGTCGCCGACACCGTCCGGCAATTCGTCACCGTCGCCGCATCCGTGGCGGTGCTGACCGCCTGCACGGCGGCCGTGCTGGCGCTGCGGAGCGCCCGCACCGACGACGTCCCGGCGGGCTGACCCCTTGCCTCGGGCCGCACCGGGGAGTTTGACTGGAACGTGGGCCCGATCGTCCGGGGCAGCCACACATCGTGAGGATGCAGATGCCTACTCATCGAGCTGTGCACGTCCGGTCCGCCGGTGAACCGTTGACACTCGTCGACGTCGACACGACCTCTCCCGAGCGCGATCATGTGCGCATCGCGGTCGCTGCCTGCGGAATCTGCGGCACCGACCACGGATTCGTCGAAGGCGGATTCCCCGGGATGTCCTGGCCGCTCACACCGGGCCACGAGATCGCCGGGACGATCGCCGAACTCGGACCGGGCGTCGACAACTACAGCGTCGGCGACCGCGTCGCGGTCGGCTGGTTCGGCGGTTGCTGCAACCGCTGTGTCCCGTGCCGGCAGGGACACCTGATCTACTGCGACAACCTGCAGGTGCCGAGCTGGCAGTACCCCGGTGGCTACGCCGAGTCCGTGACGGCGCCCGCGAACGCCCTCGCCCGGATTCCGGACGAACTGTCCTTCGCGGAGGCGGCACCCATGAGCTGTGCCGGTGTCACCACGTACGACGCGCTGCGCAAGTCCGGGGCGCGGCCCGGTGACCGCGTCGCCGTCCTGGGGCTCGGCGGCCTCGGCCACCTCGGCGTGCAGTTCGCCCGGGCGATGGGCTTCGAGACGATCGCGGTCGCCCGCGGCGCCGGCAAGCGCGACGACGCCCTGGCGCTCGGCGCGCACCACTACGTCGACTCCACCGCCGGCGATGTCGGGGAGGCGCTGCGGGCGATCGGCGGCGTGACGGTGGTTCTGGCGACCGCAGCGAACTCGCAGGCGATGGCCGACACGATCGGCGGGCTCCGACCGCAGGGTGAACTCGTCGTGATCGGTGTCCCGTCGGAGCCGCTGCCGATCAGCCCGGTGCAGTTGGTCCTGCCCGGGATCGGGGTGCGGGGGCACGCGTCCGGGACCGCCCGCGACGTCGAGGAGGCGATGCGGTTCGCGGTGCTGTCGGGGGTGCGCGCCCGAATCGAGGAACGTCCCCTGGCCGCTGCCGCGGACGCATACGCCGCGACGGTCGCAGGCCGCGCGCGCTATCGCATCGTCCTCACCATGTGACCGCCCGGTACCGGGGAACCCGCACGCCGTAGGGGCCAGGAACGACGGAACCCCCGCGCGGTGGTCCGCGCGGGGGTTCGCTACGTCTTCAGTGGGCGCCGGTCACTGCTGGCGCGGCGGTTCGGTGAAACCGCCCTTGCCCATGTCGACCGTGGGGAACTCCTCGGTCTTGTCCGACGTCCAGTCGTGGTCGCCGTTGGGCGCCTGACCGGATCCGGTGGGGCTCGCGGGACCACCGGCGGTAGCACCCTTGTTGCCGCGGCCGCCGCGCAGGCCGAGCACGATGCCGGCGATCAGCGAGATGGCGCCGAGGATGCCGGCGACGATCGGCAGCGTGCGGCCGAACAGCGACAGCTTGTCCTGGCCGTCCTTGGCCTGGGCGATCTGGTACTCGATGGTCTCCTCGTCGAACGGGAGCGTCACCTTCAGCACCGTGACCTCGGGCTTGGCCTTGTCGCGGGCGTAGTACTGGTACAGCTTCTCCTGGCCCTTGACGACGACGCCGGTGATCGGGTCGACCCACACGTCGCGCTCGTTCTGGTACCAGCGGACCATGGTGACCGGCTGCTGGTCGCCGGGGACACCCCACGTGGCGGCGGGCAGCGTCAGCTTGTTGGTGGGCGCCGGCACGACCTTGGACAGGTCGACGGGGTCGATCTTCTGGTTGTAGTGGTACACCTTCATTCCGTTGATCTCGGTTTCCTCAACGAAATTGATGTCCTGCGTGCTCCGCGAGTTCAGGTCGAAGTAGGGGTAGCTCTTCTTCTCCGCATCGAAAGGCCACTTGTACTGCAGACCCGTGTGCGAGACCTCTTCGGCCGGCTCGTTCGACGCGGTCTGGATGGTGCCGACGGGCGGCTCGACCGGCATCGAGCTGACACGGTCGAGGGTGACGCGGTCGACGGTCGCGGTCAGCAGACCGGAGTCGCCCTGCTTGTCGGTGCGGATCACCGATTGTCCGGCCTGGACCGAGACGACCTCGGCGTCCGACGGCTTCTCGGTGATGACGTACCGCTGCGCGACGATCGGCACGTTCGTGTTGACCTCGGCCTTGCCTGCGAGGAGGGCCTTGGAGTCGAGAACGTCGCCGTTGCCGGTGGCGACGGTGGTGACCTCGAGATCCAGCGGCGTCTTCTTGAGCTTGTCGACGGTATACGCGGGAATGAGGACTGCCACGGCCAGCAGGAAGGTCCCGAGGCCTACCAGAATGCACGCAAGTATCCGGCTCGGGCCTGAACGCTCGGCCATGCTGTCTCCTTACTCAATGTTCGGAATTGAGATACCCCCACCGGCAGCGTGCCCGCTGCACGGGTCGCACGGTGCCTTCGAACCTGACACCACGTGAGCCCAGACACTAACAGTCCTGTTGTCCCATTTGCGTCAGCGCACCGTTTTCGGTCGCGTTCCCGTCGCTCCTGGTGTGCTCTTTCGGATTCACGGGCGGTCCGGGCACACTGAACGACGATGAACAGCTCCCACCTCGACACCCCCGCCCCAGTCGGCAATCCGCGGGCTTTTCTTCCCGCGCTCGAGGGCATGCGCGGCGCCGCGGCGCTGGGCGTACTGGTGACGCACGTGGCGTTCCAGACCGGTGCGGTCGGCGATCCGGTCGTCGGACGGATCTGGGGGCGATTCGACCTGGCGGTGGCGGTGTTCTTCGCGCTGTCGGGCTTCCTGCTGTGGCGTCCGCACGCCGCGGCGGCCCGCGGACTCGGCACCCCGCCGACCATCGTCAAGTACTGGATCTCCCGTGCGACCCGCATCCTGCCCGCGTACTGGGTACTGGTGTGCCTGGTTCTGCTGTTCCTGCCGGCCGCCGGTGGGGGCTGGAAGGTGTGGGTCGCGAACCTCGCGCTCATCCAGGTGTTCGTGCCGCTCACACTGACCGAGGGCATGACGCAGCTGTGGAGCCTGTCGGTGGAGGTGGCGTTCTACCTGATCCTGCCGATCATCGCGCTCGTCCTGGTGCGGCTGCGGGGCCCGGCGGCGCGCTTCCGCATGCCGATCCTGCTGGCGACGGCGACGGTGAGTCTCGTGTGGGCGTTCCTTCCGATCCCTGCCCCGGACGGTATCCACCACGACAACTGGCTGCCCGGCTACATCCCGTGGTTCGCCGCCGGGATGCTGTTGGCCGAGCTCGCGATGGTGAGCGGGACCTGGGTGCACCGTCTGGCGCAGCACCGAGTGGTGATGGCGGCGATCGCGGTGGTCGCGTTCGGGCTGTCGACGACGTGGCTCGCCGGCCCCGAGGGCCTGGTGCGGCCTGAACCCTGGCAATACGCCGTCAAGATCGGCCTGGGCGCGGTGATGAGTTTCGCGCTGCTCGCGCCGCTCGTCCTGAGCGCGCATCGCCACCGGATCCTGGCGAGCCCGGTGGCGCTGGCAGTGGGTCGCTGGTCCTACGGCCTGTTCATCTGGCATCTCGCGGTGCTGTCGATCGTGTTCCCGATGTTCGGCATCGCACCGTTCAACGGCAGCTTCTGGTTCGTCCTAGTCCTCACCACCGTCCTGAGCATCGCGGTCGCGTCGGCCAGCTACGCGCTGGTGGAGGAGCCGTCCCGCCGGGCGGTCCACCGCTGGGAGAAGCGGCGCCACATCGGCGAACGAGACAGCGGCAACGCCGAGACCCCCACACAGACCACCCCGATCAGCGCGAACAGCTGAATCAGGAACGAGTGCCCGACGTAGCCGTCGGCGGCCCGCCACGGCCCGGTCGAGAGCAGGACCGCGGCGAGTACCGAGGAAACACCTGCGACGCCGACGAGTACCCGTGCCGCGAAAACACGCCCCCGCCACCGTGACAATCCGAGCGCGGCGGCCGCGACGAGCACGGTGACCAGGGTGCCCACCGGCCCGGCGACGACGGTCGCGACGGCCACCACACCGAGAGCCGCGCCGACGACACTCCGCCACGGTCGTGGCGCGGGTCCGAGGTCGTGGGCTCGCCGTCGCGGGACCAGGGCCAGGAGCGCGAGTGGGATCAGCAGCGCGAGGCCGAACGCGATCCCGGCGCGGTACCAGCGGTCGGTCGCGAACTCGAGGGTCACGACGCCGTCGGTGCCCGCCGGAACGATCCAGCCCTGCTGCCACCCGCTCACGATCACCGGTTGCAGTTCGGTGCCGCCGGGTGCCGTGGCGACCCAGCCGACGTTGGTGCTCTCGGGCACCACCAGCAGTCGGTCGGTGTCGGCGGCGGCGACGTCGAGTTCGCGGAGGTTCTCGGTCCACCGGCCCACGGTCGGCGACGCGGGCGCGGCGGCGGGCGTGGCCGGGACCGCGTCGAGGCGCAGGCTGTCGACGGTGAACGCCGGTCCCGGCGCGACCACCACGTCCTGACGTCCGGCGGGCAGCGCGGTGGGCGTGGCCGGGGCGCACGCGGTCGCGGTCACCGGCGACCCCGACGCCAACTGTTCGACGGTCGCGGTGATCGAGGTCCGCACCAGGGTGCCGCCGATCGAGACGGTCGGTCCCACCTCGCAGCCCACCGTCACGGTGCGGTCGGTTGCCGCGGTCGCGGTTCCGGGGACGGGGCCGTCCTCGCCGAGCGCCACCACCTCGGACAGCCCGGCGGGCTGCAGTTGCAGGAAGCCGAGCGCGGTGCGGTCGAGCACCTCGTGCCAGCGCACGAGGGTCAGCACGATGGTGTCGGTGACGTGCGGTTCCAGGGTGATCGTCTGCGGCGCGGACGGGTCTCCGTCGTCGTCGAGGTCACGGGTCTGCGGTCCGTTGCCGAGGTTGACCGCGACCCGGCTTGGGGACGCGGGCAGGTTGCCGGGGCTGGGCGTGACGGTCAGCCCGGTGACGAGGGTCGGCTGCGGCAGCCGGATCGTCAGGGTCGGCAGTCCACCCTTGCCCTTCGCGCTGTCCGCCGGGGCCGTCCAGGACGTCGCGAGGTCGCCGTCCACGGCGGCGCCGGCGGTGCCGCGCAACTCGACACCGTCGGACGGTCCTGTCGCCGACACCGCGGCCGGGTCGGCGACGAGCGCCTCGAGCGCGGCGCCGGGCCGCGGCCGCAGCGTCAGCTCGGGCGCGACGGCGGTGGCCTCGGGTACCGACAGCGTCCGGGTGAACGGGCCCGGTTCCTCCGGCGGCAGGACCAGTGATCCGCTGCAGTGCACCCGGTCCGGGCCCTCGGCGCAGCCCGACCGCCCGGGCAGTTCCTGCCCCAGATCCCAGCCGCGAACCCGGGCGCCGTCGGGCGTCGGGGGCAGCACCGTGCGGTGCACGATCGGGACGGGCACCGGGGTGCCGCTCGAATAGTCGTCGACGGTGAGATCGCTGATGCCGAACTGGAAGCCGGGGGAGCCGTCCTCGGTGTGGGTGGCCATGATCCGCAGCCACGGTGTGGTGCCGGACGGCAGCGACACGTCGATCGGTTTGCCGGGCTTGTCGATCTTCACCGACGTCGAGCCGTTCGGCGTCTCGATCCGCAGCCACTTGACGGGGGTTCCGAATGCCGCCGGACTGGTCGTCAGGTGCAGCATGCCGCGGGTGATCGGGGTGTCGAAGTCCAGTCGCAGCCACTGACCGCGCGCGGTCTCGAGTCCGTTGCTGAGCCAGGCGGTGGCCGGATCGCCGTCGACGGTGGCCGCCGGACCGCTGCCGGGTGCGGTGCCGCCCAGCTGGGTGGCGTCGGAGGCGGCACTCGACACGGTGATCGTCGCGCCGGACCACTCGCCCTGCACCAGCGGCGCGTCGGGCACCGGATAGTCCGGGACGGCGTTGTGGGTGCGACGCGGGTCGTCGGGGCTGCGCAGCGCGGAGCTGTGGTTGTCGACCTGCCCGAAGTCGGTCTCGCGGTCGGTGGGGGTGTCGGTGACGGTGACCGATCCGACGTCGATCCCGGCGCGGGCGGCGTCGGTGGCGAGCAGCGCGGGCCCGGTGACCGTGCCGTTCTCGGCGAGCCGCAGCAGCGACTCGGGTCCGCCCTGCACGACGGGCACCTGGTCCAGGTCGACGGTGTACGGGCCTGCGGGCGGTGTCGCGGCGCCGGGCGCGGTGACCCGGTAGATCTCGATCGCCGGGTACGCGGGACGCAGATCGCTGTCGACGACCACGTCCTCGGCGGCGTCGGGCGCGATGTCCTCGCCGAACTGCGCCACCTTCTCGAAGCCGGGCGAGCCGTCGATCGTCTGGTGCACCAGCAGCGGCCGGGCGGAACGGGACGTCTCGGGGTCCAGGTCGTTGCGGACCACGACGTAGCGGATCCCCTGGGCGAGGAGGGTGTCGGCGAGTCCGTCGGAGGGGCGGCCGTCGGAAATGAGCCGCTGCACCGAGTCGAGGGCGCGGATCGCGCCGGGCGGGACGAGCGGGACGGCGTCGCGCACCGCCCACGGCGTCGACGCGAGCGGCTGCAGCGGCTCGTCTCGGGTCAGGCCCCACACCTGGGAGCCGAACGGGGCGCCGGGCACCACCAGGGCGCGTTCGGCATCCGCGGCGGAACCGTCGCCGCCGCTGCCCGCCGCGTTGTCGGCCAGCCACTGTGCGGCGTCGTGCCAGTACGACGGCACCTCGTCGTAGGCGCCGCGCGGGGCGAGCCGGCCGGACCACGCCAGCGACGTCGTCAGCGTGAGCGCGACCAGCAGCAGGCTGGTGAGGGCCACCATCGGTTCGCGTTCGGGGTGCGCGAACGCGCTGCGCCAGCGTCGTAGCGGCACCGACCCGGGCAGCGGGACCTTGGCCAGCAGGTGTGCGAGGCCGAGGACGAGCGGGAGCCGGACCAGCGGTTCGAGCTTGTGCACGTTGCGCAGCGGGGCACCGGTGCCGTCGAGGAAGGAGCGGACCTGTTCGGCGATAGGGGAGCCGAGTTCGCCGACGTAACCGGCGCCGAGTCCGGCGATGCCGACCAGCAGGATCAGCGTCAGCCGGCCCTTCGCGGGCATCGACCGCATGCACAGCCCGGCCAGCCCGGCGGCCGCGATCAGGCCGGTCGCGACGACGGCGACGGGCTGGGTGACCAGGACGGTGCCGGCGACGCGTTCGGGGGACACGAACGGGGTCCAGCTGTCGGTGCCGCGCAGCACTTCGGTGAGCGACGTCCACTGCGTCGTGACGCCCGCCGACTCGATGTAGTCGAGGAACGGCGGGCTCACCCGGCCGAGCAGCAGCAGCGGGATGATCCACCACAGCGTCGCCATCAGCAGGAACGGGATCCACCAGGCGGTGAACACCCACCAGCGGCGGTTGGGGCGGTGCGCGATCCACCACAGCCCGGCGATCAGGCACGCGGCCGCGGTGGCGACGGCGTTGACGGCGCCCATCAGCCCGACCGCGAGTGCCGACTGGGCGGCCAGCGCCCGTGCGCCTTTCTGGTAGCCAGAACCACCAGAAGGGCGCACAGGCGACGAGGTCACCAGGATCACCGGCAGCAGCACCCACGGCGCCAGCATCATCGGCAGCGACTCCGACGAAATCGATCCGATCGTCGTCAGCACGCGCGGCGACAGCGCGAACGCGATCGCCGCGACGATGCGGGAGCTGCGGCTGCTGATGCCGAGCGCCTCGGCCACCCGGATGACGCCCCAGAAACCGGCGACGATCAGCAGCGCCCACCAGAAGCGCTGGGTGATCCACGGCGGAATGTGCAGGAGTTGCCCGAAGGCGAAGAACACGCCGTGCGGGAAGAAGTAGCCGTAGGCCTGGTTCTGCACCTGCCCGAGTGGGGCCTGGCTGTTCCACTGGTGTGCGGCGCGGGCGAGGAACCCGATCGGGTTCTCGGTGAGGTCGTACTTGGTGTCGGCGACGGTCAGGCCCGGCGACTGCAGCAGGCACATGACCAACGCGACGAGCCCGGCGCCGATCAGCCAGCGCCGGGTCAGGGGTTCGGTCGAGGGTTCGACGGAAAGCCCCCCGTCGGCGGGACCGCCGGACGAGGGGGAGGTGCGGGAACGCGCGATACCAGCGGGCTCAGCGGCTGCCGTACTCAACCTGGTTCAGCAGAGAGGAGTTGGCGTTACCGGAGCGGTCGATGTCGGGGAGCGTGTTGTCCTGCACGGCCGCGGTGACCCCGAGGATGGCACCGGCGCCGACGACAGCGCCGATCACAGCGCTGACAATGCCGGGGACAAGGAACTTAGCCATCTCTGATCTCCCATGATCAAGCCGCCGGGTACGCGGGGTACTACTCGTGCGTACGTGATGTCCGGGTCAAGGTATCACCCGCAACGTCGTGGACGGCTCCATTCGCGGCCCGTGGCGGCGGCCTTCCCGGTGTCGGGCCAGGTCACGCGGGTTCACGAGCGTCGACGCCGAGCGCGCCGAGCAGCGTGCCGAGCTTGGTGGTGGTCTCGTCGAGCTCGGTCTCGGGGTCCGAGGCCGCGACGATGCCACCGCCTGCCCACGCGAGCGCCGTGGTCCCGCCGGCGTCGATCTCGGCGCACCGGATCGTCACCACCCAGTCGCCGTTGCCGGCCGCGTCGCACCAGCCGACCGCGCCGCCGTAGAAGCGGCGGTCCCCTTCGAGTTCGCGGATCGCGTCGAGCGCGCGGGCGGTGGGTGTGCCGCACACCGCCGGGGTCGGGTGCAGGAGGGTGGCGAGTTCGAGCGAACCGACGGACGGGTTGCGTAGTTCGCCGCGGATGGGGCTGGCCAGGTGCCACAGTTCACCGGTCCGGGTGAGTTCGGGCGCGGCCGGCACCTCCAGCTCCCCGCACAGCGGGCCCAGGATCTCGCGGATCCATTCGACGACGAACGCATGCTCGGCCAGATTCTTCGACGACGCCAGCAGCTCCGCCCCCTCCGCGCGGTCGGCGTCCGGGTCGCTGTGGCGCGGCGCCGACCCGGCCAGTGGTCGGCACGTGACCGTGCGGCCGCGTCGGCTCAGCAGGATCTCGGGGCTCGCACCGACGAGCGTGTGCCCGACGTAGCCGTCGCCGGCGGCGCTGAGGTCGACGGCGAACCCGTTGGCCGCCGCGTGCCGGGTGACCATGCGTGCGGCCAGCGTCTCCGCCGAGATCGGCTCGCCGGCGGCCAGCTGTACCGCCCGGGCGGCGACGACCTTGTCGAGCTCACCGCGGCGCAGCCGCTCGATCAGCCCGCGGACCCGGTCGACATGCACTGCGGTGCTGGGAATTTCGCGCTCGATCCGGACCTTGGGTAGCGGCGGACCGGCCTCCGGGCGCCACGGACCGGGCATCCACGACACCGTCTCGGGGACGGTGAGGGCGGCGCACGCGGCGGGATCGAACGGCAGCGCGCCGACGACCAGTTCGGCGCGGGCGGCCGCGAGAGCCGCTACGGCCGCATCGGTGTTGTCGAATCGTTCCCGTGTCCCGGTGGTGCGGAGAGTGCGGTCGGGGCGCGAGAGGAGAAAGCCGTCCATGGTGAAGCCGACGATAGTCGGGCCGCCCGGCCCGACGCCGTCTAGGTTCGCGCCCTCACTTGCCGGGCGGCACGATCAGCACGGGCCGGTGACTGTGCCGCAGCACGTGGTCGGCGACGCTGCTCTGGAGCAGTGAACGCAGGCCCGTCGTGCCGCGGGTGCCGGTGACGATGATGTCGGCATTCAGCTCGTCGGCAGCCTCGACGATGGTGGCCCAGATCGCGGTCGCGGATTCGCAGCACCGGCCCTCGGCGTTGAGGCCCGCCGCGAGCGCCAGGTCCAGGCCCTCCTCGTTGGTGGCCTTCGCGTCGGTGAGCGCGACGTCCTCGGAGGCCTCGTCCGGGACCCACTCGGGCTGCATCACGCCGGACAGCCCGGACATGCGCGCGGCCTGGCGGACCATCGGCTCCCAGGCGGTGACGACGACGGCGCGATTCGCGGCCAGGAAGCGGCCGGCGTGTTCGATCGCCCGCTTGGCGTTGTCGGAGCCGTCGTATGCGATGAGCATGAGATCTGCAGGCACTGTGACCTCCTGAAATCGGGGTCGACCGCGGTCGGCGGCCTTCGGCTTCCGTTCTTGAAGATTACCTTGCCATTACCCCCGCCGCTCGGCTCGAAAAACGGCTCGAAACGATGTGGACTACCGTCGAATGCATGCGAATCCGACATGCTGTGGCCCTCGCGCTGTGCGCCGGACTGGCCGTCGGCTGTTCGTCCGGCGACGGCGGCGACACGTCCACCACCTCGGCGCAATCCGCGCAGTCCTCGACGACTCAGACCACGTCGCAGACCACGTCGGCACGGCCGTCGCTGCCGGGGTTCGGGGGATCCGCGGTCTGCGGCCCCGCCTTCCTGGATTCGCTCACGCAGCGCGAGAAGCTCGCTCAGCTGCTCACCGTCGGGGTCACCGGCACCGCGGACGCGCTCGACGTCGTGCAGTCGGAGGGGATCGGCGGCATCTTCATCGGCAGTTGGACGGACGAGTCGATGCTCGCGAACGGCGAGGTGGCGCAGGTCGCGGACACCAGTGCGATCCCGTTGATGGTCACGATCGACGAGGAGGGCGGCCGGGTGTCCCGTGTGGACGAACTGTTCGGACCGGACCCGTCGGCGCGCGAGGTCGCGCAGACCATGACGACGGACGAGACGTATCAGATGGCGCTCGAGCGAGGACGCGAGCTGCGGGGCCTCGGCATCACCGTGAACTTCGCGCCGGACGTCGACGTCAGTGGTCAGCCTGACGACTCGGTGATCGGGGACCGGTCGTTCTCGGACGATCCCGAGGTGGTGACGCAGTACGCGGAGGCGTACGCACGGGGCATGCGGGAGGCCGGAATCCTGCCGGTGCTCAAGCACTTCCCGGGACACGGCTCGGCATCGGGGGATTCGCACACCGGTGCGGTCACCGCGCCGCCGCTGAACCAGTTGCAGACGTCCGATCTGGTGCCGTACCGCAATCTCGTGGATACCGAGGTCGGGGTCATGCTCGGGCATCTGAGCGTTCCGGGGCTGACGACCGACGGACTTCCGGCGAGCCTGAGCCCGGAGGCGGTCTCGTTGCTGCGTGAGGGCACCGGCTACGACGCGCCGCCGTTCACCGGGCCCATCTTCACCGACGACCTGAGCGGGATGAAGGCCATCACCGACCGCTACGACATCGCGCAGGCGGTGGAGCAGGCGCTGAAGTCGGGCGTGACGGTGGCGTTGTGGCTCACGACCGACGAGGTCCCGCGGGTTCTGGACCATCTCGAGCAGGCGGTGTCGTCCGGGCGTCTGCCCGAGGCTCAGGTCGATTCCTCGGTGCTCACGCTGGCGCGCGCGAAGGGCGCGGTGACCTGCTGACCCGGATCTGGGTCACAATGGAGCGTCCTGTCGTGACCGTCGATCTTCTTACCATCGAGTAAGATGGCACTTCTTACCTGTGGTTGGAGGAATTATGGCTGGTGGCACCAAACGGCTGCCCAGGGCCGTCCGTGAGCAGCAGATGCTCGACGCCGCGGTCGAGGTCTTCTCCGACAACGGGTTCCACGACGCGTCGATGGACTCGATCGCGGCCAAGGCGAACATTTCCAAGCCGATGCTGTACCTGTACTACGGCTCCAAGGACGAGCTGTTCGCGGCGTGTATCCACCGTGAGGGGCTGCGGTTCGTCGAGGCCATCTCGCCGGCGGGCGATCCCAACCTGCCGCCGCGGGAGCAGTTGCGTGCCGCGCTGACGGGTTTCCTCGGCTTCGTCGACGAGAACCGCAGCTCCTGGATGGTGCTGTACCGGCAGGCTATCGGTCAGCAGGCGTTCGCGTCGCAGGTCGGGAGCAGTCGTGACCGGCTGATCGAGCTGACGGCGAAACTGCTCGAGTCCAGCACCAAGGACCCGGAGCCCGCTACCGACTTCTCGATCATGGCGGTCGCGCTGGTCGGCGCGGGCGAGGCGGTTGCGGACCGCGTCGCCGGCGGCGAGATCAAGGTCGCCGCGGCCGTCGAGTTGCTCGAGAACCTCGCGTGGCGCGGTCTGGCCGGCAAGAAGAGGTAGTCACAGACCCTGCGGACGGGCCCCGGGCGGAGTTTCCGTCCGGGGCCCGTTGCCGTGTCGGGTGTCAGTACCAGTGCTTGCGTCCGCCGACGGCGCGACCTGCCGCGCCGAGGATGAGCAACACGGCGCCGACGATCAGTGCGATGACACCGAGGGTCCACAGGATCGGGATCTTGATCAGCAGGCCGAGGACGAGCAGGATGATGCCGAGGGTGATCATGTTCCGCCCCTTTCGTTATCGATAGACAGCCGTTCGCGGTGGGCGGTGGTGTGGCGGGTGGTCAGGCGGCACCGCGTTGCGGTGCCCGGCGCTCCCGGAGAAGCATCGCGCGCTCGGACTCGCCGACGCCGCCCCACACTCCGAACGGTTCCGGCACAGCGAGGGAATGCTCGAGGCACTTGTTCACGACCGGGCAGGACGCGCAGATCGCCTTGGCGCGGCGTTCACGCATCATGCGGGCGTTGCCGCGCTCGCCGGTGGGCGGGAAGAAGATCGATTCGTTCATGCCCTGGCAGCTGCCGTGCTGCTGCCATTCCCAGGTGTCGGCCAGGGGTGCGAGGTTCGGTCGGATTCCGGTCATCGAATGCTCCTCGTGAAGGTTCGTCGGCCGCCGATCGCGTCGGTGCGCGGCTCGGGGCCTCGTGAAGGCGCGCGCCGGTGGGGCGCTGCGCTGGCTGCGACCTGTCAGGCGGCGCTGAGCCTGTCGTCGGCGGACGGTGTGGCCGGGTCGCCTCCGTACATCTGCTCCAAGCGGCGCTTGATTTCTTCGGTGCTGAGCGACCATGTCGCAGACGTGCGGCCTGCAAAGGTCGGGCGATGCGCACTCACGTGTGGTCATCCTTTCTTCTCTGATACGGCCCACCCGTAGCCGGTGAAACCTCTCGGTTCGCCGCTCGGGCTCGGAAGACCGGTGGGTGGAGTGCGCCTGCCTGCCTCGTTCGGCGTGGGCTGACTTCTCCGTCTCACTCTTCTTCGCTTGCATCTGGAAGCTTTGACTTCCCAACCGTACAACAAAATCTATGTCTGCCAAAACAGATATGTTGAATCGTCCAGTGGATCAGATCTCCAGTGCAGGTAGGGGGGGTGATTCCCGGAATATCGCGGACCGAGGTTCGGGTGTGTCGCTGATCCGTGTCGAACGTGTGAGGGAATCTGATTCAGCTGCCGCACATTCGGTATGGTCCCGGTGATACCGTGGTGCAGAGAAACCGCTTGCAGAGGCCGCTCGGGAGTCGGTACGGGGCCACCTGCGGGCGTGAATCCGACGCGACCCACCTCGACGCGATATGAAGGCCACGATGACGCAACAGTCTCCGCCCCGATCGACCCGCGGAGTCTACGGAATTTCGGTGACTTCGGAGTTGACCGGAATCGGCCCGCAGACTCTGCGGCTGTACGAGCGTCGCGGGCTCATCGCGCCGTCGCGTACGGGCGGCGGCACGCGCCGCTACAGCGAAGAGGACATCTACCGCCTCGCGCGGGTGTCCGAGCTGGTCGATGCCGGCGTCAATCTGACCGGGATCCGGCAGATCCTCGATCTGGAGGCTGCCAACGCCGAGCTCGTCGCCGAGAACGGGCGTCTGCTGAGCGAATTGGACGGCCGGCAGGCCTGATACCGCGCCGACACAGACGCCCGGGTGTGGTCGAGGTAGCTCGAGCACGCCCGGGCGTCTGTGGCCGTACCGGTCCTACCGCAGGGTGGCGGTGAGGTGCGGGTAGCCCTTCTTGGGGTTCTTCAGTGCCAGATCCCAGCCGTCGGGCGTCTTGTCGGCGTACAGGTTCACCGTGGCCGGCAGCACGATCGGCTTGCCGAAGCGGACGCTGTACGTCACTCGGTCGGGGAGGCGGCCCTCGAGCGGTTGTAGCGCGGCCGCGGCACTCCACATGCCGTGTGCAATGGTCCCCGGGAAGCCGAACGCCTTGGCGCCCAGTGAGGTTACGTGAATCGGGTTCCGGTCACCCGACACCGTCGCGTACCGGCTGATGATCCGCTGATCCACCCGCAACGTGCGGGTCGGTGGCGGCGGGACCTCGGCCTTGTGTTCGGTCTTCGCCTCCTTCGGCGCGTCCGTCGGGTGCATCTTCAGGAACGTGCTGAGCTGACGCCACACCAGTTCCCGGCCTACCGAGATCTCGCTGACGAAGTCCACCTGCGTGCCCTTGGTGTGCGGGCGCAGATTCTCGGCGCGGACCGACAGGTCCAGCGGCTCGCTCATCGAGATCGGGCGCAGTTGCTCGATCACGTTGTCGGTGTGCACGGAACCGATTGCGGGGAAGGGGAAATCGCGCGACGTGAGCAGTCGCATCACGCTCGGGAAGACGAGCGTGAACGGGTACGTGATCGGCAGTGTGTCGCCGAACCGCAGACCGCACACCTTGGCGTAAGCCGCGAGGTTCGCGCTGTCCACCCGAAGCCCCTGTAGGGCGAGGGTCTCCTTCGGCAGGCTGCGCTTACCGGACGGCTTGGTGAACGGCAGTGCGCCCAGCGCCGCGCGTGCGTAGTTGTCGAGGGTCCCGGGCTGCTCGCGCAACTGCACGAGGGTGCCCTTGCGGCCGGTCATCACGCGCCCAGCAGCGACTGGCCGCACACACGCACGACCTGGCCGGTGACGGCGCCCGACGCCGGGCTGGCGAAGTACGACACCAGTTCCGCGACGTCCACGGTCTGACCGCCCTGCAGCAGCGAGCTCATCCGGCGTCCCGCCTCGCGGGTCGCGAACGGGATCGCGGCGGTCATCGCGGTCTCGATGAAGCCGGGGGCGACGGCGTTGATGGTGATCTTCTTCTCGGCCAGCACCGGTGCGGTGGCCTGGACCAGTCCGATCACGCCGGCCTTCGACGTACCGTAGTTGGTCTGTCCGCGGTTGCCGGCGATACCGGCGATGGAGGACACGTCCACCACGCGGCCACCCTCGCGGAGCACGCCCTTCGCGACCAGGGCGTCGGTGATCTTCTGCGGGGCAAGGAGGTTGACGCCGATCACGCTGTTCCAGCGGGACTCGTCCATGTTCGCGAGCGTCTTGTCGCGGGTGATGCCGGCGTTGTGGACGATGATGTCGACGCCGCCGTGGCGCTCCATCAGGTGCTCGGCGAGCTTGTCGGCGGCGTCGGCGGCCGTGACGTCGAGTGCGAGGGACGTGCCGCCCACCTTGTTGGCGGTCTCTGACAGCGCCTCGCCGGCGGCCGGGATGTCGGCGCACACGACCTGTGCGCCGTCGCGGGAGAGGACCTCGGCGATGGTGGCGCCGATGCCGCGCGCGGCACCGGTCACGACGGCGACCTTGCCCTCGAGCGGGCGGTCCCAGCTCGCGGGAGCGACCGCCTCCTCGGCGCTGACGCGGATCACCTGGCCGTCGACGAACGCGGACTTGGCCGAGAGCAGGAAGCGGAGGGTGGACTCGAGGCCCGACAGTCCGGTGGCGGCGTCGGGGGAGACGTAGACCAGCTGGGCGGTGGCGCCACGCTTGATCTCCTTGCCGACGCTGCGGGTGAAGCCCTCGAGCGCGCGCTGGGCGATCTGCTCGTCGACGCCCGACGCGAGCTCCGGCGTGGTGCCGAGGACGACGACGCGGGCGGACGGCGCGAGGTTGCGGATGACGGGCTGGAAGAACTCGAACAGCTGCACCAGTTCGGTGACCTGGCCGATGCCGGTCGCGTCGAACACCAGCGCGCCGTAGCGGTCGTCGTGCGGCTGTGCTGCCGGGTAGTCCGACAGCAGCTCGCGGATCGGCTCCACGAGACGACCCTTGCCGCCGATCAGGACCGGGCCTGCCAGGGGCGGCTCGCCGGCCTTGTAGCGACGCAGCTTCTCCGGCTGCGGCAACCCGGCCTGCTTGGCGATGAACGCGCCCGGCGCGGACGAGAGGAACTGTGAGTAGAGGTCGGGAGCGCCCTTGCTGGCTGCCACGGTCCACCTTCTTTGTCGCAATCGGGCACCCGTACATCCGGGTGCGGTGTCGACATTGAACTTACTCTGGAGTAAGTTCAATGTCGAGTGCAGAACCCACCGCCGAGGCGGATCGACCATGCGGATCTCGAGCAGCTTCCAGCGGGATCCCCCCACCTACATGGAGACCGACGTGACCAGCAGAGCCCGTAATCGCAGCGCCAAGCCGGCACCCGCACCGCAGTCCGGTGGTCGGCAGCTTCGCCCCGTCGCCATCGTCGGCGGCAACCGCATTCCCTTCGCGCGCTCGGATCGGGCGTACGCGCACGCGTCCAACCAGGACATGTTCACCGCGACGCTGGACGGGCTGGTCAGCCGCTTCGGGCTGCAGGGTGAACAGCTGGGCATGGTCGTCGGCGGCGCGGTGCTCAAGCACAGCCGCGACTTCAACCTCATGCGTGAGTGCGTGCTCGGCAGCGCGCTGAGCCCCTACACCCCGGCGTACGACCTGCAGCAGGCGTGCGGCACCGGTCTGCAGTCGATCATCGCGGTCGGTGACGCCATCGCGGCCGGCCGGATCGAGGCCGGCGTCGGCGGCGGTGTGGACACGACGTCCGATGCGCCGATCGGCGTGAACAACGAGCTGCGCGAGTTCCTGCTCTCGATGAACCGCGCGCGCTCCACCGCGGACCGGGTGAAGCTGCTCGGCCAGGTGCGCCCGTCGATGCTGGGCATCGAGATCCCGCGCAACGGCGAGCCTCGCACCGGGCTGTCGATGGGCGACCACGCCGCGATCACCGCGAAGGAGTTCGGCGTCCGCCGCGAGGATCAGGACGAACTGGCGGCCGCGAGCCACAAGAACATGGCTGCCGCGTACGACCGCGGGTTCTTCGACGACCTGGTCACCCCGTTCCTGGGCCTGACCCGCGACGACAACCTGCGCCCCGACTCCAATGTCGACAAGCTGGCGACGCTCAAGCCGGTGTTCGGCACCAAGCTGGGCGACGCGACCATGACGGCGGGCAACTCCACCCCGCTCACCGACGGCGCGTCCGCGGTGCTGCTGTCCACCGACGAGTGGGCCGCCGAGCGGAACCTGCCGGTGCTGGCGCACCTGGTGGACTCCGAGACCGCCGCCGTCGACTACATCCACGGCCCGGACGGGCTGCTGATGGCGCCGACGTATGCGATCCCGCGCCTGCTGGCCCGCAACGGTCTCACTCTGCAGGACTTCGACTTCTACGAGATCCACGAGGCGTTCGCGTCGGTCGTGCTGGCGACCCTGCAGGCGTTCGAATCCGACGAGTACTGCAAGGAGCGCCTGGGCCTGGACGGGGCACTGGGCAGCATCGACCGGTCCAAGCTCAACGTCAACGGATCGTCGCTCGCGGCCGGTCACCCGTTCGCGGCCACGGGCGGCCGCATCGTCGCCTCGCTCGCGAAGATGCTGGCGGAGAAGGGTTCGGGTCGCGGCCTGATCTCGATCTGTGCGGCCGGCGGCCAGGGCGTCACCGCGATCGTCGAGGTCTGATCGCCAGGTCGGGACAGAAATCCGACCGACCTGGAACCGAGGATGTAACGCGGCCCGTAGGGGAGCGATAATCCAGTCGGCCCCGTGTTATTGCCTGACCCCCGACCTGGCAATCACACGGGGCCGCTCTACGTTCTCTACCCCTTCGGGTGGACGGAATGATGCGAGTGGTGGCTGCCGACCGGGATTCCCCGGCGGTTGCCTGGAGTCCCGAGGACTAGGCTGCACGGGTAGAAACACGTAATGCGACGGCCCGGCACGGTGTCGATTCGGCAGGAGGGCCCATTGATGAGTGACGAGCGCGACGGCAAGAGCGGTTCCGAAAACCATCCGGACGGTCCGGCGCCGGACGAGAACCCCACCGAGATCATGCCGGTTGTGCCGTCGGAGCCCGACGATTCGACGCCGGATGTCGCGCCCGAGCCGACACCGGATCCGCCTTCCGAGACGGCGCAGGAGCCGACACCGGAACCCGCGGCCGTGCCGGTGCCGGACGTCTCGTCCGAGGCCCCCACCGAGGTTTTCGCGGTCACGCCCGCAGATCCCGAACCGGCGGCTGATCCCGCTCCGGAGCCGCCTGTCGACCCCGCGACGGAGCCCGACTCGAAGGCAACGACCGAGTCGGCGTCGCCGGGGAGGCCGGGCTGGGTGAAGTATGCGGCGATCGCCGGCGGCGTGGTGGTCGTGGCGGCCATCGGGTATGCCGTGGACTGGGTCGTCTCCGCCGACCGGGTGCCGCGCGGTGTCACCGTCGCCGGTGTGGAGATCGGTGGCGAGAGCATGTCGTCGGCCGAGGCGACGCTGCGCGCTCAACTCGGCCCGCGCGTGGACAGCCCGGTGCCGGTGCTCGCCGGGACCACCGAGAGCACGATCGTGCCGGCGCAGGCCGGTGTCGGCGTCGACTGGGCCGCCACCCTCGACCGTGTCGGTGAGCAGCCGGTCAACCCGTTCACCCGAGTGGCGTCGTTGTTCACCAATCGTGAGGTCGGGCTCGTCTCGACGGTCGACGAGAACGCGCTCGACGGCGCGATCGCCGGCGTGCAGAAGGAATCGGATCGGGCGCCCCGTGAGGGCAACGTCGTGTTCGAGGGTGCGGCCCCCGTTGGGATCGCGCCGTTGCCGGGGCAGAGCCTGCGGGTGGACGACGCCGCCGACACGTTCGTGGCGGACTGGGCCTTCGGCACCACCGTGGACCTGCCGGTCGACGTCGTCGACGTGACGGTGACGCAGGCCGGAGTCGATGCCGCGCTGCGCGAGGTCGCAACGCCCGCGGTCGCGTCGAACGTCGTGGTCACCGGGCGTGACGGTGCCGTCGCGGCACTGCCCCGGGACCAGGTCGGCAAGGTTCTGACGTTCGTTCCGGACGGCGGCGGCGGTCTGTCCCCGCAGTACAACGTCGAGGCGGCCACCGGAATCCTGGCGCCGCAGCTCGCGAGCACCGACATCAAGCCCAAGGACGCGCAGATCAGTCTCGCGAGCGGGTCGCCCCAGGTGATCCCGTCGGTGACCGGCGACATGGTGCAGTGGCCCAAGACGCTCGAGCCGTTGCCGGCGCTGCTCGCCGCGCCCGGTGAGCGAACCACTCCCGCGATCTACGAGCCCGTGGAGCCGGCACTCACGACCGAGGGCGCGAACGCGCTCGGCATCCGCGAGGTGATCGGCGAGTACACCACCGGAGGGTTCGAGTACGCGTCCGGCGTCAACATCCGGCTCGCGGCCAGCCAGATCAACGGTGCCCTCGTCAAGCCGGGAGAGACCTTCTCGTTCGACGCCTACACCGGTCCCCGTGGCGCGGCGCAGGGCTATGTCGACTCGGGCATCATCAACAACGGCCGTCCGGACAAGGCGGTCGGCGGCGGCATCAGTCAGCTCGCGACCACCCTCTACAACGCCACGTACTTCGCCGGCATGGAGGACGTCGAGCACACCGAGCACAGCTACTACATCTCCCGCTATCCGGCGGCCCGCGAGGCGACGGTGTTCGAGGGCTCGATCGACCTGAAGTTCCGGAACCCGTCCAAGACGGGCGTGATGATCCAGACCATCGGGACCAGTTCGAACATCACGGTGCGCGTCTGGGGCACCAAGACCGTCGATGTCGAGTCGGTCACCGGCGGCCGCACCAACCAGACGTCACCGAACACGATCACCCTCCCCGCCGGCCCGCACTGCGTGCCGTCCGGCGGCGCACCGGGATTCACCACCAGTGACACCCGGATCATCACCGACGCCAAGACCGGCGCCGAGATCTCGCGCAACACCCGGACGGTCAGGTACGACCCGGTCCCGATCGTGAAGTGCGTGTCGAACGAGCCGGCCCCGAGGCCCTCGGAGGAGGGCGCGCCGCCGGCGCCGACCCCCGGCGGGTAGTTCCCGTCCCAGCTGAAGGGACCGTTCATGCGCTGACACTCATGAACGGTCCCTTCAGCTCATCGAGCGCGGCCCTCACACCTCGATCGGCGGGTGCAACCGCATCAGCGTCCAGGCCCGGTCCCGCCGCACCGAGAGGGCACTCGCGAGGAGTGATGCCAGCAGCAGTCCGAGGAGCACCGCGATCGACACCCACAGCCGGGAGTCGATGCCGCCGACGGTGAGTTGTCGTAGGCCGTTGACGGCGTAGGTCATCGGGTCGAACGGGTGCAGGATCTGGAACGGTTTCGCGGTGGTCTCCACGGGGTAGATGCCGCCGGACGACACGAGTTGCAGCATCAGGAACGCGAGCGTCACGACGCGGCCGACGGCGGGTCCGAAGATGGCGTTGAAGGCCTGGATCAGGGCCATGTAGGTCAGGCCGACCAGTCCGAGGAACGCGATGGTGCCGAATACGTAGACCGGCACCAGCCCGACGCCGAAGTGGACCACGACGTACATGACGAGCACCTGCGCGATCGCGATGAGCGCGGCCGGCCAATACGACGCGAGGACGACCCGCATCGCGCCCAGCCCGGTCGAGATCGGCCGGGTCTGGACCGGCCGCAACAGCATCCACGTGATGATGCCGCCGACGAACAGTGCCAGGGGCAGGAAGAACGGCGCGAAGCCGGTGCCGAACGTCTTGGCCTTGTTGTCGTGGTGCTGGTCCAGGGCGACGGGTGCCGACAGCGTCTGCGCGACGGTGGTGCGCTGCTGCGGATCCCAGGCGGGGACCTGTTCGCTGCCCTCCTTCAGCTGGGACGCGAGTTCGTCGGATCCGTCCTTCAGCTGAGTGGTTCCTGCGGCGAGCTGCCCGGCGCCCTGCGCGAGAGTCTCGCCGCCGCTCGACAGCTGGGCCAGACCGTCGTCGAGGGTGCGGGCGCCCGACGCGGCCTGCTGCCCACCGGTCTGCAGTTGCGTCAGACCGTCCCGCAGCTGTCCGGCACCGCCGACGGCCTGGGACATTCCCGACCGGTAGGGGCTCGACGGGTCGCCGAGCTGGAACGCGAGTTGCCATGCGCCGTCCTCGAGTTGGGCGAGCTGTCCCCGCATGGCCGGGTCCAGTGCCGGGCCGAGGGCTCCGGTCACCTGTCCGACCAGTTGGGTCACTCCGGCGCTGAGCGCTCCGGCACCGTTCCCGAGTTGGACTGTGGCGCCCGACAGCTGGTCGAGGCCTGCGGACAGCGCGGACGCCCCACCGGATGCGGTGTCGATGCCCGCGGAGAGCTGCGCCGTGCCGTCGGCGAGGGCTGTCGAGCCGGAGTGGGCGGTGCCCAGGCCGTCGGCGAGCGTGCGGGAGCCGCCCGCGAGTTGCTGTGCGCCACCGTCGGCCGCCTGCACACCGGCCGCGAGCTGTCCGGCGCCGTCGGCGGCCTTGCGGAGTCCGTCGCCCGCCGCGCCGAGGCCGACGAGTGCCTGGTCCACTGACTGCTCACCGATCTGCGCGCCGACGACGTTCAGGATCTGTTGCGCGGCGTTCTGCCCGATGACGGTGCCGAGGTAGTTGTTGGCGTCGTTGTAGGTGAAGATGAGCCGGGCCTTCTGCGGATCCGGTCCGGTGGGCGAGGCCACGGACTTGCTGAAGTCGCCGGGCAGCGTCACCGAGAAGTAGTAGCGTCCGTCCGCGACACCGGTGGACGCCTCGTACGCGCTCACCTCGTGGAAGTCGAGGTCGCCGGAGTCCATCAGGCCCTGCGCCACCTGGTCCCCGGCGTTGAGGGGTTTGCCGTCCACGACGGTGCCGTGGTCGCTGTTGACCAGCGCCACCGGAATCTTGCCGGTCTGGCTGAACGGATCCCAGAACGCCCACAGGTACAGCGCGCCGTACAGCAGTGGCATCAGCACGATCGTCACGAGGGCGACCCGCGGCATCAGCCCGCGCGAGAACCGCTTGAGTTCGGTGCCGAGCGACATCCCTGCCAGCATGGCTACTCCTCGCTTCCGGGGGCCGAGCCGTTCGCGGCCGCCGCCGTGTCGGCCAGCGGGTGGAACTCGTGGGCGGGCGAACCCGGTGGCAGTGGGTTGACGGCGGACGCGATCACCGTCTGCCTGGCGCCCAGTGCCGCGAGCCGGTCGACCAGCACAGCGCGGTCGTACTCGTCCCGCACCTGTTCGAGATCGTCGACCAGCAGTACCGGGGGAACCTGGGTGTCGGCGACGGCGATCCGCAGCAGCATCGCATCCAGTTCGTCGAGATCGCTGACGTAGTCGGTGAGCCGTGGCAGCGGCCGATCCCCGAACACCGGCGCACATACGTGCTCGAGCTCGCGCCGGCCGGCTCGGCGGATCAGCCGGTACCACGTTGCGTCCCAGCGGATCTGCTCGGTGATCAGGTCGCGTACCGTCACCGATTCGGAGATGGTGTCGATGCCGGCGAATCCGGCGATCGCGGACACCGCACGGATCTGGGCAGGCTTGGTGCGTCCGAGGACCGTCAGCGTGCCCGACGACGGTTTCATCCGCCCGCTCAGGGTGAGTAGCAAGGACGTGCGTCCCGAACCGGCGAAACCCTGGATCACGGCCAGCCCGCCGAACGGAATCCGTAGGTCCACGGGGCCGAACACCGGTCCCAGGGCGCCACGACGGGTCAGGCCCTGGGCGAGCACGGCCGGTGCCGGAGCGGGCGGCGAGTACGGGTCGTCATTGCTGGTCACTGCTGGTCACCAACCTCGGGTCCGGTGGCAGGGCGTCAACACGAACAGCCAAACACACCAGCGCCGTCCGCGCCCGGGCACCGAACGAAAGAACCCCCGCGCACGCGATGTGCACGGGGGTTCTTCGTCGATCAGGGAATCAGAACGCGGCCTCGTCCAGCTCCATGATGTCGTTGTCCAGGTGCGAGAGGATGTTGCGGGTCGCGGTCAGCTCGGGCAGCACGTTCTTCGCGAAGAACGACGCGGTCGCGACCTTGCCCTCGTAGAACGGCTTGTCCTTGTCGGTGACGCCCTCGTCGAGCGCCTTGATCGCGATCTCGGACTGGCGCAGCAGCTGCCAGCCGACGAGCAGGTCGCCGACGGACATCAGGAACCGCACCGAGCCGAGACCCACCTTGTACAGCTCGGTGGGCTGCTCCTGGGCGCCCATGAGGTGACCGGTGAGGACCGCGGCCATGCCCTGGACGTCCTCGAGGGCGGTCGAGAGCAGTGCCCGCTCGGTCTTGAGCCGGCCGTTGCCGGCCTCGCTGTCGATGAACTTCTTGATCTCTCCGGCCACGTGGGCCAGGGCGACGCCGCGGTCACGAGCGATCTTGCGGAAGAAGAAGTCCTGCGCCTGGATCGCGGTGGTGCCCTCGTACAGCGAGTCGATCTTCGAGTCGCGGATGTACTGCTCGATCGGGTAGTCCTGCAGGAAGCCGGAGCCGCCGAGGGTCTGCAGGCTCTCGGTCAGGTACTGGTAGGCCCGCTCGGAGCCGACGCCCTTGACGATCGGCAGCAGCAGATCGTTGACGCGGAACGCGGTCTCCTTGTCGGCGCCGGAGACCAGCGCGGCGACCGCGTCGTCCTGGTGCGCGGCCGTGTAGAGGTACACCGCGCGCAGGCCCTCGGCGTAGGCCTTCTGCATCGCGAGGCTGCGCCGCACGTCCGGGTGGTGCGTGATGGTGACGCGCGGGGCGGTCTTGTCCGTCATCTGCGTCAGGTCGGAGCCCTGGACGCGCTCCTTGGCGTAGTCCCGCGCGTTGAGGTAGCCGGTGGACAGCGTGGAGATGGCCTTGGTGCCCACCATCATTCGAGCGTGCTCGATGACGTCGAACATCTGGGCGATACCGTTGTGGACCTCGCCGACGAGCCAGCCCTGGGCGGGAACGCCGTGGCCACCGAAGGTGAGCTCACACGTCGTGGATGCCTTGAGGCCCATCTTGTGCTCGACGTTGGTGACGAAGACGCCGTTGCGGTCGCCGAGTTCGTTCTTCTCGAAGTCGAAGTGGAACTTCGGGACGAAGAACAGGCTCAGGCCCTTGGTGCCCGGTCCGGCGCCCTCGGGGCGGGCCAGCACCAGGTGGAAGATGTTCTCGAACAGGTCGTCGGACGTGGCGGACGTGATGAACCGCTTGACGCCCTCGATGTGCCAGGAGCCGTCGTCCTGCTTGATGGCCTTGGTGCGGCCGGCGCCCACGTCGGAACCGGCGTCCGGCTCCGTCAGAACCATGGTGGCACCCCAGCCGCGCTCGACACAGGTTGCCGCCCACTGCTTCTGCTCGTCCGTGCCGTTGTGGAAGAGCACGTCTGCGAACGACGGGCCGGCCTGGTACATGAACGCGGCGGGCTGTGCGCCCAGCAGCATCTCGGCGATGGCCCACACCACGGCGCGCGGAACGGGAACGCCGCCGATCTCCTCGCTCAGGCCCATGCGGTACCACTCGGCGTCCCACATCGCCTTGAACGACTTCTTGAAGGGCTCCGGGAGGGTCGCCTCGTGCTTCTCGGGGTCGAACACCGGCGGGTTGCGGTCGGTGTCGGCGAACGCCTCGCCGAGCGGGCCCTCCGCGAGGCGCGCGACCTCGGACAGCATCTCCTTGACGGTGTCGGCGTCGAGATCCCCCCACACGCCCTCACTCAGCGGCTTGTCCAGACCCAGTACCTCGAAGAGGTTGAACTCGAGGTCGCGGACGTTGCTCTTGTAGTGGCCCATGTTTGCTCTCCCTGAAGTGGCACTGCGTTGGTGCGGTCTTGCATTCCGGAGTACCGCCCAAGTAGCTACTCGTCGGTAACTTAGCCGATGTTACCCGTGATTAAGTTAGCTGCCAAGGGCGGGCTTGCGGGCGACGAGGAGCGCGTCGATCGCGGTGCCGCCCTCGACGTCGCGATAGCGCCGTTCGGCCACCGTGACGTCGAGGCGTCCCTTCAGATCATCCTTCAGATCGTCAGGGGTGTAAAGGATTTCGGGATCGGGCGGGCCGCCGACGCCTCGGGTGGGATTGAGGGCGTCGTGGCCGAGAATCATGAGGATTCCGTCAGGTTTGAGCGAGTCGATGACGCGGCTCACAAGTGCGCGCCGCTGTGTCGGCTCGAGGTGGACGAAGATCATGAGGACCAGGTCATAGTCCGACACATCCGCTGTCGTGATGTCGCCGCAGACGTAGTTCAGGCGCTGTTGCACCGAGCGGGGGGACTGTTTCGCGATCTCCCGGGCCTTCTCGATCGCGACGCTCGAGTAGTCGACGCCGGTGGTCTCCCAGCCCCGTGTCGCGAGCCACAGCGCGTGCCGGCCCTCACCGCATGCCAGGTCCAGTGCCCGCCCGGCCGGCAGCGACGTCGCGAACTCGACCACTACCGGGTTCGGCGGGGTGCCCCACACCATGTCGGCCTGTGAATAGCGCTCGTCCCAGTCCTGTGCATCCATGGGGACGACGGTATCGCCCGGCGGGGGTGGCCTCTGGGTGTCCTCGCGATCGTTCATCCCCCGTTCGCGATTTGCGCACTTGTCGATCTCGCGGGGGCCTCCACATCAAACGACAAGTGCGCAAATCGTGGGGCGTCAGCCGACGGTGATGCGCCGGTGGGCGAGCTTCCAGCGGCCGTCCTCGTATCGGTGCGTGTCGTCGTAGCGTCCGACGCCCGCGAGGCGGGGCTCGCTCGTGGTGTCGCGGAAGAACAGCCAGTACGCCGTCGACGACGCCTCGACGTCCGAGTCGAGCGACACCGAGACGGTGGTGATGACGTGCCGGCTGGACGTGCCCGGCCCCTGGACGCCGCCGGCCCGCCGTTCGCGCACGCCCTCCTCGATCGACGCGACACCCTCGCGGAGCTGCGCGGCCATGCCCGTCACCGGGTTGGGCTGCGACTCCCAGATCGCGTCCGCGCTGAAGTTCGCCAGGTAGTCCTCGACGGTCCCGTCGTCGGCGAGCTGCGCGATGCGGGCCAGGAGGTCCTGGATCTCACCGCGGGGGTCGGTGCTCGTCTGCTGGTCCACGCCTTCTCCTCAGCTCGCCACCTGGTTGGTACCAAGTGTTTGCTTGGGACGTTAGCAGTGGGCCGACGTGATCCACGTCGCGATTCTCGGTGGGGTCCCGGTCACCGCTGCAGCGTCGTGCGCATCAGCAGGACGTTGTAGTTGGAGTGCACGGTGGTGAGGAAATAGAGGTCCGGGCCGGACGACCACGGGTGGATGTACGCGCCGTACATCGAGGCCAGTTCGCTGCCGTCCACGAGGATCTCCGCGGCGCCCCACGGTCCGGTGGGGGCAGGTGCGCGGCGCATCACGACGGAGTTCCGGTTGTCGGTGGTGAGCAGCACGTACTGCCCGAGGAACGAGTTGTACTGCACCGAGATCTCGCCGACGCCGCCGAAGACGACGGGCGCGGCCACGTCGGGGTTCTTCGGCACCCATTTGCCGCCGTCCCAGTACTCGTAGGCGCCGAGATCGCGGATCTGCTCCTCGGGGACCCGGGCGAGGTAGACGAGTCCACCCCGGCCGGCGGGCGTGCCGTACTGGTAGACGAAGCTGCCGTCCTTGACGAACGCACCCATCTGGAAGTTGGCGTTTCCGCCGACAGGGGGACGTCGGGTCTCGGGCGCCTCCGCCCAGTTCTCACCGTTGTCGGTCGAGAACGCGAGTTCGGAGTAGTTGGTCTTCCACCTGCCCGGCTCGTCCCACTGCTTCACCGACATGAGGCTCATGTACTGCACGCCGTCGGCGGCGACCCCGGCGGTCGGGATGCGGCTGATCTCGACGAACGGGATCTTCGGGCTCGGCACCAACTCCTTGGATTGGCCGAGGATGTCGCGCGGGGAACTGTCGAAGGTCATTCCGTCGGCGAGATCGCGGTCGCCGCTGCGGACGAGGATGTTGCTGCGCCAGGACCACAGGCTGCCTGCGAGCAGGTTCGGGACACCCAGCCCCGCCGTGTCGCCGAATGCGGTCAGTACCTGGCCGTTGCCGTTGTCCCACATGATGCCGAGGTCGGTACCGAGCACGTTGTAGTCCTGGGTGCGGTTGGCGCTGAGCAGGCCGGTGGCCTGCGCCACGGCTTGGCTGCGCCCGTGGAGTATCGGCAGCCCCGTCGTTCCGTTCAGTACCGGAATCGGATTCACCGTATTGGGATCGGCCGCGGCGGGGCTGGAGAATGGGACGAGAAGTGCGGTGGCGCAAAAAGCACACACGATGACGGCTCGAAATCGGGTTCGTCTCACGGGTGTTCCCATCTTCGGTGGAAATTTGCCCCTGCCTGGTGTTACGGCCCGGCCTCGGCTGCCGGGGTGCATCGGTGAGCGCGTAATACGCTAGCAGGAATGATCATTCCAGAAATGGGGAATTCGGTGTCCGGGTAAATGACGTGAGGCGATATCGCCATTGTCTGAATTGGAAAAGCTGTCGTGTATTTCAGGATTGTCGGGTGGTTCCGGAGCGGTGCGCACGGTGCCGCATCCGGCCCCGGGGGCCGGATGCAGGCCGATCGGTGGAGGACGACCGGCGACCCACCACGAGCAATTACAGGGACCCGAGTAACGCAACCTGCCGGTGGGGCGAAGTACCGTGTCGTGGGAGACGACGCCGCTTGGGCGTCGTCGCGTGGCGTTCTTCGTCGCGAGAGTACGCAGTAGAGGAGACCAAACATGGGTGCGCAGATCTCGAACTCCACCGAGGTCCGGCAGTCCGCCATCCTCGGTCTGGGTGTTTACCGCCCGCAGCGGGTCGTGAGCAACGAAGAGATCTGCGAACTGATCGACTCCACCGACGAGTGGATCCAGTCGCGCTCCGGCATCAAGAACCGGCGATTCGCCAACGAGGAGGAAAGCGTCCTCGCGATGGCGATCTCGTCCGGTCGCAAGGCGCTCGAGGCGAGCGGTCTCACCGGCGAGCAGATCGGCGCCGTCATCGTCGCGACCTCCACCTACCCGTCGCAGACGCCGCAGTGCTCCGCGATCGTCGCCGACGCCCTCGGCACGGGCGGCGCCGCGGCATTCGACGTCACGGCCGGCTGCGCGGGCTTCTGCTACGCGCTGTCCGTCGCGTCCGACATGGTCCGGATCGGCACCTCGCAGTACGTCCTCGTCATCGGCGTCGAGCGGATGTCCGACAGCACCGAGCCCACCGATCGTTCGGTGCGGTTCATCTTCGGTGACGGTGCGGGCGCGGTCGTCGTCGGTCCGAGTGACGTCGCGGGCATCGGCCCCGTCGTCTGGGGATCCGACGGATCGCAGTCTCAGGCCATCCGCCAGGAGCCGGACTGGCTCTCGTTCGCCAACGACCCGTCGCAGCGTCCGTGGATCAAGATGGAGGGCACCTCGGTGTTCCGCTGGGCCGCCTTCGAGATGGGCAAGGTTGCCGCGCAGGCACTCGAGCGGGCCGGTGTCGCGATGGAGGACCTGGGCGCGTTCATCCCGCACCAGGCGAACGGTCGCATCAACGAGGTCATCGCTCGCAGCATCAAGCTGCCGGAATCGGTGCCGGTGTCCGACGACATCGCCGAGACCGGCAACACCTCCGCGGCGTCGATTCCGCTGGCGATGGAGGAAGTGATCCGCACGGGCAAGGCGAAGCCGGGCGATCTGGCGTTGCTGGTCGGCTTCGGTGCCGGTCTGTCGTACGCGGGCCAGGTCGTCACCCTGCCGCCGCTCGCGGAGGACTGACGCTCCACGACCGTGACGGTGGGCCCGCTCGAACGAATCGAGTGGGCCCACCGCGTTTTCGGGGCCACTCGATTCGGCTCAGTGCTGTGCGAGGAACCCCTCGATCAGCGCCATTTCGTCTTCGTCGAGCGGACGGCGCAGGTGCGAGGTGTTCCGGGCCACCTGGGCGGGGGTGGAGCAGCCGATCAGCACCGACGCGACCTGTGGCTTGGCGTCCAGCCACGCGACGGCGATCTCGGACAGCCGGCGGTCGAGTTTGCTCGCGAGCGTGAGCAGTTCCTCGACGCGGGTCAGGGCCGCGTCGGTCGCGGTGGCGGCGAAGTACTCCGACTTGTCGAAGCGCGAGCCTGCCGGGAACTCCGTGTTCCGGCGGTACTTGCCGGTGAGCAGTCCGGCGGCCAACGGGTAGTACGGGATCACCGCGAGGTCGAGGTCCGTGCAGGACGGCACGATGGCGGTCTCCACCTTGCGCTCGAGCATGTTCCACTCGATCTGGGCGGCAACGAAGCGGGCGAGTCCATGTTCGCGGGAGGTGTCGACCGCGTCGGCGATGTTCTGTGCCGAGTTGTTGGAGCATGCGATGTAGCGGATCTTGCCGGCCTGGACCAGTTCGTCGAGCGCGCCCAGGGTGTCCTCGATCGGGACGGTCGGGTCGGGCATGTGCTGGTAGTAGAGGTCGATGTGGTCCATCCCGAGTCGGCGCAGGCTGGCCTCGCAGGCGCGTCGGACGTAGTCGGGGGAGGAGCCGCGGTCCTCCTCGCTCATCGGTCCGCCGAACTTGGTCGCGATGACGGCCTGGTCGCGACGGTTGCCGAGCGCGGCGCCGAGGAACTTCTCGGACTCGCCCGCTGAGTAGATGTCCGCGGTGTCGAAGAACGTGATGCCGTGTTCGAAGGCGGCGTCGACGACGGCCTGAGATGCGGACGCGTCGGTCCGGAATCCGAAGTTGTTGCAGCCCAACGACACCGTCGAGACGACGAGGTCGGTTCCGGGAAGGGTCACGTACTGCATGTTTGTGGACATCGAACTCCTGACACTGGCAACCGAGCGGGCGGTGAGCGGCCCGGTGCGGACACTACGCCCGGTTCCGGCAACCGCGCGAGGCCGAATTCCGGTGTGTGGTAACAGGCGGCAGGCCGATTTTCCGTGCCGTCTAGGATCTTCCCTGCGAACATATGTACGAGAGAAGAGGATCCGAGTCGCCCGTGAGTGCAGTGAGAATCGACGAGTCATGGACGGCCGCATCCGCTGCTGTCGCGCCTGAACAATCCTCCGAGACAGCTGAACCGGCAGCGCCCGAGCGCGTGTTCGGTGCGGCGACCGGTGCCGGGCTTCGTGGAGCGACGTCGTGAAGCGGGCCTTCGCGCGCGCGTCCGGCCCCGTGCGCCGGGCACTCGCCGTGGGGGCGTCGGTCTTCTTCGCGGTGATCATGGCCGTCGGGTACGTCCTGGTCGACGAGTGGTTGAGTGTCGATCGCCCGGAGTCGGGTTCGCCGAAGGACACTGTCGCCGTCGGTGAACTCGCCGAGCTGCTCGCGCAGGTGACCGTCGCTCCCGAGTTGCCGATGGCGGGGTACAGCCGGGAAGAGTTTCCGCACTGGGATTCGAACCGGCCCGAACACGGCTTCGGACCCGAGTTCGAGCAGTACAGCCGGTGCACGACGCGGGACGTGATGATGTTGCGCGACGCGGAAGGCTCGGTACGGCTCGATGCGAAGAGCTGTGAGCTGTCGATCGGTTCCGACGGCGGGTGGCGGGACGAGTACGGATTTCTCGATCGCAAGACCGGTGAACTGAAGCCGTACAGGTGGATGACCGAGTCCTCGGCGGTCGATGCCGAGCACATCGTCGCGTTGGCGGAGGCGTGGCGTTCGGGCGCTGCGACCAGCGACGAGGACACCCGTCGCCGCATCGCCAACGACGCGATCAACCTTGCCGCATCCGATCCGTCGGCCAACCGGTCGAAGGGCGATCAGGACGCGGCGAACTACCTGCCGCCGGGGAAGTTCCGCTGCTCGTACGTCGATCGATACCTGCAGATCAAGGTAAAGTACGGGCTGGCCGTCGACACTGCCGAGCAGGCCGCACTGCGCACCGCCGTCGATGACTGTGTCCGTCAAGGAGGGTCCGTATAAGCGACATCGTCGAGATCTCCGTGAGCGCCGCCGTCATGACCGAGGAGGAAGGGACGGTGTCCGGCGCTCTCGATGTCATGGTCGACGGACAGGGCCGGGGGCTCGTCCGCTACCGCGACACCGAAACGTGGTTCACGATCGGCAACCTCGATGACGAGCCGCCGGCCACGTGGGAGTCGGTCAGCGACCTCGCGACCGCGATCGTGGCCGGAGTCGGGGCGCGCGACGCCGCCGGCAATGTGATTCCGTTCGAAGCGTGACCGTGTCCGCGCCGCTGTCAGATGCCGACGGCGCTCTCGAGGGCGGCCAGTTCGTGGTCGAGGTGCGCGAGGATCGGTTCGAGATGCGGTACCGCGCGGCGGCACCCGGTGAGGCCGAACGCGATCGACTCCTCGGTGCTGGTGCACGTGATGTTGAGTGCCTGGCCGTCGAGCGGGATCGACAGGGGGTACAGCGCGTCGAGGCGGGCGCCGTTCCAGTACAGCGGCGCGTTGGGACCCGGCACGTTGGAGATGACGATGTTGTAGGGCGGACGGACGGGACCGTGGTGTCCCAACAGCATGTCCAGGGCCAGCGGTGCGGAGCCGAGCGCGCTCATCGCCACGATCTGGGCGGTGCTCATTCCGCGCAGCGCCGCCTTGCCCTCGGACATGGACCGGTGCACGCGCGCGAGTCGGGCGCCGGCATCGGGGAGGTCGGTGCCGAGGTTGCACATGAGCGTGCCGATCTCGTTGCCGCTCTTGTCGTTCGAATCGACGATCGACTCGGGACGCTCCCGCGGGTCGCGCAGCGACACCGGGACCATCGCGATCAGCGAGGCGTCGGGGAGCATGCCTCTCTCCGTCAGGTGGCTGCGTAGCGCACCGGAGCACATGGCCAGCACGACGTCGTTGATCGTGGCGTCGGCGTACTTGGCGACGAGTCGGAGGTGGTCGAGTGACCAACTGCGCGCGGCGAATTGGCGAGCACCGGTGATCGGTACGTTCAGGGCGGAGTGCGGCGCGGCGAACGACACCGGCCCGCCCTGACGCCGCAGCGCGCGCAGGACCGTTCCGGTCAGCGCGGGGACAAGGCCGGTGGCTTCCCCGAGGACGTCGACGGCGGTGCGAACGGCCGCGAGGGGGACGTCGACGAGAGCGGGGTCGCGGGTGGGGAAGTCGCTCCGGATGCGGGGTTCCCACGGTGCGGGCATGTCGCGCTTGTCGGCGTCGATACTGAGCGAGCGGCGCAGCAACCGCATCGCGCCCACGCCGTCGGTGACGCTGTGGTGGATCTTGGTGTAGACGCCGTAGCGGCCGTCGGCGAGGCCTTCGATCAGGTGCATCTCCCACAACGGCCGATTGCGGTCCAGCAGCGTCCCGTGCAGGCGTGCCACCAGCGCCGACAACTCGCGCATCCCGCCGGGCCGCGCGAGCGCGTCGTGCCGGATGTGGTGTCCGATGTCGAACTGGGCATCGGGCTCCCAACTCCACTGTCCCAGTGACGAAACGGACCTTCGGGGGCGACGACGCAGCATCGGGGTGACCTCGTTGCGCGCGACCGAGTCGTCGAGCATCGCCCGGACGTCGTGGGACTCGGCGCCGTCGGGTGGCTGGAGCAACACCAGTCCGCCGACGTGCATGGGATGTTCGCGCGATTCACCGAGCAGGAAGACCGAGTCGGCCGGGGACATGGGAAGCGGCATCCAGAGCACCCTTCGTAGGTGGTTGCCCACGGGACCCCGGGGCGTCGTGTGCTGCAGATCACGAATGTGCTGTCAGTTGTACTGGATCGACGACGCCTGCGCTACCTGTGCGAATGTCCAGGTGAATGTGTGTTTTTGGGCTATTGTCCGGTGCCGGAGTCGAATTGTCCGGTAGATCCCTGATTCAGCATCGAAGGATGCCGCCCTTGCCGGATTCCGGTGCGCGAAAACCACTCTCGCCCCGCACCAGCTCGAGTGGACGTCGGCCCGAGTGCGTCACGTGACCGGGCTCGCCAGGTCAGTGCCGTGAATCGCGTGGATGCTCCGCGTCCTCGGCGTCGAGGTCGGCGGGATTCCAGTCGAGCGTCGACCCGAGCTCCTCGCGGTCGGCACGACGGATCGACCGTCCCATCAGGACGGCCGCCCCGCAAGCGAGCACTATCCACCCGCCCAACACGACCCACAGCCACAACATGTTTATTTTTCTAGCATCGGAGCCTGTGAAAAAACCAAGGTTGGGCTGAGAGTCAGCTCACGTCCCCGACAGGACTCCGACCTCGGCCCGGAAGCGGGTGCGTGCGTCGTGGACGGTGAGGACGGGGATCTCCAGGGCTCGTACCTGCACCAGCAGGGCTGCCTGGGCCGCCGTGCAGATGCCGTCGAGGATGTCGTCGTCGACCACGGCGTAGCCGATGCTGCCGTCCAGGGTCTCCGCGCTGCGGTGGCCGAGGATGGCGGCCAGCGTCCGCGCGTCCTCGAGCGCGGCCGAACTTCCGATGAACACGACGTCACCCGTGACGATCGCGGCGGTTGCCGGATTCGCGAGCTCGTTGTTCATGTGACTCCTTTGCGGCTTGTGGCGACGCGGTGCCGTGCACCAGGTGAGGTGCTCGGCGGAGACTGCCCGGCGGATCCGAGGGGTTCGTTGCCCTCGTGGTCCACGGGCCCGGTGTGATCCGGGCCAGGGCAGGGGTGCGTCGACATGCTTCGACCGCGCGCACGCACGGTTGGGCTCTCGCATCATATGGTGCTCGGTGCATCCGGGTAGGACGAGGCGACACTGCATCGGTCAAGGTCACAACCGTCGAACCGAGTCGTCGGGGCTATACGAGGGCGGGATCCGCGGCGGCGACTGTGCGCGTCTTGCGGCGTCGGGCGGTGAGCAGTCGCTGCGCAGCGGAGTCGAGCAGGTATCCGAGTACACCGATCACGAGGATGACGGCCATCACCTGGTCGTACGCGAGTTGGTCGCGAGCATTGAGGATCTGGTATCCGAGGCCCGACTGCACGCCCAGCATCTCGGCGGGCACCAGCACCACCCATGCGATCCCGAGCGCGACGCGCAGGCCGGTCTGCAGGTGGCCGCGGATTGCGGGCAGGATGACTGCGGTGAGCCGCTCGGTGCGGGTCGCCCCCATCGAGCGGGCGACCAGCAGGTGGCCGGGATCGATCGCGTGGACGCCGGCCGCAGTGTTGATCACGATCGGCCAGACCGCGGCAGCGGCGATGAGGAAGAACACCGGACGATGTCCGATTCCGAACAGCGCGACCGCGATCGGTGCCCACGACAGCGGCGAGATCATCCGCAGGAACTGCGTCACCGGTCGGACCGCGCGGTCGACCGTCGGGTTGAGCCCGATCAGCAGACCCAGCGGGATACCGATGACGGACGCGACGAGCAGACCCACCAGTAGCCGCCACATGCTGGCCGCGACGTCGGGGAGCAGGACGCCGCGCTCGATCAACCCGGTGAGTGCCGGGAACACCTCCTGCGGCGCGAACTCGCGGATGAGGGAGTCCGGGGCCGCGAGGATCGTGGTCGCGAACCACCACAGCACGACGGCGACAGCGATCGCGGTCAGGGGCGGCCACCATGTCGACCATCGGGTACGGGAGGGCGGCTGACTGCTCACGTGGGATCCACTTCCTCGGTTCGGGTCAGGTCGGCGAGCAGTCCGAACGCGGCCGGTCCGCCGCCGCGGTACAGCGATTCGCGGACGAATCGGTCGTCCACGAGGTCGGCGTGTACGGCTCCGGGGTCGAGCCGGGACAGGAACCGTCGGTCGCCGTCGACCTCGGTCTCGTGCATCGCCTCGACGAGCGCCTGCGTGAAGCTGGGGAACGGGAACGGCTGGTATCCGATCCGCTGGGGTTGCCAGTCGTGATGCGCGATGCGGTAGCCATCGGCCGGGTAGGTGAGTGCCTTCGTGATCGCCGGGAGAGGTTGGGGCAGGTAGCGCCCGGACTTCAGCATCTCCGCGGCCTGCGTGCGGTCGGTGTCGATCCGCAGCTGCGCGGCGGTCACCGAGTCGGTGAGCTTCTGCACGCCTGCGGGGTTACGGTCGATGACGTCCTCGTGGACGAGGAGCGCGCAGCAGGCGTGGTCCCGCCAGACGTCGCCGAGGAATCGGTGGATCCGGCCGACGCCCCTGATTTCCGCCGCGGCGTTGAACGGGTCGGCGACGGTGTAGCCGCCGATCGCACCGTTCGCCAGTGCCGGCAGCATGTCGGACGGACTCATCACCACCAGACCGACCGTGTTCGCGGACTTCGACGGCGCGGTCCGCACCACGGGCCGGAGGCCGTTGGCGCGCAGCAGCTTCTGCACGACGATGTTGTGGATGGACCACCAGAACGGGATCGCCACCTGCCGTCCGGCGAGTTGTCCGAGGTCGGTGACGTCCGGTGCGACGGTCAGCGCTGAGCCGTTGGTGTGGTTCCACCCGAGCACTCGCGCCGCCCCGCCGAGCGAGTAGCGCAGTTGCACCGCCATCGGCATCAACAGGTGCACCACGTCGACGTGTCGGCTCATGAACGCCTCGGCGAGGCTGGACCAGCTCCGGAACATCACCGGCTGGGTGGTACTCATCGGAGCGCCGTCGAACAGTCCGGTGTGGTGAGCGATCAGCAGCGGCGCCGCATCGGTGATCGGCAGATAGCCCACACGCAGCTGATCGCTCGTGTTCGTGCGGTCGGTTCCCGCCGTCCGCGCCAGGTCGACGATGCCGGCGAGGCCGCCCGCCGCGGCGAGCCCGGTCGCTCCCCGCAGCAGCGTGCGGCGGCTGAGAAGTCCTCCGCTCATGGTCAGGGTGTCCCGACCAGGGCGGACGTGCGATACGCGGACAGGATGTCGGCCCGCAGTGCATCGTCGGCTGTGCTTGTCGCGCAGTCCCATTCGCGTCGAACGGTGCCGCCCTCGCCGATCAGGACGATGCGGTGGCCGAGCACGATGGCCTCGTCGATGTCGTGCGTGACGAGCACCGTCGTGCACCCGAGGTCTTCGGCGACGCCGGCCAGCCAGCGCTGCAGATCACCGCGGATCGCGGGATCGAGCGCGCTGAACGGCTCGTCCAGCAGCAGCAGTTGCGGCCGGATGGACACCGCGCGGATCACCGAGACACGTTGCGCCTGACCGCCCGAGAGCTCGTCGGGGTACGAGTCGGCCACCTCGGCGAGGCCGAACCGTTCGAGGAGGCCGTCGGCGTACGACGGGTCGAACGCGTCCCGGTTCGCGGCGAACCGGTCGCCCAGACGCACGTTCTCGCGCACCGTCAGCCACGGCATGAGCAGCGGCTTCTGGAACACCACCCCGGTGCGGGGCCGCCCATCGCCGCTCACACCGTCCCAATCGACGGTGCCGGCGTCGAGATGGTCGAGTCCCGCGATGATCCGGAGCAGCGTCGACTTGCCGCTGCCGCTGCTGCCGACGATCGCGAGCATCTCGCCGTGCGCCACATCCAGGTCGACGCCGTCGAGGATCGGGCGGCGTCGACCGCTGAAGCTCTTGTAGCCCTTGCTTACCGAGACCGCGCGAGTTCCCACCGCAGTTGTCCTTCCGATGGGGACTGGATGGGCAGGAAGGCGGCCTCGCGGAATCGGCGGTTGGTCGGGTGCTGTGCCGCGTATCCGGCACCGCCCCGGAGGGTGGCCTCGAGCCGGGTCGCGGCCACCGCGACGTGAGAGCCGTCCAGCCGGAGCTGGATCAGCTCGCGCACGGGCACCTCGTCGATGCGGGAGGCGAAGTCGTGCAACCGGGTTCGCAACGATTCGTACTCGGCCACGAGTGCCGTGTACTCGTCCACGAACTCCTCGCCGAGACCGGTGAGCAGTGCGCCCGCCTCGGTGAGCGACGTGCCGGCGATGCCGCTGCAGAAGGACGTCTGGAGCGTGAGGAAGGTCGGCCGGATGTCCCGGCAGAACACACCGAGGTCCGTGCTGATGATCTGCGCCTCGGGCACGTACACGCGGTCCAGGACGAGGGAGGTGGACGATGTCGCCCCCAGGGCGAGGAGTTCCGGTGCGGGGTTGATGCGGACCCCCGACGAGTCAGCATCGATCACCGCGACGCAGGTGGAACCGTCCTCGCCCCGGGCGGGCAGCACGATGACCGCTTCCTCGAATACGTTGGACGCCCAGCGGATCGGGCCGCTGATCTCGATACCGCCGTCCGTGCCCCCGACGGGTGTCGCGATCAGTGGCACCTCGCCCAGCCCGGCCGCCTGTCGGAGTCCGGCCGCCATCGCGGTGACTCCGATGGTGGCGCCGGACGCCAGTCGCGTCCGGTAGGCGGCGCGCACGCTCTCGGGACCACGGTCCACGTACTCGAGCGCCATACGGTGAGCCCACACGCCGAATCCCGCGCTGAGACTCTCCGCCGAGACGTCCTCGATGACCGCGACCATGTCCGTGAGCGGGCTGCCGTCGAAGCCGAACTCGAGCAGGCCCAGTGAACCGAGTAGGCGCACGTCCTCCCTGGTGTCGGTCTCGCACCGGTCGAGTCGGGTCGCCCGATCTCGAACGAAGGCGCGAGCCTGTTCTTGCTCTTGGGATTTCGTTGCATCGATGGTCGCGATCATGATTGTTCTACCGTTCGGTGTCGAGCTCGTGCAGGCGGCTGACGGGAGTGCTGACGACCTCGCGGGCGCGACGGACGGCGGCCTCGTCGGGAGCGTCGTAGAAGCACAGGCACTTGGCGGTGTCCTCGCGGACGTAGGTGCGCAGGAAGCTGACCTCGGGGATGTCCGCGTACAGCGGCGACTTCTCCTTCTTGCGGGTCAGGTAGGTTTCCATGTCGATCTCGGCCGGGATGTCCCACTCCACCAGGTAGCCGGCCTCGGGCCGGGCTGCCTTGATCTGCTCGATGTCGGCGCCCACGATCCGAACCTGGTGCGGCCCATCGAGTTCGGCGGCCTGTAGGGCGTCGGCCTCGATCAGCGGTGCCGCGCAGCCGTCGAACTCGGTGATCGCGAAGATGCGCTCGCCGCCCTTGGTCACCTGGGTCTCGATCAGCTCGCCGCCCGCGGCGACGGTGCTGGCGTCGAACTCCTTGATGACCTGGTCGAGCTGATCGCGACGCTCCGTGCTGGGCGCGATCTCGTACAGGTACAGGGTCTTCGAAGACATGACGGAACCTTCCGGGAGTGGTGGGTGGACACCGCCCAGCGCCCACGCCGAGTGCCGCCGGAGTGGCGGAGGCAGTGGTCTACGAGGGGACGCAGGCACGTCCGGCGTGCGTGCGGTGGGGAGGCGGGTCCGGGGTCGCTGGGATCAGCGCATCATGGGACGACGACACGCAGCGCCGGCGACCCGCACCAGATCAAGGTGCAGGCGGCGGGTCAGGAAACTGCGGGTCACGCGCAGCAGTCTATTCATAGACAGAACTGTCTGTCTACTCCTCGGCGGGCCGCACGGCGTGATCGCTACGCTGTGCTGGTGCCCCAACCCCTCCAACTGCGGAATCCGAAGGCGTCGCCTGCGGAGCGACTCCTCGCGACCGCGACCGAACTGTTCGCCGCCAACGGGATCCGCGCCGTCGGGATCGATCGCATCCTCGCCGAGTCGGGTGTGGCCAAGGCCAGCCTGTACTCGACGTACGGGTCCAAGGACGGGTTGGTGCAGGCGTACCTCGAGGCGCTGGACGTACGGGACCGGACCCGCTGGGCGGAGGCCGTCGAGTCGATCGCGTCGCCGATCGACCGCATCTACGCGTTCTTCGACCTCGCGGCCGGGTCGGCGCCGGTGCGGAACTTCCGCGGCTGCCAGTACCTCAATGCCGCCACCGAGTTCCCGGGCGACGAGGTCCCCATGCTCGCCCCGGTCCGCGCCCATCGGGTGTGGGTGTCGGATCGGCTGTCGGATTTGCTCGCCGAGGCCGGATTCGACGATGTGGCCGCGATGTCGGCGCGCGTCCAACTGATCTACGACGGTGCACTCGCCGGGTCCAAGTTCACCCACTCCGAGGAGCCCATCCACCTCGGGCGCCGGATGGTCGCGGAGTTGTTGGGGCGGTGAGGGACCCCGAGGCCCTCAGGCGTCGGCCGCGTGGATCTCGTAGTCCCCGGTGACGCATCCGGTCAGCAGCGTGCCGCGGCCGAGTGGCGTCATCGCGATGTCGTCGATCCCGAACGTATCCACGATCGATGCGCCGGTACCGACCGAGTGGGGGAACCAGACCTCGAGTCGACAGCTGCCGTCGCCGGCGCGGCCGGTCAACTCCAACCGGTCCCCGTCCGCCGCGAGATGCGTGATCCGTCCGGGCGCGAAGCGCGGGTAGGCGCGGGTGAGCTGGTCCAGCAGTGCGGTGTTCGGTGGTGCGTCGGCCCCGGTGCTGCACACGATCGGGACGAGTCCGTCGCCCAGTTCCTGGATGCCGTTCTGCGGGTCCCCGCACGACTGCTTCCACACCCAGTACGCGCCGCCCTGCACGTGCGCGTCCTGTTCCCTCGCGAAGCGGGTCGCCTTGTCGACGAGCCCGTCGCCCCAGTAACCGTACTCGCCGCTCCAAACCGGGACGCCGTACTTGTCCGCGACCCGCTCGGCGAGGGTGAAGCCCCGTTCGATGCCGACGATCACCGGCAGGCCGAGCGAGGCGTCCATCGTGATCGACTCCGCGTACAGGTGCGGGGAGAAGACGATGTTGCGGTCGTCGGTGAAGTCGGCCGGGGGCCCGCTGTCGAAGCCCAGACCCGACCACAGGATGCTCGGCTCGAAGTAGACGATCTGCTCGGCGCCGGCCGCTCGGATGGCGTCGATGGCCCGGTCGTAGAAGCGGCCCAGCAGCAGCGACGAGGTGAGTGGTGCGGACTCACCGAAGTTCGGCTCGTTCAGCAGGTCGTATCCGGCCACGGCGGGTTCGTCCTTGAACTCGCCCGCGAGCATCGCCCACGCCCGCACCAGGTGCTCCTGCACGTCGTCGGTGTCGTAGTAGAAGTTGTCGAAGGCGCGGCCACCCGCCGGCGAGATGTCGCGGCCGGTGAACTGGCAGCGCGGTGCACCGTCGGTGATCGTCGCCCACTCGGGTGCACCGTCGTAACCCCACATGGGCGAGGTGCCGGGCCGGCAGTCGACGTCGTCCGGTGACGGGGCCGCCGACCAGCCGTCCTGGTGCATGTCGAGCACGGTGTAGACGCCGTGCGCCTTGGCCTGCGCGACGGCGGTCCGGATCTGCTCGACGTAGGCCTCGTCGTAGCGTCCGCGTTCCGGTTCGAGGGCCGACCACGACAATGCCAGACGGACCACGTTGAACCCGTGGTCGGCGATGCCGGCGAAGTCCGCTTCGGTCAGCGGCAGGGTCGACGGGACCTCGGGCCGTGGCGCGTAGAAGTCGACGAGCTGGTTGACGTTGACACCGCGCAGCAGCACCTCGCGGCCGGCGGAATCCGCGATCACCTCACCCGAGACACGCAGGGGGAGAAGCCCCCCGGTGTCGGCAGCCTGCATTGCCGCGGGGGAGGTCACCGGAGCCGGCGCGGCGTCGGGCCGGGTGAGGAGCGGAACCGTGATCGCGACGGCGAGCAACGCGACGGCACCGACCCGCACCGCGGAGCGGGGGATCGGCACCGGCTGCTCCCGGCGGCGGTACGACCAGAGCGCGGCGAGCCCGACGATCCAACCGGTGCAGGCGCCGTAGGAGAGGCCGTCGGCGAACCGGATGTATCCGGACATCAACGGCCACAGGTCACCGGCGAATCCGTCATCGGAGAACAGGCCGACGATCGTCGCGGTGAGTGCGAGTACGGCGCCCGCCCCCATCGCTGCGAACCACCCGGCGAGGAAGGCCGCGACGGCGCCCCCGGACATCCGGCGGCCGAGCACCCGATGGCAGGCGATCGCACCGAGCACGAGGACGGCGACGCCGCCTACGGTCGCGATCGCGCCGTTCGCCGGGTTCGGTGCCGGCATCCACCGGTCGTAGGGCGCTCCCGACCACCACTGTCCGGCCAGTACGGGGGCCACCGCTCCGAAGGCGAGTGCTCCGATCCACACCCGGGGTGCGGCGGCGGGTACGTCGGGGACCACCCGCTTGCGTCCGGCCACCGCGACGACGCCGGCGACGATCAGTGCCGCCGGTAGCGCCTTGGCCACGGCGAAACCCGCGCCCCACGCGGCGGTTCCGATGTCGCGCACCGCCACCAGCGACATGGCGAACTTCGCCAGCATCACCGCGAGCACGACACCCGACGTGGCGGCAGCGAACAGCCAGCGTGAAGCCGCGGTCGAGCGCACCGTCCACCACGTGACCCCCAGCAGAACCGGCAGATAGACGACGAACGGCGCGATCTGCCACGGTGCACGGACCGGCCACAGGTCGGCTCCGGTCCACCCGACCAGGCTCAGCAGCCCGCTCGGGTCCGCGGCGGCCTGGACGACGACCAGCAGGCCCAGGGTGAGACTGGCGAGCCAGGCGAGTCGCTGTGGGGGCACCGGTACATCCGTTCGATCGGGGGACGACGGGCCAGCCTAGATGCCGCCGCAGCCGCGCACTCCCGAAATTGGTCAATTGTCCAAGTGGTGGGTGGGTGCCCCGGTTTCGGCGAGACCGCTCAGGGCTCGCGGCAGTGGGTCCCGGTGCAGCACACCGAGGCGCTGGGTGGCGCGGGTGAGGGCGACGTAGAGTTCGGCGGTGCCGCGGGGGCCGTCGGCGAGAATCCGCTGCGGCTCCACGACCAGGACGGCGTCGAACTCCAGGCCCTTGGTCTCGGACGCCGCCACCGCGCCCGGTACCCCCGGTGGCCCGATCACCACGCTGGTTCCCTCGCGACCGGCCTCGTCCCGCACGAATTCCTCGATGGCAGTGACCAGTTCACTGTCGGTGACCTGCCTGGACCACGGTCGGACGCCGCACGCGCGGACCGATTCCGGTGGCTCCGTACCCGGCGCGATCTCGGCGAGCAGTGCCGCGGCGACCGTCATGATCTCGGCCGGGGTGCGGTAGTTCACCGACAGCGACCGGTAGACCCAGCGTCCGGGCACGTACGGCTCGAGCATCGCGTCCCACGAGGTCGCTCCGGCCACCGACCGGCGTTGGGCGAGATCGCCCACCACGGTGAAGGATCGGCTCGGGCAGCGCCGCATCAGCACCCGCCAGTCCATCTCGGACAGTTCCTGGGCCTCGTCGACCACCACATGTCGATAGGTCCAGTCCCGGTCCGCGGCAGCACGTTCGACGAGTTCCCGAGTGTCGTGCTCGACGAACCGATCGGCCAGATCCTCGGCGTACAGCAGATCCGTCGCGAACAGGTGGTCGTCGTCGTCCATGTGGTCCTCGCGGCCGACCATGAGGTCGAGTACACCGGCCGCGTACGCCGCCTCGGCGCCGGCCGCGGCCTTCCGTGCGCGTTCGACGGCCTGCCGGGCGGACGGGTTCGTGCCGAGCAGGTCGACCAGTTCGTCGAGCAGTGGGACATCCGACACCGTCCAGGCGTCACCGTCGGCCCGCCACAGCGCCGGGTCGGCGCCGGCCGCGCGCAGCCGTTCGGGGGACGTGTACAGCTGTGTCAGAAGCATTTCCGGCGTCAGCACAGGCCAGAGTTCGTCGATCGCCGCGGTGAAGGTGTCGTTGCCGGCGAGTTCGGTGACCAGGTCGGTCCGCAGTTCCGCCCACGCCTGTTCGTCCTTCCGGGTCAGCCACCCCCGGCCGATCCGCGCGATCGCGCGTTCGGTGAGTACGTAGGTCACGATCTCGGTGAACACCGCGCGGGCCTCGTTGTGCGGCCGTCCGCTCGCGCGCGCCTCCTCCCTGGCCCACTCCGCGGTCTCGACGTCGATCCGCACCGTGACGTCGGACAGTTCGATCGGAAGCGGATCCTCGGGCAGTCGCTGCCGATCGGCGACCGCCGCCGCGAGCACGTCCAGGATCTCGAGCGAGCCCTTGATGCGCGTGGCCTGCGGGCTGTCCTCGGCGGTGACGCGCAGACCCGGCACGAAGTCGCCCGTCGTCATGAAGACCACGTCGGACTCGCCCAGCGACGGCAGGACACGGCCGATGTGGTCGAGGAACGCGGGGTTGGGACCCACCACGAGCACACCGTGGCGTTCGATCCGCTCCCGCTGGGTGTAGAGCAGGTATGCGACGCGGTGCAGCGCCACCACGGTCTTGCCGGTGCCCGGGCCGCCCTCGATCACCAGCACCCCGGGGTGGTCGAGCCGGATGATCCGGTCCTGTTCGGCCTGGATCGTCGCCACGATGTCGCGCATCCCGGCACCGCGCGGCGCGTCGACCGCCGCGAGCAGCGCCGAGTCGTCCCGGGCCGGGCCGTCGGCTCGTCCGCCACCGTCGGGCCGCCCGAGGACCTCGTCGGTGAAGCCGACCACTCGACGCCCCCGCGTGTGGAATTGGCGGCGCCGGCGCATGTTCTCCGGGCTCGCGGCGGTGGCGACGTAGAAGGCTCGCGCCGCCGGTGCCCGCCAGTCGAGGAGCAGCGGTTCGAACTCGTTCTCCTCGTCGAACAGGCCGATGCGGCCGATGTACGACCGATCGCCGGTCACGGAGTCCAATCGGCCGAAACACAATCCGTTGTCGGCCACGTCCAGCCGCTGCACCTCGGTCGCCAGCGCACGCACCTCGGCCTCCCGATCCACGAGTGTCCCGTCGTGCCCCCTCAGCGTGGCGCGATAGCGGCTCTTCACCCGTGCACGTTCGGCGTCCAGGCGCGCGTGGAGCCCGGTCACGTAGTTCTGCTCGAGCTGCAATTCGTCGTCGTGTCCCTGCATTGACATGTGCACCCCGGTACTTCCGTCTCGCTCGGTTCCTGACCTCGGCCAGCGATTCTGCGGCATCACCGGGGCCTTGCCGCAAGACCCCCTCTGCGCTATAAGTTGAAAGTGGAAAGGAGCGGGAAACCGTCCTTTCCACTTCCGCGGTCCTCCTCCGCACACCCCCGACCGGGAATTCGATGGTCCGTGGCGGTCGACGGGAACGCCTCGCCTGGTGGGTTTCAGTGCACGCGATCCCGCGCCTGCGCGACGGCTGCGGCGATCGGCATGGACAGCGAGGGGCCGTGCCCCGGAAGAATGGTCTCCGCTCCGAGCGTTGCAGATGGTCGAGAGCAGCCGTGGTGTCCGCGGTCCCGTGGTCGAAGACGGGCGGGAGTAGCTGCGGGCCTGCCAGTTTCGACAGTGGGTGCGCCGTGACCAGGGCGTCCCCGGTGACGATCACGCCGTGCTGCGGCAGGTGGTACGCCGTGTGCCCCGATGTGTGGCCGTGGGTGGCCACGGGGACCGGGGCGCCGGGAATGTCGAGGGGACCCTCCGACGGGAAGGTGTGGGCGTCGTCGAGGGAGAGGGGTTCGGTCGCCCCGGCGCGTGCGATGCGCAGCAGCCACGGCAGCACCCCGTCGTCCTGGGGACTGCGGCCGAGTGAGCGGATTGCGCGCTCGACGGCGTCGACGTCGCCGGGAACGCCGTCGGTCGATGCCCGCGGTGGCCTCCATACTCGCCGCTCTTGTCGGGTCGCCACGCTTCGATTCGAACCAGATCGTCTTCGAGGTATTGCTCGCCACCTCGAGAAGGAACGGGACAAGTAGCGCTGCGTCGCTATCTCCGGCAGCGTTCTGTGACCGGGTAGTCACAACTTCACCCTCGGCTCATCCCTTTTGTCGCAATTCACCCGACTCCTCATCCTCTCGGCACCAGTCGGGATCGTCGGCACGGGATTCGATGGAGGTGGTCAACCTTCTCCACCGAGATCCCTCGCGCATCGGGGGCGGGATCCTCGGACCGCAGCAAAGGAAATGTCTTGAAGTCGTCCCTGCCCGCGCGTCGCCGCGGATCAGTCGTCGTCGTCGCGCTCACAGCGGGCGCTGTCGCCACGGCGCTGGCAGTCGAAGGATTCGGTACCGATCGCGCCGAATTCGAGAGCGCGTCGGCTGTCTCTCAGTCACCGACCATTGCGCTCACCCAGATGGACGGCACACCACCGTTCGATTCCAGCGCCGGCGTCGGCGGGGATTCGGGCCCGTCGAACGGCAGCGTCCGGTCGGGGGACCGCGTCGCCTTCGTCGTGGACATCGATCACGGTTCCGCCGGAATCGCCGACGCCACGGTGACACTCCCGATCTGGAAGGGCCTGACGCTCGACGCCGTTCCCGATTTCTGCCGACCCGACTCCAGTCTCGTCGATGTCGGTGTCATGAGCGTACTCACCTGTGCCCTGGGTGATCTCGCGCCGTATCAACGGACGACCCAGGCCGTCTCGGTGGGTGCTTCGTCGGATTCGGTGGCACCCGGAGCGGCGATCACCACATCCGCGACGTTGAGTGGAACGGCCCCGCTCACGTTCGTCAGGTCGAACTCGACACGAGTGCAGTTCGCCCAGAGGCCGGCGGGTTGCGATCCGCGCGGCGTCGCCGGGGTGCTGGACCCGGCGATCCGCCCGAACCCGAATCCGGTGCAGGCCACCGGTCAGATCAGGGATGTCGTTCTGGACGAATCCGGTGCTCCGGTGCCGGGTGCGGTCGTCACCCTGACCGGCGAAGATCAGTGCGGCGATATCATCGATCGGCAGGTCGCCACCGGTGAGAACGGCAGTTTCGCGTTCGTCGGACTCGTTGCCGGCTACTACCGCGTGACCGCCTCGGCGCTCGACTCTCCGGAGCCGCGACCGAAACGGACAGTGGCCGTTGCCCTGTCGGAGCCGAACATGATTGCTTCGGCGCTGGATCTGCGTCTCACCTCCGCGGATGCTCCCGCCCCGACAACCTCCAGGTGACGTCATGCGGGAATCGATCGGCATCGCTGTCGATGCCACCTCTGTCCATTCCGTTCTGCTCGACGCGCACGCACCGGAACTCGGCCCGATCGATCGACGGAGCGACAGCCCTGCATCCGATATCGGGTTCGACGCGGTGGTCGAGACAGCGACGGTCATGATCCGTCGCGCCCGGCGGATCGGACTGGGTCCGAGGATCACCGGCGTCGTCTCGTCGGACACGAAGATGTCCGCGGCTCTCGCAGCCACACTCCAACCCCACGGCACCGGAATCGTCACCTTGGTCAGCGTGACCGACGCCCGGATCGCCTATGTCCAATCGATGCCGGAACTCCTGGAGACCCGCACCGCGATCGTGTTCGCCGCGGAAGGCTCCGACATCGTGGCGGTGTCGCTGGACCTGCGGACCCGAGCCATTCACCACGCGTTCCGATACCCGGCCACCTACATCGGAAACGACGCCGCCGGGGACATCCTCGACGAACTCTTGCGGCGACTGCCGTGGGGACGAAAGACGGTCGTCACACTGGGGCTCGACGCGGCGCTGAAAACCCGGCTCGCACAACAATCGAGCGAGCGCCGCATCGACGCCATCTCCCCGTTCGATGCACGATGGACCCTCGCAATCGGTGCCGCCGTCGTGGCCTCCGAACGGTCGGTCGTCCGAGTCGAGCTACCCGCAACCCGTCGACAAGGCGACTCCGGATCGGCGCGCCATTCACGACGAGGTCGATCAGTTCGTCGGAGGAAGCCGAGCGTCTGGTCGATCATCGATCGATCGGAAGGCGAACTCGGCAAATCCCTTCCGTGACGCGAAGTGGTTCCGATCGGCTGCGTGGTTCACCGCCTCGTCAACGCGCCCCGCGACGACGGACAGTCTGTGTCGCCGCGGGTGGCGTTGCGGCTGCGCGGGGGACGCGGAGGCGCTCGTCCGCGCGTCGGTGCGGGCTGTTCATCGACGTCGATGTGATTGCGGCATCGAGGATTCCGAGTTCACCGGCGACGGCTACCGCTTCACTACGGGTGTGAACGCCCATCTTCTTGTAGAGGGTCCGCCGGTGAGACTTCACGGTGGATATCGACAACAGCAGCGCCCGGGCGATCTCACCGGCCGTGAGTCCCTGGGCGAGTCCGCCGAGCACGGAGCGCTCACGTTCGGTGAGCTCGGGGAAATGGAGGGCGGACGGGTAGGGCTGCGCGGTCCCTCCTGCCAGGACGGCGGACACTTCGGGGGAAGGAGCGCCGGCGGCGGCGTCGATGTCGATCGCCGCTTCCCGGGGAATACCGGTGAACGAGCTATGGATTCCGGTTCGTTCGGCGATGGCACACGCACGCCGCCACGTCGCGGCGGCGTCGTCGGAGTTGCCGAGTGCCCGCTGTGCAGCAGACTCGATCACCAGTGCGTCGAGGTGGAACCGAATGTAGGGTCCGCCGTGCCAGTCGTATCGGTGGCAGATGCTCGCCACCGGCGTGTAGCTGCCGGTGAGTAGATGCGCTCGCGCGGCGGCCACGGTTTCCCACGGGTGTTCGCACGTGACAGCGTCGGCGAGGGCGCGGGCCTGGCCCGCGTTTCCCAGTGCGAGATGGGTTTCGATCCGGGCGGCATCGAGCAGCGAATCGACGAAGGGGCCGCGGACTCGATGGCGTGTGTCGCAGTCGGCAAGTACCGCCGAGCTCAGATCGGGCCTTCCCGACATGATCTCGTGGCGGCACCGGGTGTAGGCGACGAACGGCCAGAGCTCCACGACCGGCGGCAGACTGTCGAGATGACCGAGCGCGACGCCCGCACCGGTCGTGTCGATACGGTCGAGTGCGGTCAGTGCCTGCGCCAGAAATCCCCCGATGCCGACGAGGGCGTCGGTCCAGTCGTCGGCCGCGTTCGTGGCGTGGGCCAGCGCGAGCCACTCGTGGACCCGGTGCATGTCTCCGGCCATCGCCCAGTTCAGGGCGGAGTTCGCGGCAGCGTTCCGAACGATGTAGTCCTGTTCCCGCGCCGTGCCGAGTTGATGGGCCATGCGCAGCTCGGCGTTCGACTCGGCGAAGCGACCTGCCAGCTGGTACGTCAGGCCCCACTGCATCCGCAGGAAGGGGAGGAACTCCGCCAACTCGTCCGGTCTAGACGTCATGAGTGAACTCGCGGCGGTTCGGAGACGGCCTGTGAGAGCGGCTGCCGAGGTGTAGTCGCCGGCGAGTCGAATCAGAATCGACCTGTGCGTGGTCAGGACGACCGCGGCTGCGTCGTCCAGCACACTCGCCCCCGCCGACTCCGACATGATGTCGAACAGTGGGGTGCCGTCGAGGTGGGCGAGCAGGGACCGAGCCGCGCTCAGCGCAGGACGGGTCTCGACGAGGTACGTCGGTAGCGCTCGCAGCGCGGCTGCGAGGAGGGTGAGATGTGGGCCGGCGAGATCCGGAAGGTGCTCTTCGACGAGGGTGGCCACGAGCGCCCACTGTTCGGCTTCCGTCGCGCAGTGCAACGCGGCCCCGTAGTCCCTGCGGTCGACGTGGTGGTGGGCCAACATTGCCAGCCTCGACTGTCGATTCAGGCCTGCGTCCTGTTGCAGGTCGAGTAGGGCCCGGCGAACGGCAGGAGGGAAGGACCAGGTTTCGGTGCTCTCGGCGTAGTCGACGAGGCCCAGAGATTCGAGAGTTTCGAGACGCTCGCGTGACATGTCGCCGCCACCGAGGAACTCGGCCACGTCGATCGTGAGTGTGTGGGCAGTGGACACATCCACGAGGAAGTCGTGGTGCTCCGACGCTTCCGGTGTCCCGAGGAGAACGGAGTTCACGTGTGCCGCGATCGCCTCCTCGATGCAGTGTTCGAGGATTCGTCGGCGGCGAGGGAGTCGGGGGAGGGACGTTGCGACGTCCAGCACGACCGGAGTAAGCGACGGCAGCCCGCCCGTGCAGTGGTGGATGAACTCGAGTTCACCAGGATCCAGCCGTGCCCCAGCCTTGTCAGCCAATTCGCGCAGATCGTCGGCGGTGTGGAGCAAGGCCTCGCTACCGATCTGGATTATCCGTGGGTCCATCAGGGTCGAGTCGCGAAACATCGATCGGCCCGACACCGTGACGACCACGTCGACCTGAGGGCACGAGTCCACCAGGTCCAGGACCTGCCGCTCCACGTCGGCGTCGCCGATCCGGTCGATCCGGTCGAGGGCCAGCACGATGGGCCGACGCGCACGGCTGAGCTGATCCCGGAGAACGTCGACCACCGACTCCGCCGACCGGCACCCGTCGACGGGATCGACCGCGCCGATCGCAATCGCCTGCGCGGTGACCGACCGCCACAACTGGCTCACGCTGGACGCCGCTGAGGGGGCGACGCGCACACCGGCGGTCCGGGTGGGGTCGAGGGATTCGATGCGGGCCTGGGCGAGCGCGGACTTTCCGAACCCTCTCGGCGCTCGGATCACTGTCAGCGGTGCGTCTCGGTCGACGAGCGCGAGCAACCTCACGGGTACGGGTGCGAGCTCGACTGGGTTGCCCATCTCCGGGTCGATCATCTACCTCCTTGTCGAGCCAGGGCGTGAGTGCGGCAACGACACTCGCGGTCGCCGACAGTGCAGTGCAGCGTCTACATCAATCCAGGTGGGCGGGTTGTTTGCAAGTCGCACGGCCGGGTCGGTCACTCGACCTCGTTCATCACTGCCGCCGATTCCTCCAAACAATCAACTGATCGGGAGCGGATCGAACGCGACGGCGTGCGGATGCCGATGGCCACGCGAGCTCCCGGTTTGAAATGATCAACCTCGACCAAGTTGATGAAACGGAAGTGTCGGCTCCCTCGGGTTGACACGGTGGGATGCGACCGAGGCCGAGTCCGGGGTGGTGCGTGATGAGAGAGCGTCGGGACGTTCGCGGCTCGGGCACGGCACCGAGACGAGATACCACGTGGGGGCCGGCGCGCCGGCGGCTGTTGACCCGCCTGGATCGGCGGGCCCCGCTTACGGTCATCCGAGCGCCCCTGGGATGGGACAAGACCGAGTTGGTCGTGACTTGGTTGGAATCGCCGGGCACTGACTTCGGTGCGGTGCTCTGGATTCCCGAGCCGGCCGACGCCGGCGATGCCGAGAGTTACTGGCGTACGGTCTCGGACTGTATCCGGGTGTCGGGTGCGATTGCCGGGGAACAGGTTCTGAACGTCCCGGCACTGTCGACCGCCGAGCAGGTGCGAGAATGCCTGGCCCTCAGCAGCACTCCGACCCTGCTGGTCCTCGCTCGTGTCGACCTGGTGAACGACGACCGGATCGAGTCCGACATCCTCGATCTGCTCGCGCGGTGCCGCAGCGTCACTGTCGTCGTGACGGCGTGCCGGTCCTCGCTGTTCGCCGACCCGGCCCCCGTGGAGCCTGCTCACGAGCTGATCCTCGCGGACGATCTGTTGTACACCCGCGAGGAGGTCGAGGATCTGTTCGCGCACGCCGAGATCGTGCTCGGCCCGGGCGAGTTGGACTACATCCGCGAGCGGGTCGGCTCACTTCCCGCGCTGGCGCGGATCGCAACGGTGGTCGCGAAGAACCTCCCGACGCGGTCCGATCGGCGCGAGCTGCTGGCGCATCGAATCGATACCGCGCTGGACCGGTTCGTGCAGTCGACGATTCTCGCGCACCCGGCGGTGGCCGACCCCGATTTCGTCGTCACGGTGGCCACGGCACGCGCCGTCACCATCGAGACGGCTGCCCTGCTGACCGGGGTCGACGATGCTGCGCAACAGCTTTCGTCCCTCGAGGTCGCCGGGATCGTCAAGCGGTGCGAGACGACGACGCACGATTCGTGGGAGTTCGCGCCGCCCGTCCGTGAGCGGCTCCTCGCTCTCCAGGATCGGACTGCTGCGGCCGAGCGTCTGACGTTGATGTCTCGACACGAGTCCGAGCGCGGTCGTGTCGCGGACGCGTTGATCTACGCCGGCGAGGCCCGGAACTGGGACCTGGTGGTGGACCTCATCGACAGGCACTGGGTCAGCCTGGTCGGTGGCCATTTCCGGCTTCTCCGCGAAACCCTCAGCGCGTTACCCGCCGAGTTACTCGACGCGCGTCCCACGATCAAGGCGGGACGCGACCTGTTCAGCCTGCTGGGTGCCCGACCGACGATCCCGATGGATGCACTGCCGAGTGAGCCGAGCGCGCTCGAGCAGCTCGGTGCATCCGACGAGGGGGCGAACGCCCTCAGCATCGGGTGCGTCCAGTCGCTGATGCTGAGGCTCGCCGGCGAGCACGAACGGGCGGCGGAACTGACCCGGCGTCTGGATCATCTGGTTCGGGGGGCGCTCGCGACCCGACCGGACGGCATCCTCCCGCAGCTGCCGATCATGCGGGTGCAGTGGGGAATCACGTACCAGCTCGCGGGTGCCCTCGCCGAATCGACGACCGAACTCCGACTCGCCTATCACGGCGGCCTGTCCGAGGGAGGCGGCTTCATCGCCCGCAACGCCGCCGCGAATGCGGCGATGAACTGGGCGATCATCGGCGATCCACGGCGTACCGAGGACTGGCTCACGCGGGAGGATGCGCAACCTCGCGCCGACGACTGGCTCGAGGCGATGGTGAAGGTGGGCGGTCTCGTTGCGCGCGCCCTCGTTGCGCTCGACCGGCTCGACTTCGCCGCTTGTCGTGGGCACCTCGACGAACTGGGCGAGGCGCCGGAGCGGGAGGAGCTGTGGCCGTTCATCACGTTCGCGCACTGCCGCCATGCGCTGGCGACCGGGCAGGCCTATACCGGTATGGCGATCCTGCAGCGTGCGATCGCGTCGCACGATTCGGTCCTGCACGCCGATTCGCCAGTGGCACAGGGGCTGACCTCGTTGGAGGTGGATCTGCGGCTGGCTCTCGGCGAGGGGAACCGGGCACTGTCGATCCTCGAACCGATCGTCCCCGATCGTTCGCTGCTGGTGGTCGCGGCCGCCCGTACCCACCTGTTGACCGGATCCCCGGCGGCCGCGCTGACGCTGTGCCGCTCGTTCGACCACCAGTTCCCGCGCAACCAGCTCGAGGTGCTGCTGATCGAGGCGGCCGCGCATCACGCGCTCGGCGCGAACGATGCCGCGGCGCGGGCGTGGGATCGCGCATCCGAACTGGCCGACCGAGCGGAGCTGATCGGCACCCTGGCCACGGTGCCTCGGGGGCTGCTGCGGGAGCTGGAAGCGGCGTCCTCCGCCCCGTCGACCGCGGCGGCAGCCTTCCTGGCGTCGGACGCGCCGGAGATCTTCCCGGCCGCGGTGCCTCACGTGGTGCTGACGGAACGCGAGCGGGCGGTGCTCACCGAACTGGCGTCGGAGCGTTCGATTGCCGAGATCGCCAAGAAGCTCTTCGTGTCCACCAACACCGTCAAGACCCAGCTGCGCTCGGTCTACCGGAAGATCGGCGCCCATTCGCGGGAGGAAGCGCTCGAGACCGCCTACCGGAGCGGTCTGATCACCTGAGGGTTCGCGGCGGTGTGGATGTCAGGGGTGGCTGTCACCACCCCTCGGGGCACTATTCGCGGGCAGGGGCTCGACGGACGCTGGGTATCGCGGACATCGACAACTCGTCGATGGACGCCCAGCGACCGAAAGGAACCCGCCGCCATGCCCCGAATTCTCGGCATCACCGTCCCCGACGTGCACGAACACGGGCCGCCGGGTGCAGTCTCGCCCGCCGTCGAGTCCGTCCGGGCGGAGGTCCGGCACCACTGGGCCTTCGCCCGGATCGGGATGTATCTGTTGCTCGCCTCGCTCCCGCTGCTCGCGATCTCGGCGCAGGTGTTCGGCGTCGTGCCGATGACTGCCACCGGTGCGCTGGTGATCATTCCGCTCGCGGCCGCGCTCGCCGTGTTGTGTGTGTTCGCTCCCCACCCGATCGACCGCATCGTCGGCCACGGCCTCGGCTGGGGGATGTTCGCGTGTCTGGTCTACGACGTCTTCCGCCTCGACACGGTGTATCTGCTCGGCCTCTGGGACGACTTCATCCCGAAGATGGGGACCTGGCTCCACTCGGGAACCGACGCCCAGACCGGTGCGATCGTCGGCTACCTGTGGCGCTACCTCGGCGACGGCGGCGGCATCGGCATCGCCTTCTTCCTCATCGCCCTCGCGGTGGGTCTCCAGCACCGGTCGCGCCGCACCGTCCTCCTGTCGTTCGTCGCCGGCGCGGTGTTCCCCGTCTGGGCCGGGCTGATCGGGACGGTTGCGCTGTCGCCGCACGGTCAGCACGAGATGTTTCCACTCACCCCGACGACGATCACACTGTCGCTGATCGGGCACCTGATCTTCGGCCTGGTACTCGGCCTGGGTTTCCTGCGGGCGCGGGCCAGCCTCGGCGCGCACTGGGCGTGGCGGCCGCTGTTCCCGGTGCGGGCACACGCACATACGGGTGCGGGTGCGCACGAACGGTAGCGCCCGTCGGCGGCAAGGCGTGCCCGCGCACGCCTTGCCGCCCACGTGCAGGAGGTGGCCGATCGGCCAGGATGTGCGGGGCGACACCTAATCTGGTTGATGTGACTTCTGCGGACCCTCCAACCCTCACGGCGGGAAGCATCCGCGGCTTCCTGCTGACAACGGAGCGGCACGCGACGCACAGCATCCGCTCGTGGACGATGGAGACTCACGAGTACGACGAACTGATCTGGACCACGGCGGGGGTCATGCGCGTGAGTGCCGCGGGCGCGATCTGGACGGTGCCCCCGCACCGCGCGATCTGGGTGCCGCGCCGACTGCCGCACTCGATCGACGTGGCAGCCGACACGATCCTGCACGCAACGTTCTTCGGGCGCGGCGTCGTGCGGCACCTGCCCGAGGAGGCCGTGATCGTCGAGTTGCTTCCCGCCGTCCGCGAGCTTCTCTTGTTGAACGCGGCGGAGGCGATGCCGGACGGGACCCGGATGCGATTGCAGGAGCTCGTCGTCGAGCTGCTGCGCCCGATTCCGGGCGCCCAGGTGGACCTGAAGATGCCCGAGAGTCGACGACTGCTCTTCGTCGCCGAGAGGATCCTCGCCTCGTTGGCGTCTTCGGACACGACGGAAGATTGGGCACTGCGCGTCGGAATGCCGGCTCGTCAACTCGCGCGCGCTTTCGCGCAGGAGACAGGCCTCTCGCTCACCCAGTGGCGTATCCGCGCGCGGGTTCGAGCGTCCCTGGTGATGCTCGGTTCGGGACAGCCTGTCGCGACCACGGCGCGCCGGCTCGGCTATGCGAGCACGAGCACCTTCATCGACCATTTCCGCGCGGTCGTCGGCACCACCCCGGCCGCCTGTTTCGAGGCGCGGCGAGCCTGAATCGCGGGTGGCGAAAACCGTCATCATCCGACCAGATACCGGCATTTGACTGATCTAGCCTGGAGTCAGGCAAGCCATGCCTAACTACCAGTGTCTCTCCCGGTTGAAGGAATCCTCGTGCCCTCTTCACCTCGCCTGCTTCCGCGTCCTCGCACCCAGTGGGGGCCGCTGCGCCTCGCCGCCGTCGTCGCTGCCATCGGCGTCACCGGTGCAGCCCTGACCGGCTGTGCCACGACCGGCGACGAGCCGACACGGACGGTCGGCGCGGAGACACGCGTCGTCACCGATGCTCTCGGCGAGGTCGAGATCCCCACCGACCCCCAGCGTGTCGTCGCGACCGACTTCTTCTCGTCGAGTGTTCTCGTCGACGTGGGTGTCATCCCCGTCGGCGTCATGCAGGGCATCGAAGAGCCGGGCAGTCGCCCCGAGCGCTACACGGAAGCGCTCGGCGACGTCGAACAGGTCAGCAGCTATGCCGAGATCAATGTCGAGAAGGTGCTCGACCTGGAACCGGACCTCATCATCGTCGACGCGAATTTCCCGGAGTCGGGGACGCTCGACCGTCTCGCGAAGGTGGCGCCGCTGTTCCACGTCGACCTCACAGGATCGTGGTCGGAGCGTGCGCTCAGCGTCGCCGACGCCGTCAACCGTCGCGATCGGGCCGAGGAGCAGCAAGCCGCATACGACGCACGCGCCGCGGCGATCTCGACGACGTACAGGGACCTGCTCGACTCGATGCCGCTCGCGGTCGTCTCGCTCAACACCAACGACGCCACCTGGGCGAGCTACGCGCCGGGAGGATGGCCCACCCCGGCCTGGGTCGACATCGACGCGGTCTTCCGTGAACCCACCGACGGTGAGGCGAAGTCCAGCAAGGAGTGGTCGTGGATCTCGGACGAGCAACTCGAGAAGCTCGGCAACGCCGGGTTCATCGTCGTCCTCGAGCCTCGACAGCTTTCCCGATACGCGGGCTACCGAGTCTGGGAGTCCCTGCCCGCCGTGCAGGCCGGTAACGTCGTCGAGGGCTTCGACTCGCCGGCAACGTCGTCCTTCGAGTGGGGTCAGGACAACCTCGAAGAGATCGAGGAGATCCTCCAGCGGATCACTCGGTTCTGAACGATCCCAGGACGCAGACGAACTCGCCTGCACGAGCGGTACCAGGGAGTCGGTGCTCAGCGGGCGAAGCGGCCGACGCGGATCAGCTTCTGCGGGTTGCGGACGAAGTCGATCGAGGTGACGCGATCGTCGGTGATGCCGAGGGCGACGACGCCGTCCAGGCTGTCGCCGACGAACACCAGCAGCGCCGGGTTGTGGTTGACCGTGGTGGCGCGCATGGTCTTGCGTGGCCCCTGACTTGCGACGGCGGCCAGGAATGCGGCGATCGCGTCGGCGCCGAGGATCGGTTCGAGTGCCGCACGGACGATGCCGCCACCGTCGGCGGTGAGCACGGCGTCCGGAGCGAGGATCCGCAGTAGGCCCTGGAGGTCCCCGGACGCCGCAGCGTCGGCGAAGGCACTGACGACGCAAGTTTGCGACAGGCGGCGGGGTTGCGGCCCAGCACCGTGCCGATCTCGGTGAACGACAGCCCGAACAAGTCGTGCAGTACGAATGCCGCTCGTTCCGCGGGGGCCAGGGTTTCCAGAACGACCAGCATCGCCCACGAAATCGAGTCCGCCAGACTGACGGAATCCGCCGGATCGGAGGCGGTCTCCACCGGTTCCAGCAGCCAGGGGCCGACGTAGCTTTCCCGCCGATTGCGCGCCGAACGCAGAACGTCCAGCGCGAGCCGTGAGGTGGTGGTCACCAGCCATCCGGTGAGGTCGTCGATCTCGGCAAGATCGCTGCGTTGCAGCCGAATCCAGGCGTCCTGCACGACATCCTCGGCTTCGGTCACGCTGCCGAGCAGGCCGTAGGCCACGCCGATGAGGCGTGGTCGCAGGTCGTTGAACTCCGTGGCGGCGGACATGTCAGCTCCACTGGCCGGGGGTGTAGCTGCCTGCCGGGGTGGCCGCGATGACATTCATCCGATTGGCGTCGGTGAACACCGTTGCCTCACGCCAGGCTGCGATCAGATTCAGCCGCACGGAGGTCTCGCCGGCGTGGGCGGCGTCCTTGGTGTGCATGTCGGTGCAGAACCCGCAGCCGTTGATCTGGCTGGCGCGGAGCTTGACCAGTTCCTGGGTCGCGGCAGGCAGCGTGGACTCGCTGATCACCTTGCCCGCCGAGTTGATGTACTTGGCGAACTTGGCGGCGGTTGCGTTGCCGTAGAAGTCGAGACGAGCGTTCATCGTGCGTCCTCCTGATGCGTGTTTCGCGGTCGGTGGGAGGACGAGGCCGGCTCGAAGTATGCGACCGGATGTGACGCAGGTCTCACTATTTCGCTACATGACGGCGACATGCTGCTCGAGCAGGTCGAGATTCTCTCCGCGGTCATCGCCGATCTTGGCCAGCAGGCCGGTGCCAAGAAGCAGCCACGCCAGCGGGTGCCCTCCGGGTTTGCCGGCGAACGCGGGACGGAACCGAATCGTCTCGGTCACGACGAAGCCGCCATCCTTGGGGTCCATGGTGAGTTCCACGTTCTGGCGGACTCCCCGCTGCTTGCCGGTGAACTCGAACACCTTGTTCGGCACGTGCCGAGTGATGGTCCATCGCACGACGTCGAAGTCGCATTCCTCGCCGTGCTTGCTGTCCCAGCTGTGGCCGGCAGTCATTGCGAAATCGGGCGCGAGGACGGTTTCCGTCTTGTGTTCCTCGTACTGCGCCGTCTCGCACGGGTGCGTGAACGCACGCCAGATCAGATCCGGATCGCCCTGCAGCAGTCGCCAGTTGGTGAAGGATGCGTAGCCCATGTCTGCCCCCCATGATCGGCTCGGCCCGGCCATGTACGTACGGGCCCAGGGCGAAGTGTCTCGGACAGGGTAACCGTGCGGCGCGACGGCCTCACCGACGGTAGGTGGCCCTGGGCTGCAATCAGATCGGATCGGTCGACCGATTGGTGGCCGCGGCTGCAGAGGGCTCCTGATCGGAATCGCGGCGCCGGACGAACATGTTCAGTGCTGCTCCGACATTCTCGCGCACGAACGACTCTCGCTCGGCCGCGACGACGGCGCGCATCGTCTCGAGTTCACGTTCGGCGCCGGGAAGGTCGAACACCGCGCAGCCGGCAGCGTTGCGGACAGCCCAATCGTCGTCGGCCCGGGCCAGCTCGATCAGCGTTGCGCGGCATCTGTCGGCGAGGGAATCGTCCTCGATCCGAAGGATCGCGAAGACCCGCACCGCTTCGATCCGCACCAGGTCGTCTTCAGACACGTCGGCCGCGACCGCGAGCAGAAAGGGGGCCAGCAGAGGTCCGTCGCCATCCGTGGGAACCAATGAGTGTAGTGCGGAGAAACGCGTATCCGCGTTCCACTGAGCGAAGTTCGCGGTCACGTCGCGTGCACCTGCCGATTCGGAACTCATGAGGGCCTCACCAACCCTTGACCGCAGTTCCGCCCCACAGTGGATCGGACAACAGTTCCGGTGCCGGGCCGACGAAGGCCCGTGCGGCGTCGGCGTCGTCCGTCAGGGTGAAGCGCAGCCACGCGGTGAGGTACCCGCGGAATCCGCCTCCGTCGGTGGGCCAGTTGTGGCCCACCCCCAGCAGTCGGCCGCGGGCGGCGGGCCCCGGGCTCACGGCGTGATAGGCGGCCTGCGGTATGGCCGTCGAGACCGGATCCTCGGCCCCGGTCAGGTAGAACACCGGACCCGTCAGCCGCGCCACGTCGATCACGTCGACGGGCCGGCTGGCCCACCAGGGATCGGGCAGGTCGAGCACGGCGGTGGAGGTGATCAGACCGTCGGAGTCGGTGCTGGCGTTGATCGATCCGCCGGCGCCCTGCGAATGTCCGACGGCGGCGACGTGGGCGACGTCGATCCGGTCGTGAAAGATGCTCTCCGGGTCGTCGTTCCGTGCCAGAACGTAGCGCGCGGCGGCCAGGATCTCGGTCCCGTCGCCGGTGACGCTGCTGTCGGCGACCACGACGACGAAGCCCCACGAGGCCAGGTGGCGTAGCAACTCCTCGTACTGCTCGTACGTCGCGTAGCTTCCGTTGCCGAAGGTGACCACCGGATGGCGATCGGGGCTGGTGGCGATGTCGGCGGGGTGGAACACCTGGTATCCGGGCACCGCCACCGATGTCACGGCGTGGATGCCGGTGGCCGCGTAGCGCTCGCTGACGGGTAGCCGTTCCGGTGCAGCGGGAGCCGCGGGCGCCGTGGGGCTTGCCGCAGGAACCGACGCGAGGACCGGTGCGGAGAATCCGGACGCCAGCGGCATCGCGATCATCGTCGCGAGGAGCAGTGTCCGGGTGCGTCGAGTGGCGAGGGGCGGTCGTCGTAACGTCACGAACGGACCCTACCCAGTGTCGGCGCAGGAGGAGTCGTAGTCTCCTGGCTGCCGGGTGATTTGCCTGGTTCCGTCAGCTATCCGGAGGTGGCGCCGTGAGCGCGTTGTCCGACCCGAACACGTTCCCGACCTATGCGATCCTGCCCGATCTGCCCCTCGACGAGGACGACCGCGCCGAGCTCGGCCAGCAGATCTGGGCTCAGCTGGTCACCGGTCGAGGCGACGTCGACGACTTCATCGACTTCTACAGCGAGGACTACGACCTCACCGAGGAGCAGCTCGCGGCGGCGTTCGGCGCGCTCCGTGCTGCCCGGCTGCGCCAGCAGGCGGAGATCGGGGCGTACACGTCCAGAACGGTCGCCGCGTTCGAGGAACTCAATGCCAACGGCGTGGTCGCCCGCGTGGACTTCGCCTGCTGTGGCAGCTGCGCATCCGGCGAGATCTGGGGCGAGCGTGACGACAGCCGCCACTGGCAGGGCTACGTGTACTTCCACCAGCAGGACACCGACCGTCTCGTCGAGGACGGCCAGACCTACATCGGTTACGGCGCGTTTCCGCCCGAAACACACGACGAGGCCGCCTACGACGGGCTCAGCGAAGAAGCGAAGGAAGCCCTCTACGCGGCCGATGTGAAGCGCCTACTCGACGACGTGGTGTTTCCCGTCCTGCGGCGACACGGCATCGAACCGGAATGGAATGGCGACCTGGGTACGCGGGTGCTGCTCGAGAACGCCGACTGGTACGCGCCGATCGAGGCGTAGCGCGCTAGGGGCTTTCGACCGTGTCGAGCGCTGTGAGTGTTCGCGCACAGGCCTGCGCCAACTCCCTGCCCTTCTTCTCGAAGTGCGCCCCGAAGAACTCCGCGTGGTCGCTGTGGTCGTGGAAGTGGTGAGGGGTCAGCACCCCGGAGAGCACGGGAACGTCGGTCTCGAGTTGGACGCGCATCAGGGCGTCGATCACGGACGACGACACGAAGTCGTTCCGGTAGATCCCTCCGTCCGGGACGAACCCGACCGCGACGATGGCTCGGGGCTTCCCCGTCCTCGCCCCGTGGCCGACTTTCTCGATGCCGCACATCGCTTTCTGGAGACCGCGCATGCCGGTATCGCGTACCGCGCGCTCCTGGGAGGCGCAGCACGACGCGGAGGTGATGGCGCTGGTGCGGAAGGTCGACGTGTTCGGTCCCAGTACCGATCGACTGGTCCGGTGCCTGGTCGAACGCGGCGACCTACCCACTGCCGCCGACACCGTGAGTGTGCAACGTGAGCTGATCGGTCCGGCGCTGTATGCAGTGCTCGCAGGCGCTCGGCGTCCCAGTCGGGCAGAGCTGGTTGGGCGAGCGGAGCGGCTCCTGCGCGGCTGGCAGTGTCCCGTCTCAGACGGCGACCCCGGCGGCTAGCGGTGGCCGGTCGGGGCGGCACCGACCGATCGTTACCCTTGTCGGGTGAATCATCTCGATGCCGGTTTGCTGGATGCCGATGGACAGCCGGCTCCCCGGGTCCTCGTGATTGCGCACGACGACTATCACGCGGCGCTTGTCGGGACGACGGTCGACGGCCGTCAGTTCTTTGTCACGACTCCGTTCGCCTCGCGGATCGAGGACGCGTCCGGAGCGGAGTTCGCAGCCAGATATCTGTTCGATGCGGATGGCACGCTTGTGGATTCGACGATTGTTCCACTGGGAACTCGACCCGGGGATGGCGTGCTTCCCGGTAGTGTCGTGCACTTCGACGAGCAGCAGAATGCCGTCGAGCGCCTGCTTGCGGAGATTCAACCCGTCGAGTTCGGCGACATTACCGTGGCCCCGTTCTCCGTCACCGTGCACGGGCACGAGTTCGGATTGATTCTCAACGGTCCGGACTCGGAGGACGACCCCGAGTGGTACTGGAATGTCACGGTCGAACCGGGCGACTATATGGCCTTCTACGCCCCGTGGGACGACGGAGAATACGACACCTAGCCCTATCCGCGGTAACGGCCTCGCGAGCGTGGTGAGCCGGTAGGAATCAGTCCCGGTTTCGATAGCGACCCTGGATCGTCCGCGAAATGTGCCAGGAACGAGCCCGGCGGCCGAGGGCGCTCGACGCACCCAACCGTCGTGTCCGGTAGGGACGCCCGCTAGTTGAGTCCCGCGTAGGAGTGCAGGCCCGAGACGACGAAGTTGATGGCGAACATGTTGAACAGTGTGGTGGCGAGGGCGGCGACGTTGATCCATGACGCGCGGAGGGTTCCCCATCCGCTCGTGGCTCGGGCGTGCAGGTAGGCGGCGTAGAGCACCCACGCGATGAAGGAGACGGTCTCCTTCGGGTCCCACCCCCAGAAGCGCCCCCACGCCGCCTCGGCCCAGATCGCGCCACAGATGACCCCGATGGTGTAGAGCGGGAAGCCGACGATGGTGGTGCGGTATGCGACCCGATCGAGCAGTTCCGCGGATGGGAGGCGGTTCGCGACCCATGTGAGCGGGCGGCGGGCGCTGTCGCGCCCGTGAGTGGCGATGACCTGGAGCAGGCTGGAGGTGCCGGCGAACGTGAGGATCCCACACGCGGACACGATGATTGTCACGTGAATCGCGATCCAGTAGGACCGCAACGCAGGCACGACGGGAGCGGCGTCGTTGTACATCGCGGCTGCTGCGATGAACAGCAGCACGACCACCGGTGCGAGTACGAAGACCGTCAGGTTGCGGATCGGATACCGCCGCACGGCGACTAGCCAACACGCGACAGTTGCCGCACACAGGAACAGGGCGTACTCGTAGAGGTTGCCCAGCGGCCACCGGTCGGTCGCCATGCCGCGTAGGACGATTGCCGCCACGTTCAGCGCAAGGGCAACGAGGGTGACCGCGACGGCGGCCCGGCCCGCTCTCTCGCTCCGCGGGCGGATGCTGTCCGCGGCCGGAATCCGCTCAGGCGCTTCCGGGGCGGATGCGCCGACCGCGACCATCGTCCTTGCGTCCGCTGCGACTCGGCGGCGAACGGATGTGCCCGCAAAATCGAAAGTCGAAAGAACCAGAGCGAGAACGTAGATCGTGAACGCGGACGCGGACGCGTAGTCGCTGAACTGCGCAAGTGTGGTGTTGACCGGCATGAGCCCCCCTCGTCACCTATCGGCTACTACGCCGAATAGTAGAGGGTGGCGCATTGGGCCGGGGTGGAACGGTCCGTCGCTGAGCTCACGTGACTCCGGGGTCCGGAGGTGACTGCATTTCACCGGCAGTCAAGCGGCTTCTGGACGTTGCGGTGAGGCGCCGTGGATCGGCAACACATCCCGGCTGGTGTCGAGGCATGCTGGCTATCGCGATATCGTCATCACGCTTGCCGGCGCCTTCGCGCTCGGCCTGGTCTGCGACGCCACCGGCCCCTTCCTGATGAGCCGAATCTCCGACGAGTCACGGCTCCCGCACTTTGCCTTGATCATGTATCACCGGGGTAAGTTGATCCGACTGGTGGCACCTGCCGCGATGGAGTTGCGGACAACGAATGACACCGCAGAACCGGGGTAGAGGTCGATCGAGCATTCGAGCACTGCGCCGGCTGGATCTGTGGTCCGGCGTATTGTCCGGAGCAGTGGCGCCCCGGCCTGCGTGTCGATCAACTCCGCCTCCCGCGATGTCGCTGCGACTGCGTCGATGGAATGCTCTGCATCCGCGAAGACGATGCCCCGTTCCTCCAGTCGCTCGGTGATCGATTCGGTATCGAGATCGATCTCGGCGAGCACAGTCTCGAGCCACGCCGGATAGTAGGTGCTTTCGAGCATGGCAGGGTTTCCGCTCAGCAGGCGCAGTCGCTCGACGTGAAGAGCCTTCTCACCGTCTGCCAGGCCGAGCTTCTCCTGGACCAGCGCGGAGGGGTCCACCAGTGCGGTCTGCAGCGTCCTGCTACTCGGGCGCTCGCCGACTGCAACTGCCCATCGCGAGAAGCTGAGCAGTTCGGTCATCGACTGCACCCGTGGACCATTCCGTACTTGCCGTCGGGCGCCGCGCCTCGATGAGACCACCCCAGTCGCTCGCAGGAACGCGAACGATTGTCGAATGGTTCCGCGAGAGACGTCGTACCGAGCGGCGAGGTCGTTCTCCGAAGGTAGAGCGGCATCGTCGTAGTCGCCGCGCTCGATCTCCGCCCGCAGGTCTGCTGCGATGGACCGGTACAGCGGCGTCGGAGCCGATGCGTTTGCCATCATGTGGTCCTGTCCAAATTTCTGTGTCATGCGATCAGTACGGGCCTGTCGAGTAGTGAAACCGCCACGCGCACACCGGGTTGCAGATCGAAACCTCGATGGCTCGCCACATCCGCAAGCAACTCGGTGCCGTCGGGGCGGACCAGCCGGAGGCGAGTTGTCGCGCCGTAGAACGTCGCGGCCTTGACGATGGTGTCGCCGTTCGGCGCCGCGTCGACCAGAACTGCTTCCGGCCGAGCGAGTACGGTGACCGCGCCGGTCTTCTCGACGGGACCGTCGCAGTCGAGGATCTGGTCTCCGAACCGAACGCGTTGTCCATCGACGACCGTCGCGGACACGTGGTTCATGGTGCCGACGAACTCGGCGACGAACGGTGTCGCGGGCCGTTGGTAAAGCTGGCTCGGGGGTGCGCACTGCTCCATTCGTCCGGCCCGCATCACCGCAACGCGATCCCCGACGGCCAGGGCCTCCTCCTGGTCGTGGGTGACCAGGACGGTAGTGACGCCCAACTCGAGTTGCAGCCGACGGATTTCTTCGCGCAACTGGTAGCGGACCTTGGCGTCGAGCGCGGACAACGGCTCGTCCAGCAGCAGCACTCGTGGCGCAATTGCCAATGCCCGGGCGAGAGCGACCCGCTGTTGCTGACCGCCCGACATCTGGTGCGGGAACTTCGAGGCGTGATCCGCGAGGCCCACCAAGTCGAGCAGGTCGCGGGCGCGGGCGCGGTGTTCGCGACGGTGGCGGCGGCCCCGCAGTTCGAGACCGAATGCGACGTTGTCCTCTGCGGTCATGGTGGGGAACAGGCTGTAGGCCTGGAACACCATTCCCATACCGCGACGGTTGGCGGGCAGTCCCGAGGCGTCGCGACCGTCGACGAGGATCTGACCACTGGTCGGCTGGTCGAAACCGGCCAGCATCCGCAGCGCGGTTGTCTTGCCGCATCCGGACGGACCGAGCAGGGCAATCAGTTCGCCGGGTGCGATGTCGAGGCTGAGTCCGTCCAGCGCGTGGACCGAGCCGTAGGTGCGGGTGACGTCGACGAACGAGATGGAGGAGCCCGTGTCGTCGACTCTGTTCGGGGAAATCATCTGCGTACCTTTCGGTTTCGGTCTGCAATTGCCACGACGACCAGCAGGAGTGCCCAGGTTCCGACCAGACTCAGCAGGGACAGTGCGACCTGAAGTTGGCCGTCGGCGGCGCCCGACTGTGCGAGCCAGACCGGGAAGGTAGGGAAGATCAGGATCTTGGCGAGGGTGTATTCACCCATGACGAGGGCGAAGGTCAGGCATCCGGCATTGAGAATCGACGTGCGCAGGGCCGGTAGCGCGACGCGCCACAGAATTGTCGGCCAGCGCGCTCCCAGGTTCTGTGCAGCTTCGACCAGAACCGTGAGTCGGGAGCCGCGCAAGCCGGCGTCCAGGCTGCGGTAAGTGAACGGCAGCGCCAGCACCACATACATCAGTGCCAGGATCAATGGCAGAGAGTGATCCTGTAGAGCGGTGAACACTGCGGTGATCTCCACGTAGTCACTGGTGTTTCCCCAGCCGAGGATCGAGCGGACCCCGACGACCAGTGCGACCGGCGGGATCACCATCGGTAGTAGCGTGCACACTTCGATCCAGGACCGCATCCGCGGCAGGCGGAGGTGTACCAGCAGCATGGTCGGAACCATGAGACCGAGGGTGATCGCCACGGCCAGCACCCCGAGCGTCAGGGAGGTGATCATCGCGTCGCCGAACCCGGGGGCGGACGTCAGTCGGGTGTAGGTGTCCAGCGTGGGACCGTCGGGGCCGTCGATGGTGAACCAGAATGCCACCAGTGCGGGACCGATGAAGTACAGCGCAGCAGCGCCCAGCACGAGACCGCGCCAGTACCGAATCTGCGGACGTCCGACCCGGTCACTCCGGGGCGACCGTCGTCGGGGTGGGCGCTCTGTCACCGTTCCGGGTCCCGGGATCCCCCTCTCCATCACTGCAACCACGTCGACCTCCTCTTGAGCATGTACTGGTAGAGCACCGTCAGCGGCACCACGACTGCGATCATGACCAGCGCCAACGCGGCCCCGATGTTCTCCTGGCCGACGAGGACGTTCCCGGATACGGCCGCGTCGATCTGCAACGGTGTGATGGCGAGGGTGCCGTTCGTCAGGGCCTCTGCCGTGGCATAGGAAGAGAACGCGGTACAGAAGAGCAGGGCGATGCTGGCCAGGAAGTGCGGGGCGAGCGCCGGTCCCGCGACGTAGCGCCAGTACTGCCAGCCACGAGCGCCGAGCCCTTCGGCCGCCTCTCGCCACTCCGGACGCAAGCCCTCGATTGCGGGGGTGATCACGAGCACCATGAGCGGAATCAAGAAGTACAGGTATACGAACTGAACTCCACTGCGGGTGTACAGATTCAGGTGGAGATCCTCGCTCAACGAGACTCCCCACTGCTCCTGGACGAACGTGGTGACGACGCCGGCATTGCCGATCGCAGCGACGAACAGAAACGCCAGCGGCAGACCGCCGAAGTTCGCGAGCACTGCAGAACTGGTCGATACGAGACGGCGCAGTACGCTGTGCCGGCTGGTGGCGACCGCGTATGCGAGAGCCATGCCGAGAACCGCGGCGAGTACGGCGCAGACCAGGGCGATCATCACGGTGTTCCGCAGACCGTCGAGGTAGGGGCCTTGAAGTGCCGCGACAATGTTTGCGACGCCGAAGGATTCCGCTTCGTCATGGCCTCCCACCCGGAACGCGGAGTATCCGATGACGGTGGTGGGGAGTAGGAAGAACACCGAGAGGCAGCCGAAGAAGGGAACGAGACCGAGCCAGCTCCATACCCGCCGCGAGCGTCCAACTGCCAGTTGTGCGCTCATCTATCGCACCGTGCTCGCCCAGGACTGGGTCAGCGTGGTCTTGGCCGCGACTGCCTGCGCATCGGTTGGATACTCGACAGGCACGTTGACCTCCGGGAGTAGGTCGGACAGCGCGGGGTCGACGGTTCCCGCCGTCTCCATCGCCGGCAGCCGGATCGGCCTCGCGTAGCCGGCGAGGTAGCCGTTCTGGCCTTCGTCGCTGTACAGAAACTCCTGCCAGAGGCGGGCAGCGGCGGGATGCGGAGCGGTGGCGCTGACGGCCTGCGCATAGTAGGAGCCGATCGTCGCATCGTCCGTGACCGCGACGGTCCACTGGACTCCCGACTTCGCGAGATCCTTTGCCTGAGCGGCGTTCAGGTAGTCCCAATCCACGACGATCGGTGTCTCGCCGGACTGAATGGTTGCCGCGGTCGCCTTCACCGGGACGTAGTTGCCGGCCGACTCGAGCCGGCCGAAGTAGTCGATGCCCGGACCGATGTCGTCGAGCGAGCCGCCGTTGGCGAGCCCGGCTGACCACACCGCCATCATCGCCGAGTTGCTCTTGAGCGGATCTCCGGTGAGCGCCACCTTCCCCTTGTACTCGGGCTTCGCGAGATCGGCGAACGAGGTGGGGCACACAGGAACCCGCGCGGCATCGCAACCGATGGAGATGTATCCGCCGTAGTCCGCATGCCAGGTGCCGGTCGGCGACTTGTGCGACTCGGGGATATCGTCCCAGGTCGCGACCTTGTAGGGGGCGTACAGTCCCTCCGCGTCACCGCTGATCGCGTACGCGGTGCCGACGTCGACCGCATCCGGTGCCCGGTCCTGGCCGCGAAGGGTCTTGACCGCGTTGACGACGTCGGCACTGCTGGCTTCCGGGTTGTCCATGGTGACCGTGATTCCGTACTTGGCGGCAAACTTGTCCATCAACTCGCCATAACCGGCCCAGTCGCGTGGAACCGCAATGAGATTCAGGGCACCCTCGGCTTGGGCCGCGGCGATGAGGGCTTCCATTCCACCGGCCTCGGTCGCAGAGGTTGCGGTGGCCCAGGCGGAATTCGATGCCTCGGACTTTGTGGTGCAGCCTGCGGAGGTCAGGACTACCGCTCCCACCGCGGCAACGACCAGGGCGGCTCGTGACTTCTTGTGGATAGTTGCTCTGCGCACGTGTAACTCCAAGGAAGAGAGAGGTTTTCGTTGGCCCTCACGGCCGGGTTGTACAGACTCTCCGTGCGCAAGTTGTATAGCCAAGATATCTCGCACGTATGACGGGTGAACACGTCCTGAATATGACAAGACGACGAATCCTCCTACCTCTGAACCACATGGAAGAATCGTCGGCCCACACTTCACAGTCACCGAACAGCAGGATTCGCCAATCGGAAACCGCCTGTTCACCGACGCTTCGTTGCTCGGTCTCAGTTGCCGTGCAAGGTCCTGAAACATGTATAGCCAAGTTGAGGAAGACATGCAGGTTTCAGTGTCGGTCGTCGACGGTGATCTCCGACTGAACACCCCCGTCAATCGGATCGACATCGCCGCCATCTGGCTGCGGGACACCTGTCAAGGGCCGGACAGTCGAGACTCCAGCAGTGGGCAGAGATTGTTCAACATCGTGGAACTCCCCGCGGACGTGCGTATCGCCGATGCGCAGATCCGCGGGGAGAACGTAGAGATCGAGTTCTCACCCGACGGGCATCGCTCGACATTCGGACTGCGACAGCTACTCTCGAACGCCGGCTCAGGATACGCGGACGCGCGGACCCACGATTCGAAGCAACTGTGGTTGCGTGCGGCGGACCTGCCGCCTGTCGAGCGGGTGACCTGGGAGGCCTACCTTTCCGATCCGTCGCACGCCCTGCAGTCGGTCGTCGACCGCGGCTTCGTGGTGCTCGGTGGCGTCCCGACCGAACCCGGCCAGGTTGTCTCCGTGGCCGAGAGGTTCGGGTTCGTACGAGAGACGAACTACGGCAAAGTCTTCGATGTTCGTGTCGAGGAGAACCCGGTGAACTTGGCGTTCACCGGCCGCGCAATCAGTCCTCACACGGACAACCCCTATCGCGACCCCGTGCCGACCCTCCAATTGCTGCACTGTCTACACAACGCCGCTGTCGGTGGCGAGTCCGGGCTCGTCGACGGTTTCGCCGCGGCAGCCGCACTCCGCGAAACCGACCCCGAATCGTTCGACCTCCTCGCCACCACTCAGGTCGTCTACCGCTTCGGTAGTGGGAGCACTCGCCTGGCTGCGCAGGTACCGCTCATCTCGATCGACTCCCAGCAGCGAATCCGGGAGATCCGGTTCAACAACCGATCGATCGAGGTCCCCCGGATGGCCACGGACCAGCAGCGGCGCTTCTACGCCGCCTACCGAGCCTTCGCCGAGTTGATCTGCGCCCCGGAGGCGCAGCTGGATTTCCAGCTCGACCCGGGCGACTGTCTCATTTTCGACAACACCAGGCTGCTGCACTCCCGTACGGCCTTCGCATCGGCCGGCGGACGGCATCTCCAGGGCGCGTACGCAGATCTCGATGGACTCCTCAGCACCCTCCAGCTCGCAAAGGTGAACCGATGAGCTCGGCATACGACGCGATCGTCACCCTGTTCGAGGGGGAAGGGGGCCGTGACTATCTCGGCGAGCAGGTGTCCATGGCTCAGCACATGCTGCAGACCGGGCGGGTAGCCCGCGAGGCGGGAGCGCCGATCACGGTTGTTGTCGCAGCCGTACTTCACGACGTCGGACACTTTTCCGGCGCAGCAAGCGGACGCGACCTCATGCGGGGAAGCGACAACCATCACGACACCGCGGCCGCCACGTGGCTGTCCCAATGGTTCGACGAAGCAGTGACGGAACCGATCAGGCTGCACGTTGCAGCCAAGCGTTACCTCTGTGCCGTTGACCCGACCTACTACGAGAAGCTCTCCGACGCTTCGAAATACACGATGGCAGTCCAAGGAGGCACGATGAATGCCGACGAAATTGCCGCATTCGAATCGGAACGATTCGCGGAGCAGGCGGTGCAACTGCGCAAGTTCGACGATCTCGGAAAGGACCCGAACGCGCCGGTGGTCACACTGGCCGATTTCCGGACCGACATCGACACTCTCGACAGAAGCCGGCACGGCTGAGTGGCAGTCCACATCCCAGACACCGGGACCGGACACCCGACGCCGGTCCCGGTGCGAGATCGGCCGGGCCGGCGCCGCCAATCGTCCATAGGGGTTCAGGTCGGCTGCATGTCGATCCAGTCCCGGGAACAGGTCTGGATCGACCTGGGTTGTCCACGTCCGGGCCGCCGACGCGAAGAGGGGAAACGCGAATGTGTGCACGCCGGTTCAGACCCCGCTGATGGTTCGTTGAGGGTCGCTTGGCCAGACCGGCCGAGATCGAAGGCGGCGCCATGTAGTCCTCTCGGTCGGCAGGGCTCCACCTCAGAGATCGTCGAACAGGAAACCGTCCGTGAATCACACATCTCCCGACAGATATCCCGTGCCGTCCATTGCGGGGGCCCGGCACTCGGGATTCTAGGGATCTGGGATCTGGGATCTGGGAGCTGGATGGGATTGACCCGTCGGGTCGGTCCAGCCTCGAGAGCAATTGTTGTTGCTGGGTGGTTCCGGTTCAGCGCGGACGTTGATGAGCATCGCCGGGTTGGTCGCTGCTGTCAGCTCGTAGAAAGTCCGTGAGTGCTCCGCGCTGGCGCCCGGTACAGGGAACGCACTCATCCCGTCGAGGATGAATTCCTCAGGCACGACGATCTGGAGACTGCCCATTACACGATGGTGCCTGCATTCGGTTGGCCGATGCGAAAGCGACGCACAATCCGGCCTGCCCGAGTAGATCGTCGAGGCCATCTGAGCGGTGGTTCGAGCCTGTAATCACGATGCCACGTGATTTTCCGGCCGATCGGCCCGTTTCACGGCCCCAATAAGGGAACCCGACGGACGTCCATGGGTGAACACCTAAGAGAAGAAGCGAGAGATGGAGGGATGTTCACCAATGGCGGAGCGTGGTGGGCTGCAAGCGGATTGGAATGGTCTACCGGTCGGTAATCACGCTTGAGGAGGTCTCCAGATCACGAAAGTCTGGAAGAGCTCCAGACTTTGTGAGTCCGGGTGCGCTCGAGTCCGGTATAGGCCACCTTTCCCGGACTGAATGTAGGACTGGTTACCGGGACGCCTGCGCCGGCCGCTGGTCGAGGTCGTCCCGACGCTGTGCCGCGTGGAGGGCGGCGAGGTACGCAGCGGACCTGCCAGCACAGATCACCGCCTGCGCCCAGGAAACCGAGGCACCGCGGCGTGCCGACATGGGGATCGGACAGATGATGGACCTGCGCTCGGTTCATTCTGTAAATCCCAGCCGGATCGTGTCCAGCTTCTGGGTGCCCTGTGGGGCCAGCGCCATCATTTCCAGGTCGGTGGGGGACTCTACGCCGAACTTCCGCAATGCCGCTGTGGTCTCCGCGGCGATCCGGCGGCCCGATTGGAGTGCGGGTGGATACGATCGCTCGAACGGCTCAGCTCCCGGAAGATGAATTTCCAGACCCGCACCTTCGTCGGAGAACCAACCTCGAATGAAGGTTCCGGGCTCCTCGGTCACCCGAAATCCCCACAAAACCGCGGTCGCATACGGAGCGAGCAGCGCCAGGTCATGCGCGAGCGACGGGAACAATTCAGCGATGTAGTCGTCGAGCATCGACAACGTCTCCGCTCGCCGTTCCGGGACCCACCAATCCCGGGTCCCGAAGCGAACTCCGTCGGCACCAGTCGTCACCCGCCAACTCTCCGGCGGGTTCCAGTCGTCACCCCACTTCCACTCCCAGTACTCCAACCCTTCGACGGCCTCCGTCGGCGTTGCGGCGAAGGACAGCCCACTACCGGAGTTCGACAGGGTGTAGGTGACGTTCGCTCCGCGCCAGATCGCCTGCGCGTGAGGACCTCCGACGACAGGCGGTGGACCGAGCAACTCGACGCACGACCGGAGTGCGGCAGCGTAGGCCTCCGGCCTGACTCGCCACGACAGCGACTGGCGCAGAGTCAGTCGCCAGTACTCTCCGAAACCCCACCGGTCGGGATCCATGTAGTCCTCAGTCCGACTGGCATGCAACGAGGCCCGCACTGCGTCCCCGTTCGGTTCGGCGACCAGATCCTCTCGGAACAGGCGTCCTTCCCTGATGTCGATCGGCCACCCGACTGCCTCGAACAACGGATCCAGATCGGAGCGGGACCACGACCCCAAGTGCGCGTTCGCGATGTGCGGTAGCACGGCGAGGAACGGCGCGAAATCAGTGCGCTGCTCATCCTGTTCCCGCCATGTTTCAACCGATCTGTGCGCTTCAGGGCTGAGCAGGCGGTAGTACGCGCTATCCGTCAGACAGTGCAGTTCGACAACCACCTGCGGTAACACCCAGACGAGACTTCCGGTTTCCCCGACGATATCCGAGTCAGGCTCGCTCCACGCCTCGATCAGATCCATACGAAGGGCAGCGAACCCCGTCTGCAACGCGTCGCGCTCCGCATCGTCGACCGAGTTGTTGCTGATAGCCGCGATATCAATTATCACGACATCGAGTTCGGTGGTCGTCGCCGAGTGCACCTTCGAACCACGCAACTCGATCGGGGCGAGCAGGCTCTGCAACTGCTCGATATCGCTGGCCGACCACGACCATTCGAATCGCTCCACCCCCCGCGCTACTCGCATCGCTTCAGCAACATCAAACACGGGCGATTCGCTCACGCGGCGCGACGTTACCATCAGCGACCGATACCCTGACCATGCATAGAAGGACCCCGCGCTCGGCGAATTGCTCGACCAGCAACCGTAATCCCGCGCACCTCTATGCGATGGTGTGCGGGATCTCGCAACTCGGCCTCGCTCTCAAGATGCTGGCGATAGCGCGAGTGAGCGTCAATGGCGCTGGGTGAGCGCTCCTACCTGGCCGACTCTGCGGCGCCCGGTCGTCCGCATCGGAAGAGCCCCGTGGAGTGGTGGGAATCGGTGAGGCACCGCCCAGCTGATCTTGCTGCGTGTCGCTGCCAGCTTCGGGGTGGGTCACCGCGTACTTGGTGCGTTTGCGGAGGAGAGAGATGCGCGGGCTGGCGGCGCGAGAGGTGAGAGTCGTGAGATGGATGGCGAGAGAGAAATGGACGTCCCCTGGTGTTCGTTCGGGGTGTTCACCTATGCCGTATTGCTCCGATCCGCATCCAGGCTGGCCGTGTTGACTGGCCGGTAATCACGCCGAGCGACTCCCTCCGATCACGCGGATTGGGTGGATTCTTGGGAGCGCACAGTCCGCGTGCGGCCCGGGAGATTGCCGAGGCCAACTCGGATGCATTCCGTCCCAAGACCCGGTTAGCGTCAGCTCCGGTCCGTACACCGGCATCGTCCAGGACGTCACCGATGGTGGTCGACGGGCTCGAGCGCGCGCCAGCCAGATCGAGCGTATCGCCCCGATCCCATACGCGCTGGCGGTGCTCCCTGGCCGGCAATCACGTCGAATGGCCTTCCGATCACGCGGACGTGCGATTCACAGGGTGGGGTCAGATCGCGCAAGATCGCGCGCTGCCGCTAGACATCGTCTAGGAGTGCCCGCGGCTGCCACAGCAGTGACACGCCGGCTTCCTCAGCGGTGCGGTCAGCCTTGCGGCCATTGCAGTCCGCGCAGGCGTCGACGAGGTTGCCGAAGGTGTCGCCGCCGCTACGCGGGAACACGTGGTTGACGGTGCGGTCGCCTCCGCCGCCGCAGTACTCGGACCGATAGCCGCTTCCTGGGTAGTCCCCGTACGCCTAGGGGCATGTCGCCTATTTGCGTGGTTCCAGCGATGCCGATCTGTAGAAGGACGGCCGCGTGATAGACGGCCGCGTGTTTGTCGTAGCTGGTTGCGAGGCCGCGCCGTTGTTTGAGCCTGGTGAAGGCACGCTCGATCGCACTGCGGCAGTCCTGTTCGGCGGCAAATCGGTGTTCTGAGGGCGTCGACGGACGGCCCTGGCCGAGTGCTCGAGTGGGAGTCGGTGGCGTCCCAGCCCTATTCGGACCGTACGACCTGGCCCCGTATTCGTCGGGTTGTCCCTCTAGACTGCCCTCTTTGGCCGCCACGACGTGACGTAACAACAGTTGGGCTGGCCGCTGAGATATCTGAGAAATGAAGGGACGGTTCGTGGAGGCGAACGCACAGCAGCTCTTGTCGATCAACTCTGAGATCTTTCAGACGGAGGTTGAGCTAGAGCGCGCCAAGCTGATGCGAAGATGGGTTCGGCTGGCTTATGTCCTGCTGCCGGCGGCTTTCGGATTAGGCTACGTTGCCAATTGGCTCGCTTATGGTCGCATCGACCTCCTGCCGGTAAACGTCGTGCTGGTGCCCTTCGTGTTTGCACTGGTCGTCGCGATCGTGGCGTATTTGGGCTCAGAGATGATGCCCATCTGGCAGATTGAACTGAATTTGTCGGTTCTACGCGAGCGGAAGCGCTTGCTGGCAAGCACACTTCAGCTCACACTGCATCAGATGCAGACAGCGTACAAGGACGACGCTGAGCGCGAGATCGGAATCCTGCGTTCAGCTAGTGCGCGCTATCGCAGGATCCACAACGCGTTTCAGTCGATCATCATCGTCGGCTCGTTGGCAACGACAGCAGTCGCCAGCCTCTCTTTTGGAGCGATTGACACACGCTGGGCTGCAGTTGCACTCAGCTTCTCAGTGGGGATCTCAGCTGGATTTACAGGCTACTTCAAGTTCCGGGAGCGGAGCTACTATCTCCAGGTCACGGCGGACGCGGTTGAACAGGAGTTGACAGCATTCGAACTCGGGATTGGAAGGTTCAGAAACCGCGCTCCCGAGGAGGCCCTGTCGGAATTTGTCACTGAGGTGCATCGTCTCCGCAATGAGCAGAAGCAACGAGAGCAGAATCTCGACCAACCTTCAGATGAAGGGACCGAGTAGAGGGGACTGCGCTGGGTTCGATTGACTCGCGGTGTGTAGTGGTTCCGGGCGCGAGTGGGGCCTGGTTGAGGTCAACCAAAGCCGGGGCAGCCCCCTTCTCGCCGGGTTCATGCTTGCGGCACTGAATCTGCTCCTCCTGCACGACTGGCACAGCAAACGCCGCTGTTTGGATCCGTGGGGGCGGTACCTCGGTGAACCCGAACCAGCTCACACCGCCCGCACACCTCGCCGGTCAGCGCGTGTGCGACGCGTCGCCCCTACTGCGACTATCGATGTGATGCCGGGCAGATAGCCGCATGCCCCGTTCGCGAGATCTCCGGATCTCGCCGATCCGCCTCATCCACCCTCCAGAACATGGCGGCAGACAGCCGCCGTCCACTCAGATACCGCAGCAATTGTCCGGCTGTGAACGGCCGAGCCTGAGAAGGTGACGCGACACAAGCCTGCAACCACCAACCGGGGCGGCAGAGCCGCGGTGGTACTCCAATTGGTGAACACAACGGGCATGAATGGGTGAACACCCTAGAAAGAGAGAGGTGCTTACCTATGCCGTACTGCTCCGGGTCGCAGGCAGACTGGTGGAACTGACTTGCGGGTAGTCACACCGAGTGACACTCGCCGATCACACGGATCAGAGTGAATTCGCCGTCCGCCATTCGATGCGCGAGAGCTTCGCTGTCCGGCCGTTGGTGAGCTGCGACCCCGGTCAGATCCATCGCTCGTACTGGTCTATAGGCATCAATTTTGGGAAGAGCTCGCGCCGCAGATCCCTGATGAGAGATGCGTAGTCGGAGTCGTCGGTCTTCGCAGCGATGTCCAGGCACTGGAAGGCGGCGTTCAACGGATCTTGGTTGACCGCTGTGGAGATGGCGTACATGGCTCGTACGGCGGCGGGTACATAGGCGTCCTTGACGTCGTCGCCGGTGACGGTCGCATCGATAGCCGGGTCGTCTTCGAACGCCTTGTATAGCGCCATCGACTCGTGCTCGCCGAAAGGGTGCGGTAGTGGTCCACCCTTGTCCAGGGCTGTCAGAGCGGGCCGGATCCACTCGATCTCTGCGATACCTGCAGTCGTATATGCGCGGCGGGCAGCCCAAGCCGCGATGCGACGCAGTTTCGGGGGCCGAGCTCGGGTGATTGCATCGGCCAATGGACGGTCGAGACCTGCAATGCCCATCGCGTGGAAGTTGGAGCGGAGTTTCTCCGATGGAGGCCGTCCGCCCCAGCGGATCGCCTCGTCTTTCGCCCACTGAGCCATCTGGTCATATCCGTATTTCAGATACAGGGTGGCGTCGCCGGCCGGATCTGGATCCCACCAGTTGCGTTTGGGGTGCGTGACGATGCTCTGGTCCCATGCTGCGTCGGTCTTGTACAGCCGCAGCATCTCTTGCGGTCGCGTCGTCTTCCAGATCTGGACCAGGTAATGCTCCGTCGGTTCGGTGACGGTCTGTCCGGCGTTGGTGTCGCGTCCGCGGCCGAACACCCGGAATCGGTGCAGGCCTCGTTTGATCGGCAACTTCTGAAAATCCGGAACTCTTTCGCCGTCCAAGGTGAGCACGTATGCCGGTTTGGTGAGGTTGACTGTGGCTTCCTCGATGACGCCCCATGCTCCGGTGTCGCCGACCGCGGTTGGTTCGTCGTCGAGGACATCGACGGTCAGTATGACCGGTCCGTAGGCGATGCCGGTCATGATGGTGGCGAAGTTGGGACCGACTTCGATGACGCTGCCGGTTTCCTCCGGCAGGTACGTCTCCCCGGTGGGTGAGCCCAGCACGAATTGGTGGTGGTCTGCGACGACCGTTCCGAGTTGAGACACGACGAGAACGTATCGCAGGTCTCGCAGGGACGTAGCCCCATAGAGCCAGTGTTCTCGATTCAGGATCGCGGAGAATACCGCGATGTGCGCGAGCTCCCTGCGGGATCGGGCCTGGCCGCCGACGCCGTCCGCAGGACCCCGATCCCAGGGTGTGACCTCGGCCGAATGACGGAGATCCGCTCGAGGCGACAGATCCGCCGGACTGGAGGCCCCCGATGTCGTCAAGATGAGGCGAAGGAGATATCTGAGGTTCTGAGAGTCGTTCGTAGAGAGAAGAGAGAGAGGTGATCACCAATGGTGGTTCGCACCGGGCTGCATGCGGATTGGATCGGCCGACCGGTCGGCAATCACACCTGAAGAACGGCCGGATCACGGAAATCCGGATGGGTTCCAGCCTTGCCGCAACTGTTCGTTGCACCTACTCCGCGTGGTCGGGATCGAACCCGCCACCACTCGATCTGTCCTGGCATCGCTGTCGGTGGGTGCGGAGCTGTGGAGACGGTAGGTAGCACCGTTCTGGAGTTCATCGGAGGCGAAGGACTGCTGCGCGAAGTAGTTGTTCACCCAGATCTCGTAGCCTCTCTGATTCGCAGGGACGCCCTCGAAGTGCGTGGTGTCCGTGCAGACGGCAGGGCCGACGGGATACAGGTTGATGGAGTCGACTTCCAAAGCGGTCGCGTGGATGTGCCCCGAGATCCGGGTGCGGTGCGCCGCTGGCGGCGCCTACTGTCGGCTCATCCGAGCGGGGTTCCCCTCGGCAAGCTGTTCAATGATCGGCCGTCGGAACGCGGAGGCAATGGGGCCCCGCCCGGACGCTACCTGGCACCGGTTCGGCCCTGGTTCGGGTCCAGGGAAACAGAAGCGGTGTCATCTCGTCGGCTATCGGCGGTACACCGGTCAGTCGGATTGCGCCCGTAGGGTGTTGGAGGTGAACAGTACCGAGATCACCGTCGCGACCTGGAACACAGCATGGGCGCCTGCCGACGGCCCGAGGGGGTCGATGGTCCGCCAACGGTTGGCCGCCACCGCCGCGGACGTCCTCGTGGTCACCGAAGGACGCCGGGAACTCTTGCCGGATGGCGGGCACGTTGTCGACGCCGGCGACGACTGGGGGTACCCGCGCAAGCCAGATCGCCGAAAGGTTCTGCTGTGGTCGCGCTGGCCACTCTCCGACGTCGACCGGTTCACTACAGGCGGTGCAGCCGGGCGGGTGGTGACCGCACTGACCGCCGCACAGGCTTTCAGGCGGTCCGCGCGCTCGGCAAGATCCCGAAACCGCGTCAGCTGATCGCTGACCGTGCCTACAACTACGTGCGCAACAAGCGGTTCGCCCTCCCGGTGTGGCAGCTGGGATACACGACGATCTACGACCTGCACGTGAGCCAGACCGGTCTTCACCCGGGCCAGGAGGACACCCGGACGATGTGGGTCGACGGAACTCTCTACCCGACGAGCCTGCCGGACGGCCTGATCGAGATCCCTCCGATCTCCCATGACATGGACCCAGCCGAACGCGCTCGGGCTGACCGGCGCCACAACGCGCGCCAGGCCTATGCGTTCGTGCCCCACGAAGCTCGACAACTCGACGGCACGCGCCGTTACCGGGGCCCGGCGGTTCCTCCCGTGCGTGTCCGATGCGTCAACAACGCCATCTCGATGCGCGCTTCCCACAAGAGTCCGACCACCTCCTGCGTCCGTGGCAAGCCGTGCGGCTGCGGCATCACCGTCACCCTGACCGACGAGGACTTCCCCGATCGCCGCATGCCGTTCCAACATGGCAGCCTTGCATGGGAATCGTCGTACTTTCGTCGGGTCGGAGTCGAGAGCCTGTTTGCTGAACTGAAGACCAACCGGATGGCCGTGCACCGGGGGTACTTTCGAGGCTTCGGTCTCCGCCGATACACGCTCCTCGCCGGATTCACTCTCGCGGCACTGAACCTGCTCATCCTGCACGACTGGCACAGCAAACGCCGCTGTTTGGATCCGTGGGGGCACTACCTCGGCGAACCCGAACCATCCCACACCGCCCGCACACCTCGCTGCACGGTGAGTCTGCGGCCCGTCGACCCGAGCGCGACTGTCGATGTGATGCCCGGCAGATAGCTGCATGCCCCGTCCGCGAAATCTCCGGATCTCGCCGATCCGCCTCGTCCGCCCCAAGGAACACGGCAGAAGACAGCCGCCGTCCACTCAGATACCGCGACAACTATCCGACCGTCAGCGGTCGAAACTATGCACCTAGCGAGACCTTGGCCTGAAACCACCATCTGGGGCGGCGGAGACCGCGCTGGCCCTCCAATTGGTGAACACAACGGGCATGAATGGGTGAGCACCCTATGGAGCCGATGACGGGAATCGAACCCGCGTATTCAGCTTGGGAAGCTGAGATTGCGCAGCATCACGCACCTGGTACCTTGAGAACTGCCAGCACAAGCGCCACGATCTTGGTTCCAGCTACGCAACTATCACGCAGCCGTATAGCGGTGGGGTAGCAACGATCTGCTGTAGCTGGTGCTGTACCTCGGCGCTGCCCGAAAGGAACCAGCCCATGCCCCGCGAATACCTCTCCGAAGCGAAGCCATACCAACGATCAAACGGACTCTGGGTCGCCACCTTCAACCTCGGCGACGACGCCGAAGGCAAACCCCGCCGCATCTCCGTATCCAGCAAGAACTACGCCGAATGCGTCGAGAAGCGCAACAAGCTCAGGCGCAAGATCGAAGACGGCGAAATCGTCTCTACCGGCGTCAAGCTCACCGTCGGGCAGTGGCTCGACCACTGGCTCGATGACATTGCGAAACCCCGGATCCGACCCCGAGTGTGGGAGACCTACCGCAGCTGCATCCGCAACAACATCACTCCGCACATCGGTAAACACAAACTCGACAAACTCACTCCCGCTCATGTCCGGGCAATGCACAAAGCCGTCATCGCTGACGGCAAATCGTCGCGCACTGCAGAGATCGCCCACAACATCCTCTCCAAGTCGCTCATTGACGCAGTACGCGAGGGCGTCATCGCAAAGAATGTGTGCGAGAGAGTCGACAAACCGAAGGTGCTCAGCAAGTCCCGCGGATCGCTCACCGCCGATCAAGCCCGGCGGCTGCTACTCGTTGCCGCCCAAAAGAACGACCCGATGGTCGCGCGATGGGCCGCAGCACTATTTACCGGCGCCCGTCAAGGGGAAGTGATCGGCCTCCAATGGGACCGCATCGACTTCGACCGCAACCTCATTGACCTGTCCTGGCAGCTGCAGCGGATCCCGAAACGGCATGGCTGCGGCAAGCCATCACCCACGACCGGCCTGTTCCCTTGTCGCAAGCCCGCCAACCGGCCGGCGTCATGCCCAGACTCCGAATGGAATGTCGAGCCGGGGTTCGAGATGATCGCGCTCAATGATGGCGCAAAGGCGTTGACCCGACCGAAGACGAAGACATCGATCCGCGTGATTCCGATGGTCCCGCCGCTCGCGGCAGCACTACGTCTCCACCACCAGAAGGCTGCACCGAACCCTTGGGATCTGGTGTGGATCGGCGAGTCTGGTCGACCGCTCGCGCCCCGCGCCGACTACGAAGCGTGGGATGACGCGCTCGCGGCGGCAGATCTTCCCGATGTCCCGCTTCATGCCGCCCGCCACACAACCGCGACACTGCTCCTTGAGGCGGGCGTCGACATCCACATCATCTCGCAGATCCTCGGCCACTCCGCGATCCTTGCAACGCAGGGTTACGCGCATGTCGACCAGACCCTCGCCAGGGCTGCTCTCGATAAGCTGGCTGATCACATCCAACTCGGCGCCTGACCAAACATTAGAGCCCCAACCGTCCTCCGGGATGGTTGGGGCTCTTTCTGTGTTTCGGCTACTTCTTACCCTTGCCGGACTCCTTGCGGGCGCGCAGCCCCTCGACGATCCGCACGACAGCACGCACGTCTTCCTCGTCGAGGTCGGAGACGTCGAGGCCAGCTGACGCTGTCTTCACCTCCGCGGTGATCGAATCTGCCAAGTCGGGGTCCAAGCCGATGAGCTGGAATAGCTCACGCGCTGGGGCGTCGACGGCGAGAGCGGCTTTTGTGAGTGTTGCCGGCGCGATCGCGACGGGTCGCTTCTCGCCGCCCCGCATCTCGTATCCGGCCTCAAGATAGCGCCAGGTGCCGTCGCTGAATCCTGCGCGGCGGGCTGCCTCGCGGATGCTGATGCCCTTGGCTGCCCGAGCGGCTGCGAGCCGCGCACCTAGGGGCCATTGCTCCTCGGCTGCATTCTTTTGCATTGAGGCATCATTGCGCACCTACTGCGCACCTGTCCACATGGCGATTGCGCTGATCGGATGTGCAATGCGCAGTTCAGGGCACCGTTCCTCTTGCGTTCGGATGCGTCGCTGCTACCTCACTGCGCGTCTCTTGCTTGACTGCTGCGCGACATCACGCATACACTGCGCAACATCACGCACTGTTGAAATCTATGTGATCACTGACACAGAAAAGGGGAGATCGATGGCGAAGCTGAAGGCAGTCGCAGACCAGGCCGCGAACGAGGATGCCAACGCCATTCCGCTCGAGTCCGTGAAGCCCGCAGTCATGCAGCTCATGTACTCCGATGCGCAACTCGCGGAGGCGTTCGGAATCTCCAAGTTCACTGTCGAGCGGGCTCGTAAGGCTGGTCAGTTCCCGGCCTACCGCATCGGTCAGCTCGTCCGCGTACACATCGACGATGCCCTTGAGTGGGCGAAGTCCCGCCCGTGGGAACCGAACCGCCACGCCGCATGACCTCGGAAATTAAGATGCCCGACCCACCCGTGCCAGCGGGAAAACAGGGTCGGGCGTGCACGAAAGGAACCAACCAAACATGCCCAACCAGACTACATCCGGCTACGGCCTCACCGACCGGGACATCGACGACGAGCGCGACGACATGAGCGCACTCAGCTTCACCGCAGCACTGTTCGCGATCATCGCCAGCGCCTACCTGATCCCAATGATCTGCATCAACCAGGGATGGCACGCATGACCGCCGCATTGATCAACCTTCCAGACCTCGTGCAGGGCACAGACGAGTGGCTCGACCAGCGCCGCGGAATCGTCACCGCATCCGTCATCGGGAAACTAGTCACCACCAAGACCCTTCAGCCCGCAAACAACGCGGAATCGCGGGGCCTGACTGCACTTCTCGCCGCCGAACGGATCACCGGCTGGTCGGACCCGACGTACGTCAGTGACGACATGCTCCGCGGCATGGAGGACGAGCCGATCGCACGCGCCAAGTACGCCGAGCACTACGCCCCAGTCACGGAAACCGGCCTCATGATCCGCGACGACAACGGGGTCAGGCTCGGATACTCCCCAGACGGACTGGTCGGCGACGACGGACTGATCGAGATCAAGTCGCGCCGGCAGAAGGTGCACCTAGAAACCATTCTCTCCGGGCATCCTCCGATCGAGAATATGGCGCAACTTCAATGCGGACTGCTCGTGTCAGGCCGCGACTGGATCGACTACATCTCCTACTGCGGCGGGATGCCGCTGTGGGTAAAGCGTGTCTACCCGGATCAGGGATGGTTCGACGCGATCACCGCAGCCGTCCGATCCTTCGAGGAGAACGCGGCCGAAATGATCCGACTCTACGAAGAGTCGGTCGCCGGCCTTCCCGCTACTGAACGAACCATCGAACTGGAAATGGTGATCTAGCCATGGATCTCACAGAATCAATTGCCCCGAAGTCTGACCAGCTCAATGCGGAAGACCTTCTCAGTGGTCCGCGCACCGTGCAGATCGAGAGTGTCACCAAGGGTTCTGCCGAGCAGCCAGTGAACATCCACCTCGTGGAGTTTCCGGGTCGCCCGTTTCGCCCCAGCAAGACGGTGCGGCGGATCCTCGTTGCGGCCTGGGGGGCGGAAGCTTCGGCTTATGTCGGCCGGAGGATGTCGCTCTACCGCGACGCGTCAGTCCGTTTCGGCGGCCAGGAGGTCGGTGGAATCCGCGTCAGCCACCTATCGCACATCGACAAGCGCCTCACGCTGGCACTCACGGTGACGCGAGGCAGGCGCGCACCGTACGTCGTCGAGCCGCTACCCGCGGCGCAGCAGACGGAACCTGTCACAGACGCCGACAGCCTCCTCGCTGCCATCGAGGCCGCGAAGACCAAGGAAGCGCTACAGGAGCTGTGGCGGCTGACAACACCACTGCAGGACGAGGACAAGAAGCTCGCCAGGGAGCGGATCTCGGCCCGCGTCACCGACCTTGAGGCGCCCGATCTGGAACTCGGACTAGAGCCCGCTGGAACACCCGACCCGGAACTCCCTACTGAAACGGAGGCAGTCTAAATGAGCTGGACCACCGCGCCGATGGCCGCGTTCGACCTGGAAACAACCGGCCCGATCCCGATGAACGCCCGCATCGTCACCGCACACATCTCCACGATCGACGGCAACGTCATCTCGGGCCGGAACTGGCTCCTGGACCCGCAGCAGGGTATCCCTGAAGGCGCGACAGCGGTGCACGGCATCACCACCGAGTACGCCCGCGAGCACGGCCAGGACTACGCCGAAGGCTACAGCGAGATCCGCCAGGCACTCGCGGCCGCATGGGATTCGGGTAACACCGTCGTCGTGTTCAACGCGTCGTACGACCTGACACTTCTAGACCGTGAGGGCGCCCGGCTCGGCTATCCACCGCTCGAGGTCGGGCTTGTGATCGACCCGTTCGTTATCGACCGAGCGATGGACCCGTACCGCAAGGGCAAGCGCACCCTCGGCGCGACATGCGAGGCGTACGGCGTCCGACTCGATGACGCGCACTCCGCAAGCGGCGACGCTCTCGCCGCGGCACGGCTGGCCTGGAAGATGGCACGCCGTTACCCGCACCTCGCGGGCCTCGACATCATGGCCGAACAGGCGAAGTGGCACGCCGACCGCCAGGCCGACTTCGCGGCATACCTGCGCCGCTCCGGCAAGGACGCGAGTGACGTCAACGGGGACTGGCCACTCCGCGGACAGGCCTCCACATCCGAGCCGGCACAAGCTGCCGTCGCCTAACCACCAGTCTGTCGGGTGGGTTCGTGGTGCCAGCCGCGAACCCACCCATACCCACTAGAGAAGGAGCCAACCCATGCGTGCCCCAGTGCAGGACCTCATCCCCGGTGACCGTGTCCGTCTCGCGCTGCGTGACGGCGACCAGCCCAGCGACTACACGATCGTCCGGACCCGCGAATTTTGGGGAGGCCGAACAGACCTCACACTCCGCGACCGCCGACGAGCATTCGTCCACTCCCTACCAGCACACGAAGCTGCCGCCGGTATCGACCTCATCACCGCCGAAAGGACAGCCGCATGAGTACCCGCAAGGTCCGCAGCCTCGCCGAGATCCGGTTGCCCGAAGACCCCACCTACGTCCTCGCCGAGTACCGGCACCTCCGCGAAGGTGGTGTACCGCACGAAACCGCCTGCGTACGTGTCGGATACACCGCCCTCGGCATGGAGCAGATGTGCCGGCGCAACGGCATCCCCGTCAAAGACTGCGCCCCGAACCTCGATGCTCTCGAGGAGGCAGCATGAAGGCTCACAAGGTTCGGAAGCAGACCTACCGGAACGGGCGCAACTGGAACACTTGCCAGCACTGCGGGAAGCGGAGCTACCCGACGCAGAAGATCGCCAAACACGCTGCTCGTCAGCTCCATGACACACACCGCGGCGCCTACATGTGCGAATCCGGGTCCGGCTGGCACTGCGGGCGCCTCCCTGAAGCCGTCAAAACGGGCGCAACAACCCGCGCAGAATGGTATGGATTCGCTGCATGAGCATCGAACCTCACACAACCAACATCGAACAGCTGGACTTCCAGCCCTCATGCAGCGTCGGCCACGACCACGACAACCAACTCCCCGAATGCCCGGAAACCGCAACCCACTCGGTCACCGGACACGACTGCACCCAACCCGACGCAGACAATGCCGGCTACACCAGCCGACTCATGTGCGACCGCCACACCCAGGCCGCACGAGACTTCGCGGGCCCCCTCCAATGCCGTGAATGCTGTCGCATCCTCGACGCCACAAAGTGGTTCATCCGAATAGAGCCTCTATGAGACTTGACCGCCCACTCCAATACCGGCTTGCCAGAGCCGGACGCGAACCGGCGGACGCGTTGACCACACACGACAGGGACATCCTCTTCCACAACTTGATGAGGGTGTCCCTGTCCGTGCGAGAGATGGCGGAACTGACCCGCTGCACCCCGTACGTCGTGGACCGCATCTGCACCCGCATACGCGACACAGGCGCAATCACCGCCACCGCCGCAGCCGCATAACCCAGGAACCAACCCAGAGAAGAGGCCCGCCATGGCCAAGGACGCCCGGCACTACATCCGCGTCGAAGTCGACATGCCCGACCACCCCAAGTTCGAAGAACTCTCCAAAGCCGAGAAGTTTCTGATCATCGAGGCCTGGTGCTACTGCAAGAAGTACCACACCGACGGAGTGATCCCGCTGCAAAAGTGGCGCAAAATGGCGACGAAACGCCAGCGAACCGCACTCGAAAACGTCGGCATTGTGACGGAAAACGTCGTCGAAAACGTCGCGATCTGTCACGACTTCCTCAAGCACCAGCAGTCCGCAGCCGACACCGCTGAACTGCGGGAACGCCGCCAAGAGGCCGGACGGAAGGGCGGCGAAACGAAGGCGAAACGTCTAGCAAGTGCTAGAGCAAGTGCTAGCGATATTGACGTACCAGAGAAAGAGGAAGAGAAAGAGGAAGTAACTACTGACGTAGTTACTTCGGGGGAGTCTCCTGCAGAACCAGTCACCACCGCGACAGCTCCGCGCAAGCGCTCCGCCGGCACCCGCATCCCCGAAGACTGGCTCCCCACCAAACTCGACGTCGACCGCCTCCGAACCGATGTCCCCGACGTCGACCTGAAAACCGAGACCGCGAACTTCGTCGACTACTGGCTTGGCAAACCCGGCAAGGACGGCGAGAAGGTCGACTGGACGGCCACCTGGCGGAAGTGGATGCGGAAGGCGCAGCAGGACATCACGGCCCGCTCCACCCGCACCAGCCCGAACCGAGGCAGCTACGCCGTCGACGGCCGCCAGCCCACCGCCCGCGAACGCAAAATCGCCGAGATGGAACTCCGGAAAACATCACCTAACCCGGAAATCCTGCGCCGCGGCGGCTTCCACACCGAAGCCGACCGAATCGACACCGCGCACACCGAACTCGCCCGCCCCCAGCTCGTCGCAATCGAAGGGGAACTCATCGCATGAACCGCGACCAGATCATCGAACTCCTCCAGATCGTCGCCAGCTACGACAACAGCAACAGCGACGAATACCGGGAAGCCGCCTGGCACGAAACCGCGCTCGAAGCGAACTGGACCTACCCCGAAGCCGTCCAAGCCGTCCGCAGCCACTTCGCCCGCTCCACCGACTGGCTGATGCCCGGCCACATCACCCAACACATCCGCAGCCGACGCCCCTGGCCCGCACCGCTCCGCGAAGTCCTCGCATTGCCTGCCGCCCCGCCCGCATCAGAAGAACACCGCCGCCGGCTTGTAGTTGGTTGGCGGGAACTGTGAACACACCTGTGGGGAACGCGGGCTGGGTGAGCGCCTCGGAGGGGTTTGGGGTGTGGATGGTCGGGGGAGCGGGTTTCGTGCGTGTGCGTTGAAGCTGGGCGGTAATGCGGGGTGGTTGGGTTCCGGTCGGCGGCGCTGGTTGCGCGTGTTGTGTGCGCAGTGTCGGCCGGAACCTGCATCCAGTGCCGCGTGGTGGATGCGTGACGCATTGCGCGTGATGCTTGCGTGATGATGCGCAGTGGGCTAGTTTTCTGGCATGACCACATTCGTTCCTGCGCTGCTTGCGGAGTTGCCGGCGCGTGAGGCCTTGCTGGAGGACGAAGCCCATCAGCGGAATCGGCAGTCGGCGGCGGATTTCCCGCCCGGCAGCACGGTGTTCCTGACTGGGGATGCCCGCCGCTGGACCGTGGACAGCCGGCATCTGGACGGGAGTCTCGTCCTCGCCCACGTGTTCCAGCGACTCCGTCTCGCAGCTGACCGACTCCATCTGATCGATCCCACTCGCTGAATGCCAGTTCAGCACAACCCGATTGGAACCAACCCAATGCTCGTCTGCGACTGCGGCACCACCGATAAGCGTCACGACTACGGCTGCAAAGGCTGGCGTCAACCCGAGACACCGACAGCCACCTTCCCCGCCTGGGCCCTCGAAGCCCGCACCGACACCCCTGACCCGTGGGGTTGGTCTGCCCGCGGCATCCCCAACCCCGACAAGGAGACCCGATGAGCGCCCGATGCAACGACAACGGTGGCCAGAGGTTCGGCGCGGGGCATGTCTGCCTGTGCGTTCGTGAAGCTGGACACCCACTCGACAGCGCCCGACCGCACGGCTGCGTCTGCGGTGCGCCGTGGGCCGACAAGGAGACCCAACGATGAGCGACGCAAACCGTGAGCGGCTGATCGACGTGACTGTGACCGCGATCGAGGATGCGATCGGCGACCTCACTCGCGGTCGCGAAGCCGCCGAGTACATCCTCGGCGCGATCCTCGATGCCATGTGCCCCGAGATCGCCACGACCGACCTGCCCGCTGGCGTCGTGTGGGGCCGCGACGGGCAGCACGTCGCCGGGCGTGTCCTCGTCGTCCACCCGAACGGCAACCGCGAGCACGTCGCGACGGTCCGGTACGGCACAGACGAAGACGCGGCTGTCGCCGTCGGCCACATGCTCGACGCGATCGGAGGGAAGCGATGACCGACACGATCACGCCCGAGTTGGCACACCGCGTGCTCGACGTGCTCGAGCAGTCCCCGCACATCGGCCCGGACGGCAGCCTTTCGGCGCTGTTCAAGGTCCGAGATGCCGTGAAGGCCTGGGAGGGTGAGTCTGCCCGCGAGGGACGGGATCGCATGGTCGCAGCGTTCCTATCCGCTTCGTATCACGACGACGATCAGATCCCGTTCCTCGCTGACAACTGGATTCGGGCTGGACGAGCCGCCCGTGAGACCGCCGAGTGGCTGATCGCGGAGGCGGTACACCAGGAGCGGGCCCGGCTTGCGGCTGATGGGCGTCTACTCCCCGAAGGCGGGACGGTGCTCACGGCCGACGAGGCCGACGACGTTCGCACCTTCATGCGCTGGGCCGCTGGCCGCAACAACGGCATGGAGCACCCAGACGAGGCTGCGTACCGGATCCGCGTGAAGTTCGGGCTCTACGACTCATGGGTGCCTGCCCCGGCCAGCGGAGATAGCGAGGCGACGTGCCTGCTCTGCGGTGGAGATGAGCATCCGCGAGGGCTAATGCGGTGGAGAGACGCTGACGGCGAGGCCCACTGGGTCCACCCCGAGTGTTACCCGATTCCGCCTGCTGCGTCTGTCCCGGACAGTGGGCCGGATGGCACACCCGAGAAGCCCTGGGAGACATGGCAGGACGTGCCGGAAGGCGTGCCCGTTCAAGCACCCGGTATGTCCACCGACTCGCTCACCAAGGAGGGAAGCGAGACGATCCACCGCTTCAGGAGTGGTTATGCCTGTTGCAACCGTCTCGACGCAGCGAAGTTTGATGGCCCGTTTGTGCGTGTGGACGGAGACCAGGCATGACGACCGCGGAGCTCCGACTGATCGCGTCGGAACTGAACGAGATCGCCGCATCCCTACCGCATCTGGGCGAACTGGCACGCGCAATCGAGCACATCCACGACGCCGTGACCAACGTCGAGAGCTTCATCACGTACTTGGAGGAAGAGTGAGCACCGCGAAACAGGACCCCATCGCGATCGTCACGAAGGCGCTGGGCGACAAGATCATGCACACCAACGGATCCGGCGACCGGAACCGGGCCTACGCCGCGCATGTGGTGGCTGCACTCACCAACGCCGGCAAACAGATCGTGGAGCTGCCAGAGGGGATTCCGGACGATGACGGGCAGGTGTGGTTCGACGAGTTCGACGTCCGCGTCGACTGCACCGGGACGAGCCGGCCGTACGAGGTGTGGGTCGGTGGCCGATCACGCTCCGCAGCTGGGCTCGAGCATCTGGCGGCCGAGTACCTGGCTGCTGCTCGTGTGGCGGAGGGCGGTGGACGCGGTGAGTGAGTGGACGCGCATCACCTGCCAGCAACGCGACACCATCTACTACGACTCCACTGGCTGCGCTCACCTCCACCCGCTCCGTGGGCATAGCGACCTCGGTGGCGCGTTCGGCGATCCCCGTGTCGAAACCATCTGGGGCGACCCAGAGACCGGGGCGGAGGTGCTGAAGGACGTTCGGCATCCCCGCTACGAGTGGGACTCCCAGGGAGGCGACAGGGAGCCCTGCGAGCACTACGAGCGGAAGGGTGGTGGGCAGCCGTGAGTGAGCGAACCCCTCCACCCTGGTCGCCTCGGATTGGTGAGGTCCACCGCGACTACAACGGGCACCTTTGGATCGGCACGACAGACATGGTCGCGTGGGTCGGCCGGAAACGCGGCGGACCGTGGGCATGGCTGAAGGAACGACACCAGAAAGCGCAGGCCAAGGCCGGGGTAGGCGGTGGGCAGCCGTGAGCATTCGAGCATCGGGCACCCACGGACCGCCCCGCGTCCGCATTCAAACAAGCAGGAGACCAGCCGTGAGCGTCCACATCTGCTACACCCCGATGAAAGTCACCCACCGCGAGGACATCGGTGAGCGGTGGTGCTTCCACTGCCGGGCCCGCCGCGAGTTCCAGTACACCGTCAGCACGCCGACTAGTCGGGAGTCGTACTACGACCCGACACCATCCATCCGCTGCGGAACATGCCAGCTTCCGGACGCTGATCTATTTCCGGGCCGATACCGAGAGTGGGAGTAGCCGTGAGCCAACGAGACGAATTGATCGAACTGCTCGACTCCCTACCCAACCTCACTGTCGTCATCGACGGATTCGACGATGCAGCCCAGAAGCGAGGCGGTCTGTGGTGCAGCTACGAGACCGCACCAATGACCAGCCGTCAACTGTCGAAGTACGGCCCGATCACCATCCTGCACACGCCGCCGACACCGCACATCGAGGCTGGCCCGGTCACGTTCGGCGACGAAGGATTCGAGGTGTCGGCATGAACCAGCAAGACGAAGCCCAGTCGGTCGACTGCATCGAGGCCTTCGACCAGCTCCCCGTCGGCACCATCATCTGGACCGACACCGACGCTCTGGGGCGGGTACGGGCACTCGCCGACTACTGGCGCCAACGCGACGGGGCAGCAGCACAGTTCGGGCAGACACTCGCAGATACCTTGGACGTACCATGACCACCACGGAGGACCAGTGAATAAGCAGAACCCCATCGTTGGTTACGTCGTCCTAGCGAAGCGGCCCGTCGAGGGTGGGTTCGACCACCAGGCAGTCAGCGCCGTGTGGCCGGACCGCCGGCGCGTAGACGTCACCCGCCGCGAACTGATTGCTGAAGCCACCCACGAATGCCGGACCGGCACCGAATACGTGATCGGCGAAATCAGAAGCAGGGCCAGCTGAAGGCCACAGTATCGCCATGGATGGCTATTGCAGCAGCCTGCAATAGCCATCCATGGCGGGGCACCTGGTTGGCTCGTACGGTGTTGTGCAAGTCTCCAGCAAAGCTGCATGGTCTGGCCAATCCCAGCGAAGCCAGCGTGACACCGCCAGAACGGTGACACTCGCAGCGCCCGCGCGCTTGAGCGCGACCGCAGCCGACTGCGCCTTGTTACCACTCGCCCAAGTGTCATCGACCACAAGAACGTGACCACCGTTCACGAGGCTGGAACAACTCGCCCCGACCGAGAACCGGTCGTCACGTGGATTGTGGTCGCCCATGTCGATCCCCGGGCCAATGCCTAGTAGGAACTTCGACTTGTCAGGGATGCGTGCGGCAACAGCGACGTTCTTGGCAATCTCGACAACTGGATGCTCAGCGCCGGGACGATTCTTTGACGGGACGAATGTTACTGCGTTCCACGGCCGCCCCATTTCCGCTTCAAGGCATGCGGCGTGTAGTTCGATGCCAACACGAGCAGTTAGAACCACACGCGTCTGACAATCCGGAGCAGGCGGCAGCGCCTTGTACCTCTTGAAGTCGTGCGCGGACTGGTGCAGGGAGCCCGGCTGGTTGCCTTGACTGTAGGTCAACGTAACCACACGATCTGCAAGCTCGTCGCCAAACTCTGCCCGGTGGCGGCCACACTTACCGCAAATCTCGGACTTCGCCGGACCAGTGCATACTACGCAGACCCCCTCAGAGCCCGGGCGGTAGGTGTTGCGGTAAAACGCTCCCGCCTTTGACACGAGAAGTTCACTCGCAACCTGCTGGGAGGGCGTGAGGATGGCGGCTACCACGGAGCGCTTGAGATGAGTCCGACAGCGGTCCGCTCGCCAGCGATGATCTGCTCGACATGAGCCACCGCCTGGGTTGCATTGGCTGCAACGTAGACGCCCGGTTGCCCCTGTAGTTTGCGAGCCCACGATGTGGTCTTCAGGACGGACTCGGACAAGATCACTGGTCGACCGTGGGCGATCGCTTCACGGGCCTGGATTCTGGTTCCGCTTCGCTCGCTCGCTTCAACAACCACGGTTGCAACCCCATATGCGCTCATAGTCGCGTTTCGCGCGGGGAAAGACCATCGGGTGGGTGAGAAATCAGGCATGAACTGGCTAATCAGCATGCCGGAACTGGCGATTGCGCGCTGGAGTCCGGAATTGGAACGGGGGTATTGGCGGCTGATCCCGTTTCCAAGGACGGCCACAGTCCTACCACCCGCTTCTAGGGCGGAAGTGTGGGCGGCCGTATCGATACCCTCAGCCAGACCTGCCACAACGGTGACGTCGTAATTCACCAGCATGCGCGCGACGTCCGCTGCGAACCTCAGGCCGGCAGTTGAGGCATTGCGGGAACCGACCACTGAAACAGCTAGGTCATGGTCGATCCGGAGTCCTTCGGTGAACAGGATGGGGGGCATCTGATGCACGGAGCGCAACTGCTCGGGGTATGTCGAGTCCATGAAGGTGTGGAACTCGAATTTCGCGGACTTCCACGAAAGGTACTCGCCTATCGCCTCACGCAGTGCCTGGGACGGCTCGTCGTCGTCGAAGAGCGTTCCAGGGAAGTAGGAATGCCACACTTCCGTCGCGCTTCCCCGCTCTGCAACAAGATCGCAAATCTCATGCCACTTCAGCTTCTCGGGCTGCACGCGCAGCAGTGCGACGAGTGTCGCACGCTCGTTGTCGTCCCAGCGCTCCTCGGTGCGGTCGCCTCCCATCACGACCTCCTCGCACACATCGATCCGACTATCGAACACAGGTTCGATAGTCCCATATCCGTATGACAAGTTCGAGGCTAGACAGGCGCCTCTGGGCGCAAGTACACCACCATCTGCCGCAAGTTGCATGGGTCACAGAATAGAGACCTTCGAAACCGGCAGGTCTGATTGGCTCAATTTCACCTAACGGACCGGCCTGCCTGCCGCAGCCGCGCGACCCCGCCGGGTCGGTCCGGCCGATCCTGTCGGTGCCTGCGTTTAGGTTCTCGGCACATCGATCTGGAGGTGTCGGGTGACCTATCAGTTTCGTAGTGCGGATCGAGTCGAGTTCATTCCTGACGAGGACGGGCAGCGTGAGCATCAAGGGGTGTTCTACTTCGTGACGATGGTCGACGGTGAGGCACTGTTGATCGGTACCCCTGAGGCTTGTTGCAGTGGCCCGACCGCGCCGTTGGAGAAGCTGCGGCTGGTGGAGAAGTTCGGGGAGTTCACGCGGGAACCGTTCGTGGATGAGGAATCAGTGATGGGCGACGACCGGGGCGACGACTTCTACGCCTAGCTTCTGCGCAGTGGTTGCGTGATAACGCGCAGTGGATATGATGGTGTGACGGCCTGCCAGGGTCGCAACCGAAAGGAACCATCATGCACAACAGCCTGTTTCGAGTCGTCTCATGAGTCGGCCACGCACCCCGGAACCATCCCGCCTCGACCTGCGGCGCGAACTCGCAGTGATGCGGCGGGTCGTCAACACCCAGGCCCGGCACAAGGGGGCCGCGTGAACCTGTCTGACGCTGCCACAATGCAGCTCGCCACCTCCACAGCTCTCGCTGACCCGGAACTGCCGGCGGGGGAGCGTGACCACCTCCAAGAGTTGCACGACACCGCCAGCCTCATCCTCAACGCCGAGGCTGCAAAGGGTGAGCCCGCTGCCGCGGAGGTTCGCCGACATCAGGGGTTGGCTCGGGCGCGCGCAACGGCCCGCCGGGTTGAGCACCGCCTCCACATGGAAAGGCGCGCTGATGGCTAAGCACTCATCCGAAGACCGAAACCGGCTGCACTTCTTCAACACGGGCGCCTTCTACCTCGAACTGCATCCCGAGCTGTCCTGTGGTCGAACGCCAGTCAGTCACGCGCGGCCCGGCGAGTTCGACGATCAACTCGTCGAGCATGTGCAGCAACGTCTGGATCTGATCGCGGCATAGCGAACTGCACCCCAGGGTATTTCGTCCCTGGGGTGCAGTCGACTCTGCAGCTTAGTTCACGATCTCGAACCCAACGGCCTCGTAGCAGTTCTGGAACTCGCTGCCGCCCTCGAATCCGTCGATCAGGCGGGCGAGGTCGTACTCGTACTGCGAGGTTACGATCTTGCCCTTGTGTGGGCCGCTGAACTTCTCATGTGCCCAAGGCAGCAGTGCCCGTCCGCCGTCGACCGAGGCGAGGTGAATGCGGTCGACCAGCGATCCGCGGTAGAAGATGTCGGCGATGACGATCCAGACCTTCTCGTCGGGTAGGTTCTCGGCCCAATCGAAGCTTCGTGCGGGAGTCGGATTGCTATCGCGCTCGTCGAGGTCGAGTCCCCATGCGATCGAGATGTCGATGTCAGCGTTGAAGATCGCCAGGTTGCCGTGGGCGTCGCTGTCATTCCGGCCCTTGTAGCTCGGCCCGGTGCCGGCGCCCCAGCAGGCGATGTGATTCCAGTCGTCATTCGTTGAGCTGGTGACCAAGTCGCGGAGTTCGTTCAGCTTCATTTCATTCCTTGTCGGGGAGTGGTGCCGTCCGATTGGCGACATCCAAAGACGTAACGACGCAGGTGGTCGGTTTGTTCCCGTCGTCACACCCCCCTCGGACCGAGACTGCGCGATGCTTGCGTGATTGTGCGTGATCAACTACGTTCGGTTCATGCCTCATGCCAGTGAGGCCAACCATTCTGGAACCAACCCAACCCTTTTGGAGTCCCGATGACTACTGCCACCCTTGCCCTCGACCACCGCGAAGCAACCGCACTCCGCAACCTCGGCATCCCCATCGACCACCGCGACCTGATCATCGACATCAGCTGGGGGAGTGAATGGCGTGACGTCCTCCTCGCCGACGAAGCCGATGTGCCGATCCAGTGGGAAGCCGAATACTCGACCCTCGAGACGATGCAGTCCGGGTTCGGGCGCCGGCAGCTGGAGAACGGCCCCGACGAAACCGCCACCAGCGTGCAGCAGTCCGCGACCGGACTCCTCCCCACCATCGGCGCCAACACCACCCACATCCTCGCCGACCCCGCACTCGACCGAGCCCAAGGCGTCACCCTCCACATCAACGGCTGGGCACTCCACCTGACGGGAGCACTCGCATGAGCAAGGTAGACGTCGACGACACCATCATTCAGGTCAAGCTGCCACTCCCCATGGACGTCGCGGCTTCCATCACCGCCGCGTTCGGGCACCTCTGGCCCAACGGCGGCATCGACACCACCGCCAGCAACCACGGCTACCTCACCATGCGGATCCCGCACGACGACCGCTGCCGAACCAAGCGCGCTGCCACCAAGATCCGCGCCGACAAGACCTACCTCGAATCCGCAACCGAAGCCGAAGTCCGCGGATTCGACAAGGACGGAAGCCTCCGCGCCAGCGCCACCGAGTACATCGCCAACTCCATCGGCGCAGCAGCTCGGGCGATGTTCGAGGACAACCCCGAAGCGGTCAACTACATGGAGATGACCGTTCGGGATCCCGAAACTGGGAATTCCTACGTGATCACCGCAGCGAAGTCGAAGGGCCAGCACCCGAGCGCCCTCCACAAGGCCTGCATCGCTGCCCTTGACGACCTGAAAGCCACGATCGGCCGCGTGCGTGCGCTGCTATCCACACCTGGATTCGATGACGGCGACATGCTCCGCGCCGCACTGGAAGGCAAATGCTGATGCCGATCCGGATCCAGCGCAAGCGGACGAAGGGCTGGCGGATGCCCGAAGGGGCTGTGTACGTCGGACGGCCGACGAAGTGGGGGAACCCGTATGTCGTCACCCCAGTTCACGCATCCGGACCATTCGATGTGGTCCGGGCTGACGGGGTGTTCTGCGCCCAGTCGACCGACCTCGAGGCCGCACGCCGGATCGCGACAGATCGATTCCGTCGAGCGGTCGAGGACGGCTGGGATGGGTTCCCGCGACTGAGCGAGATCCGCGCCGAACTCGCGGGCAAGGACCTTGCCTGCTGGTGCACGCTTTCATCCCCGTGCCACGCGGACGTGCTGCTCGAGATCGCGAACACGTGTCCATGCACGGACATGCAGGCACTGCATGACCGCAGTTTCGGGCCTTACATGCGCTGCAGTGATTGCGGCACCCACTACGACACCGACGGGAGCGTGCTGTGAGCGAGCAGCCGACCCTGATGCAGATTGTGGAGCATGGCTGGCTGCAGGACGACGGTTCGATCGAGTGGACCGAACACTTCCAGTGCCCGGTGCCAGCATCGAACCGCACCCGAATCCTGCGCCGCGACAGTGACTATCCCACCGGAGCCGACGGCTGGAAGATCGTCCCCCTCCACCGGGAATCCACCCACCCAACCCTGTCCCGCTACATGTCCCGCACCGCGTGGGAAGACCTCCGCGCCTACACACCCGACCACAGGAGCGCATCGTGACTCTCCGACGTGACTACAACCTCGGCATGGCATTCATCGCGAGACTGCGGGAACTCGACACTAACCGGCAGTTCTCGGCGATATGCGACCAGCAGGAACTGTTCGAGCGGCGCCGATACATGGACGGTCTCGAACACGGCCGTGAAGGCTGCATCGTCGGGCAGGGAACCAACCCTGTCGCGATAGAACTCCTCCGCCAAGACCCGGACGGCTACTTCGGCCTTGTCCGCCAGTACTTCCCAAGACACCACCACCGAAAGGCCGCATAACCATGCGATCGACGAACGTGCTCACCATCTACGGCGCCTCCGACGACCTCGTCGAACTCGAAGGTGCGATCAGCGAAGAGTTCGAGGCCTACGGGCCATGGGCTGGAGTGCTTGTCGCCCCGAACGGTGACTCCCTCATCATCCGGGCCGAGTTCTGCAAGCCAGGGTCTGATGCTGAATGGACCCTCGCCGTTGAAAACACTGACACGCAGACGGAATGGCCCATCCGATTCGGCGAACGCCCGGACCGTGAATGCGACCCCGCCATCCACATCACCATCCCCGAAGGAACCACCATCAAGGAGCTGTCCTGACCATGGCGAACGACACGATCATCACCGTCATCGGTAACCTGACCGCCGATCCCGAACTCCGCTTCACCCCGGCCGGCGCCGCGGTCGCCAACTTCACCGTCGCGTCCACGCCGCGCAGCTTCGATAAGCAGACGAACGAGTGGAAGGACGGCGAAGCCCTCTTCCTCCGCTGCAACATCTGGCGGGAAGCAGCCGAGAACGTCGCCGAATCGTTGACCCGCGGATCCCGAGTCATCGTCACCGGAGCACTCAAGCAGCGCTCCTACGAAACTCGTGAAGGTGAGAAGCGCACCGTCGTCGAACTCGAAGTCGACGAGATCGGCCCCAGCCTCCGCTACGCCACCGCGAAGGTCAACAAAGCCAACCGCGGCGGTGGGGGAGGACAGTCCAGGCAGAGTCAGCCGTCCGGCGACACCTGGGGCAGCACACCCACCTCGGGCGGGTACCGCGACGACGAGCCACCGTTCTAGTAGGCACGCGATACAGCAAACACTTACGGCGCTGCGAGGAAGCAACATCCCTCGCAGCGCCCACAAGTGTTCCCCCCCTACGTTGCGATGTAGAACTGGTAGTAGCTCCCCGGCACAAAAGTGTTGGCCAACAGGTCGGCAGCGAAGATGCCTGGCGAGCCCCAGCTGTACGCGTTGTATCCGGTAGCGCTCAACTCCAGATGCCCGCCGCTGAGAATTACCGGGTTGAATCCGGGGCCGAGAGCAAAGCAGAAGCTGCCATCTGATGCGGTTGTAGCGGACATCGTCGAGACCGCGGTAGTCCCGTTCATCAAGGTACCGACGACAACCACCCCAGGAACGCCCTCTGCGGGAGGTGGCGGCGGACCGCCTGGAACCCAGGGCGCACCAATGTAGACCGCGCCACACAACTGGGAAGACCCACTTGGGATACCACTGGCCGCCGGCACTGCGTTAGCCGTTCCTGCCCCCGCGATCATGAGCCCGACCGCAGCCACAGTGACGGCAAGCTTCGAGATAATCCTGCGCATCGATCCTCCTGGAATTACCCGACCTGAGCAGTTGGTTCCCGACGAGGTCAATATGTGTGCTGGACGATAGCGCGACGGAGCACCCTTGTTGTCCAGTTCGCGGAAGCAGGACGGATCCACCGATTTGCCCGAACCATCCTGATTGCACTGTTAGTCTCACTCGTTCTGCAACCAACAGAACGAGGGGGACATGAACACTTCGACCACCATCCGACGCGGCCTCGCCACCATGGCACTCGCAGGCGCAGCAGCAGTAGCAATGCCAGGCGCGGCGTTCGCCGTCGAGGCCCCAGCCGTCACCGTCGAGACCGGCGTGAACACTGCCACCTTCACAATTACGGCAACCGCGTCTGACAACGGCAAACAGTGCACCGGGCCGTGGATCCATACCGAGGCCAATGCAACAGCGATTCTGGACAGCCCCACACTCGACGTCGCCAACAAACCCATGAACTGGTTCGTCGGCACACCGGTATCACCGAACGGCCAGAACACCCGGAATCCTGACGGCTCGGACAACTACGTGCACCCCTACGGGGGCGAGTCAGCAGTCGCCAAGATCCCATACATCGCCGATGGCAAGTATGTTGCAGGGTCGATCTGCTTGGAGGTTGTGGACGGCGACATCACATACGCCCTAACCCAAACGGCGTTCACCATCGGCACTCCGCCGCCCGTCGATGGCGGCGGAACTGGCGCCGGCAGCCTCGGCTCACTCTCGTTCGGATCTCTCGGCTCCTAGACCACAGGTGCCGGGCCGCGATGAGAGCGGACCGGCACCAGCGCGTGAGAGGCTACCAACAGGTAGAAGGTTGTTCACAGGGTGGGCCGTAGCGTCCGAACGTGTAAGAACGTTCGGAGGCTGCGGCCTACCGTTGTTTTATGACTGAATCATGTTCTCCCACTGGGCCTCACGACACGCTGGTGCGCGGGTTGGAGCAGCTCGAGCAGCTTGGTCTGATTGAGATGCGTTCGGATCTTCAGGTGACCGCCGCACGCCTGCTGGTGGCGATCGATGATCTCGGCGACATGGTCATCGAAAAGACGGCAGTCCAGCAGCTCGAACGGGACGCTGGCACCAAGTCGGGGCTTGATGAGCTGTGTCGCCTCGTCGGCGTTGATCCTCGCGACGTAGCGTTCGCATTCCGCCAGGATGGAAACGGTGCCTGCTGGGATATGGGTGGCTTCCAGGTGGGCTGTGGTGGTGCTGCGTGACGCGGGGAACGGTCCTCTACGTTGAGGGGACCGGCGCGAACCCGCACGCCGGCCGGAACGACCTGCACCTACTCTCCGCGGTCCGTGAGGGCCTCGACTCGCGGGTGTGGCGGTCGATCAATGTCCGCTATCCGGCCACCTACGGGAACCCCAGCGCCTATGCAGACAGTGTCCGCACGGGTGAGGCGAATCTGATACGGGCGATCCGTGACGACCCGTACCCAGTCGCGCTCGTCGGGTTCTCGCAGGGTGCGACGATCGTCGGGAACGTTGCCCGCGACATCGGCCTCGGCAAGCATCCCGACCTCGACGTCCGCGCTGTCGCTCTGATCGCTGATCCGATGCGGCCCGCCGGCGCAGCATCCGGGAACGTTGTCCCTGGCTACGGCATTGGTGGGGAACGCCCGATCCCGGCAGGGAAGTTCCCTGTGTGGTGGTTGTCGAACCCGCGAGACATGATCGCGTGCGCCGACCACGACTCCCTGATTCGCAACATCGCTGACGTCACCCGGCAGATGGGTCTCGCGGATCCTGCAGCGTGGGCGCGGGACGTGGCAGCGACACTCGCAACCCGTACGTGGCAGAACGCATGGAACGCTGAGCGTTTGTTCGACATCCTCTACCAGGCGAACCGTGTCCGACGTGCCCGTGCCGAGATCCGCGGCTACCTGCCCCGAACAGCAGACAATCCAGCGGGTGGTCAGCATCTCGTGTACGGGTGGCAGCCCATCCATCCCGGCGGCCCGACCTACTGCCAGTGGGTTTCGTGGCAGCTCAAGCAGATTGGCAGTCGCCTATGAGCGAGCTGGCGCGGCATGAGGCTGCGGTCCGAAAGTGTTTGGCGGACATGTATGCCGACGATTGCGCAGCGGCGATCGAAAAGCATGGTGTCCACAACATCTGCGCATGGTGGGCTGAGCTGCTGAAGATTCAGGCGTCAATGGACGCTGCGCTCGAAGCGATGAGCCTCGCCACGTGGACGAGCGCAGCGAAACTAGCGAGACTGCGCGGCAACGAGATTCGAGAACTCCGCGCCGAAATCGAGCGGCTCCGCAACCCCGCGTGATGGTTGCGCAACAATGCGTGATAAGGCATACTTACACGCATGTCATTCGACACACCAAGAACCTCCCGAAACTGGCGCAACCAGGCGCCGTGTCGAGGCATCGCAGGATTTGAACGACCCGACGGCGACCGGCTCTGGCCCAACACCGCCGAAGGGTCCGCCGCCAAAACTGTTTGCGGCACATGCTCATTCAAGGTCGAATGCGCCACCGAGGCGCTCACCGCCGGCACTCCCGTCGACAGCTACGCGAAAACCCCCGCCGATGATGTGATCTGCGCCGGATACGTGTGCCGCGGTGACCACAACACTCGCCGCGCCCTCCTGAAGATTGCTGCGGGCGGCACCATTCGCGTGATGAAGCCCCGGCCCGACAACTGCGTCCAATGCGATGAGCGGATGCGCGGCCCGAAAGACCCTCACGATGGGCGGCCTACACATCACGGGCGCGGGATGTGCGACCGCTGTCACAACCGAAACCGACGCAAGGAGAGCGCAGCATGAGCACCCTCGATTTCAAGGCTTGGCCGAAGACTCCCCGCCTCAACCGCAGCATGGTGATTACTGAGAAGATCGACGGCACCAACGCCTGTGTCATCGTTACTGACGGCGGCAAGGTTGTTGGCGCGCAGTCCCGTAACCGGATCATCACGCCCGACGCCGACAACTACGGCTTCGCCCGCTGGGTGTACGAGAACGCCGGCGCGCTCGCTGACACGCTCGGTGAGGGATACCACTACGGCGAATGGTGGGGATCCGGCATCCAGCGCGGCTACGGCCTGAAGGGTGGCGACAAGCGGTTCTCGCTGTTCAACGTCGACCGCTGGCAGTCCCACGAGGACGAGCTGTCGGCAGTGGACGGGCTCGGCATCGTCCCCGTGCTGCACCGGGGCCCGTTCTCGACGATCGACATTGACGGCAAGGTCGACTGGCTGGCAATGAACGGATCCCAGGCCGTCGACTTCGACCGACCTGAGGGCGTGATCGTCTACCTCCCCGCCGCCCGCTCCTCGTTCAAGGTCCTCATCGAGAACGACCACCTTCCGAAGGGACTCGCAGCGTGATTTCCGCTAAGGCTCGTGGTGACGCGATCCTCGCCACCATGCAAGCCGCACGCAACCACCGAGACAGCACCCGCGCCGTCGACTACACGCCATTCGACGAAGCCCACGCCATCATCGAACGCTTGCAGGCCGACGGCTACCTCACCGAACCCGAGGAGAAGGCGTGACCACCGCGCAGGCCTACGAGCCTGACCCCGAGCTGGACACGCCCGTCCCCGGTATGACGATCGACTTCCTCGGCGGCATGGACTCCGACGCCCCGCACGAGACAGCTGGTGTCCTCCGGATGCAGCGTCACGGCATGAAGGGCCCGCAGATCGCGAAGGCGTTGGGTATCCCGCCGCTTCCGCTGCACGGGATCCTCGAACACGCCCTCGACCAGGAGCAGGCAGCCGCCGACGCGGGCCTCCCCATCCACGACGCACGAATCGAGGTCAAGTGATGGCCGCATCCACCGTGGTCCTCGCCGCGAACCTCGACGGCACGCATGCCGGGCAGTCGATCATGTGGCAGAAACGGCGCTACCGCATCGTCGAAATCGAACAGAAACTCACCTACACCCGAATCGGTGTCGACAGCGTCGCAGGATCAACCACCCTCACCTTCGCACCCAACGACCAAGTGACGGTGGAGAAATGAACTCTGTGACGATCGACCTTCCGTTTCAGCGCCCGCCGCTGTCGATGAATGACAGTGGCGTGTCACGTGGTGCAGCGATGGCGAAGGCCCGGACCATTCGGGATGTGCGTGAAGTGATGGTGCAGCTAGCACGTGCCAACAGGTTGCCGACTGGACTCGACTACGTGACCGTCCAGTTGCACTATCAGCCCCGCGACAATCGTGCACGCGACACCGATAACCTCGTCGCCACACTCAAGCCGCTGGCCGATGGCTTGACACCCACGAAGCTCGTCAAGACGAAGCGCGGCATGAACACGCACGCGGGCTACGGCATGGTGCCCGACGACTCCACCCGCCACATGTCGAAGCCTGAGCCGATCATCCACCCCGCCGTGAAGGGCGAACCGGGACGGATGTGGCTGGAACTCAGTTGGGAGGAAGCGTGCTCAACGCAGTGTGCATCGTGATCCTGTTCGCGGCGGCGTTCGTCTGCTACGGACTCATGTTCCGGGACAGCCGTCGGTTCGGTTGGAGGACAGCATGAGCGCCCCGTTCAAGTCCTCGGCCCGCCTGCGGTTGAAGCCGCGACCGAAGCCGCCCGAACACGAAACTGTCACCCTCCCCGGCAATACCGAACTGCGGTTCCTCAACCTCGACGACCTTCAACAAACCGACGACGGCCGCCTATACCTCGGAGACCCGTCGAACATCCTCGAGTCGAACCCGCAAACCCCGGAACCCGAACCCACCACCATCAACGTCAGGAGCTCACAGTGAGCATCACGGACAAGCTCGCCAACGCCGGCCTTGTGAACCCGACCGTTCTCGAGGAAGCCGAGAACATCATCGGCGGCCAACGGCAGGACGACTACGGCACCGCCGAACGGAACCTCGGCCGCATCGCGGACATGTGGGCGGCGTTCCTCGACATCGAGTTGACGGCCCGCCAGGTCGCCATGATGATGATCCTCCTCAAGGTGTCCCGCGACGCCACGAAGCAGAAGCGGGACAACGTCGTCGACATCGCCGGCTATGCGGCCCTCGCCGACGAGGTGGCCTGATGAAACGCCGGGAGGTTGGTTTCCGTGTCGCGGTAGTGGCCGTCACCGCAGCGTGGGCGCTCGTCCTCGCCACCACCGCTTGGATCATCGCCTCCGCGATCGCCGACACGGTCACAGTCACCGGCTGGCTCGCCGCAGTCGCCGTCACATTCGCGGCCCTAGTTGCCGCCACAGCATGGGAGGAAGCAGGCCGTGAGTATCGCAGCCGCCATTGATCACGCACTCACCCGCAGCAGGCGCCGATGCACCACCGGCGCATGGCTCGACAGCCGAACCGATGACGAACGGGCAGCAATCGAACGTGGCGTCGCCGCGGGACTATCCGCAGCCCAACTCAAGCAGATCTGCGCCGAGGCGGGCTTGCACGTTGGTATGACCAGCTTCCGGGAGCACATGCGCGGCATCTGCCCCTGCACTGGAACCGTAGGAGCCGCCGCGTGAGCCTTGCCGACAAGATCGACAACGCCCTCGACAGTCAGCAGCAGCCTGCGAACAAGGGCAGCATCGACGTCACGAGTGATGGTGCTGCCGTGAACAACGTGGTCGTCACCTCACCGATCCTCGACGACTGGCGCCCGGTGTTCGAGCTGTTCAACCTGGACGCCAGCGTGTTCGAGGTTGTCGATGACACAGTCCGCATGTCCACCTGGCAGCAGTCCGCCCGCACAAAGGACGGCGACCGCGACGCAATCCAGCTGTACTCGTATTCGGCGCGGTTCCGGCGGATCACCAGCGAGAAGATCCCAGACAGCACCATGCGGCAATGGCGTGCCGCCCTGCAATCGATCACCGACCGCCCCACCGCCGCAACCGAAGCGCCGGCAGTCGTCGCCGCCACATACTCGATGAAGATCGCGGACCCGCAGCTCGGGAAGAAGGGCACCGACGAAGCCGTCGAGAACTGGAAGCGAGGCGTCCTCGGGCACTGCGCGGCCATCCGCGGGATGGCTGCTGCGGGGCGGCGGCCGGAGGCGGTCCATGTCGCCTGGATGGGCGACGAAACGGAGGGTGTGTGCAACAACTATGCGAACCAGCCGTACACCGTCGAACTGAATCAGTCGAAGCAGCTTGAGCTGGACTTCGATCTGCGGGTGTGGACGCTCAAGCAGGTCGCCGAGTTGAGGCTGCCGATCTCCGCATCCTCGGTGATCTCGAACCATGGGGAGTGGACCCGCAACGGATCCAAGGATCCGGTCACCAGCCAGGGCGACAACGCCTCAACCTACATCGCCTGCCAGGTGAAGAAGCTGTTCGACGAGATGGCACCGTTCGGTGGCCCGGTGATTGACTGGACCATCGGCGACGGCGACCCCGCCGTGCTGGTGAACCTGTCAGGTGTCGACTGCTACTTCACCCACGGCTACGTCGAGAAGGGCCGTGGCGGATCAACCGAGCTGCGCGCCAAGTCTGCTGTCGAGCGTCAGATCCTCGGCCGCACAGAAACACTCGGATCGGTTCCGTTGTGGTTCTTCGCGCATTACCACCATCTGTACACGAACGAGTTCCAGAACCGCACTCTGTTCGGGACGCCGGCGTTGGAGGCTGAGCGTTCATCGGAGTACATGCTGAATCAGTATGGGGTGTGGTCGAAGCCGGGGATGCTGGGCCTGTTGGTGGGGGAGCACACGTCGCGGTGCTGGTCGGATTTATCCGTCATCTAGCCCATGGCCTTGATTGTCCGGTATCCAGGCTCCGAACTTGACGAAACCGGCACTGCGGCATGTGACGATTGAAGGCATGAGCACCTTCAAGCTTCCGGTCTACAACGTTCGAGTGTGGGACAAAGACTTCAACCTCATCGGCGATGTGACGCAAGGCTGGCGGATTGATGAGCCGACAACCATTGCGGTTCCACTGGATACGCCGATTGGCCAGGCTGTCGCCAACGTCCACAAGGCGTCCACGTACTTGACTGTGGACCACCCTGACCGGGAACACTGGCGCGGCCAGATATCGCAGGTGGAGTGCCGACGACCATTCGGTACCGAGCCGATCGCCATTGCCCAGTTCTCCGACTACGCGCCGTTGATGGCGACGCTGGAAGCCTTCGCGGATCTCACCCGCCGGATCAACGAGGCAACGGCATGACCGGCGAAAAGTTCGTGACCATCATCGTGAAGGTTGACGACGTGACAGTCGAGCAGACTGTGAAACTCCCGTACGGCAAAGGTAATCCGCTGTTCGTTCCACAGACCGTCGACGGCGGAATCGATGAGGCCGCAATGGGTGTGCGCACGATGCTGGTCGCACGGTTCGGCGACATCCGACAGAAGGCCCGACCATGACGAATATTGTTGCGTTCCCGAATGCCTCGGGTGTGCGTGCTGAGGCGTGGGAGTTGCTGCGGGAGACGCCTCTGCAGCTGTTGGAGATCCGGCAGCACATCGCGCCGACGCATAAGCGGGGCCCGGAGGACGGCAGCACGCATGCGAAGCCGTCGTCGCAGCCGCCCGTCGCTCTGGATCCGATCGACGCGATCACCGCTGAAGAGGGTCAGGTGATCATGTGGTCGCGGATCTACGGTTTGAAGCGGGGTACCGTCGGCCAACGCATCCAATACCTGGCGGCCAAGTTCCCTGACATCCCGGACTGGGATTTGGAGAACGTGCTCGAACGGTGGCGACCCATCCGCAACGTGAACCGCCGGCTATGGCCGACCGGGGCGGAACGACAGTGGCTGACCGAGCAAGAGGCCATCAAGTTCGCGAACAAGGATGCCCGCACGTTGCGGCGTTGGCGAGCCGCGCACCCAACACTCGGACGACGCACCGAATCCGGCATCGAATACCACCGCACCATCCTCCGCGACGTGATGGCCGCGATGGAAGTTGCTGCACGGGAACGCATTCAAGCAGTCACAAACGCGCAGGTCGCGGCGTAATGTCCGGTCCCGCGATAGGATAGAGGTATCGCGCTTTTCGCGGGGAAGCCCCGGTAGCGCAGTCGGATTCGCTCGACCAATCGTGTCGGCACCCACCGCCCCCGTCTCCCCAGTCAGGTCGGCCACCTGGGTAGAGACGGGGGCACTCAACGTTTCAGGGAGTGGGCAGTGGCGATGATGCGCTGGTCCTGCTCGCGCGGATGCTGCAATCGAGGAAGTCGAGCGGCAGAGAAGCGGGTCACGAAAAAGTGGCTCGACGAATACGAGAACCGCACAGCCGTTGACTGCCCCTGGAACGGGGATGTTGACGAAGAATGCCCACCATTCACCGCCTGCAACTGCTAGGAGCCCTGTTGAAGCCGTCTGTCGGAAGAATCGTCCAGTACGCGTCGAAGAACGGCGACGGCATCACCTCGCCGGCCATCGTCCTCCGTACCCGTGACACGACGAACCTCGACGTGATCGAACGTTGGGGACCGTCGCCGGATGGAACCCTGTCCAGCAAGGGGCGACCAGCCGACCTGGTCCCAGAGCTTCCGGACGACTACACGGTGGACCTGCTCGTGTGGGGACTCGGCGGCGACTACCGTGAATACGCCGTCCCACACCGCCCGCTGGCGGAAGATGGCACACCCCAGTCGCCACGAACTTGGGCATGGCCTCCGCGAGTCTGAGAGTTGCTGGGGGATGCCCGAGGTGCTGCCGCCTCTCCCGTTATGTCGGTCGGCCCCGGAACCCAGCACGAAATAATCGGTGGCGAAGCCTATTCACGCTCCGCTACCTTCTATTTCGGCAAGGGTGCGTAGCTCAACTGGAAGCAGCGGTCTCCAAAACCGCAGGTTACAGGTTCGAGTCCTGTCGCATCTGCCAATGCCCGCCTAGCCCAACTGGCAGAGGCGTCGCCTTCAGGTGGCGAAGGTTCCCGGTTCGAATCCGGGGGCGGGCACAAGGGTGGAGGCATCCGGTTGGTACCAGGGCAGGTTCCCTAAACGTGCAACCAAACAGCAAGGTCGGTGACGCGGCGATGACATCAAAGCTGAGGACTGAATCTAGCTGGATGCTTAAGAACGAGGCGACGCTACGCGCCTACTCCACCCCAACGCCGTTGTAGCTCAGTGGTTAGAGCGCGTCCCTGATAAGGACGAGGCCGCAGGTTCAACCCCTGCTGACGGCACAACGGCCGGTCGTTCGCTCCCGCACCAGGGAGGGGCGACCGGTTTTCTACTTGCCCACACTCCGGCATCACGCGGGGGTGTGGGTGATCAACTTCCCTCCCCGCTCCCGCACACAGACGCGACCTCCGGCGGACGAAGCCGGGGAGGGAACCAGCATCACCCCGCAACGGGGTTCACGGACGCCAGGAGCGCCGAACACCCCCGAGGGGACACCTATGGCACCACGACCCGGCCGCGGGAAGACCAGCAAAGTCAGCATCGACCGCCGCGAACGCATGGCACTCGCACTCAACATGCGCCGCGAAAGCCACACCTACGAACAAATCGGCGAGGCCCTCGGCATCTCCCGCACCCAGGCCTACAAAGACGTCTCCGAGGCACTGAAGGAAGTCACCGCCGAACCAGCATCCGAAACACTGCAGTTCGAGCTGGACCGCCTCGACCTCATGATGAAGCCGCTCCTCGAAGTCATCAAGGCCGTGGACGTGGTCCGCGAGTTTGAAGGCGAAGCAGTTCGAGTTGCCGATATCGACGAAGATCTGAAGGACCGGGACTTCGACCGGGCGCTCGAGAAGACCATCAAACGGACCGACGCAGCATTGGACCGCATGTTCCGGGCAGTCGACCGGTCCCTGAAGATCCAGGACCGCCGCGCCAAGTTCCTCGGCCTCGACAACGCCCCCGCCCCCGACAACAGTGGCGAGGCACGCGAAGCCCTCGACGAACTGAACGCCGCAATCCTCGGAGCAGCAACCCGACTCCTCAACGAGCAGCCGGAGTGACCGCCCCCGCACCGGGGATGAGCCGCAAACAGATCACGTCCTACGCGCAAGCAACCGGACGCGTCAACATCTTCGAAGGCTCCATCCGCGCCGGCAAAACGTTCTCCTGGCTGTTGCTGCTCCTCTTCAAGGTCGCGAAGGCAGGCAAGCACGGCGCCATCGTCATCGTCGGCAAAAATCGGGACAGCATCTACCGCAACGTCTTCGAACCCATCGAAACCATCGAGGCGTTCGCGGTCTTCGCGAAACACGTCCACTACCGCCAAGGATCACCCACCGCCCGAATCTTCGGGCGCATGGTCCACGTCATCGGCGCCAATGACGCCAAAGCGGAAAACAAGATCCGCGGCATGACCATCCAGCTCGCGTTCCTCGACGAGGTAACCGTGCTGCACATCGACTTCTTCAAACAGCTACTCGGCCGCATGTCCGTGCCCGGCGCCCAAATGTTCGGCACCACCAACCCGGACAACCCCGCGCACTGGCTGAAGAAGGAATACCTCGACCGGATCGGCACCGTCGACGAGAACGGTGAAGATGCCCTCCCCGGCTGGAAGCGCTTCCACTTCACCATCGACGACAACCCGTCACTCGAAGAGGACTACAAGGCGGCCATGCGCCGCGAGTACGTCGGCCTCTGGTACCGACGCTTCATCCTCGGCGAATGGGTATCGGCTGACGGCGCGATCTACGACATGTTCGACGACAACCAGCACGTCGTCCCGCACGATCAGCTTCCGCAGATCCGGGAACTCGTCGCGATCGGAATCGACGTCGGCGCCAACCACCCCACGGCTGGAATCGTCATAGGGCTCGGCTACGACAACCGTCTGTACGCCGTAGCCGAATGGGCACCCGGCAACACCACCGACAGCAACCTTGCCGACAGCCTCGACATCTTCCTCCCGAAACAGCAGGAACATTTCGGGTCCGTCCTCGACGGCGTCTTCGTAGACCCCGCAGCCCTATCCATGAAGCTCGAACTCGGCTCCCGCGGATACACCGTCTACAACGCCAGCAACAAAGTCGTCCCCGGAATCCGCACCGTGTCATCGCTCCTCGCGAACGACCGCCTACGCATCTCGGACCACTGCACCAACCTCATCGCCGAAATCCCCGGCTACGTGTGGGACCAAACCGCCGCAGACGCAGGCGAAGACAAGCCAGTCAAGCTGAACGACGACTTCTGCGACGCCCTCCGCTACAGCATCCAGTCCTCCCGCTTCACCTGGCAGCAGTACATCAACGACCCCATCCCAGACGCTGCCGCAGCCGCGTAGAACCCACGTAGGAGCCGAGAGTGACCCTGCCCGACTCCAACACCGTGTGGCCCCCGAAGCCGTTCGACGACCTCATCGCCGACATCGCCGAGAAGCAGGTGTGGTGGGAAGGGACCGCCGACGGCCTCGCCTCCTACTACGCGCACGGCTCGCAGCACCGAAAGTCCGCAGGCTTCGACACCGGACTGTTCGGCGTCAAGGTGTTCTGGGGGAAGCGGCAGACCGAACAGCAGGTCACGGGGCGAGTGCACCTCCCGATCGCCGCTGACATCGTCGCCACCTCCGCGAACCTCCTGTTCGCTGATGGACCCAAGTTCCTCATCCCCGACGAGAACGCCGTCGACGAACCCGACACCGAAGTGCAAGCAACCAAGTCGAAGGCACAGGATCGGGTCGACCTGATCCTGAACACACCGAACATGCACGCCACCCTGCTCGTCGCGGCCGAAACGTGCGCAGCACTGGGCGGGGTGTGGCCGCGCATCGTGTGGGATGAAACCCTCACGAAGAACGCGTGGATCGACTTCGTTGACCCCGACCATGCGATCCCCGAGTTCCGTTGGGGCAGGCTGGCGGCCGTCACATTCTGGTCTGAGCTGCCGTCGAGGGACAAGGCAGTTTGGCGGCACCTCGAACGGTACGAGCCAGGCAAGATCTGGCACGCCGTCTACAAGGGAACCGACGACAACCTCGGCCAACAGATGGCACTCGCCGACCACCCCGCAACCGAGGGCATCAAAGTCGGCGGCGAAGGCTACATCGACACCGGATCCGAGAACATCGCGGCCGGCTACATCCCGAACCAGCTACCCAACCCGATCTGGCGGACCATCCCCGAACTGAAGCATCTAGGCCGGGCCGACATCTCCGACGACCTCATCCCGCTGTTCGATCAGCTCGACGAAGCGTTCTCCTCCCTGATGCGGGACCTCCGCCTAGGTCGAGCACGAGCATTCGTGTCCGCCAACATGCTCAAGATCGGCAAGGCCGGCGACGGCGCATCGTTCGACAACGACCGCGAGTTGTACGCGGAGCTGGGGAATGTCCCCGGCAAGGACGGCGCATCCAGCCACCTGTTCGAGGTCAAGCAGTTCGCGATTCGTGTGGACGAGCACCTGCGGATAGTTGACGCCATCACGCGGGAGATTCTGCGTCGTGTCGGATACTCACCGTTGACGTTCGGTCTGTCAGAGGGCAATTCGGCGGCGACTGCAACTGAGATCACCGCGAAGACCACGGCATCGAACACGACCCGGACGGGCAAGCATCGACTGTGGGGCAACTGCCTCACCCGACTTGCCCGGACCCTCCTCGAAGTCGACGCCCACATTTTCGGATCGGGTGTAACCGTCGATGAGGATCTCGAAATCCAGTGGCCGGCGGTCCGCGAGTCTGCATACAACCGCGCACTGACCGCCAAGGCGCTCCGGGAAGCGAAGGCGGCATCGGTCAAGACGGTGGTCGCATTGGTGAACCCCGATTGGGACGACGAGTCCGTGGAGAACGAAGCCGAGCGGATCCTCAATGAAGACCGCATCGACCTGGTCGACCCGGCCATGATCGGTGGAGATCAACCGATTGTCGATGACTCCGCCTCCGACGCGGCGATGAAGATCAAGGTCGAGACCCTGGGCACTGCAGTCCGAACCGGTGTAAAGCCGGACGCCGCCGCCGACCTTGTCGGCCTGGGTGACCTCCAGTTCACCGGCGACAAGCCAGTGACTCTTCGTTCCGAGACGGCATAGTAGGGCGGTGAGTGATGCTCGACCCGAGGCAGGTGGCTGGGCTCGCTGAAGCTATCGCCGACCTTTACGCCGACGCCGAACTTGAGCTGCTGGCGACGATCGCGAAACGACTCGCCAATGGCGGGGCTGCACCGCAGTGGGCGACAACCCACCTGCAGGAAGTGCAAGCACTCCTCGCTGAAGCGCGTGGCGTGGTCGCCCGACTCGATCAGGCGGCGAAACCGGAGATTGAGGCTGCGATCCGCACCGCCTACGCGATGGGCGCCGACGCAGCCTCACTCGACGTGGAACGCGTGAGAAGGACACCAGTCACGTTCGCGTCGACCGGAGTGATCGACACCAACGCGGTGACGGCCCTCGCCTATGAGACTGTTTCGGCTTCGAAGTCAGCGCAAAGCTACATCCTCCGCGGCACATTGGATGCCTACCGGTCGGCCGTGGCGGAAGTGACGGGCCGAGTCGCGACAGGCTCGACGACGCTACAGACGGCTACACAGCAGGCACTCGACAGACTCGCATCCGGGGGCATCACTGCCTTCGTCGATAAGGCCGGCCGAAAATGGCAGGCATCTTCTTACGTTGAGATGGCAGTCCGAACAGCGAACGCCCGGTCCCTCCTACGTGGACACAGTGACCGCCTCGCAGCCACCGGCCACGACCTAGTTCTCGTGTCGTCGCATCCGAATCCGGCACCGATGTGCCAGCCGTTCGAAGGCAAAGTGCTTTCCCTGTCGGGCCAAACTGTCGGGGACGTCCTGGTCACCAACGCAGTGACCGGACAACCCATAACGGTCACCGTCACCGCATCGATGGCAGACGCCGAAGCTCGCGGCCTCCACCACCCAAACTGCCGCCACACCCACACCCTGTATGTGCCGGGCGCAAGCGTCCCGAAACCGAAACCGTATGACCCCCAGGGCTACAAGGACGAGCAGAACCAACGCCGCCTCGAACGCGGCGTGCGGGAGTGGAAGCGCCGCAAAGCGGTAGCAACCACCACGGAAGCGAAGCGGACAGCGAACGCGAAGGTCAGCGAATGGCAGACCAAGGCCAAGGAACATGCCGTGCGGACCGATGTTCGTCGCCGCAGCGATCGTGAGCAGATTCGAGTTGGTGATCCCAGCCAGCTGACGTCACCGTCGCCGCTCGGATTCAACTTCAGCCGAAAGCCGAAGAGCTCTGAGCCGTCCGTGGATGTCGTGAAGCCTGAGTTTGGTCCAGGTGTCGGCAGGTCGGCGCAAAAGCGTGCCGTTCGCGACTTCGGGGTGGTTCCTGAGGGCATGCGGGCGATGCTGCGCGATGCGGGCGTCGAGTTGCACGTCGGCAAGTCGACCACCAAGACACGCGTCGGGGCCGACTATGAAGGTCTGAAGACAGGCGACGGGCGGACACTCGACGGCACGTCATTCTTCGACCCCGTAGCGAACCGAATCATGATGGCCGCAGATTCGCCACACGGATCCGTAAACGTGTACGCCCATGAGGCTGGGCACGCGATCGACACGAACCTCCTCAAACGAGCACCAGCACGGGTCTCGTGGCAAGAACAAGGCGCAAGTGACCTCACCGCTGCCGAACGAAAGATGATGCAGAGCGAGTTCGTCATGACGGTTCGGGAGCTTGTCGAAGACCCGTACCTGACCTGGTCTCATGGAGAGATGGTCCGGACGAGCCGGGCCGTGAACGACTACTTCGTCAACGGCAGCCGCGGCACAGCCTTCAGCGGCCGGCAGGAATGGATCGCGGAAGGGATCGCAGCTATGGCGGAAGGCGACGACGTTAGACTGCTAGAGATCTCCGGCGACAGCCGGGCGGTTGACGTGTTCAAGTGGTCGATGAGACGACTGGGGGTGTTCCCATGATCCTGCCAACGCTGGCACTGGGGCGTGGCCGGTACCTGACGTCGCACGGGACGATCATCGGAGCCGTAGTAGTCACCGATCCTGACGAGGTCGCGTTACGTCGCCGTATTGACCCCGAGTACGACGCCGAGCTGAGCGCAGTCCCCGGCGGCGCGGAGCGACTCACCGCCAGCAACCGCGACTACTGGGAAACCGTCGCCACTCGAGGCGGTCACTCACTGCCTGAGCTACTGCAGCAACCATAGATTCGCCTCCGTTGATGAACCCGTAGGTCTCTACACCAACCTCTCGACCCCCGCTGCCACATGGTGCGGGGGTATTCTTATGCCCGCTGGTCGGGCACTACTTCGACTGTCCCAGGAGGACACGAACCCATGCCCGAGGCAGAGAACACCCCGCAGATGATCGAGACCACTGAGCCGGCGCCCACGCCCGTGGAGCCGGCACCGAGCACGGTCACAGCCCCTGCGCCCACACCGGTGTCCAGCGACGAGTCGAAGGTCTACGACCAGGCCTACGTCGAACGACTCCGTGCCGAGGCCGCCGCAGCCCGCGTGAAGGGCAACGAGAAGGCCCAGCAGGCAGCGGAGCAGGCCGCGAAGGACGCGCGCGACACGCTCACGAAGGAACTCGGCAAGGCGCTCGGCCTGGTCAAGGACGACGAAGTACCGAAGCCTGAAGATGTGATTGCGCAGCTCACCGCCGATCGTGAACGCGATCGGGCTGAGCTTGCGGCGCGCGACCAGCGGATCCGCGACTTCCAGGCACGCGACGCACTCAGCGACGCAGCAAAGACCAACGGCGGAGACTTCACCGCCCTCACCGATTCGGCAACCCTGCAGAAGGCCCTCGCCGACATCGACCCCACGGCAGACGACTACACGACCCAGGTGGATGTGGCAGTCAAGGAAGCCATAGCGCGAAACCCGAAGCTCAAGGCCCAGGCGGTCGTTCAGGCATCAGGGATTGAACACGGCGGAACCGTAGCCGCACCCCCGGCGGGTGTCGACGGATTCCGCAAGGACCGCCGCGAATCCCGCGGCCACAACTTCTAGCCACGGAGAACCACTATGGCGAACACCTTTCTAAATCCGAGCGTAATCGCTCAGGCCGCACTCGCAACGCTGTATGAGACCACGGTGGCGGCCCAGCTTGTCCACCGCGACTACTCCAGTGAGTTCGTCGCCAAGATCGGCGATACGGTCACGGTCCGCAAGCCAGCCGTTTTCGAGGCCAAGGAGTTTGATCCGGCCACCGGAATCGAGATCCAGAACGCCACCGAAACCGGTGTGCCGGTCAAGCTGAACCATCACGCCGACACCAGCTTCCAGATCACCTCCAAGGATCTGACGCTGAGCATCGACAACTTCCGCCAGCGCCTTCTGGACCCCGCGATGGAGTCGATCGCGCAGAAGATCGACCGCGACATTCTCGCGTTCCGCTCGGACATCACCCAGAAGATCTCGGGCGCCAAGGTCGGGCGCAAGTGGAACCATCCCGAGTCGCTGATCGACGCGAACACACTACTGAACAAGAAGAATGTTCCGCTGCTCGACCGCCACGCGATCATCGGCCCCGTAACGCAGGGCGAGTGGCTCGACTCGGACATCCTCAAGAACCACAACAGCTCCGGCGACACCGAGGCGCTCCGTGAGGCGCACCTCGGACGCCGACTGTTCGGCTTCGATCCGTACTGGACGCAGAACATCACCGAGCCGACCGGTACCGGCTCCGAGGTTGGTGTCGCATTCCACCGCACCGCTGTCGCTCTCGTTACCCGACCGCTCGAGCTGCCGATGGGCTCCGCAAATGCGGCGATCGAGAACTACAAGGGCTTCGGCATCCGCGTCGTGATCGGCTACGACCAGAAGTACAAGACCGACACCGTCTCGCTCGATGTGCTGTACGGCGTCAAGACCCTGGACCCGAACCGCGCCGTCCTTCTCCAGGGCCTCAAGGCCGACGCCGATGACCCGGCGCCTGCCGGCGGCGGTTCGTAACCCCCTTGTTCGATAGCGGCCCCACCTGACGGCATCGGTGGGGCCGCTGTCGCACCACATGAAGGAGAAGCGTGCACATCTACGCGACCGAGAATCAACTCGGCGAATGGTGCAACCCGATCCCCAGCAACGCGGTCGGACTGTTGCGTGAAGCGTCGATTCTGGTTCGGAAAGCGACCCGCGCTGACGTGTACGAAACCACCCCCGCGGGCTTGCCGGCGGATCCGTTCGTTATCGACGCATTCCGCGATGCCACCTGCAGACAGGTAGCTGAGTGGGATGCCGCAGACCTCGACCCGACTGCCGGCGCCGCTGGCCAGGAGTTGCGTGAGTCGAAGTCGTCGATTGCGGGCGGAACCATCGAGTTCGACACGGCGGGCCAGGCGGAAGCGCGGGCAAGGGCGCTGACGGAGTTGTGTCCGACCGCGGTCGACATCCTGCGCAATGAGGGTCTCGCGTCGTCGCTGCCTGTGGTGGCGTGATGGCCCGGGATCCGTTCGCCCGGTGGTGGCGGCATGAAGTGTTCGTGAAGCGGGTGAAGGGGAGTGGGGCTTACGGGCCTACCTTTCATCCTGCGGTGCCACTGATATCGGCGATCGATGACACGACCCGCATGGTCCGCAACACGGACGGCGTCGAGGTTGTGTCATCGACAACCGTCGCGTTCCCGAACGGGACCGCCCATATTCCACCGGGATCGCTCGTATACCTCCCCGCCAAGTTTGGCGGACGTGAAGCAAAGGTCATCGCCACTGTCGTCGGTGACGGCGGTCTGGCGGCCGATCACCTGCAAGTCAACCTGGAGTAGCGATGGCCCTGCAATGGAACGGCGCCGCGATCGTCGCGAGACAGAAGGCCGCGGCCCGCGAAGGCCTCATGATGGGCGGCGAGGCCCTACTAGCGAACGCTCGAGCCCGGGCTCCGTTCCGTGACGGCCCACTCCGCGCATCCGGGAAAGCCAGCACCGACGGCGACTCCGCAGCAGTGTCGTTCAACACTCCGTATGCGGCACGCCAGCATGAAGAAGTCGGCTGGGCGCATCCCGGCGGTGGTGAGGCGAAGTACCTTGAGAACGCGAAGAACGATTTCGCGGGTGAGTTCGCGCAGATCATTGCGACAGCAGTGAGGGGTGCGCTGTGAGCCTGACTCGTCGTCGCATCATCGACGGCTTAGCCCGGCATCTCGCCGCGACAGGTTTGGTGCTCTATGACCCGGATGGCGACTACCCGCCATCGAGTATGCCGGCGGTGTTCGTGGGGGAGATGCCCGCGAAACCGGATGCCGCTGTTCTGCTGAACGTCTACAACGACAGCAGAGACCGGGATCCCGACCGGGCCAACCCGGACGTGTGGATCCAGATTCGCTGTCGGACAGCAGGGCGGGATCCGCGAACCACGGATGACCTCGCGGACGCGATCTTCACGGTCCTCGACAACAAGAGCCACGTTGTCATGCCCGGCGGCCTCAACGTTGCCCGGATCTTCCGCGAAGTCACCATGACCGCCGAACCAGACGGCAACGACCGCTACAGCCGCCCCGACTCGTACAAACTCCACCTGAACCCAAGCGAGTAGCCATGCCGAACATCAAGGCACCCGACCACTTCCGCGATCCGCATGTGTGCGTCGGCGTCCACACCATCGAACTCGACAACGGTGTCGGATCCGCTGACGGCCTCAACCCCGGCGAGATCGCCAACCTCAAGGGCCGCGGCTTCACACTTTGCGAAGCCCCCACCAAGTGCAAAAGGCCCGCACCCCCCACTGAAACCTCCACAGGAGACTGACCATGAGCACTCCACTGATGCCGCCGGATTCGGCGATGCTCGGCACCACACTTGCCCGCGACTGGGCATTCCAGGTAAACACCGGAGACGTCGACACCCCGGAGTGGGTGTTCGTCAACGGCCTGTCGAAGTTCGGCCCGACGCAGGATCCGACGAAGCAGGACGACGGCGACATCGGCGCCAAGGGCGCAAAGTCCCAGCTGATCACCGCGATCGGCTTCAACATTGAGGTCGAAGGCAAGCGCAAGGGCACCCTCGCGGGCTCGGTACTCACCCCCGATCCCGGCCAGGAGTTCCTGCGGGCCAAGGGCGACGAGATCGGCTACGCCAACATCGCGCACATCCGCTACTGGCGCACCGACAGCCTCCCCGACGCGAAGGAAGGCTACGTCGTCGTCGAGTGGAAGGACGGCGCCGAGGACAAGGAAGGCCTCCAGACCTTCACCTGCACCCTCACTGGTCGTGGTCGCCCGAAGACGATTGCGAAGCCTACTACGCCTCCCGGCCCGTAACAGCTCGGGAATCTCGCCATAGACACCCGGCCACACGAGTTGTGGCCGGGTGATCCCACCTGCCTATAGGAGCCCAGCGCCGTGCGCGACCTACGAGAGCTGTTCGACCCGAACCTCCACCTCCCGATCGGGGGGAAGACGTACACCATCAAGTCCCCGAACGCGGAGGAAGGCCTCCGCCTGCGGATGCTGTTCGCGACGCCCAATGCCCGGTTCACCGACGACGATCAGGTTGCGGAGGTCGCGAAGCTGCTCGGCGCGACATGGGAACCGAACCTTGCCGAGGTGCACGCCTACGACCCCGCCACAGGGCAACCGATCACTGATGACCAGGGACGGCCGGTCACCGAAGAGCAGGACCACGGCAAGTGGGTCGGCGGAGTCTGGTCCGAAATGGTCAACGACGGTGTCGACTGGACCTCCCTTATGCACGCCGGCACCTCAGCCCTCATCTACTACGGGCAGGGCTCCTATCTCGGTGAAATCTACTGGGAGACGGGGCTGTCTGACACCCCGGGAAACTCACTTCCCCCGAAGCCCGCGACGGCGACGGGGGAGCGATCGAGCAAACCGAACCGGCGGAAGCGGGCCAAGAAGCAGCGGAACCGGTAGACGCAACGAGCCTGCCTGGCTACTACGGCAAGGGTGACACGGGCGGCGGACCCGTTGACGCCGCGACGGGACTTCGCCAGTGGTACAACCCTGCGGAAGAAGCAGCCCGTCTCACCGGCGTGAAGGCGCGGACCGTGACGGAAGAGCCTGCAGGGCAACGGATCAGCCTCTCGTGGCGCGACATTCTCGGCGCTTGGGCGTGCCTTGAGAATGACCTGCAAGACAAGGGTATCGACGTCGAGTCCGGGATCCTCCGCGAACGCTCCTGGCGGTGGCTTCACACCCGCATCGTCGATCTAATCGCCCAACCTGATTCCCGACTGCGCATCGCGCTCGCAATCCCAGCAACACACACGCCTGAATAGACGGAGGCCCAATGGCTCTCGACGTTGGAACTCTGTACGCGACACTCACGATCCGTGACGAAGACTTCCAGGCGTCCCTAGATCGTGCCCGAACCGGGATGCAGGGCGTCGGAACGTCCGCCAGCGGCGCGGCGAGCGCGGTTCAGCGCGCATCCGCAACGATGCAGTCGGCGCACGCAGCCCATCAGGCGGCAGCGCAGCGAGTCCAGGCCGCAGAAGCGGCCCTTGAGAAGCTCATGGGGCAATCGAGCCGCACCGCGGATCAGGTCGCCGCAGCAGAGGCGCGCGTCGCCCAGGCGCGAGCCCAGGTTGCGCAGACCACACTGCGGGCGAATGATGCACTCTCCAACCTGAACCGTGAGAACCAGGCTGCCACGCAAGGCACGAACGGGCTCTCCACCGCGCTCGGCAAGGCGAAGGGCGCTGCCGAGCTGATGGGTATCACTATCGGAGCCGCCGGCTCGGTCAAGTTCTTCACGGACGCCATCACGAATGCGCGAGCGCTCGGTGCGCAGACGAACCAGATGTCGGTCCTGTTCGGCGATTCTCAGGGCGCCATCATGGATTGGGGCAAGGAAGCCAACTCGACGTTGCGGATGTCGCAGCGTGAGGCGCAGGGCGCGGCGATTCAGTTCGCGACGTTCGGCAAGGCGGTCGGCAAGTCCGGCCCAGAACTGGCGACATGGTCGAAGGACCTGACCAGGCTGTCCGGCAACCTCGCATCGTTCTACGGCATGGACACCGCGACCGCGGTCGAGGCCATGTCCTCGGCGTTCGCTGGATCCGCGGAGACGATGCGCCCCTACGGCGTACTTCTCGACGACGCCACTCTCCGCAATGTCGCATTCAAAGCAGGCATCACCGAGTCGAACCGCCAGTTGACTTCTCAAGAGAAGATCATGGCGACCTATATCGGCATGAAGCAGCAGCTTGCTCATGTCGACGGCGATATTGAGCGGTCGAACGGCAAGTATGGCGCGTCGCTGAAGGAGCTGAAGTCTCGATACGAGGACAACTCGGCGGCGATCGGCGGGAAGCTGATTCCGATCGCGAATACGATCGTGCAGGCCCTTTCGGGTCCTGGCATGCAGGTGTTCAGCGGAGTGGCCGCCAAGGTCGGTGGGCTCGCTGAAGGGCTTCGTCTTCTGGGCTCGGCGTTCGGAAGTCTGCCGGGTCCGGTGCAGGCCGCGATCGCCGCGCTAGTGGCAGGAAAGCTGGCGTCGTTGGCGCTCGCTCCTGCGGTGGCCCGTGTCGCGGCCTCCGTGACCAGCATGTCTCAGACAGCACGTCTGCAGGGCATGATGGCGATGGATCGCCTCCGTGGCGCGTTTGTGAACGCGGGCCTTGGTGCCGCTGGTTTCAGCCGCACCGCGTCCAGCGCTGGTGGAGCGATGGCTGCTGTCGGTCGCGGCGCTAAGTCTGCGGTCAACGCGCTTGGTGGCCCGTGGATGCTGGGTATCACGACAGGCATTCTGCTGTTGGCGCGGCACGCTCAGAAGTCGCAGGAAGCGAGAGCCCGGCAGGACGAACTCGCGAGTGCCACATCATCCGTCGCGACCATTCTGAACAACACTGGCGGGGAGTACTCCGAGGCTGGGCAGAAGGCCGCTGCGACTGCTCTGGAGACGATCAAGCTCGCCGACGGGTCCAAGACTTTGGCTGTCGCGCTGGCGGACGCTGGCATCAGCGGGAGTCAGGCTGCGCGAGGTCTGGCGGGGATGGGCGACGCCGCGGCGAAGACCCGCGAAGAGATACAGGCGCTGCATGTCAAGCAGCGGGAAGAACTCAGTGGGGCTGCGAAGCTCTGGCAGGAGTTCACCGGCGCGTTCTCTGGTGCGCATCAGGAGCGGCAGTACTGGAATGAGAAGTCGGGGCGGTGGGAAACCGACTACGACACCGAAGCCAAGGAGATTGGTAAGCAGTATGACGCTGCGCAGGAGGCGATTAGGCTCGGCCAGGAGAAGCTGAAGCGTGAGGCGGAATCCGGTGGCGATGTAGTCATCTCGTCGAATGGCACCGCCTACGTGGGTGCGATGACGTCGGCGATGGAGGAGTTCGAGAAGGCGTCGGCGTCCGCGTCCGAGCAGGTCGATATCCTCGCGAAAGCCCTTGCAGGGCTGCGGAATGACAAGCTCACCATCCATGATGCCGAAGCGGCTGTGAATGACGCCATGCGTGGCATGGACGGACTCAAGGGCACTCTCGGTGACGTTGGGTTGGATCCGTTCGGTCAGATTGACACCAGAACGGAGAAGGGCGCGAAGGCGGACGCGGCGGCACGGTCCGCCGCTGAAGCCTATGACCAGCTCGCATCCGCGATCTTCACCGCAACCGGTTCTGCTGAGGCTGTCGAGCGGGCCATGCAGGGCACGTATGACCAGTTCGTGAACAACGCTGCCGCGATGCTCGGGTCCCGCGAACAGGCCATTCAGCTCGCCGCATCGATGGGGTTGATCCCGAAGGACGCCGCAACAGAACTGGGGATCAAGAACGGTGCCGCAACCCAGCAGCTGATCGACGCGATTCAAGGGAAAGTTACTGCTTTCGACGGCACCACATCGACGGTGACCGTTAATGCGCTCACCGAAGACGCAAAGACCGCTCTCGAGGCTGCTGGCTGGTTGATAGAGGAACTTCCGGACGGGAAGGGCTTCACCCTCACCGCCGATGCCGGAGCCGCCCTCGCGGCACTGAACGGTGCCCGCGGAGTAATCGACGGGATTCCTCCGGCTAAGGCGATCACGATCGATACGCCCGGGGCCCAGGCTGCAGTCGACAAGCTGGCCGAGGCTGGTGTTCTCACCCGGGTTGACAACGAGAAGCGCATCGTCATCACCGACAACTCAGTCGAAACGATTGTCGCGCTGGCAAAGCTGAACGTCGCGACGACGACCCTCGATGACGGCACCATTGTCATCAGCGACAACTCGGCCGCGATCGCCCAGAACATCAACAACAACCTTAGTGGGAAGCAGACCCACGGCACCCACACAGTCACGATCACCACCCAAGGCAACATCAACATCGCGGGTGCGGCTGTGTCGGGCGCCATCGCTGGGGCAAACAGCAACGCGAACGGCAGCATCACCGAGTACGCCGACGGCGGCATGCGCGGGATCAAGCCGATGGCCTCGCAAGCGCACATCCAGCGCGGCTCTGGACGGGGCCTGGTTCGGTACGCGGAAGGCGAGACAGGCTGGGAAGCCTATATTCCTGGCGCTGAATCGAAGCGTCCACGCGCATTGAACATCCTTGCTGAGACCGCGCGACGGTTCGGCATGGAAGTTGTTTCGCGTGAGACATCAGAGGTATTCAAAGGTGACCCGAAGTCTCTGACGAACCGCACTGACCCGACTGGTTGGCGGGCACTGCTGGGCGGTGACTACAACGGCAAGCTTCGAAGGTTCGGTATCGAGGAGGACCATCCTCTTGTCGATGCTGTTCTGTCCGTTCGCAATATGGTCGCGAATGGTGACTATGACGGCGGTCTGTCCCGCTTCGGGATCGAAGAGGACAGCCCGCTGGTCGACGCACTGCTCCGATACAACGGGGCTGTGTTCGCGGACGGCGGATTCGGCGGGAACGTCGGATCGATGCCGGAGCAGGCGAATGTCAAGGACTGGGCCGCCGGGCGCGACACGGGGATCCCGCTGTCACCGAAGAAGCGCAGCGCAGGTCTAGGTGGTGCTGGTGAAGCACTGTCCCGTCTCGGCGTCGGGGCGGCTGGTGGCGCGCACATGCTCGCCGCGCTACTCGGCGGCGGTGGGCTCGACACCGGATCCACATCGATCCCTGGCATGGATGCACAGGCCATCGAGGAGTGGCTGCGGCTACGACTCGCGGAGGCTGCCGGCATCGAGGCCGCGAACCCGAACGCCCTCTCCGCCGACGAACTACAGCAACTGGGCAGGGACATCGAGGATGGGCAGGCTTCCCTGGAACGGGCGCGCACTGATGTAGATCAGGCCCGCGACTCCCTCCACAAGGCGAAGACCGCAGACAAACCGGACGCTGATGCGATCCGGTCTGCTGAGATCCGGATCCGCGAAGCGGAAGCGGACCTGCGTGAAGTAGAGCGCAAGAACGCGCGCCTCGCGGAGCAGAAGGCCAAGGCGGGCGACACCCCGAAGGCTGCAGACAAGCCAGAGTTCAAGGACTGGGCGAAGGAGCAGCTGTTCGGCGCCGCTCCGATGGCCGAAGAGGATCGCACGAAGCTCCGTGAATCCATCGAGGATGGCGTGTCGGCGCAGGAGAAGGCCGACTTCGCAGTCGAGAAGGCGCAGGCGGCGTTCGACAAGGCGAACAACAACAAGGACTCGACACCCGCGGACAAGCGGGCTGCTGAGTTGGCGTTGGAGGACGCGAACCGGCAAGCGCAACGCCTCCGGGATGACAATGCCGCCCTTGCCTCGAAGTATGCCGGCGCCTCCGCACCCGCATCCGGTGGTGCCGTGGGTGATCTGCAGCAGCAGATTCTCTCCGCCCTCGGCTTGCAGCAGCAGACCGGGCAGCCGATCACCGTCCATGTCGGCTTGGTGTCCAACGGGACCGTACAGATCAACGACCCGCAGGAACTGCTGAAACCGCACTTCGGTGGCAGCCCCGGAAATTCGATCGCGGACGCGTTCAAGGCAGTAGGAGCCTAACTTGAGTGGAATCCGTTACGAGTTCCTTGGCGTAGACGGAGCCCTCTGGAAGTTCAACGATCCCACCTGCCCAATCCGGTTGGCGAAGACGCCAACCGGATTGGGTGGTGCGCCGTTCAAACATCAGAGGGTTGCGAACGCCCGCCAGCCCGGCGCCGACTGGGTTGGCCGAGATGACGAACCGAATGTTATTGGCCTGGAGGTCACTCTCGGCCCGATGGAGCCGGGCCCGCCGGCGCAGCAGGTGTTTCGTGATTGGCGGCGGTCTCTCGGCTATGGGGATGAGGTTGGGGAGTTCCGTGTCTGGGTATCGGACGATGAAATCTATCGGCAAGAGGTGCGATACGAGGAGCCGTCGCCGGATCCCGAATTGGACCTTCTGGACGATATCGGGTGGATGCGCGACCGCGTGAAGCTGTCGTCGGACCTGTCGTGGTGGCGGGGGCTGCCCTGGGAACGTGAGTTCCAGGTGGCCCAGTGGCCAACGATTGAACTGTTCAACGGCGGCGATGTGGATTCGTGGCCGTTCTTCAGGCTCGAAGGCCCCGGGCAGTTCGATGTCGGTATCGGTGAGATCGTTCGCCTACCGGCTGTCGGGCCAGGTTCCGGCTGGTTGATCGAGACCAACCCCGACAGCCCCTACATCCGCGATCTCAATGGCGTGGACAAGTGGCCCCTTGTCGGGCTGCAGCGGTTCTCGAACCCCGCACCCAGGTTCTCGAGGACGCCACTGACGTTGTCCGGCTTAGCGACTGGCCCCGGCACAAAGGCCACGATCACACTCCCGCAACTCTTCAGAAGGGGGACCGGTTGATATCAAACACGAAGAGTCCTCCCGCTTTCGATATCAACGTCTACTCAGGCGACTATTCGCAGTTTAGGCCTCTCGGCCCGTACATCCGGTCGAAGTTCCAGTGGAAACGGAACGTTGCTACCGCCGCCACGATTCAGGTGAAGATCTCCCATCCGTTGGCGCAGCGACTCATGCAGTGCAAGGTCGATGTGGTTCCGATCCGCACTTTCTACAACGGCAAGGTGTGGGACGGCCGTGTGATGTCGTGCACGGTGGAGGGCGAGCCAGGCCGCGAAATCGTGACCGCCACATGCATTTCGAACATGCGGTGGCTTCAGTCGATCCTGGGATGGCCAGCGCCACTGCTGCCAGAGTATGTGCAGTTCCCCAAGCGGGACACCATGATCGGCCCTGTCGATTTCGTGACGAAGTACTTCATCGCGAAGAACTCGGCCCGGCTGAACAAGCCGGTGTACGTGAAGGTTCCGCAGTTCGGGAACCAGATTACTTTGCCGCCGATCCCGGACCGCATCAAGAGTCTCGACGACTTCCTCGCGTTCCTCGCGGAGATCGACCTCTGCGCCATGAGTACGCGGATGACGCCGCTGGATGAGCTGTTCGAGACGAGTCTCAAGAACTCTGATTCGGAGATCATGTGCAACCTGTGGTTGCCGGGAGACCCGGATCCGGGACCGATCTTCAACACCGATTCGCTGGGCCGCCTGCAGAACATTTTCGATCTGTCCGGCGACAACTTCATGTTCTTCACGAACCCGAACAACATCCTCAACCTCGTCAAGCCTGAGACGTACGGCAAGGCGCACGATCCGTGTTACATCGTGGACTCGCGGAAGAAGCGGGACCGCAGGTGGATGCAGTGGACCACCCAGTCGGGGCAGATTGTCTCCTACACGCGGACGATCACCCATCCGACCGCGCACCAGGTCGTGACGGGCGGGCAGTCACCCCAGTGGATCAACGAGATGGTGCGGATCGTCACCGACGGCCTGATCGCGTTGGCGCTGACCGTGTTCGGTGTTCCGTTCCTAGCGCCGTCGGTGGGCGGCATGTTGGACGACATCTTCGGCGCGTTCAACAAGTACACGGACCCGGTGTTGGCGGCGCAGCTCGGCCGACACGGCTTCGGTGAGGCGTATGTGAATGCGCAGACAGCGTTCACGATCGACTCACTGACTGCAGGCCTGCAGGGGCTGAAGGATCATGCCGGGCGCGACTCGGTGAAGATCAAGGTCCGCGATGGTGGTTCCACCGGTAAGGGTTTCGAGTTCGGCGCCGACGATGGTTCTGGCCGCCGCTACGACATCGGCGACATCATGACGTTCGACGACCGCGGCACCCGGATCACCGACTATGTGTCGTCGGTTGAGATCGAGGATCAGCGGGGCGGCTTCTGCATGGCAGAGGTGACCATCGGCGATGACGAGCCGGTGAAGGATCCGTTCCTCAAGTTCGTGGACCGGTTCAAGGAGTTCGGCGCGATCAGTCGCGTCGTCGCAACATCAACACGCTAGGAGTGCGACAGTGGCGCAATACAAGGCTGACGTCGACATCTACACCAGCAACGACAGCGGACCACGTAACACTGGGTCCCTGGCATGGATCATCGTTCACACCACCGAGAACAGTCGCGACACGACGGCGCAGAACGTAGCCCGGTATCAGCAGAGCCCCAGCGCTGGTGGCTCGTACAACGTGCTCGTCGACCGATTCGGCACCTCGGTCCGCTCGAACGACGACAACTACATCCCGTGGGCCGCGGGTTCTGTCCAGGCTAATGGCCGTGGCCTGCACATCTCTGTCGTGGGCCAGGCCGCCACGTCCCGCGAGGTATGGCTCCGCGACTACGACAAGGCACTTCGCAAGGCGGGCGAGGTCATCGCAAAGTGGTCGCAGGACTACGGCATCCCACTCGCTCGCCTGAACGCCACTCAGCTCAAGGCGGGTTCGAAGGGCATCGCCGGGCACAACGAGTGCTCGCAGGTGTTCGGTGGCTCGGACCACTGGGATCCCGGGCCGGGCTTCCCCTATGACGTTGTCATCCGCCACGCGCTCGAACTGATCAATGGCACCAACCCGTCCAAGGAGGACGACATGGCATTTACCGATGAGGACCGCAGGATGCTCCGCGAGGTGTGGGACCAGCTGCGGGGACCTGGCGCGCAGGGCTGGGCGCAGCTGGGGAAGAACAAGAAGGGCGAGAATCTGTCGCTGGTCGACTCGTTCGCGAAGCACGTTGTGAAGGCGGACATCTGATGTGGACACCTTCTGAGGCTCAGCGCGCCTACTTCTATCGGATCGCGCTGGCTGTGCTGGCGGTACTGCTCGGCTATGGGCTGATCGGTTCGGGCGATGTCGCGAATCTGACGCTGCTGGTCGGCGCGGTGTTGGGCGTGCCTGTGGCGGGTCTGGCTGCCGTGAACACTCCGACGAAGCCCGAGTAGCGCCACGCGTCTGAGGGACGCCGGCCGCCTATCGATGGTGGCCGGCTTCCCGTGTTTGGAAGGGGGTCCGCATGGTTTCGGACTCGTTCACGTGGGGCCATGCTGTGACCCTGTTGTCTGCTGTGATCGCGGTCGCCGGTGTCTTGTACGGGGCTCGCGCGAACCGCAGGAACGCTGTCGACTCGAACAAGCTGGCCGATCGTCAGCAGTACACGGAAGACCTGCGGAAGGACTTCGATGCTCGGCTTGATCAGCAGCGTAAGGACTTTGACCTGCTGCTCCAGCCGATGCGGGATTCGATCGAGACGCTGACGGGAAAGGTCGCGACTCTCGAGGGGCTGTTGGACGCGAAGGAACGCGCACTTCGTGCGGCTGTCGGCTTCATCCGCGAACTACTCACATGGGTAGCAACCCATGTCCCTCATCTCACGCCGCCTGGTGTCCCCGAGCCTTTGGCTGACGAGGTTGACCCGCGGCGAGTCACCTAGAAGGACGTCTATGGCTACGCCTGCTGATTATGCGAAGGCGCTCAAAAAGTTTGAGGGTAAGGAACTCTCGTCGGATCCGAAGGAGAAGTACCGCCAGATTTTGGGGACGGATAGCGGTCTCCTGGATCAGATTCCGGGCGTGATTCCGTCGATTGAGTGGGTTGTCGAGAAGGTTGATGAGCTGATCCGCAGTCTGGTGCGTTCGTTGACGGGGATCGTGAACGGAACCCTGCAGGACATCGAGTCTTGGGTGCTTGGGCTGCCGGTGATCGGCGACATTTTCGCGGTGATCAAGAAGGTGTTGACGGGTGATGGCGATATCGAGTTGCCGCCGATCCTGCAGGGCGCCCGCAATGTCGTGGTCGGGATCGAGACGGTGCTGAACCAGATCGGCGAGATCTTCCATGGGCTGCTCGTGGTTCCGATCAACAGCATCGTCGCTCGGGTGGCGGACTGGTTCAACGGCCTGGTGGGTTGGCGGAAGTCGACGAACGAGTCTGTGGCCCAGACTGAGAACAATGTCACCAACGCGACAACGCAGATCCGTTCGCTGACCGGGGATCTGGGTGTGGTTGAGGAAGAGGTCAAGTCCCGCGCCAAGTACGTGGATGTTCCGAACAACCTCCCGATGTGGCAGTCGCTCAACCCGCTGGAGGATGTCACGTTCCCGCGGATCCTGCTCGACAGCGCACCGAAGTGGGTGCGTGATCGGACGATGGACGGCCCGAACGCAGCACTAGGCACCCACTTCCACGGGCTCGAAAAGTCCGACGCGCCGTTCCACAACACGACGAAAGATGTGCTGCACCTGGGGTTCATTCGCGCGCCACGGAGGCGCGTCTACAACCGGGTGGGGTTCATCGTCGACGCGGTCACGAACCCGTGCGCGCTGTACGTCGCCGTGTACCGGGTGACCGATGCCGGTCTCGAGATCGAGTGGACGTCCGGCAACATCTCCGGGCTGATCGGCCAGACTAAGTCGGAGGTCCGCCTGGATCTCACTGAGGTCGACACCATCAAGGACATCTCGGTGCAGGGCGGCGACTATCTGGCGGTTGGGATTCTGCAGACCGGTTCGGGGAATGTTCGGCGGCTGGCGTCGGTGGCGATGGATCCGATTGCCGTGCCGTCCGCATGGGCGATCTTCCCATCGAAGATCAATGCCACCCGTGAGACCTCGGTGATTCCGCAGACCGTGTCTGTGCAGCAGACGTCGTTCGAGTTCGACTCGGTGATGTGGATGTGTCTCGGGCAGCGGATCGACGACGGCCCCGCCGACTTCGTCAACTACAGCGATACCTTCGACCGCCCGAACTCGGATTCGTTGGGCCGGAACTGGACTGTCCGCACGGCGGCCGGCGGCAACATCGGGGTCTCGGGCGGGGCTGCTGTGGTTACGGGCGGCCAGGACGGCGAGCGGACTGCTCTGTGGGCGTACCCGCTGAACTACGACGATCAAGCCGTGTCGGCGGAGATCGGGTCTCCGGCCTCGGCGCGGATGTCGTACCTGGTCTGTCGCGCGAACGCTGGATTCACACGGGGTGTCGGGATCGAGTTCATCAAGACTGGTATCCAGTTGTCCCGACTTACTGGTGTCAACACGTGGGCGGCGATCCCGAACACATCGGTGACGGTGTCCCTGAAGGCAGGTGATGTTCTCGAGCTTCGTGCGCGGGGTTGGACGTACACGGTCCTGCTGAACGGCAACGTGATCCGCACATGGCAGGACTCGGGCACGTCGAAGCTCACGCAGCGGGGCAAGGAGTACCGCTTCGTTGGGTTGGGAATGTTCCGGGGGTTGTGGTCGAACTCGACCGCGATCCAGTCGTGGAAGGCTGCGGATATTCCCTTGCCGCAACCAATCCGGCTGTCGGCGATCCTCGCGAGCGACACCCCTGTCGCCACGAGCTCCGAGTATGTGGCGCTGACCGCGTTGAAGCGCGCACCGGGAACTCGCACCGTGGTGAACCAGTACGGGCAAATCGAGATCCCCGCACCAGGTGTCATCACCGGTATCGAGGCGGTCGTGCATACCGCGGGTAGCGAGATGGTGGCGGCGTACACGGGCACTGTTGGTGCGACGCCCGAGGTCTCGTTTCAGTCTGTGGCGCGGGCGAGTGTGTCCGGGTTGACGGAGCATTCCCTCGACAGTCGTGTCGGGCCGGGGTCGGTGGTCGAGATGGCCGCGCGTTTCCCCAACCCGAATCCGGGTGCCCGCACCGTCCTCGGCGACTCAGCAGGGGAGAAGACACATTTCACGGTGTGGTTCCAGCCCGACGAAGAACTGGACGAATGGTCGCCGCCGGCATTTCCCGGACCGGAGCTCTTCCCGGGCGCCGACCTATACCCACAGGAAGGATGATCATGACGACGTACGAACCCACGGTATGGGTGAACGGGAACGTCGGTGACACCGCGATCACCGCTGACCGACTGAACAAGATTGAGCAGGGCATCTCCTCCGCGCACGATGAGATCGAGGGGAAGTCGCCGGCCGCGCACACCCACACGACCGGACAGATCACCGGCCTGCAGGACGCGCTCGATTCCCGCGCACCCGATTCGCACACCCACACACCCGATCAGGTGACCGGGCTGCAGGCCGCGCTCGACGGGAGAGCACCGGCCACGCATGGCCATGGCATCGAACAGGTGACCGGCCTGTGGAACGAGCTGTCCGCCCGCGCGCCGACCATGCACTCCCACACGCTCGGTCAGGTGACCGGGCTGCAGCAGGCACTCGATGCACGGCCAGCGCTGGTCTCCGATGGCCAGGGCGGGATGGTGATCCCGACCGCGAACATCCCGGCGAAAGCGCTGCACACGACGAAGATCGTCGGTTCTCAGGCGGCGATGCTGGCGCTGACTCCAGAGCAGGTGCAGGAAGGTGACCTGGCCAAGCGCACCGACCTCGGCGGCGTGACGTTCGTCCTCGGCGCTGATCATCCGTCGCAGCTGTCGTCGTGGATCCAGATTAGTTCCACTGGCGGCGCGGTCGATTCGGTCAACGGTCAGGTCGGCGTCGTGGTCCTCGGCAAGGGCGATGTCGGCCTGGACCGGGTCGACAACACCAGGGATGACGAGAAGCCGGTGTCGGGGCCGCAGGCAGCGGCCCTCGCGGAGAAGGCACCTAAGGACATCTCGAACACGGACATCAGGTACACGTCGCCGTTCGGGGACTGGACGAATCACACCGCACCGAAGTACCTCGCGAGAGAAGTTGATGTCCTCTGGGACCGAAAGACGCTCCTGTGCGGCGGCGTCCCGCCTCGCACGGGCAGTGAGACGGAGGGCCCGTATCCGCGGAAGCCACGGGGAGGGGACGTGTACCTGGACCTGGCGACTAGCAAGTACTACGAGTACGTGGAGGAACCGGAATGAGTGGAACATGGGTGGAGAAGGGGACCCTCGGCAGCGGAGGCGGATCGGACGCGTTCGTCGCAGAGAACGAGCCGATAGAGGACGGCGGCCCCCTCCCACCGGCGTCCGCTACAGGTCCTGGCGGGACGGCGGCTGGATACGGAGCCGTGTCTGAAAATGGAGGCATCGCGTTCGGGATTAGGTCAAAGGCGGGACCCGGCGCTGCAGCGGTGGGCAACTCTGCGACTGCGGGGGAATACTCAGCAGTGTTCGGCCCGCACTCGAGCGCAACAGCGGTCGGATCCGGTGCGTTCGGCTACTTTGCCCGGGCCACCGGCATTTACGCGTTCGCGATGGCACCGGGCAGTCTGGTCTCTGGCATGGTATCCACTGCAGCTGGCGCGTTCGTGTATGTGCCACACGACAACTGTTTCGTGTTCGGCGCCGAACTCGACGCCGAAGGCAATCCGACGGGAGAGGGGGCTTATAGCACTGACCCGAACCAAGTCGTCCTGGGCACCGATGCGCACAGCGTGATCGTTCGCGGCGACCTTGTCCTCCGGTCCCCGAACGGATCCTTCTTCGCAGTCAAGGTAGACGACGCCGGTGCGCTGTCCACCGCGCCGGTCACGCTCGGCCCCAAACCCACTCCCCCTGAGTAGGAAGCGAATCATGGAACTGACCATCACGATTCCGACCGAATCCGAGTCCCGCGTCCTCGACACCATGTGCCGCGCAGCCGGGCACTCGCCATGCGCCGATCAGACGGCGTGCACGCAGACACAGCTGCTGTCGACGCTGACCACGCGCGTCACCGAGCACGAACGGTTCCATGCGAGGCAGGCCGCGGCCGCCGGCGTGCCGCCACTGACGCTGTAGACAATGGCCCCCACCCGCGAGGGTGGGGGCCATTTCTGCGTTCACAGGAACCACACACCCGCACGCCACGTCCAACCACACATGGACGAACTCTGGGACATCGCCCTCTGGCAAGCCGAACTCGACCAATGGTTCATCGACCAAGATGTCGAACCGCCGTGACCTAGACCTCGACGAAACGGTGCCCGAACTCCACGTCCGGAAGCGCGCACAGCTCGTCAGCCGAGGCGAACGGCGACGCTGCTGCCAACCGAAGCGCACCTTCCGCGGTCAATGCAACCACGGTGAACGACTCATCCGACTGATAGGTCGCGTGCTGACTCATCCCGCCCTGTGCGTTCACATCGAACACGAGGTGTCGCCCGAACCCGTCGATGAAGTATGTGACTCGGATCAGTCCCTCGCCGTTGCGTCGATCCTTGGGTGGCTCCACGTGCTCGACCCGCCACCCCAGTGGCAGCAACTCGCTGAACGGGCAATTCTTCACGAACTCGTGAGCCCCGAATGCATCCATGACAGCCTCCCGAATGTATGGCCGGACGCCCCACTCAAAAGGGGGGACGAGTGAGGCGTCCGGGACGGCTGCCGCCGGCTTCCCTCCGTCAGCAACCGTCCCGAGGCTAACACGGCACTCGAACACCTGTGCGAAAATAGGGGGGTGCCCAGATACGAACGCGCACCCAAGCACTGCCCACACGGGCATCGGCTAGGACCCAACCGCGTCGTCGTCGGCTGGATCAACTGCGGCTGCACCACCCGCGGCGGACACCGCACCTACGAATGCCGAACCTGCGGCGTCATCCTCTACATCCCCGACCACCACGGGCCCCTCGACTTCGGCGACAGGTGGTGCTGACCACACCCCGCCATCGACTACCGTCCCAAGTTGGCTCCACCGAGGAGAACACCCATGCAGATCGGCCACAAAGTCCGCATCAACGCACCCGGCGCAACGTCCGTCTTCACCATCACCGACGAAGACAACAGCCGCTACATCATTGAGGCGGTCGAGGATGCGCCAGGCCGCTACCCGTTCCCCATGAGACCCGAAGACCTCACGCCAGCGGAGTAGCCCCGCCCTGGATCGGTCACTTACTCATCGCCTCCACATCCCGCCGCACAGTCGTGTCCGAGCAGCCCAGCAGTCGCGCGATAGGCCGGAACTCCATCCCCGACTCCACCAGTCGCATCACCTCAGCACGACGCTCACTACGCGACAACTTCGGAGTGGACGCTGCGGCAGTCGGGCCAGGAGCTGGTGGCCCCGCATCTGCGACAGGGGAGACCTCAACATCGCCCCGCACCGCAACAGGCCGCGACACCACAACATCGCACGCCACCGCCGCGACAGGAGCGACGGGCGCTACAGGCTCGCCTTCGACTGGGCCGCGCCGCGGCACATCAACAGCAACCATCAACTCTGAGTTGACCGCTGCCTCAGCCTCCACTGCCGCGACACCAGCTTCCGCGACATCATCATCACCGCTGGTCACCGCCGATGCCGCAGGTGCAACATCCTGGTCCGCGACCACCTCATCCGCAACATCGCCACCAGTGTCGGCCACCGCTGTCAGCTGCGACCTCCGACGCATCTGCACCGCCAAATGCGGTGCAACAAGAAGGCAAAGTGGCGGCACCACCGCGACAGCAGCACCCGCAACAGAAGGCAACGGACCCGTCGGCAGAAGATGCGCAGCAGCTGCCGCGACAACAGAAACCGCCGTCGCGGCCGACAACAACGCCCACGCATACCCGCGACCACCCCGCGCGACGGCCCCAGCTGCCATCACTGCCAGGCCATCCACCGCGACAGGCCACAGCAGCGACATGACACCGCCATACCCGGCACGGCCCGCCAACGCAGCCAACTGCCCGTAGCTGAGGACGAACGCGACACCCGCGATCCCGTCGACGATCCACTCATCCATCGACCGCGACACCCTCACAACACGCCCCCTGTCACAAACAGACCACAGGTCACAGATGTAACCACGACACGGCTGAGGCTGTCTACGAAAAAGTGACCGAACGTCACACGTGTGCAAAAATCCCCGCAACACACGAGCGGGGAAGAGGTGAGAACAATCGACGCAGGCGGAACCGTCCCCGAGTTCGACCTCACCGACCGCATGAGAAAAGCGCTCCGCCACCGCGGCCAAACCGCCGGCGACATAGCCGAATACCTCGACGTCGCCCGCGAAACCGTCGCCCGCTGGCTCAACGGAACCCGCACACCATCAACCCAGACACTCCGCCTCTGGGCAATGCACACCGGAGTCGACTACGACTGGCTCGTCACCGGGACGCCATCCACGCCCGAGACGTAGAACCGCCACCGGCGAAAGCTGGAACTAATCACGCATCAACGGTGATCCCCGACCGCATCTCGTCCTCGTCGAATGTGCCGAGCTTCAGCCCGCCAACGGTCACCTCATAGAACCGCTCGCCAGCCGTCACGTCAGCGATCGTGAAGCTGTACGTGCAATTCCCGACTTTCATGAGACCGCCGTCCAGCCATTCGCGCTTTGGGATCCCGAGAGTTGTCTGGCCGATCAGCTCGCCGGAACCGTTGGTGACGCGGACTTCGTCCTGTGCCCTCAGCTGTCCATTCGCGGAAGAGCAATTCTGGCCATCGGGACTGATGTTCGAACTGGTTGTAGCGATCACACCTTGCGCGTCAAACGCCTTCGGCTGGGGATCGTTTGAGCAGCCGGCAATCGAGGCCGCGGCAACTGCCGCTGAGAGTGCTGCGACGTAGCGGGTGGTGTCGGCCATGAATGTGATCGTGCCATCGAGCAGTGACAGTCACGGCAGATTCGGGCGGATGCGACACGCTTCACACGTTTACGACACGCCGTCGTTGACTGGGAGCTTGTCCGCAATACCTACTGGTTCGAACGTTTGTGCGATACGCTGCCCAGTCACCGGGACCGAAGGCAGACCCGGAACGCAAGAAAAGCCCGGTAGGTGCTGTCACACCTACCGGGCACGGAAACCCCCTCACCTGCAGGAAAAGAGGTTTACCAGTGAACGAGTGTAACCCGCTGTCACTGTCTCCGACCGAGGTTGCCCAAGCCCACGACCTGGGCTGCGGCATCGGCAGAATCGAGTCGAACACCGGCTTGGTGATCGAGGCCACGTTGATGCACTTCCCGGCCGAATGCGGCGACCCCGCCTACTCGATGCTCGAACTCGACATCACGACTGACCAGTGCGGACGCATCGGACTTGACCCCGAGCTTGCCCGCCGGCTCCACTGGGAACTCGGCAATTGGGTCGCGAAGCTCGATGCCCTCGAAGCGCAGTCGCCGCGCCTGAATTGAGGACACGCGACCGCGTGAAGATCGGCGAATGAGGGTCCGCTATTGGTGGGCCCTCTTCGCTATGCCGTGGGGATGCAGCGCCGCAGCAGTGCTGTACCTACGCCAGTCGGAAACTGCGATTGCTGTAGTTGCTGCTGTACCAGCCGATTTCGGCGCGCTATTGTGGCGTCAGCCAGGTGCGCGTGCTGTGCAGTTCAGCGACTGTTTCGATTCGTGGAGCCGATGACGGGAATCGAACCCGCGTATTCAGCTTGGGAAGCTGATGTTCTACCATTGAACTACATCGGCATGCAGGGGTTATACCGTGATCCGAGGATCCGGCCCTTGCAAGCGGCAACTGTAGCAGAAGCGTCCGCGTGTGTGTTCGATGCGGCTCGGTGGCGTGGTGGCGAGGAGTAATCGTCGAGGTCCGCGCCCGTCACGATGGGCGCCCCGGTAGCCTCTTGCTGTGCTGCTCTCAGATCGTGACATCCGTGCCGAGATTTCCTCCGGACGACTGGGCATCGACCCGTTCGATTCCGAGATGGTGCAGCCCTCCAGTGTCGACGTCCGGCTCGACGGTCTGTTCCGCGTCTTCGACAACACCAAGTACACGCACATCGACCCTGCGCTCCGTCAGGACGAGTTGACGTCGTTGGTCGAGCCGACGGCGGGGGAGCCGTTCGTGCTCCACCCGGGGGAGTTCGTCCTCGGATCCACCCTCGAGGTGTGCACCCTGCCCGACGATCTGGCCGGCAGGCTCGAAGGCAAGTCGAGTCTCGGGCGTCTCGGCCTGCTCACTCACTCCACCGCGGGATTCATCGATCCCGGATTCAGTGGGCACATCACTCTCGAGCTGTCGAATGTCGCCAACCTGCCGATCACGCTGTGGCCGGGTATGAAGATCGGTCAGCTATGCCTGCTGCGCCTCACGAGCGCCGCGGAGAACCCCTACGGCAGCTCGACTGTCGGGTCGAAGTACCAGGGGCAGCGCGGGCCGACCCCGTCGAAGGCGTACCTGAACTTCGCCACGCATCCGGGCGGCCGTACGCGCTGATATGCGCGCCCTCGGCGGCCCCCTGCCGAGCGCCGTTGGGATAGTTGAAGATTCAGGCATAGGCGCTGGGTGTGCCGGGTGTGTGCGCGAATCCGGCAGCCAGCTCCGCCCACCTCGGTGTGAGATGCGACACATTGACATACCGTTCGGTTCGCGCTGGCGAGGGTCATTTCGGCCGCCCAGGTGAATCAATCAAGACGTCCGTCCGGGCCGGCGTGGGCCTGGTCATGTCGCCGTGCGGCGGGGGGTGGGCGCGCCGGTGGTGGCCGAAAGGGCTCCAATGAGGCACTGGGTGCGAATGGTCTTCGCAGGTCGACTCGGTTACCCGAGAGTAGTACTGCGGTACCAGTAGTTGCTAAAAGGTCAGTCTCCCCGTTAATTTCGGGTAGGGACTTTGTTCCCTGGTGCGTCGACATTGTGGACGTTCGTCCAAATCATCGAGTCCGTGAACCGGACGAATGCCCAACTCTTGCAGTCGGTCTCTACGACTTTTGGCGAGCATCGGGCCGTGCTAGAACGATTCCGTACAGCAGAGGGTGCAGGGCAGATTTGCACCCGATGCGCATCTGTACCAGGGGTGAATTCACGACCTTCGCGGGCTCTCGAGCGTGCGGAGCGGGGATGATCCCGAGCCGGTGTCGTCGCCTTCGTGCGCCGGGCCGGGGGGACTGGGCAGATGATGCGGACTGTGCGTCTCGGCGATGTCGAGCGCGCAGTTCGGGCTCGACAACAGATCGACCCGTCGGGGGTCATGTCATGTGAATGGTCGATGGAGGTGAAGGCGTGACGGCTTCGCGTTACCTGGAAACGGGAGCCGAGGTGGGGTTGGATGAGGGTCCTGTTCCGCTTCGACTGGTGGATGAAGCTTCTCCGCAACATAATTCGCGCAGCCTTTGGCAGCACTGCTACGTCAGTCGGCTGCGGATGGTCGACGCGGCCATCGTGGGACTGGCCGTAGCGGCGGCGCAGATCGTTCGATTCGGAACAACCTCCGAGTCGGTAGCTGCCGGAACCATCTCGGGGCTCAGCTACACGATGATGTCCGTGGCACTGGCCGGTCTGTGGATCGCGATGCTCGCGATCCATCGCACCCGGTCGACCCGGGTCATCGGTGCCGGTGCCGAGGAGTATCGCCGAATCGTCGCCGCGACGTTCCAGCTCTTCGGCCTGATCGGCATCGTCAGCCTGCTGTTCCGTGTCGACATCGCCCGCGGATACCTGGCGATCGCCTTTCCCGCCGGACTGGCCGGCCTGCTGGCCGGTCGGTGGGTCATGAGGAAGGTAGTCGCCTACAAGCGGGCGAAGGGCGACTGCCACACTTCGGTGCTCGTCGTCGGCAGCCAGCAGTCGGTACTGACGATGACGCGAAACTTCGAGCGTGAGTCCTCGTCCGGCTATCGCGTGGTCGGTGTCTGCATGCCGGGTTACGGCTATCGCGACGACGAGCACGTGGTGGTCGACGGCCGCGAGATCCCGGTGCTCGGCAACGAGTACTCGGTGGTCGACGCGCTGCGCGACTGCGGCGCCGACACCGTGGTCGTCACCGCCACCGAGCAACTCGGACACGACGGAATCCGCGGTCTCGTGTGGGATCTGGAGCCGCTGAACGTCGACCTGGTGGTGGCGCCCGGTGTCGTGGACGTCGCCGGACCGCGTCTGGTGATGCGCCCCGTCGCCGGCTTCCCGCTGATCCACGTCGAGAAGCCGCGGTACCACGGCGCGAAGCGCTTCGGGAAGACCGCATTCGACTTCTGCTTCGCGTTGGCTGCGCTGATCCTGATCTCTCCGGTGATGCTCGTCGCCGCGATCGCGGTCAAGGCCACCAGCAAGGGGCCGGTCCTCTACAAGTCGGAGCGCATCGGGCTCAACGGTCGACCGTTCCCGATGTTGAAGTTCCGCACCATGGTCGACGGCGCCGACAAGCAGGTCGCGGCATTGCTCGGCCAGAACGAGGGCGCCGGTGTCCTGTTCAAGATGAAGGACGATCCCCGCATCACGCCGGTCGGAAAGTTCCTGCGCAAGTACAGCCTCGACGAACTCCCACAGTTCGTGAATGTCCTGCGCCGTGAGATGAGCGTGGTCGGACCTCGTCCGCCGCTGCGCCGGGAGGTCGAGGCCTACGACGGCACCGTTCGCCGGCGGATGCTCGTCAAGCCGGGCCTGACCGGTCTGTGGCAGGTCAGTGGTCGCAGCGACCTGTCCTGGGATGAAACTGTGCGACTTGATCTTTCATACGTCGAGAACTGGTCGATGATGCAGGACATCCTCATCGTCGGGAAGACCGTCCGTGCCGTCACGGCCGGCAGCGGCGCCTACTGACGTCGAGGACCTCGAATCTCGGGACCCATCAGTTCTGAATCAAACCCGAAGCTCGAGAGGGTCGGATGAACACAACTCAGGGCTGGCCTGACGGGATCGCGGACGGACGACGTCTGCTGGTGGCAGCTTCAACCGGCGGCCATCTCGATGAAATGATCAGGCTCAGTGACAGTTTGAACATGAGTGACGACTCGGTGTGGATCACCTTCGATACACCCCAGAGTCGTTCTCTCCTGGCAGACCGGCAGGTGCACTACCTCGACTACGTTCGACCACGGGACGTGGGAGCGGTCGCGCGGGGCGCACGTTCGGTCAATACTCTCCTCCGCCGCGACAAGGCATTCGACGGCGCGATCAGCACGGGATCGGGTATCGCGTTGAGTGTGTTGCCGACGACGCGACTGCGTGGCATCCGGTCCGTGTACGTCGAGAGCGCGTGCCGGTTCGACGGGCCGTCGATGTCGGGTCGGATTCTCAGCCGGATACCGGGGCTGACATGCCTGTCCCCAGGACCGGCGTGGTCGGACCGCTGGACTGCCGGCCCCTCGGTGTTCGGCAGGTACGAGGTCCACTCCGTGGAGCGTGCACCGAATCCGCGAATGCTGGTCAGTCTCGGCACGATTCGTCCCTATCGATTCGATTCGTTGATCGATTCCGTGTCCCGGACCGGGATGGCCGGCGCGGAGACGACCTGGCAGGTCGGTGTCACCGATCGGGACGATCTGTCGGGGACCGTGGTGCCCGAGTTGTCCACCGGTGACTTCGAGCGGTTGATCGACGAGAGCGACGCCGTGATCACGCACGCTGGCATCGGCAATGTGCTGCGGATCCTCGACCGGGGCAAGCTGCCGATCGTCGTTCCCCGGCGGAAGAGTCGTGGCGAACACGTCGACGATCACCAACTGGAACTCTGTAAAGCACTGAATCAGAAAGGAATCGGAGTGGTCTGTGATCCCGAGGACCTCACGGCCGCATCGATCGAGACTGCGATGTCCAGCAAGGTTGTGAGGGTGGCGTGAACGACACGAGCGTATTCATCAGCTGGATCAAGTTCCATGGCCGTAGCGCGGAGCTCGCGACCCGGCTCGGCTCCGTCCCGGTGTTCATGGAATCCCGGTGGCCGAAGGCCCCTGCGCCCCTGCGATACCTGGAACTGGCAGTCCGCACCGCACTTCTGCTGCGGAAGGGCCAGTGGTCCGCGGTCATCGTCATGTTGCCGCCGGCGCCTCTGCTGCTGGTCGCGAAGCTGTTCAAGAAGCGTGGAACGCCTCTGGTTGCCGACATGCACACGGGCGTGTTCTCCGACCCCAAATGGAAATGGGCCCTGGGGCCCTCGATGAAGATCATCGGTCGCGACTTCGCGATCGTCACCAACTCGGAACTCGTCGACGTGTGTGCGGACCACGGCGTGCGCGCCTTCGCATTGCACGATGTCGTCGCGAGCAAGTCCGTCGACCCGGGCGGTGTCGCGGATACCGATCGCACCGTGCTGTGCCCGCTCGCGTACGCCTCGGACGAGCCGATCGCCGAGATGATGGAGGCCGCGCGGTCGCTGCCGGACGTCACGTTCCTACTGACCGGCAATGCCCCGGAGAACGTCCGCTCGGGGGCACCGTCGAACGTCGTGTTCACCGGATACCTGTCGAATGCCGACTACGACGACACGATGCGGCGTGCGGGCGTCGTGCTCGCGCTCACGACCCGGGACCACACGATGCAGCGGGCCGGCTACGAGGCGCTGATGTGGGGCGTTCCCGTCGTGACCTCCGACTTTGCGCTGTTGCGAGACTACTTCGGGGAAGCGGCACTCTACAGCGACTGCTCGGCGACCGACATCCGCGACAAGGTGATGCACGCTTTCGCCGAGAATGCAGAGTTGCGGGTCAGGTCCGCGGAGGTCCTCGAACTCCAGATTCTCGAACAGGATCGCCAGATCGGGAACGTACGAGGGATTCTCGAGCGCCCGGTGGGTACGCGGTGAAGGCCCGAGCCTGGCTGGCATCGCGTCCCGAACTGCGTCGGGCACGTGACCAGGTGTTGCTCGCCGGCTCGTACTGGAGCGACTGGGCACGCTTCCGCGCACATTCCGGGATGGCCGATCGGGGCGCCCGCGGGATCCGCGCGCAGATCGTGATGGATGCTCATCGCCTCGAGAAGGGGCTGGCGCTCCCCGAGCCACGAGTGTGGTTCGGCCGCGAGGTGATCGAGCGACTGCTCGACAACACCGAGCGCTACTGCGCGGCACACCCGGTCGACGAGGTCGACGAGTACATCGTCGACGCGGCGATCGGCGCCTTGACCGAGTACTTCCGGACGAACGACGTCTCGGGTACCACCTCGCCGGAGTGGGCCCGATCGGCGGCCGATCGGGCCGCCAAGCTGCTCGCGAACCATCCGGCGCGCTCCGAGGCCAATGTCGGCGGTGTGGTGCCGATCGGCCCGTCCGCCTTCGACGCCAGTGGCGTCACCGCGGAAGCCTTCACGCGTTTCACGCGCTCGCGCCACAGCATCCGCAACTACGCTGCGGACGGTCCGGACCGCCGGACGATCGTCGAGGCGATCGCGCTGGCGGGGACGTCCCCGTCGGTCTGCAACCGTCAGGGTTCGCGGGTGCGGATCTTCGAGCGGGGTCCCGCTGCGGACGCGGTGCTCGCGCACCAGAACGGCAACAAGGGATTCGGCCACACCGCCAGCCATGTGCTCGTCGTGACGCAGGACATCGAGGCCTTCGTCGCGCCGGGCGAACGCAACCAGGCGTTCGTGGACGGCGGGATGTTCGCCATGACGCTGATGTATGCGCTGCACGCTGCGGGTATCGGCTCGTGTGCGCTCAACTGGAGCCGGACCGCCGCCGACGACAAGAAGCTTCGATCCACCTTGGATCTTCCGGCGAACGAGGTGGTGGTCACCCTGATGGTGGTCGGTCTCCCGGCCCCGGATGCTCTCGTCGCCAAGTCCCCGTCTCGTCCCGGCATCGTCCGTTGACCGAGGTCGGCAGCGACATGAACCGCGAAGTCGTCTCCTCCGCGCCGCCACCGGCCGCGGTGGAAGCGATCACACCGCCGGCCGAACCGTCCCTCTCACGGACCGAAACGTGGGTCGTCGCCTTTGCACTGGCAGCGGTCCCGACGTCGGCGGGCAGTGCCCGCGGACTGATCGTGCCCGGACTCCGCTTGTCGGAGGTCCTGACGGTGGCACTGGGCGTCTGGTGCGTCGTGCGCCTCGGAAGCCGGATGCGGATGTCGGGGCCCGCTTTCGGCGCGGTGTTCGCGTTCACGGCGGGCAGTGTGGTGGCGGGACTGCTCGCAGCATCGCACCGATCGGATCTTCCGATGTCGCTGCTGGTGCAGGACTCCGTCGGCGTCGCGCAGTACCTGATCCTGTTCGTCGTCGCCTTCAACCTCGCGGGATTCGCCCGTGTCGTGGAACGATTCGTCGAGATCCTCATCTGGGCCGGCGGTGCGATGGGCGTCATCGCCGTGTTGCAGCTCGCCGGATTCCAGCCGAGCCGGGACCTCGGAACCTTCGTCACCGGCAACCTCCACATCGCCGACCCGCTGCTGTGGAAGGCTCCGCGCAGCTTCGGCCTGTTCTACGCCTGGCATGCGCTGGGCGGATACCTCGCGCTCGTCTTCATCCTCGGCATTGCGGTCATGGCGGGCACTCTCGGGACAGTCCGCGGTCGCCGGCTGCTGTGGTTGCCGATCGGCGCCGTTCTCGCCGGCCTGCTCACGACCCTGACCTTCGCGCCCATCGCGATCGGACTCGGCGGCGCCGCCGCGGTCACCTTGTGGCGGCACAAGCTCTCGCACCTACTCATCGCGAGCTTCGTGTTCCTGATCGTGTTCTTCGAGACCGAGGTGGGGCAGGAGCTGAACTCGCGGGTCATCGCGCAGAGTGCGAACAGTGGTGGCGAGCTACCGCAGACGATCGCGTATCGGCTCAACGTGTGGCAACGAGACTTCCTCCCCCTGATCGGGGAGAACTTCTGGACGGGCTACGGTCCGACCTCGGAGGCCGATGCGGTCTTCGCCTACCCGGAGTCGATGTACATCGCCGTGCTGCTGCGTGGCGGTGTTCTCCTGCTGCTGGCGCTCGCCGTGCTGATGATCGTTGCCGTGGTCGTCTCGTACCACGGCTCGAAGGTCGCCTCGGCGGAGTGGAGCGCCGCCGGTTCGGTCGCGACCGCGACGATGGCAGCCATTCCGTTCCTGTTGTGCGCGATGATCATCCATCCGTACCTCAACGATGCCGGGATCTCGCAGCTGTTCTTCGTGTTCCTCGGCATCTCGGCGGCCGCGGCCGCGGCACAGAAGCGCCGCCGGGATGAGTGACGTCGGAACCGCGACACGGTCCCGGATAGCCAAGGTCGTCACGCTCGGATCCTCGGTCGGTGCGCAGACCTGTGCGAGTCTGGCGTCCCTGCTGTTGGCCGTGGTGGTGGCCCGATCCCTGGACCAGGCGATGCTGGGCATCTTCTCGCTGATCAGCGCCACCCTCGTGATCATGCTCGGCGTCGTGCGGGCACTCTCCACCGAGCTGATCGTCTTTCGGGACTCGATCGCCGAGCGTGCATACGGGGACAGCCAGTACGACGGTTGCACCACCGCGAACCTGATCCTGGGCTGCGTCGGCGGAATCCTCGTCGCGGCCACGGCCGTGGTGTTCCGTGAGCACGCGCTGTCATTGCTCGTCGCAGGCGCTGTCGTACCGGCGTCGATCCTGCAGGACCACTGTCGCTTCGTCCTCATCCACGAGCGGCGTTCGACGACTGCGTTGATCGTCGACCTGGTGTTCTTCGCAGTGCAGGCAGTCGGACTCGTCGTGGTGGCCGGCTCCCCGAACCTCGCTGTCTATCTGTTGCCGTGGCTTGTCGCGAGTGTCGTGGCGGGCGGGTTGGGACTCTGGTTGTGTCCGGTTCGGATTCGGCCCGCGGCGGGCCTCCGGTGGATTCGGGTCACCTGGCCGGGTGGGCGCGCCTATCTGGCGGACTTCGTCACCACCAACGGCGTGAGCCAGTCCGCGATGTACATCGTCTCGCTCTTCGGGGGCGTGGCCGCGGCCGGTGCACTGCGGGGAGCGCAGATCCTGCTCGCGCCGCTGCAGTTGGTGCTGCGTGGCGGTCTGGTCGCGCTGGGGTCCGAAGCGTCGCTCCTCGCGAAGCAGCAGCGGTACCGAGGACTGTTCCTGCTTGCCTGCGGGTACTCGGCCGCAGGTGCGCTCGGGTCTGCTGTGGTGGTGCTCGCGATGTACCTCGCGCCGGACCGGCTCACCTCTGCCCTGCTCGGTGACACGGCCGACGCGGCGATGACGGTACTGCCGTTCGCCGGCGCAGCATCTGCCGGACTGTGTGTCGCCATGGGGGCCGGCCTCGCCCTCCGGTCCGTCGGGATGATCCGGAAAGTGGTTCGGGTCAAGCTGATTCTGGCGCCGATCTCACTGGTGCTCGTGGTCGTCGGGAGCTGGACCGCCGGGGCGGCGGGATCACAGGCCGCGCTGGCCGCGGCCGAGACCGGGCGTGCAGTCGGCAGTTGGCGGGAGTTCGCACTATGGAACAGGGGACGGAAATGATTGCCGAAACACGGAATCGGGGCGGCCGGGTCGCACGACAGCTGGCGCGGAATCTCGCGGGCAGGCTCCGCGGCTCGGGACTGTGGTACCGCGCGATCTGGAACCACGACCGAGTGGTCACCGCGCTGGTGCACCGGGCCGATCCCGCGCCGGCCGGTACGCGGGACTCGACCGTACTGATCGCCGCGACCGGGCACGGGAACATCGGGGACCAGGCCATGCTCGAGTCCTTCCTCGACAACACCCCCGGCAGCATCACCGTCGTTCTGAATTCGATCTCTGCAGCGACGATTCCGGACCGACACGTCGATCGCGTCACCGTGGAGTGCCTGCCTCGTCTGATCGACGGGAACCCGCTGTCCCGAACGCGAGACATGGTGCGGTTCGTCCGTATCGTGAGGGCCTCCGGACATGTCAGCGTTGTCGGCGCAGACCTGATGGACGGTCTGTACAACCCGACGGGTTCGATCTCGCGGAGCAGTTGCCTACGGAGCGCAGTGGATCTCGGCGCGTCGGCGCGGATCGTCGGATTCAGTTGGTCGGCCGACGCGCATCGGTCGGCGATCCGGGCACTGCGCGAAGCGGGACCCTCGGTCCAGTGCATGGCGCGCGAACCGCTCAGTGCCGAACGACTCCGTGCATGCGGGATCGCCGGCGTCGAATCGGTCGCGGACACCGTCTTCGCTCTCGGCGGTGAGGAGGCCTACGAACCCTTCACGAGGTGGGCGGATGCGCTCGGGTCGGACCGCCGGATCGCGCTGGTGAACATGAGTGCGCTCATCGGTGCCCGGTCGGACCAGGTGTCCGACTATCGCCTGATCGTCTCCGAACTCGACCGCCGTGGCTTCGCGATCGTGATGCTGCCGCACGTCATCCGCGCATCCGGCGACGACAGTGCGGAGATCTCCAAGCTTCCTGTCGCGGAGCTGGTCCCGGAGGCTCTCGTGATCGACGAACTGTTGTCGCCGTTGCAGATCCGTGGTCTGGCGGCGCGGGCCGATCTGGTGGTGACGGGCCGGATGCACCTGGCCATCATGAGTATCAGCCAGGGCGCCGTTCCGATCACCCTCGGCACGCAGGGCAAGGTGGAGGGTCTGTACCGGCTCTTGCGTATCGGCAACCTCGAGGTCGCCCCGGATCCGGGGTTCGGGAAACGGGTGGTGGCGGAGATCGGGCGGATCGATCCGCAACTCGGCGAGCTCCGTGTCCGCCTGGTGGAGGATCTGCCGGCGGTCCGCGCGCTCGCGGCGCGCAACTTCGGTTCCGGCGCGGGTCCGGCCGATTCGGTCGCCTCCCTGGATGCAGGGATGGTCCGATGACCCAGACGGTCGAGAAGGCGACCCGCGTCGGGTGGGTCGACGTCGCGAAGGGCGCCGCGATCCTCCTCGTCGTCGTGCACCACACGATCATCTTCCTCGAGGCCGTCGGCTTCCCGATGGGGCCGATCGTCAAGGCCAACAATGTGCTCGTGACGATCCGCATGCCGCTGTTCTTCATCGCGGCTGGACTGTTCGCCCTCAGCCCGATCTCGGGAACCTGGCGTGCGTTGTGGTCGCGGAAGATCTCGCTGTTGTTGTGGGTGTACGTCGTGTGGTCGGTCGTCCGCTTCGCCCTCTTCTCGGTCGTCCCCTGGCCGCTGGACTCGAGTGGCGCGGGAACCTTGTCGAGCCTGGTGTCGATCTTCGTGCTGCCCTCCGGCGGCCTGTGGTTCGTCTATGCCCTCGCCCTGTTCTTCGTGATCGCGCGTGCCACCCGGTCCCTTTCCCCGTGGATCCTGTTGACGGTCAGCGGAGTCCTCTCGGCCGTCGTCGGGTCCGGCCTGATCTCGTCCGGCGTGTACGAGTGGGACAGCATGGCCACCTACCTGGTCTTCTTCCTTGCCGGATGCCACCTCCGTGGGCGGATCGTGGCCGCCGTCGATCGCATCACGGTGCCACTGACCTGCGGGTTGGTGGCGGTCTTCGCGGGCGCATCCGTGGGTTCGTATCTGTTCGACCTGCAGGACGTCCCGGGTGTACGCCTCGCGACCAGCGTCGTCGGCGTGACAGGGGCTCTCGCGGTCGCGCGACTGGTCGCCGACTCGCAGATCGGCCGGCAGCTGCAGTACCTGGGGCGGAACACCTTGCCGATCTACCTCATCCACTACCTCGCGATCGCCGGCATCGTCGTCGTGCTCCCGACGTTCGGTGGGGGTTCGCTTGCGGTGTCCGCTGTACTCGTGCTCGTCATTTCGGCAGTTGCCGTGTCGATCTCGCTCGGCCTCTACCGCGTGACCAAGGACGTGCCCGGACTCTACGACGCTCCCGCATGGTTGAGCCGACGGTGAAGGCGTCGGCTGGGGATGCCCGCTCCGAGCAGACGAGAAGGCTCGGGGCGGGCACTGCAGTCGTCTACCGCGGACTAGTCGCACCGCGGGACGTCGGTGGTGACCGTGACCGGGGCGACGAGCGGTTGCACCGGAACGGTCGCGGGTCCCGCGACGGTGGGTTCCGTCAGCTCGAAGGTCACGGTGCGGGTCTCTCCGCGGGGGATCTGGATGTCGACCGTGTAGACCGGGTGGCCTTGCTCGCGACCGGTGAGAGCGAACAGCGATCCCTTGTCGCCGGAAGCCCGCTTCAGCGTGGATCCCTGGGTGCCATACAGCGACAACAGCATTCGGGCCGTACCGCTCTCGGCGCCGGTGTTGTTGTCGACCATGCCGGCGACGTAGTCGGGCAGCGCGGCATCGGGGGTGTCGTTGCCGAGCACGACGGTGACGGTCGACTGGCGGGTATCGCTCTCACACGACCCCGCGGTGTAGCTGATGTCGCGGGTCAGGTAGTAGTCGAGCTTGTTGCCCGCGGCGTTGTTGACGATCACGTTCGCGTAGGGCGCAGGGTCGTCGGGGACGACGTGCCCCAGCGGCGTCTGCGCGATGACCTCCTGCTCGTCGGGATGCGTGCTCCAGACAGCGATGCGACGCTCGGACACGGCACGCCCCAGTGCTTCGAGCAGAGCGGTCGGGTTCTTCACGTTGCCGGTCATCTTCGCGACCACACGTCCAGCGAGTTCCTGCAAGTAGGCCTTGCGTGCGGCGTTGTCGTCCGCGAACCGGATGTAGGCCGTGGACTCGGTCAGTTCGACGACGTTGTCCGCATCGACGATCTCGCCGTCCGCCATCGTGATCGGGCCGATGGCACCGAGCACATAGCTCAGGGCCACGGGATCGGTGGCGAGCACACCGTCGACGACAGATCCGCTTTCCTGCGCCCAGATCGACTGCCAGATCCGGCCGGCGTAGGGAAAGTGCGGGCTGAGGTTGGCGTTGCGCCAGTCCGTCGTGGGCCGGTGGCGGCCGTAGAGGTCGGCGTAGTCGGCCCCGAGATCGATCGGCTGCTGCTTCAGCGAGATCTCCTTGTTGGCGGCCAACTCGTCTACCCGCACGGCGCCGTCCTTCGCCTGCAGAACGGCGAATCCTCCCATCAGACCGCCGGTTCCACGCGCTTCGGCGTTGGTCTGGAAGGCGAGGAAGTAGCTCCGATCACCTTCGCCGCCGAGCATCCGCGGCAGAAGCTGGGCCGCGGTACGGGTATTGGACAGGATCCCGGACAGCTCCCGTACCTGATCCTGCAGCTGAGTGCGTGCGTCCTCGACTGCACCGATCGGCGACGACGCCTCGATCTCGGCGGCACTGCTCGAGATCTTTTGTGCAGCCGCGGCGGAAGCGTCGAGAGCCGGCAGGGCGGAGCTGAGCGAATCGAGGTTCACGCGCCCGCCGGACCCCACGAGCAGACGGGGTTCGAGAGCCGATCCGGCGTCGACCGCGCTCGGCAGGACGTCGCGAGTGAGGTCGCGGACGACGTCGGCGATCTGTTGCACCGATCCGAACGTTCCGCCGACGAACGGGACGGACTCGGCGACGGTCCACGGAAGCGAGTGGGTGGCGTCGGCGGCCGCCGACGCATGTTCCTGTGCCCGTCCGATGGCAGCGCGCGCGGTGGCCGTGTCACCGTCGAGCAGGGCGGTCTTCGTGATGGACGCCTGATCGCTCGCGGCGAGGAGGTCGGACCGGACCTGCACGGTCGTGTAGGCCAACCAGCCGCCGCCGACGAGAAGTACCGCCGCAGCGACGCCGGTACCGACGACGATCGGACGGCGGTGGAGGGGTCGAGGTTCGGACACCGTGTTGAGCTCCTGTCGAACATGTTGCAGGACGGGACTTGTCGCGATTCGCCGTTGAGCGAGACTGATTCGGGGTGTGGGGAACAACCTAGCCACACCCACCGATGGCCCACAACTCCAGTGGAATTCGTGAGTTCGCCGCACGCTCGTGCGCGGGGGGAGGAATTGTGACGAATCTTCCTGATTGGCAGCCTGATCGCGACGGCATGAGCGCGCGTTTTCCGCTCTCCGCCGCGCAGCGGGGTGTCTGGTACGCGCAGCAGCTGGACGCCGAAACCCCCTATGTGATGGCGCACTACGTCGAGGTGCGGGGGAAGCTGGACGTCGAGTTGCTCGAGCGGGCGACAGATCGCGCGAGCCGCGAGCTGCAGTCCCCAGTGCTTCGTCTGTGCGAAGTGGACGGCGAGCCAATGCAGTTCGTCCACCACGATCTGGACGACAGGCTCTCCTTCGTGGACCTGAGCGCGGCGGCGGACCCGGTGAGCGCGGCTCACGCGTGGATGGACCGCGATCGGTCCAGTCCGCTCGACATGGTGGCGGACCGCGTGATCTCCGCAACTGCACTTCGGTTGGGGCCCGAGCACTTCTACTGGTACGGCAAGGTTCACCACGTCGCGCTCGACGGATTCGGCGCTACCAACCTGATGAACCGGATCGCCCAGTTGTACACGCTGGGGGCGAGAGGGGAGGCAGCTCCCGCCTCCGCCGCCTCCGGTCTCGACGTGCTCTTCGAGCTGGAGCGGGACTATCCTCGGTCACGGAGATTCGCGATAGACGAGGCACACTGGGCGAGTCGACTGCTCTCGCTTCCGGAACCTGTCAGTCTGTCCGCCAGATCGTTTCGCCCACGGCCCGCCGCGATACCGCTCGTTGCGAGTACGCGGATCCGTGCCGTGCAGCCCCGCAGCGGATTCGTTGCTCCGGTCGTGATCGCCGCGTGGGCCTTCTATCTCGCTCGCATGACAGGGCGGGACGACATCGTCCTCAGTCTCCCGGTCTCCGCACGGACAACCGCGACGATGCGTCGCTCCGGTGCCATGATCGCGAATGTCGTTCCGCTCCGGGTCGTGATCGGACCCGATGCAACGGTCGACGATCTGGTGTCGACCGTGTCCGTCGAACTGACAGGGGCCATGCGGCACCAGCGGTACCGGTTCGACGGCTCTGCGGGTGCGGCGCTGCGATCCTTCGGCCCCGTCGTCAATCTCATGCTGTTCCGCCGCGAGATCGAACTCGGAGATGCGCTGGGAGAGTTCCATGTCCTGTCGACCGGCCCGGTCGAGGACCTGTCTCTGAACGTGTACGACGGGGTCCCCGGCGAAGCGGTGAGGGTCGATCTCGAGGCCAACCCGGCGTTGTACACGAGGAGCGAACTCGGTAGGCATCTCGAGCGATTCGAGGCGCTCCTCGAACGGTTCGAAACCGCGCCGGGGTCCACGCCCGCCGCAGATCTGGTCCTCGGCACCGCTGACGACCCGGTGCACGTCGCTGGGGGTGTCGCCGAGAGACCCCGCCCACTGGCCGGCCTGCTGCACGATGCTGCACGGCGCGATCCGTCCGCTGTGGCGGTCGAATCCGGATCCGTCGCACTGACATACCGAGAACTCGACGACCGGGCGGCGAGCCTCGCGCGCATGCTTGTCGATCGAGGGGCAGGGCCGGAATCATCGGTGGTGCTGGCGCTGCCGAGATCGATCGAACTCATCGTGGCGGTGTGGGCGGTGGCGAGGACCGGGGCGGCTTTCGTGCCCGTGGATCCGGAACTACCGGCCGATCGGCGGCGCCGCATCGTCGCCGACTGCGGCGCCGTGCTCGGACTCACCGTGCGATCGGTCGAGGTTGCCGAGGGCCCGGAGTGGATCCGCTTGGACGACACGGGGACCGCCGGAGGCTCGCAGGCACGGCCGGCACCGCTCGCCGCATCCGAAGACCGGCCCGGCGCCGAGGTGCGGGTCGACAATGTCGCGTACCTGATCTACACCTCCGGCACGACCGGTCGGCCCAAGGGCGTGGCGGTCACCCATCGGGGCCTGGCGAGCCTGGCGCGGGAGGTGCGTTGCCGGTATCGCGGTTCGGCACATGCCCGCGTACTGCACTCCGCTTCTCCGGGTTTCGATGCGGCGGTGCAGGAATGGCTGCTCGCATTCACCAGCGGTGCAACGCTGGTCCTGCTCCCGGCGGGTGTGATCGGCGGCCCGGAGCTCGCTGACTTCCTGCGTGAGCGAAGGATCTCGCACTTCGTCTCGTCGCCGGCGGTGCTGTCCGTGACCGATTCCTCGGATCTCGATGCGCTCGAGGTGGTCGATGCGGGCGGGGACCGCTTTCCGGTCGGGCTCACCGACGGATGGGCGGACGGGCGGTTGATGCTCAACGCCTACGGGCCGACGGAGACCACCGTTCTGGCCACGCTTTCCCGACCGCTGCAACCCGGATCGGATACGCCGATCGGCACACCGGTGCGGGGGACCTCGGTCGTGGTCCTGGACCGGCACCTGCGGGCAGTGCCCGTTGATGCGGTGGGTGAGCTCTACATCGGCGGGGTGGGGCTGGCCCGGGGATATCACGGACTTCCCGGTGCGACAGCGTCGCGGTTCGTCGCGGATCCGTGCGGAGGGCCGGGTGCCCGGTTGTATCGCACGGGTGACCTGGTCCGCTGGACCGAGGAAGGCGAACTCGAGTTCGTCGGGCGCGCCGACACACAGGTACAGATTCGGGGATTCCGGGTCGAACTGGGGGAGATCGAGGCCGTCTTCGAGAGGCACCCCGCGGTGGCACTGGCGGTGGCCGTCGCCGGCCGGGGTGCGGACGACGAAGCGGTGATCGCGGTGCACATCCTGCCGGACAGCCCCGATGCGCTCGACGTGGACGCGGTCCGCCGGCACGTGGCCGCCGAGCTGCCGTACTACATGGTCCCCAACAGGATTCACATCCTCGCCGACGTTCCCGCGACGGTGAACGGCAAGGTGGATCGGCGCGCACTTCCGTCCGGGGCGGGCCCTTCGGCCCGGGCCGGTTCCGAACCTGTCCGTACGCCCACCGAGGCGACCGTCGCCGAGGTCTTCGCAGATGTACTCGGAGCGCCGGTCGTCGGCCGCGACGACGACTTCTTCGCGTACGGCGGGCATTCCCTGGCAGCCACACGGGTCGGATCTCGCCTGGCCGCCGTGTCGGGAGTCGCGCTGAGTGTTCGCGACATCTTCGACAATCCGACGGTCCGCGCGCTGGCGGCCCGCATCGATGCTGCCGTCGACGAGGTGAGCGAGGCCCGGCCACCGCTCGAGGTGGGCGTGCGACCGGACGTGCTGCCGCTGTCGTCCGCGCAGTTGCGGATGTGGTTCCTGGCGAGGCTGGACCCGGAATCGTCGGCGTACCACGTCCCGATGGCGCTGCGGGTCCGCGGCGGCATCGACATCGGCGCGCTGCGCACCGCCTTCGCGGATGTGGCGACGCGGCACGAGGTGCTGCGAACCGTCTACCCCGAAAGCGGCACAGGACCTGTCCAGTCGCTCGTCGAGGTGGAGCGTGCCGTTCCGGAACTGCGTCCGGTCGACATCACCGCTGACGAGCTCGACACCGCCCTCCGTGACCGCACCCCGTTCGTGATCGATGTGCGAACCGATCCTCCGGTTCGCGCAGTGCTCTATCGACTGGCCTCCGACGACCACGTGCTGGCGATCGGTGTCCACCACATCGCCGCTGACGGGTGGTCGGTGGCGCCGTTGGCCGACGACCTGTTGGTTGCCTACCGCGCTCGGGTCGGTGGTGCCGCACCGCAGTGGGATGCCCCGGTGATCCAGTACGCGGACTATGCGCTGTGGCAGCACTCGATGCTGGGCTCGGCGGACGAGCCGGGAAGCCTGCGAGGGCGGCAGCTCGATTACTGGCGTGGGGCACTGTCCGGTGCCCCGGCCCGATCCGGGCTACCGTTCGATCGGCCACGGCCCACTCAGCCGACGGCGACCGGGGCGAGCGAGCGCGTCGTGGTGGGGAACGGAACCGTCTCGCGGCTACAGGCATTCGCGTCCGCGAACGGTTCGAGCCTGTTCATGGTCGTGCACGCGGCGTTCGCGGCGCTGCTGTCCCGCGTGGGCGACGGAGACGACATCGTCATCGGGACGCCGGTCGCGGGTCGTGGCGCGGCGGAGTTGGACCGTGCGGTCGGCATGTTCGTCGAGACCGTACCGCTGCGCACGAGGATCGATTCCGACGAGGCCTTCTCCGACCTGGTGATGCGTGTGCGGCGCGTGGGGCTCGACGCCTTCGCGCACACCGATCTGCCCTTCGAAGACCTGGTCGACGAGCTTGCGCCGGAGCGTGTTCCGGGTGAGCATCCGGTGTTCCAGGTGGTTCTCGCATTCCAGAACCATGTCCAACCGTCCGTCGAGGTGCCGGGCCTCGACGTGGAAGTGCTCGATGTGCCAGCCACCGCCGCACGGTTCGAGCTCGAACTTGCAGTCGACCGAGTTGCAACCGGCGAACTGGCCCTCACCTTCACCTATGCGGCCGAGTTGTTCGACGCGCGAACAGTACGTGCGTTGGCCGCTGCGATGCTCCGGATCCTGGATACCGCGGCGGCCGATCCGACTGTGCTTGTCGGCGATATCGATCTGGGCACCGATGTGCCCGGCCGGGTGTCCGATTGCGCGGAGCGGGTGAACCGCGACGCCGTGTCGCTGGTGACGCTGTTCGAGGACCGGGCGCGGCGCGCACCGGATTCGATCGCGCTCGTCGCGGGTGACGAGCGCCTCACCTATCGCGATGTCGATCTGTGCTCCAACGCGCTGGCCCGCCGGTTGATCGCGGCGGGCGCCGGTCCCGAGCAACTGGTCGCCGTCGCGACGCCCCGGGGCGCCGCGACGGTGGTGGCCCTGCTCGCGGTGCTGAAGACCGGCAGTGCCTACGTCCCCCTGGATCTCGAGCATCCCGCGGGCCGGCTCCGCTTCGTGCTGGAGGATGCGCGCCCGGTGTGTGTAGTGACGACGGTCGAGGTGTGCGGACGACTGCCCGCGAGTTCGGTTCCCGAAGTGCTGATCGATCCCGCCGCGCGGGACGCCCGCCCCGTGTCACGCCGGCCGCGGCCGGACGAGGCCGCCTACGTGCTGTACACGTCGGGAACCACCGGCCACCCCAAGGCGGTCGTCGTCAGTCATGGAAATGTCACCGCACTGCTCGACGCCGCGGGCCGCCGCATCGACGCCGGTGCGACCGACGTGTGGACGATGTTCCACTCGTACGCCTTCGACTTCGCCGTCTGGGAGATGTGGGGCGCACTCGCGCACGGCGGCACTCTCATAGTGGTCGATCCGTTCGTGGCCCGCAGTCCGGAGGATTTCCGCGCACTGCTCGAACGTGAGCGCGTCACGATCCTCGACCAGACCCCCACCGCATTCCACGAGCTGATCCGGACGACGCCGACGTTGCCGGCGTCCGTCCGATGGGTGATCTTCGGTGGCGAGGCGTCGGATGTCCCGAGGCTGCGGTCCTGGTGGCGCTCCGCCGGACCCACCCGCCCGCGGATGGCCAACATGTACGGAATCACCGAGACGACGGTGCATGCGACGTTCCACGACCTCGACGCCGAGTTGGCTGCCCACCCGACAGGTGTCGGTAGCCCCATCGGCAGTCCGCTGCCCGGGCTGGATCTGGTGATCCTCGATGCGCGTCTTCGCCCGGTCCTGCCCGGCGTCGTCGGCGAGATCTACGTGCGCGGAGCGCAACTGGCCCGAGGCTACCTGCGGCGTCCCGGCGTGACGACGTCCCGGTTCGTGGCCGATCCCTGGGGCGCGCCCGGCGACCGCATGTACCGAACCGGCGATCTGGCCCGCCGACGGTCCGACGGGGTTCTCGACTTCGTCGGCCGCAGCGACGACCAGGTGAAGGTCCGGGGTGTGCGGATCGAGCTCGGCGAGGTCGAGAGCGTGTTGCGCCGACGCCCGGAGGTGGGTGACGCAGCCGCCGTTCTGCGTCGGACGGACTCGGGCGGCGAGATCGTCGCATACGTCAGCGCGGCGGCGGACAACCGTGTCGATCCGACGTCGGTCCTGCGCGAGCTACGAACCGAGGTTCCTGCGTATCTGGTCCCGGCCGAAATCGTCGTCGTGGACCGGATGCCGGTGACCGTGAACGGCAAGCTCGATCGGAACGCCCTGCCCGCACCCCTCCCGCGGCAGAATCCGGTGCAGTCCGCCCGGTCGGCGGTGGAGCAGCAGGTCGCCGGTGTGCTCGCCGACCTTCTGGGCGGCGTTGTTCCGAGGTCGGGCGAAAGCCTGTTCGAGGTGGGCGGAAATTCCCTGATCGCGGCGCGGGTCGCGGCCCGGCTCGGCGCGATCACGGGTCGCAGGATCGAGGTCCGCGACGTGTTCGAGCATCCGACGGTGGCCGGTCTCACCCGGCTTCTGGACCGCGACGGAAATCCCTGGCCGGCACCCGTTGCCGGGCCGCGTCCCGATCGGATCCCGCTGTCCCCGGCGCAGTATCGCCTGTGGCTCGTCAACCGGATGTCACCCGGCTCGGCTGCCTACAACCTGCCGATAGCGCTGCGCCTGGGCGCGGCCGCCGACCTCGAGGCACTGCGGCTCGCCGTCGCCGACGTCGTCGCACGCCACGAGGCGCTGCGCACGATCCACCCCGTCGACGAAGCCGGACCGTACCAATCGGTTGTGCCGGTCGAGGACGTCCCGGTCGCGTTCGCGGTCCACGTGACCGACGACCCGGTCGCGGCCGCCGCGGTGGTGGCCGGCGGTGGGTTCGACCTCACGACGCAGCTGCCGTTCCGGGCCGTGCTCTGCGAGAACCGAATCCGCCGAGGGGATGACATCCTGGCGCTGGTCGTGCACCACATCGCCGCGGACGGGTGGTCCTTGCGCGTCCTCGCACAGGACCTGGCGGCCGCGTACGGCGCGAGGTCCGCCGGACGAACGCCGACCCTCACGCTTCCGGCGGTGCAGTATCCGGACTTCAGCCTGTGGCAGCACCGGGTCCTCGACGGCGACGGGACGGGAACCTCGCTCGCGGCCGAGCAACTGGCCTACTGGATGCGGGCCCTCGATGCTCTCCCCGAGGAGGTCACGTTCCCGACGGACCGGCCGCGACAGGCCACCGCATCCGGAGCCGGGGCGACCGTGACATTCGCGCTCGGCGCCGAGGTGTGGGACCGGGTCGCCGCAGTGGCCCGCGCCCACGACGCGACGGTGTTCATGGTTCTGCATGCGGCGCTGGCCCTGCTGCTCAGCCGATTCGGTGCGGGGCAGGATGTTCCGATCGGTACCCCGGTCGCCGGGCGTGGTCACGGCGACCTCGACGACGTGGTGGGGATGTTCGCGGGCACACTGGTGCTGCGGGTGCGGGTCGATGCCGGCGGCGACTTCGCGCAACTGCTCGACGGGGTGCGGTCGGCGGACACCGAGGCGTTCTCGCGCAGTGACATTCCCTTCGACCGCCTCGTCGAGGAGCTGGGGTACCCCCGGTCGCTCGCCCGGCATCCGCTGTTCCAGGTTGCGTTGTCGATGGAGGACCGGGTCGTCGCGGACGTGCCGGGCCTGGACGTCGTCGAGGAGCTGAACCTGCCGACCGTCGCCAAGTTCGATCTGCAGCTGACCGTGACGCCGACCGCGGGCTCCGGCGCCGAGTGCAGGATGGACTACGCGACGGACCTCTACGACGAGAGGACCGTTCGCGGGTTCGCGGACGTCTTCGTCCGTGTCCTGACCGCGGTCACGACCGACCCGACGTCGCCGCTCGGCGGCCTGGACCTGCTCGGTCCGGAACCTGACGTACTGCGCGGGCGGTGCGCCACCCCGAGGCGCGGTCTCGCGGAGATCCTCGAGGCCGCGGTCGCGGTGAATCCGGACGGGGTCGCGGTGCGTGGTGGCACCGACGAGCTCACCTATCGGGAACTCGACCGGCTCGCGAACCGCCTGGCGCGAGCTCTTCACGAGAGAGGCTGGGGGAGTGAGGACGTGGTGGCGGTGGCGCTGTCGCGTTCGCTCGATTCGGTGGTCGCGCTGTGGGCGTGCGCCAAGGCCGGTGTCGTGTTCGCGCCCGTCGACCCGGCGGCACCGCGGGCACGGATCGCGCGACTCCTCACCGAGGCGGGTGCGGTCGGCGGCATCACCGTCGACCGCCACCTCCCCGCCCTGCCGGAACTCGATGAGTGGATCTGCCTGGACGACACCGCCGTCCGGGTGCGACTGGACGAGTTGTCCGCTGCACCCCTAGGCGACGTGGTCGGCCGATCCCGGCTCGATCACGGGGCGTACCTGGTCTTCACGTCGGGCTCGACGGGCACGCCCAAGGGGGTCCTGGTGACCCAGCGCGGACTCTGCACGTTCGCAGAGGAGCAGCGCGAGCGCTACTCGGTCGACGTCCACAGCCGGGTACTGCATTTCGCGCCGACGACCTTCGACGGTGCCCTGTTGGAGATCCTGCTCGCGGCGCCGGCGGGCGCGACGCTCGTGGTAGCGCCGACCGAGATCTACGGTGGACCCGACCTGGCGGCGTTCCTGCGTCGTGAAGGAGTGACACACGCCTTCGTCACCACCGCGGCGTGGGCATCGGTCGGTGTCGATCCGCGGACGCTACCGGATCTGCGCACCCTGATCGTCGGCGGTGAAGTACTACCGGTGACGGTGGTGCGGGACTGGGCGTCCGGCCGCCGGATGTTCAACGCCTACGGGCCGACCGAAGCCACCATCGTGTCGACGATCAGTGATCCTCTGGCACCCGAGGGTCCGATCACCATCGGCGGTCCGGTCCGAGGCACGGAGGCGCTCGTCCTCGACACCCGACTGCGGCCGGTTCCGGTCGGGGCGACAGGCGAGTTGTACCTCGCCGGCAACCAGTTGGCGCGGGGCTACCACCGGCGAACCGCGGCCACCGCGGCCAGCTTCGTCGCTCACCCCCGGGACACCGGTGTGCGCATGTACCGGACGGGAGATCTGGTGCGCCGCAGCACCGATGGCATCGTCTTCGTCGGGCGTGCCGACCGTCAGATCAAGCTCAGAGGGCACCGCATCGACCCGGCCGAGGTGGATGCCGTGCTGACCGCCCACACGGGGGTCCGGTCGGCGGCGACGGTCACGACGCCGGGTTCGGCGGGTGAGCGGATTCTCGTCTCGTACATCGCGGCCTCGTCCGACGTCGAACTCGAGGACGTGCGCACGGCGCTGCGCCGGACGCTGCCGGCGCCGCTCGTGCCGACAACCGTGATCCGGGTGGACGCGCTGCCGTTGACGGTGAACGGGAAGGTCGACTACGCGGCGCTGCCGGCGCCGGTGCTCGACGTCGGGGCGGGCCGTGAGCCGGCAGGGCGGTGGGAGATTGCCGTCGCCGGAGCATTCACCGAGGTTCTCGGGGCACGCGTCGAGGGCGTCGACACCGACTTCTTCCTCTCGGGGGGAAGCTCTCTCGGGGCCACGCGGCTGGTCGGCCGGCTGCGTGATCAACTGCCCGTGCACATCTCGGTGCGGGATGTCTTCGAGCACCCCACGGTCGAGGCGCTCGCCGCTCGGTTGGCGGAGGCGCCGCAGGCCGGTTCCATTGCTGTGGCGCCGCCGCGGCCGGACGTCGTCCCGCTGTCACCGCCGCAGCAGCGACTGTGGCTGCTCGACCGCCTGGATCCCGGGTCTGCCGTCTACAACATCGCGTTCGGCCTGCGGATGCGTGGCAGCCTCGATACCGAGGCCCTGACGACGGCGATCGGTGACGTGTACGCGCGGCACGAGATCCTCCGGACCTCCTACCCCGCAGACACACACGGACCCAGTCAGCGTGTGCATCGTCCGGGGCCGGTGGACCTCGAGGTGCGCGAGGCGGCCGCGGACGAGTTCGAGGCCCGGGCCGGCGTCCTGGCCGCGGAAGGCTTCGACCTCGCCGCCGCACCGCCGGTCCGTACCGTACTGCTGCGCGCTGCCGCGGACGATCATCTGCTGGTGGTCGTCGTCCACCACATCGCGTTCGACGGATGGTCGCTCGCACCGCTCGCCGGGGACGTCGCGCACGCGTACTCCGCGCGCTGTGTGAACGAGGCGCCCAGGTGGGACGCCGCGCCCGCCCAGTACGCGGACCACACCCTGGGACGGATCGCCCTGCTCGGTGTGCCCGAGGATTCCGATTCGACGGCTGCCCGGGAACGGGACCACTGGCGCGGGGTCCTACGGGGGCTGCCGGCGCTTTCCACGCCACCAACCGACCGCCCACGACCCGACCGCTCGACCTTCCGGGGCGGGTTGCACCGGAAACGTCTCGCCGCGGACCGGCACCGGGCGTTGCTCGACCTGGCACACGAACACGGAGTCAGCCTGTTCATGGTCGTGCACGCAGCACTGGCCGTGGTACTCGCACGGCTCGGCGCCGCGCGGGACGTCGCGATCGGCACCTCGGTCTCGGGTCGAGGTGCACCCGAACTGGACACCGCCGTCGGCATGTTCGTGAACACCGTGGTGCTGCGCAGCCGGATCGATCCGGCGATGTCGCTGCCCCGGCTCCTCGCGGAGATTCGGGACGGCGACCTCACCGCCTTCGACCACTCGACCCTGCCGTTCGAGCAGGTGGTGGAGGCGGTCGACCCGCCGCGCGTGGAGGGTGCGCACCCGCTGTTCCAGGTGTTCCTCGCGTTCCAGAACCTGCCGGCGGTGACCGCGACACTGGACGAGGTAGCCGTGGACATGGTCGATCTGACTCCCGAGTCGGCACGGTTCGATCTGGAGTTCTCGGTGACGGACGACCGGGATGATCGAGATCGGCCGGTCGGTCTCTCTGTTGCTCTGGGCTATTCGGCGGATCTCTTCGACGAGTCGACGGCGGCGAACCTCGTGGAGACCCTCGAACAGGTTCTGGACGCGTTCGTGGCGGATCCGCACTGCGTCGTCGGCGACATCGAGTTTCCCGGCGAGATCGCCCGGAACTCGGGTGGCAGTGCGCCGACGGCCGTTCTGCTGCCCGACGTGTTCTCGGCGGGGGTCGCGGCGGGACGTCATGCGACGGCGCTTCGTGCGGACGGCTGGGAGACGAGCTACGCGCGCCTCGATTCCCTCTCCAATCGGATTGCCCGCGAACTGATCCGCCGCGGGGTGGGGCCGGAGACCGTGGTGGCGCTCGTGTTCGGGCGTTCACCGGAGTGGGTCACCGCCATGTGGGCGGTGAGCAAGGCCGGCGGCGCGTTCGTCACGATCGACCCCGAGTACCCGCCCGCCAGGATCGAGTACCTGCTGGCGGACAGCGGTGCCGCGATCGCCGTTGCGGACGTCCTGCCGGACGAACCCCTGGGCACGGCCGAGTGGGTGACGATCGACGCCCTCGTGGGGGCATCGCAGGCCCCGGTCACCGACGGCGACCGCGTCCACCCGTTGCGTGCGCAGCACCCCGCGTACATCGTCTACACGTCGGGTTCCACGGGCCGCCCCAAGGGCGTCGTGGTGTCGCATGTCGGATTGAGCGCACTGGCCGCACTCGCCGTGACGCACTACGGCGTCGGCCCGGATTCAGTGGTCCTGCAGAACTACTCGGCAAACTTCGATGCCGCGCTGTTGGAGGTGATCCTGGCTCTGGGATCGGGGGCGACGCTGGTGTTCGCCCCGCCCGGACGATTCGGTGGAACCGAGTTGACGCGGCTGGTGCGGGAGGAGCGGGTCACACACCTGCTGTCCACGCCGTCCGCGCTCGCGACCGTCGATCCCACCGGTCTGCCGGGGCTCGAGACGGTCGCGGTCGGCGGCGAGCTGTGTCCGCCCGAGCTGGTGCAGGAATGGGCTGCCGGGGACACCCGCTCGATGGTCAACGCGTACGGTCCGACCGAGGCCACCGTGGTCGCGACGGCGGCACTGGTTCGGCCCGGGCGGTCCGTGGGAATCGGGGCACCCGTTCCGGGAACCGGCGTCATGGTCCTCGACGGCCGCCTGCGACCCGTCCCGCGTGGGGTGATCGGCGAACTGTATCTGGCAGGAACCGGGCTGGCCCGCGGCTACCTCGGTGACCTCGCCGTGACCGCATCCCGGTTCGTGGCCGATCCCTACGGTGCGCCCGGCGAGCGGATGTACCGCACCGGCGATCGCGTGCGTTGGGGCCGTCGAGGCGGTCTGGAGTACATCGGGCGCACCGACAGCCAAATCAAGGTCCGGGGATATCGAGTCGAGCCGGGAGAAATCGACAGCGTGCTCGTCGGCCATTCCGGGATCGCGCTCGCGCGCACCGTACTCGAACGGGACGTCCTGGTGTCGTACGTGGCTGCGCGCACCGGCGAGAACCCGGATCCGGCGGAGGTCAGGAAGTTCGCCGCCGCGGTCCTGCCGAAGCACCTGGTGCCCTCGCGTGTGGAGGTGCTCGACGAGATCCCGCTGACCGGCAACGGGAAGCTCGACGTGTCGGCGCTACCGGGTGGACGGCGAGGAATCGAACACTGGGTCGCAGCGGGTGATGCCCTCCAGCAGACCATCGTCGAGGCCTTCTCGGACGTGCTCGCACTGCCTGCGGTCAGCGTCGACGGCGACTTCTTCGCCCTGGGCGGCAGTTCGCTGTCCGCCACTTCCGTGGTTGCCCGGATCCAGGCGGCATCGGGTCGCCGGATCGCCGTGCGGGACCTGTTCGACCATCCGACCGCGAGGGGCCTGGCGATTGCGCTGCGCGACAAGGGTACAGCGTCGGTGCATCCGATCCCACGCTCGCAACCGCGAGGTGGTGACCGGATCCCGCTGGCGCCCCAGCAGCGTCGACTGTGGCTGGTCAATCGCCTGGATCCCGGGTCGACGGAGTACAACATCAGGTTCGGTCTTCGTGTTCGGGGCCGGCTCGATCGTGCGGCACTGAACCTCGCCGTTGCCGATGTGGTGGAACGCCACGAGACCCTCCGGACGGTCTACCCCGACACTGCCGACGGCCCCCACCAGGTGATACTCGCGTCCTCGTCGGTGTCGATCGTCGATCGTGACGTAGTGCCGGCGCCGAGGGCGTTCGACCTCACCAGCGAGACACCGTTGCGGATCGCCGTGATCTCCGAGGACGTCGACGTGGCCCTGCTCGTCGTGGAGTTGCACCATATGGCAGCCGACGGGTGGTCGATGGGGCCGTTCGGCCGCGATCTGGTCGACGCGTACCGCTCTCGGTCCGCGGGGCGGGCGCCGTCGTGGACACCGCTGGTCGTGGGGTACGGCGATTACAGCGTGTGGAGTACCGAAATGCTCGGATCCGAGGACGATCCGGAATCGGTGGTCGCGCGTAGCCTCGACTACTGGGTCCGCGCCCTCGACGGCATGCCCGAGCGGCTGCCGCTGCCGTGGGATCGGCTCCGATCGGGGCCGCCGACACACCGCGGCGCCACGGAGCGTCGCGAGTTCTCCACCGACTCGGGGTCACTCATGGACCTGGCGCGGTCGCACGGCGTCAGCCAGTTCATGGTCGTGCACGCGGTATGGGTGGCCGTGCTCGCCCGGTACGCGGGCATCGCCGACGTCGCGGTCGCAACGCCGACCGCCGGTCGCGGTCCGCGTGAACTCGACGACATGGTGGGCATGTTCGTGGGCACGATCGTGCTGCGTACCGACGTCGACACCGATGCATCGTTCGGGGAGCTCCTCGCAGTGGTGCGTGACGCGGATCTGGGCGCCTTCGCTCACAGCGAGGTGCCGTTCGACCGCGTGGTCGAGGCGATGCGTCCCGGTCGCGTCACCACGCACCACCCCCTCGTGCAGGTGATGCTGACGTTCGGCGCGGAAGCCGGGGCTTATCCGGAGGGGCTGTCGGGCAGCGCAATCGAACCCGTCGAACTCGACTCCGATGCCATCCGGTTCGACCTCGAGCTCGACGTGACGCAGGGTGCGACCGGGCTCGACGTCCGGCTCGGCTACGCGACCGACGTGTTCACAGCCCGTACCGCCGCACGGCTGGTCGACGCTTTCGGCCGGATGCTCGACGCCGTCCTCGCCGATCCGACGATCGCTGTCGGCGACGTCGACCTGGGCGGCACGTCGGTGGCGGGCGGGCGATCGCTCGCTGTGACGGACTCGCCAGAGGGCACGCTCCCGGCGATGCTGCGGGCCGCGGCAGATGCGCACCGCGAGCGGGTCGCGGTGCGGTGCAACGGGGTCGACCTGTCGTACCGCGACCTCGATGATTGGTCGGACCGCGTGGCAGGGAGCCTCGTCTCGCGGGGTGCCGGTCCGGAGACCGTCGTCGCGCTGGCCTTCGACCGATCGGTCGAGTTCGTGGTCGCGATGTGGGCGGTGGCGAAGTCCGGCGCCGCCTTCCTGTCGGTGGACCCGCGCCATCCGGCTGCACGAATCGCCTTGATGCTTGCCGACTCCGGGGCGGTCGCCGGGCTGACGTCCTCCCTGCACGCGGGCGGGTTGCCCGACGAGCCGGGCTGGATCCTCCTCGACCGCGACCTGCCTCCGTCGGCCGGTCCGTGTCACCGGCCAACCGGGGTACACCTCGATCAGATGGCCTACGTCATCTACACGTCGGGCACCAGCGGAGTCCCGAAGGGCACAGCCGTCACGCACCGGGGGCTGGCGAATCTGGTGGCGGAACAGCGTGAGCGGTACGGCATCACACCGGACTCCCGTGTCCTGCAGGTCGCGTCACCCAGCTTCGATGCGTCGGTGTTCGAGCTGATCATGGCAGCGGCCAACGGGGCGACCTCGGTGATCGCCGGCGGGAACGAGTTCGGCGGTGCCGGTCTGCACCGACTGCTGGTCGAGGAGAGAGTGAGTCACGCGGTCGTCACCCCGGCTGTCCTGGAGTCGCTCGAGCCCGGCGGTCTGGAAACGTTGAAGGTCCTGATCAGTGCAGGGGACGTCTGCCCTCCGGAGCAGGTGCGACGGTGGGCTCCGGCTCGTCGATTCTTCAACGCCTACGGTCCGAGTGAGGTCACGATCATGGCGACGGGCACCGGCGCTCTGCGCGAGCTCGAAGCCGGAACCCCGGTCCCGATCGGGGCACCGATCCGCGGGGTCAGGGCAGAAGTCCTCGACAACCGACTCCGTCCGACCCCGCCCGGGGCGATCGGGGACCTGTACCTGGCCGGTCCCGGTCTCGCCCGGGGATACCGCCGGATGCCGCACCTCACCGCGAGCCGATTCGTCGCCGACCCGCACGGCACCGCGGGCGGGCGTCTGTACCGCACGGGCGACCGGGTCCGGGTGGGGACCGACGGAGATCTCCGTTTCATCGGTCGCTCGGATGATCAGGTCCAGGTCGCCGGCGTGCGGGTGGAGCCGTCGGAGATCGACGCGATGCTCGGTGGATACCGGTCCGTGGCCGCCTCGGTGACACTGTTGCGAGGTGAGCGCCTGGTTGCGTACGTGGTACTCGCCGACGGCGTCGACGAGACCGACACGATCGGGAACCTCCGGCGGCAGTTGTCACTTCGGCTACCGCGCAATCTGATTCCCGCTGCGTTCGTCGCCGTCGACGAACTTCCGCTCACCGTCAACGGCAAGGTGGATCGCGCCGCGCTCGCGGACCTGCCGCTTCCCGTCGTGGCGACAGCGGCACCTCCGATCACCGCGACGGAGCGGACCGTGGCGTCGGTGTTCGCGGAGGTACTCGGGGGCGGCTCGGTGGGACGCGACACCGGATTCTTCGACGCGGGCGGAACGTCGCTGGGCGCTCTGCAGGTGGTCACCCTGCTGTCGGCGCAACTCGATCGCCCGGTGCCGGTGTCGCTGATGTTCCCGGATGCAACTCCCGCCCGCCTTGCCGAGTCGATCGAGAGTTCGCCGCACTGGACGTCCGGCGCGTTGGGGAGCGTTCTTCCTCTGCAGACCAACGGAACACGACCTCCGGTGTTCTGCGTGCATCCGGCGGCCGGAGTCGCATGGAGTTACGCCGGCCTGGTGCAGCACCTGGGCGGGGACCAACCCGTGTACGGCCTCCAGGCGCCGGGACTCGATGTCGGCCTGCGGTTCCCGGGAGAGATAGCGGACCTGGCGGCCGGCTACGTCCGAGAGATCCGCCGGATCCAGCCGCACGGCCCCTACTCCCTCGTCGGCTGGTCCCTCGGCGGTGTGATTGCACACGCGATCGCGACCGCGCTGCAGGACAGCGGAGAATCGGTGGCTCTCCTCGCCGCTCTCGACAGCCTCGTCGAGGTGAGCGAGGGCATGGAATCCGCCGGACACGATGTGATCGATCTGCTGGCCGAACTCGAGCCGTCCTTGGACCTCACCGGGGAGCCACAGGACCTCGATCCCGACCGCGCGACCGAACTTCTGCGCCGTGCCGAGAGTCCGTTCGCATTCCTGTCCGCGGCCAGTATCGCTGCCATGCACGAGAACTCGCTACTCGCCAGTAGCTTGGTGCGACGTCATCGCCCGCGCGTATTCACCGGGGATCTCGTATTCTTCACAGCAGCGAAAGACTGTCGGGAAGGCGTCGCCGCGCCTCGGCAGTGGGATGCCTACGTGACGGGGAAGGTGCGGGAGGTGTCTGTCGACTGCACTCACGCCGAGATGACGGCACCGACGGCACTGGCGGTGATCGGTCCGATCCTCGCGGCGGAACTTCGAACCCGGGACCCGCGGGGTCACTGCAGGCCGGAGGTTTCCTGATGACGTGAGAGCGGTACGGGGCCGGAAGAAGATTTTCGAGCAGGCAATGGTCGCCTGATCTGACAGGAGTGTGTGGGGTGGAGATTCAAGACTACGTCCGTATCGTGTTGGCACGGTGGCGGATAATCGTGGCGGTCACAGCAGTGGCGGTGGTTGCGGCGCTCGTCGCATCGCTCGTCGCGACGCCGGTGTATGCGGCCAAGGCCCGACTGTTCGTCTCCACCAGTGGGTCGTCGGTGATGGAGGCCATGCAGGGTGCGCAGTTCTCCCAGCAGCGCGTGACGTCCTACGCGAAGCTGGCGACGGGACAGGAGGTCGTGGAGAAGGCTATCGGCGCACTCGGATTGGACATCGCGCCTTCCGATCTGGCCGCCAGGGTCAAAGCCACTCCGGTGGTCAACACGGTGCTCTTCGACGTCACCGTCACCGACACCGATCCGGTCCTCGCGCGAGACCTGGCCGATGCCGTGGCCGTCGCGCTGACCTCCACCATCGAGAGCCTGGAGTCGGACACGCGCGGGGGAACGCCCGTGGCCAAGGCGAGTGTCGTCGAGGCGGCCAAGGTGCCCGCTGAGCCGATCAGTCCGAAGGTGAAGCGCAACCTCGGGCTCGGCTTCCTGATCGGCTTGTTGATCGGCATCGCCCTCGCCGTCGTGCGCGACCGCCTCGACAACACCGTGAAGACCCGCGAGGTGCTCGATGAGCTTGCCGGCGTCGGCCTGGTGGGTACGGTGCCGTTCGACAAGGACCGGGAAGAGAAGGCCGCCATCGCGTTCCAGGACGGGTACTCGGGCAGCGCCGAGGCGTTCCGTGAGCTGCGCACGAATCTGCAGTTCCTCGAGGTCGACAACCCGCCCCGTGTCATCGCGATCACCAGTTCGCTTCCCGGGGAGGGTAAGACGACGACGGCGATCAACTTGTCGCTCGCGATTGCGGAGGCAGGCTATTCGGTGGTCCTCGTCGACGCGGATCTGCGTCGCCCGCGAATCGCGAAGTACCTCGATCTGATCGGGTCGGTCGGGATGAGCACCGTGCTGGCCGGGCAGGCCGACATCGACGACGTGCTGCAGTCCACGCCGTTCCCGAACGTCTCGGTCCTCGCATCCGGTCCGTTGCCGCCGAATCCGAGCGAGTTGCTCGGTTCCACGCATGCCGAGAAGTTGCTCTCCGATCTACGTTCGCGTTTCGATTTCGTCATCATCGACGCCTCTCCGCTCCTGCCGGTGACCGATGCGGCAGTGTTGGCCGTGAAGGTGGACGGCGCACTGGTCGTGGTGAAGCACGGACAGACCAAGCGTGAACAGGTCTCGCGGGCGATCGGCAACCTGCGCAGCGTGGGCGCGACCGTCCTCGGCACGATCCTGACGATGACGCCGGCAAAGGGGAAGGGGGCGTACGAATACAAGTACTACTACGACTCGGATGCGCCGGTGCAGAAGGTGGAAGCGGCCGCGGCGAAGGTCGAACCCGCGCCGCTAGTGGCGCAGGCGGGGCAGAAGGTCGAGTAGGGCCTGGTCGATCTGGCTGCCGATGTCCCCGAACACGATCGCGCTCCGGCCGATCGGGTCGGGGACGTCGGCGTCGTCGGGTCGGGAAACCGTGCCTCGGACCGACGCGAGTTCGGCGACGGTCGCCGTCCCGGTCGCTCGCGCCAGATGGGCCGCCTCGAGCAGCGTGAACGTGCGCTTGAGTTGACGGGGTGCCATGCGCAGCACTGCATCGCGGTGGGATTCGGTCATCGTCAGGATCAGATCGGCGGTCCCCGCGATCGCGGGGTTCAACTGGCGTGCCACGAATCCGTCGGCGGTACCGCCGAGATTCGAAAGGACCTGTGCTGCTGTCGGTTCCATGGGGCCGCCGACGACAGCGCGGGTCCCGGCGCTGGATGCGGTGAGATCGGTCCGTCCGGTGCGGGCCGACCAGGCGGCGGTGAGCCGCTCTGCGCTGGGGGACCGGCAGATGTTGCCGGTGCAGACGAACAGCAATTGCATGGGGGTGAGTCTAGGCGCGGCTGTATAGACTCGGCTCGTCCAGCACGCGGCTCGCGCGTCGACCGTTGGCGACCACGATCGAAGGCGGCTCATGGGTGGGGTTCTGGGAGTGTCGGTGGGGACCGGCTTCGTTCGTCTGGTGCGGTCCGACTCCTCGGATGGATCCGGCGAGTTCGAACATCAGGCGATCGAGGTGGGTGGGCATGTCGCCGAGGAGCTGGCGGCGCAGACGGTCGGCGTGATCCTCGCGGATGCTGCCGAGTCGGGATCCGCGGTCGGAGTCGGTGTCTCCTACGGCGACGAGGCCCAGGCCGCTGCGCTCGACGCCGCGATGCGACGGCAGGGTGTCACAGGCTTTCGCCTCGTGCCCGAGGCGACCGCGGTGCTCGAGGAGCTGCGGCGCACCGACGGTACGGCGGGGTTCCGGACGGTGGTGCTCTACGACCTCGGCAGTTCGGGACTGACCGTCAGCGTGGTCGACCGATGGACCGGCGCGGTCGCGGCAGCGGAGCGCACCGGAGCCCTGCGCGGCGACGACCTGATCCGACTGCCACGTGAAACATTCGACGGCGTCGCGGTTCCCGCGATCGAGCGCTCGGCAGACCTGATGATCGAACTGATCGTGCAGTCCGGGCACAGGCCGGACGCCGTCGTGCTTCTCGGCGGTGGGGCCCGGCTCCCGGCGGTGCGGGACGTGCTCGAGCGGAGGCTCGGTCTGCCGATCGTGGTACCGGACGCGCCGGAACTGGCGGCTGCCCGGGGTGCCGCGTTGCTCGCGAGCCCGGTATCGGTGATCCGACCGGTGCAGCCGCGACCGTCCACCGCGCGTGGGCGGCACCGGCGTGCGGTCTCGCGGCGTCAGATCAGCGGCGCCGGTATCGCAGGAGCCGCGCTCGTCGTCATCGCCGCTGTGGGCTTCGGGCTGGGATACGGCGGTTCGCTTTTCGGATCGGACGCCGCGGCCACCGCCGACACCAAGACCTCGGTACCGTCGAGTTCTTCGACGACCGCCCCGACCTCGCTTCCGTCGTCCACGCCGCCGTCCGAGGCGCCGACGACGCCGCCGCCCGAGCCGGGCGCGTCGCAGCCGGTCGGTGGCGGCGGGGGTGCCTCGGCACCGCGCGCGCAGGTCCAGCCTCGTCCGGCCGATCCGCCACGCTGGTGGGAGATCCCGGAGCTACCCGAGCTTCCGTCGCTGCCACCGATTCCGTCGCTGCCGCAGCTCCCACAGTTGCCGGTGCCGCCGGTGGATCTGGCACCCCTGCAGCCCCTGCTGCCCCTTCCGTGACTCCGACGTCGCGGCGATCAGCGGGCGTGCCGCCCACCCGCACGTCGCCGCGGTGACGGACCGGCCGGTCGGGGGCGGGCAAGGAGTGCCGCGATCCCGGTCGTGAGGGGGACCGAGAGTGCGAGCGCGATGCCGCCGACCGACGAGCGGACGATCTCGATCGCCACGGCGTCACCGGTCAGGACGTCGCTGACGGGTCCGCCCGCGACGCTGAACAGCAGCAGCAGGGGAAGTGCACCGCCGGCGTACGCCAGCACCAGCGTGTAGACCGTGCTCGCGATGTGGTCGCGTCCCACCCGCATCGCGGAGGTGAAGATGGTTCGTCTGGAAGCGGTCTCGTCCATCGAAGCGATCTCGAAGGCTGCCGACGCCTGCGTGATCGTGACGTCGTTCAGCACACCGAGCGAGCCGATGATGAAGCCGGCCAGGAGGAGTCCGGTGATGCTGACCTGCTGGATGTAGGCCTGTACGTCGGTGTTCTGTTCCTCGGACAGCCCGGTCAGATGCGTCATCCGAATCGCGACGGCGGACAGCACGGCTGCCACGAGCATCGAAGCCAGTGTGCCGAGCAGGGCTGCGCTGGTGCGCAGATTGACGCCGTGCGCCAGGTACAGCACGGCGTACAGGATCGCCGCGCCCGACACGAGAGCGACGGGCATCGCCGGCTTTCCGTCGAGCAATGCCGGCAGGGTGAAGACGACGAGAACGCCGAAGGTGATCCCGAGTCCGAGCAGCGCGCGTGCGCCCCGCCACCGGGCAACCGCGATGATCGCGACCGCGAACGCTGCGACGACGAGTAACAAGGGCAGCCCACGCGCGTAGTCGTTGAACGAGTAGATCGGGGTGCCGGACGAATCCGTCTGTCGGACAAGCCGGATGTGCCCACCGACGCTCAGATTCGGTTGCCCCGGACCGGGCACGATCTCGAGGAGCGTGCGCGTCCCCTCGTTGGGGCCGGAGTCGATCGTCACCACGCTGCGGCGGCAGTCGAACGAACTACCGGTCGGGGGAGGTGTGGGTTCACCCGGAAACGCCTTGCCCGCAGACGGGCTGCCGCACGGTGCGATGTCCTGGGCGACGACGGTACCGGCCTCGGTGGTGACGGCTCCACCACCCGCGTTCTGGAACGGCAGCGGGATCTCGATGTGCTGCTTGCCCGGCCACAGGATCGCGGCTGCCGCGACGACGGCGACGGCGATCGCGACGAGGAGTCCGACTACGACACGGGCAGCGGTCGGGCCCACCGGAACCGGGCCCTCGAAGTGGCCGTGGCCGTGGCCGTGACGGGCGTCGGATGTCATCGGAGGGGCCTCTGCACCGCATCAGGCTAGCGGTGCTGGTGCGAAGCGACGGTGGCGGGGAGCAGGGGGGGTCGTCCCCGCCACCGGTACCTCGTCGCCCAGGGGGGGAGGGGCAAGACGAGGCGCTTAACGGGCACTCGGAGGTGCCAATCGGTCAATCTACCCATATCGCGGCGATCCCGCAGGGTTGGGGTGGCACAGCGTGTCGGGGCATCACACGGCGATGTGGATCACGTTCGGATGCAGGTGCTTCCGACGTTTCGAACGCACCTGGATCAAGCCGACCGACAGGTTTGGATAGCTACTGCTTGTAGCCGGACAGGAAGTTGCCGAACCGCTCGATCGCCACCGCGAGATCCCGCGCCCACGGCAACGTCACGATGCGCAGGTGGTCGTGATCGGGCCAGTTGAAGCCGGTGCCCTGGACCATCAGGATCTTCTCCTGCAGCAGCAGGTCCTGCACGAGCTTCTCGTCGTCGTGGATCTCGTACACGTTCGGGTCCAGCCGGGGGAACGCGTACAGCGCGCCGCGCGGCTTGACGCACGAGACGCCCGGAATCATGTTGAGCCGCTCCCACGCGACGTCACGCTGCTCGAGCAGGCGGCCGCCCGGCAGGATCAGGTCCTCGATGCTCTGGTGCCCGCCGAGCGCCACCTGGATGGCGTGCTGACCGGGGACGTTGGGGCACAGGCGCGTGGACGCCAGCAGATCCAGGCCCTCGAGGAAGCCGGCCGCGTGGTCCTTCGGGCCGGTGATGGCGACCCAGCCGGAGCGGTAGCCCGCGACGCGGTACGCCTTGGACAGGCCGTTGAACGTCAGGCACAGCATGTCGGGCGCCAGCGTGGCCAGCGAGATGTGCTTGGCGTCGTCGTAGAGGATCTTGTCGTAGATCTCGTCCGACAGCAGCAGCAGCTGGTGCCTGCGGGCCAGGTCGACGAGCTGCGAGAGCACCTCAGCCGAGTAGACGGCGCCCGTCGGGTTGTTCGGGTTGATGACCAGCAGCGCCTTGGTCTTCTCGGTGATCTTCGACTCGATGTCCGCGATGTCCGGGTTCCAGTCGTTCTGCTCGTCACACAGGTAGTGCACCGGGGTGCCGCCCGACAGGCTCGTCATCGCGGTCCACAACGGGTAGTCCGGAGCCGGGATCAGGACCTCGTCACCGTCGTCCAGCAGTGCCTGCATCGTCATGGTGATGAGTTCCGAGACGCCGTTGCCGAGGTAGATGTCGTCGACGTCGAGCTCGGGGAAGCCGGGCACCAGTTCGTACCGCGTGACGATCGCGCGGCGCGCGGACAGGATGCCCTTGGACTCCGAATAGCCCTGCGCGTAGGGCAGAGCCGCGATCATGTCGCGCATGATCACATCGGGCGCCTCGAAACCGAACGGGGCGGGATTGCCGATGTTGAGTTTGAGGATCCGGTGCCCCTCGGACTCCAGCCGCGCCGCGTGCGCATGCACCGGCCCGCGGATCTCGTACAGCACGTTCTGCAGTTTGGTGGACTGCTCGAGAGCGCGCTGCGGCCGACGGTTGCGGACGGAATCTGGAGTGCTCACGCAACCATGATTCCACTCGCGCGCAAACGGAAATCGGCCGCCCACGAGAGGCCACCCCGGAGCGGCGTCCGAATCGAGCGTGTTCGCACTGGTGGAGGCACTGATCGTGGGTGTCTGGATGCGTCCGGGTGGCGCTCGCCGGCGCACGTGGAGACGGACACCGCCGGGCTCACGACGCCGACCACGCCCGCCACCGAACCTCGTCGACGGCCACGACCGGGCCGGCCGGACGCATCGATCGGTACTGCGGATACTTGGCGACCAACGCGTCGATCGCGGACCGGCCCTCGCCGCTGCCGCCGGACAGGATCCGTGCAGAGCCGTCGACCCGGACCCACCACAGCCGCGTCCAGTCGTCCTCGTAGTGGTCGACGATCAGGCTCACACGCCCAGTCGCGGTGATGTTCGCGAGCCGGCGCAGCCGCCGGGTGCTCTTGGGTTTGTCGTCGACTGCGGTGTAGATCGTCCCTCCGAGCACCGCGAAGACCACCGGCACCACGTGCGGCGCGCCGTCCTCGGCCACCGTCGCCATGCGGGCGATCAGGGCGTCGGTGAACCGCGGTGGCAGCTGCGCGGGCATGAGGAAACGGTACGTCGCGCGGCGGTGCCCCCGCGATGTTCCTGGTTAGGGTGTGCGCATGACATCTGTCGCTCGGACTGTCGCCCCCTACGGCTCGTGGACGTCGCCCATCGCGGCGATCGACCTCGCGGTCGGCGGCCACCCGGTGGACGCAGCTCGGTTCGTCGGCGACCAGGTGTGGTGGTCGGAGCAGCGTCCCACCGAGAGCGGCCGGACCGCGATCTGCCGACGCGGACCCGACGGTGACCCGGTCGACGTCCTGCCGGTGCCGTGGAATGCCCGCACCCGGGTCCACGAATACGGCGGCGCAGCCTGGACGGTGGCACGCGACTCGGTGCTGGTGTTCGCGGAGTTCAGCGACCAGCGGCTGTACCGGTTCGATCCGTGCGTCGACGTCGCGCCGGTTCCGATCACGCCGATGTCGCCCCCACTGTCCTCGGACCGCTACGGCGACCTCACGATCGTCGGCGACGAGGTGTGGTGTGTCCGGGAGCGTCATGTCAGCGGATCGGTGTTCCGCGACATCTGTGCGGTGCCGCTCGACGGATCGGCCCAGGACAACCCACCCGCGGTGCGGTCGATCGTCGGCGGCTCGGACTTCCTCGCCTACCCGCGATTGTCCCCGGACCGGACCCGGCTGGCCTGGATCGCCTGGAATCACCCGCAGATGCCCTGGGACGGAACCGAACTGCGTGTGCTGACGCTCGCGACCGGTCGGGTCGACGTCCTGCTCGGCGGCGCCGAGGAATCCGTCCTGCAGCCCGAATGGGTCGACGACGCGACACTGCACGTGATCAGCGACCGCAGCGGCTGGTGGAACCTCCACCGCGTTGCGCTCGGCGACGGCACCGCCACACCGATCTGCCCGACGGACGCCGACTTCGGTGCCCCGCTGTGGCAGCTCGGCGCCCGCTGGTACACCGACCTCGGCGACGGCACCGTGCTGACCACCCGCACGGTCGGCACCGACACCCTCGCCCTGCTCGATCCCACCACCGGTGCGCTCCACGACATCCCGCTCGACGGTTTCTCGTCGGTGCAGATCGCGGACGTCGAGGGACGGCAGATCCTGTTGCGCTGCGGGGGAGCTCGCATTGCATCCGGGCTGCGACTGCTCGACCTCGACAGCGGCACACTCACCGACGTACGGCTGTCGGTCGACGACCTGCCGGACATCGCCTACCTGCCCGAGGCCCAGTCCCTGACCTTCCAAGGCCCCGAACGCGAGGTCCACGCGATCGCCTACGCCCCGCGGAACCCGAACTACGCAGCCCCCGAAGGGGAACTGCCGCCGTACATCGCTTTCGTGCACGGCGGTCCCACCGCGCACGTCACACCCGCCGTGCACCTGGTCTACGCCTACTTCACGAGCCGCGGCATCGGCGTCGTCGACGTCAACTACGGCGGCTCGAGCGGGTACGGCCGCGAGTACCGCAACCGGCTCCGCGGACAGTGGGGTGTCGTCGACGTCGAGGACACCGTTGCCGCCGTGCGTGGGCTCGCCGACGCCGGTCTGGCCGATCCCGCGCGCCTCGCGATCGAGGGTGGCTCCGCGGGCGGTTGGACCGTGCTGTCCGCCCTGACCACGTCCGACGTGTTCGCTTGTGGTGTCTCGTATTACGGCGTCGCCGAACTGGTCGAGTTCGTGAAGGAGACCCACGACTTCGAGTCCCGCTACATCGACGGCCTCATCGGACCGCTACCGGAGTCCGCCGACCTGTACGCGCAACGCGCGCCGGTCAACAACGTCGACGGGCTCTCCTGCCCGGTTCTGCTGCTGCAGGGCCTGTCCGATCCGATCGTCCCGCCGTCGCAGGCCGAGCGGTTCCGGAGTGCGCTGCTGTACAAGGGGATCCCCCACGCGTACCTCGCCTACGAGGGAGAGTCCCACGGATTCCGGAAACTCGAGACGATCGTCAGCGCGCGCGAAGCGGAGCTGTCGTTCTACGGACAGGTCCTCGGCTTCGAGACCCCGGGCGTGGCGCGGTTGGAGCTGTGGCGGCCGTAGGGTCGGGTGTCGCCGCAAAGGTTGTGGGAATCCCGCAGGCCGATGCACTGCTGACAAGCCGTGCGGCGCTCACACAACCCCTGCGACGTCACGGGCGCAACGTGGGTTCGACACGTCCCTGCGGTTGCCGGCGGGCGCGATCGACGGCCGCGAGGATGCGCTCGACGACGACGCGAGGTGTCGCCAGTTCGTCCCACACCCAGCGCACCACTTCCCATCCGGCGCCGCGGATCGCATCCTCACGCAACTTCTCCGCCCACACCACGTCTTCGGGGACCCGGCCGTCGGGAGCGAGACGGCCGTACTTCGACCGCCCGTCGAATTCTCCGACGACGCCCTGCTCGGTGAACAGGAAGTCGACCCGACCCAGGAAGCTTCCGTCGGCCGAGTAGAGCGTCGGCTGGCAGTCCGGGATCGGGAGTTGCTCGCGGATCATCAGCACCCGACTCCGCGATTCGCCGACGGACTCGGATCGTCCGTCGAGCAGTCGGAGAACGCCGGCAACCGTGCGCCGGGAGGTTCGGGGATCCGTGGCAGCGAGATCAGCGGATGAGCACAGTCCCGAACGGAGTGCGTGATCGCCCGCGACGACGCCCTGCTCGAACGGCAGCGTTCGTATCAGGTCCACAATCGTGCGCGCGGCCGTGGTCACCCGCAGGCCGTCCATCCGCGTCGACTCGCCGGGGAGCAGCGACGTGCAGTGCACGTGTCGAAGCGCGGTGCGACTGCCGCCGGACTGGCGGTTGCGAGTGAGGTGGACGGTGGACAGCGGGGTGTTCCACATGTCGATGCCGTGCACGATCGCCGCCGACTGGTGGCTCAGCACCGCGTCCGGCGACGCGGCGTCGAGCGTGGCGACGGAACGTAGGCGGTGGCGTTCACGCGCACTCAACACTGCGAAGGTCTCCGCCGAAACGTAGGCGCTGCGCCGGAGTCGGTGCCAGGAACCGTTCCGGCACAAATGCTGCAGATTCCAGTCGGCCGCGCCGCGCTGCAGCGCTTCGGCGCGGCGGATGATGCGTGGATCCATGGCGACATCCTGGCTGGCGGCTCCGTCGACCGAAGCTCGGCGTACACCGCTTCCGAACGGGGTTGTGGACAACGGGAGAGCTGGGGACAACACGTTTTGCCGCAGGGGTTGTCGCGCTGTCGCAAGGGTTGTCGGTACGGAATCGCCGTGCGGTACTCGCACAAACACTGCGGCAACCGGAGGCGGGGGAGCGCAGGAAACGACAGCGCCCCCACCGCGAACGGTGGGGGCGCTGTGGTCAGGCGACTACTTCTTGCGGCCCGGTGCCTTGGCGCCGGCCTTGAAGCCGAGCGCGCCGGGCTTGGCCTGCGGCGGGGGCGGCGTCGATTCCTCCTGCTTCGGCGCGGGCGCCTCGACAGGCTGTTCGGGTTCCGCAGCGGGCTCGGCAGCCGGAGCGGCCGGTGCCGGAGCAGCAGCGGCGGCGGGGGCGGCCTTGCGGGCGCCCGGTGCCTTCGCGCCGGACTTGAAGCCCAGTCCGCCCGGCTTCGCCTGCGGTGCAGGCTTGGCCTCGGTAGCAGGTGCGGCCGGTGCCTCGGGTGCGGCGGCCGCAGGTGCCTCGGCGATCGGAGCCGCAGCCTCGGCAGCCGGTGCAGCGGCCGGAGCCTTCGCACCCGGAGCCTTCGCCCCGCCCTTCATCTGCAGGCCCTTGCCACCGGGAGCCTTGGCCCCACCCTTCATGGCGAGCCCACCGGGCTTGGCGGCCGGCGCGGTGGGGGCAGCCGGTGCCTCGGCGGCAGGTGCCGGTGCGGCAGCCTTCGCGCCGGGTGCCTTGGCCGCACCCTTCATCTGCAGGCCCTTGCCACCGGGAGCCTTGGCCCCGCCCTTCATACCGAGTCCGCCGGGCTTCGCGACCGGAGCGGCCGGAGCCTCGGCGGCCGGAGCCGCAGCCTCGGCAGCCGGTGCAGCGGCCTCGGCCTTGGCGCCCGGTGCCTTGGCGGCGCCCTTCATCTGCAGGCCCTTGCCGCCGGGCGCCTTCGCACCCGGAGCCTTGCCCAGACCCTTCATCTGCAGGCCCTTGCCTGCAGCCGGGGCAGCGGCAGCAGCCGGAGCGGCCTCGGCGGCAGGTGCGGCCTCGGCGACCGGAGCTTCGGGAGCGGGAGCAGGAGCCGCGGCGGCCGGTGCCGCTGCGACCGGTGCCTTCTCGCGCGGCTCGACCTTGATGTTCGCGGTCAGCTGCGCGGGATCGAGACGCGTGACGGTTTCGAGCATCATCTGCGCGACGTCGACGACCTCGACACCCTCGCCCTGGCCCTGCTCCTGTCGGGCGGTGACGCCGTCGGTGAGCATGACGCGGCAGAACGGGCAGCCCGTCGCGATCTTCTTGGGCGAGGTGGTGAGGGCCTCGTCGACGCGGTCGACGTTGATGCGCTTACCGAGCTGCTCCTCCATCCACATGCGGGCACCACCGGCACCACAGCACATGGACCGCTCGCCGTGACGCGGCATCTCCTTGAGATTCGCGCCCGACGCCTCCATCAGCTCACGCGGAGCGTCGTACACCTTGTTGTGACGGCCCAGGTAGCACGGGTCGTGATAGGTGACGTCCTCTTCGAGCTTCGCGACGGGGACCAGCTTCTTCGCGCGCACCAGGCGGTTGAGCAGCTGCGTGTGGTGAACCACCTCGTAGACGCCGCCCACCTGCGGGTACTCGTTACCCAGCGCGTTGAAGCAGTGCGCACACGTGACGACGATCTTGCGCTTGTTGTCCGGGGTGCCGTCGAAGACGGTGTTCAGCAGCTCGATGTTCTGCATCGCGAGCTGCTGGAACAGGAACTCGTTGCCCGCGCGGCGAGCCGAGTCGCCGGTGCAGGTCTCCTCGGCGCCGAGGACCATGAACTTCACGCCGGCGGTCGCGAGCAGCTCGGCGACGGCCTTGGTGGTCTTCTTCGCGCGGTCCTCGTAGGCGCCGGCACAGCCGACCCAGAACAGGTACTCGTAGTCCTCGAAGGAGTCCGCGTCCTGGCCGTAGACCGGGATCTCGAAGTCCATCTCGTTGATCCAGTTGAGCCGGTCCTTGGAGTTCTGGCCCCACGGGTTGCCCTTGTTCTCGAGGTTCTTGAACAGACCCGCGAGCTCGGACGGGAACTCCGACTCGATCAGCACCTGGTAGCGGCGCATGTCGATGATGTGGTCGACGTGCTCGATGTCCACCGGGCACTGCTCGACGCACGCGCCACACGTGGTGCACGACCACAGCGTCTCGGGGTCGATGATGCCGCCCAGCTCGCCCTCGATCGACTCACCGACCAGCGGCCGCTCGGCCTCGGCGCGCGCGGCCTCCGGGATCTTCGCGAGCGCGGCCTCGTTCGGGTTGCCCTCGGCATCGACCAGGCCGACCTCGTCGCCACCCATGTCCTTGCGGCCACCGGCCAGCAGGTACGGGGCCTTGGTGTAGCCGTGGTCGCGCAGCGACATGATCAGCAGCTTCGGCGACAGCGGCTTGCCGGTGTTCCACGCGGGGCACTGCGACTGGCAGCGACCGCACTCGGTACACGTCGTGAAGTCCAGCCAGCCCTTCCACGAGAAGTCCTCGATCCGGCCGGCACCCAGGGTGTCGGTGTCCGGGTCGACGTTCTCCATGTCCAGGGCGCGGCCCTTGGACATCATCGGCTTCGCGGCACCGAGCGCGACGTCGCCGTCGTCCTCACGCTTGAAGTAGATGTTCGGGAACGCGGAGAAACGGTGCCAGGCGACACCCCACGTGATGTTGCGGCCGACGAAGTACAGCCAGATCATGCCGGACATCAGCTTGACGAACGCGAAGATGGAGACCATCACGGCGCTGGCGGGCAGCAGCTTCGCGATCTGCATCGTGAAGAAGTCGGTCCACGGGTTGGCATGACCGGTCATCGCGAGGCGGCCGGCCTTCACCATGATCATGCCGAGGCCCTCGATGAGGACGACGATCTCGACGAAGTAGGCGGGTCCGAACTTGGAGCCGCTGAAGCGGGACAGCCGCGCCGGGATGCGCGGATGGTTGAGCTGGCGGATGACGATCAGCGTCAGGATGCCGACCACCGTGCCGATACCCAGGATCTCGTCCCACAGGTGCCACACCCAGGTGTTACCGAACAGCGGCCAGTGGAACGTGGGATCGAACGTCTGGCCGTAGGCCTCGAACCACAGCAGCGCGCCGCCGAGGAAGCCGATCATCACGAGCCAGTGCGCCCAGCCCACGGTGCGGAACTTCTGCATCCGGGTGTGCGCGATGAACTCGACGATCATCTGCTTGAAGCGCGGGAAGAAGGGTCGCCAGCGATCGGGCGCCGGCTGACCGATCTGCACGGTCTTCGCCATGGTCCAGGCCCCACTCAGGAATGAGGCCCAGCAGACAAGGCTCAGCAGCGCGCCGACGGTGCCCAACGTAATCGTCAGGGCATTCATGTCGATGCCTTTCGTTTCGGGGCAGCACGCGTGCCGCCTGGGGTCAGCCCACAGATCCTAGCGCCCCATAAGTTACCTGCCGGTAACTTGTGAGGAATACTTGTCGGTAACATAGCGCGAAGCTCGGCTTCCTGCATCTTTACTCGCGAAAATCCCCGCAGTCGCGCAGACCGCCCGGTCCGAATGGCGGCGGGGCGGGCTGGGCCCCGGGTCGTTCGAAGGCGGATTCGGTTCACGGTAGGTGGTGCCGGTGTGACGTACGTCGTGTAGGTAGACCTAACTCACGTGGAAGCGATCGGGGCCGAAAGCGATATGGACGTTTGTTCATCTATTCTTCGAAATGAATTAGTGACAATTCCGAGTTCTGCCGGGTTATGCTTCGCCGCGAATCAGAGGGCTTCTCGCGGCTCGTTTGCGCAGGTGGGAGTGTGCCGAGAGTGCTTCAGGGTTCGAATACCTATTCGGTCGGGGGGCCACTCGTGGCAGTCACAGAACGGAAATGACAGCCTTATGAAGTTCACGAAGCTTGCCGCAACATCGGCACTGATGATCGCCGCAATGGGAGTCGGGGCGGGTACGTCGTACGCCGCGCCTGCGCAGGACGCGGTCGGGTACGAGGCACACATCGACGGTGGCGCGGTCGTCACCGTTCTCGACGCCGGTGGATTCCACGTGACGTCCGACGGACGGTTCGTCGAGATCACCAACGACGCCGGCACCGTCCTGCAGGCGCTGCCGCTGTCCTACCGACTCGGTGATCGCGAGTTCTCGATCGCTCCGCTGGTCGAGGGACGGCAGTTGACGCTCACACCCGAGACCGACCCGGCGAAGTCCACCCCGGTCGATGTCGCGGGACCAGCTCTCCCGCCGCTGCCGATCGATCTCTCGATGCTCGACAAGTTGGCCGAAGGCGTCGACTCTGCGGTCACGGTCGGCACCTTGGTCGGCACGATCGTTGGTGCGGTGGTCGGGTGCGGCCTCGCGGGGTCGACCATCGCGGCGTGCCCGGCCGCCATCACGGCGGGTGCCGGCACCGGTGCCGTGATCGGCACGATCCTCGCTGCGGGCCCCGTCCTCGCTTACAACGGCTGGCAGGTGTTCCAGACGATGAACCCCGCTCCGGCGCCCGCGGCCTGACAGGGGCCCGGCAGGACAGAGAAGGAGCCCACCTCCCCGGGGAGGTGGGCTCCTTCTCTTCGGTTCGGTCGGCTACGACGTCCGGAGGCGCATGCCGGGGTTGTCGCGGAGGATCGTGTTGATCGGGGTGGCGAACAGTTCGGGGGTCTGGCCCATGACCGAGCTGACGAAGCCGGCGACCTCGCAGAAGCCGTAGTCGCCGACGGTCGACGCGCTCGAGATGCCGAGTGCGAGGGTGCCGGTGACGATGGTGCCGCCGCTGTCGCCCTGGAGTGCGCAGAGGTTGGTGGCGAATCCGCCGGCGAGCACGCGGGCACCGACCTTGACGTTCTGGTTGGTGGCGGTGACGACTCCGCAGTTGAAGCCCGAGGTGTTGCCTGCCTTGCAGACGGGGGCGCCCACGATGGGGTCGGCGGTGCCGGTGACGGCGACCGGTGCGGCTCCGGGAACCCGCACGCCGTTGTTCGTGAACCGCTGCGCGGATTCGGGGGTGGGGCGGATCACCGAGTAGTCGAGCCGGTCGAGGCTGGTCTTCTCGAAGGATCCGATCATGGGCCCGGATGCGTCACCCGCGTACACCGTCGATGCGGTCCCCGTTCCGGCGGAGTCGCGGCTGGGGTCGCAGTGTCCGGCGCTGATGTTGACGGGTGCGCCGTTGCGGTCGATCGCGTTGAATCCGAGCGAGCAACGCAGCCCGATGCCGCCGCCGGCCGCCACGTACGGGTCGCCGCCGAGGAAGGCGTCGGGCGCGTACTGGGCGGCACCCGGACCCGATGCCTGCGGCTGCAGCGAACCGAGCGCGGGACCGAGTGCGATCCGGGCGGCGCCCTGCAGGAACGGGGGCAGGAGGTCGAACAGGTCGCCCGCGGCATCGTCGGCGCGCAGCACCAGGGTGTTGCCGGCGATGTCCACGGTGATGCCGCGCACGAGATCGGCGATCGCCGACGGCAACGTGTCGATCCACTTGCTCAGCGCGGCGCGGTCGGACTGCAGCTGGATCTCGCTGCGGTCGACGTCCTTGCTCGTGAACCCGGCCTGCTCGACGGCAGCACGCGCGGCGTCGCGGCCGTCGCCGGCGAGCCCGACGATCGGAGTCCCGGACTGGTCGATCCACGCACCCGCGAAGGTGTCGGGGAACTCGTAGCGGGCGAGCGCGGCGAATTCCGCGAGCTTCTGCCCGAGTTCGGATCGTTCGAGGTACTGGTCCGGTGTGAGCTGGAGATCTCGCTGTAGCGCGTCGACGAGTTCGATCGGTAGATGCGCCGCCTGATCCGAGACGCCCGCAGTGGACGACGATTCGGCCGGATCAGCCTGGGCGGCCGCGGTCGCGGGGCCGAGGAGAAGGAGCGCGGCAGAACCGAACACCGCGGCGCGACGTGCGAGCGAGCTTCGCATGTGGGCCTTTCTATTGTGTGCCCCTGCGCCCTGGATCCAGACGTGCGCAGGGATGAGCGCCCGGCGTCAGCGAATGCCCCCCGAGTCGCGTACGACTATATGGGTTCGGTACTGCCGTGCCCACCCGATCCGAGTAATTCCTCGTCGGTAGTTCGTCAGTCGCCGGCAGGGCCGGTACGCACCGACAGACCGGCTCCGAGGCCTCCGCCCGAGGACGCATCCGCCGAGGCGAGCACGTTCCGAATCGGAATACCGAGGTTCGATGTGCCGCCGTCGAAGGCGAGGACGAGATTGGCCTCGGCGCAGTTCGGGGCATCGCTGCTGTTGGACCCGCTCGTGATGCCCAGTGCCAGCGTGCCGGTGACGATCGCCCCGCCGCTGTCGCCGGCGAGTGTGCATGCGGTACCGGCGAAGCCGCTCACGATCCGGCCGCTGCCGTCGCCCATCAGTAGCTCGGCCTGGACGCGGTCGGCCGACACGACGCCGCACGTGAACGACGACGTCTGCCCGGACTTGCAGATCGGTGCGCCCACCACCGGGACGGCCGTGCCGGTCACGGTGAGGGTGCTGCCGCCGGCGCCGCGGACCACAGGACGGTCGAGTCCGGCCCTCATGCCGGCATCGTTGATGCGGATCAGCGAGTAGTCGAGTGCATCCGCGTTCCCGACCTCGGACCGCGCGAACCTACCGACCTCGAGGCTGTCTTCGATGTGCGCGCGGTTCGGCAGGTACACGCCGGCCCCGGAGCCCGGCGCCGGGTCGCAGTGACCTGCGCTGATGTTGACCGCGTTGCCGTTTCGGTCGACACCGTTGAATCCGAAGGAGCAGACGCCGAGTTCGCTGTCGCCGCCGGAGGCCAGTGGCACCGCCGACGTCACGTAGGTGTCACCGCCCATCGGCGCGCGCTCGACCGGAACGGGTCCGAACGACTGGAGTTGGACCTTGACGTTCGCGATGTGGGTCGGAAGGTCGAGGGCGCGCCCGACGGGACTGTTCGCGATGTCGACGACGACCCGGTTGTTCAGGACGTCGATCGACGCGGCACCGATCTGCGACGAGATCTCGCGGGGCAGGTCCGTGACCCACCGGTTGAAGTCGGCGAGGGACTTCTCGAGTCCCTCGGCGGAGACGGGCGACAGGTGCGTGCGATAGCCGTCGCGCGCCGCGACCTGCGCCGCGTCCGTGGTGGTGACGGCGACGACGGGGTGGCCGTCGAGTCCCATCCACGCCCCGGCGAAGTCGTCGGGGCGCTCGGTGCGGAAGTCCTCGGCATACGAACCGAGTTCCTGGGCGCGGGCGGCGCGGTCCAGATACTCCTGCGGGCTGATCTTCAGGTCCCGCCTGATCGCCTCGACCAGATCGGCGGGCAGTTCGTCGGCGGACAACTGGGTCACGGACGATGCGGGGGAGGTGTCGGGGGCGGCCTGTGCGGCGGCGGTGGATGGTCCGAGGAGAAGTAGCGCAGAGGATCCTGCGACGGCGACGCGGCGGGCCAACGAATGGACTGCGGCGCGCGGCGCCGGCGAGGTACGCATTGAATTCCTTCGGGGTCTTCGGGATCAGCCACCAACAATAGGGCAAGGTGCGGTGGGGGCGCCCGGGAACAAAGTCCCGAAGTTCACGATCCCGACGACTCGGCGGAGCCGTGGCCGAGGGCGCGCAACATCGACAGCAGTTCCGATCGGGACTGGGCGCCGAGCCGCCGCCGGATCCGCGCCACGTGATGTTCCACAGTCTTGGGGGCGATGTAGAGGCGCGCGCCGATCTCGCGGTGGGTCAGTCCCAGCAGTAGCAGTTCGGCGACGTCGGCTTCGCGATCGGTGAGTGTGCCGGCCGCGGGCTCGGGCGTGCTGGGCTCGGCGCCGGCGGGTTGCGCTGCCGTCGCATCCCTGAGCGAACGGGCCACCTGCAGCAGGGTCGTCGCGCCCCGGGTGTCCGAGACCCGTAGTGCGGCTTCCCCGGCCAGTCGGGCACCGTCCCACGGCAGCCCGATTCGCTCGAGCGCCCGCGCCGCAGCCTCGACCTCCGGCGCCTCCGCCTCCTCCCGGAGCACGCGGAGCCAGACGCGACCCGCTGCCGCGAGTCCCGCGGCGTACGAACTCACCTCGGCCGACGCGGCGAGGGCACGCGCGTGTGGCAGCAGCTTCGCCGGGTTCTCGCCGAGGATGGCGGCCTGCACGCCGTACCAGTGCAACGAGGCCCCCCACAGGGCGGGCTCGCCCAGGCGCGCCAGCAACGCCTGCGCCTGTCCGACGAGTTGCGTGATCCGTTGCTCGTCGCCGAGCCGCACCGCCGCGAGCCAGAGTTCGCCGAGTGGAAGGAGACTGAACAGGTCCACCGAGTATCCCGCGACGACGGGTTGGGCCTGCGCCCACTGGCGTTGCAGCGCACCGAGATCGCCGTGCCGTCGGGCGAGTCCCACCCGGAGGCCGTGGACGAACAAGGCTTCCCGGTGATGCAGGGGGCGGTCGGCGGGCAGCGCGTCGACGAGCGCTGCGGCCCCGGCGAGGTCGCCGCCGACCATCGCCGTCCAGGCGGCCAGCACGCGGTGCCGGAGTTGGGTGACGCTGCCCGGTGGATCGGATTCGAGGGCCAGACCGAGTACGGATTCCGCGTGCGCGAGTTCGCCGGAATGCAGGCACAGCAGTGCGGTGACCGCGGTCGCACTGTCCGGCAGCAGCCGGGTGTGCGCGCTGGTCGACAGGAGTGACATCGCGCGCGTCAGCGAGTTCATCGCGACCGCACCGGAACCCGCGATGGATTGTGCGAGTCCCTCCGCGACCAGGGCGATGCCTGCGGCTCCCGATGTGGGCGGGCCCTGTGGTCCGACGGCGAGGGCGGCGGCGGCCGCGTCGGGCCGTCCGGCCGCGAGGAGCATCGTCGCGGACACTGGGGTGTCGACACCGGCCCGTGTCGGGCCCAGCCATTCGTAGAGGTCGGCGCTGCGGTCGACCGCACCTCGATAGGCGGCCACACTTGCGGAGATGCGAACTGCAGCGATGAGTTCCGTTGAATCCAGGGAGCCGGTTCGGGTGAGTAGCGAGTCCGCGATCCGTTCCGCGGTGTCCAGATCGCCGCTCAGGGCGCTGACCTCGCAGTGACGGACGGCGAGCCGGTCGGGGTCGGCGCCGGCCCGGACAGCGGCGGTGTACAGGTCGGCCGCCGCTGTCGGCTCCGCCGCGTCCGCGCAGGCGCACACGAATTCGGCCAGTCGCGGATCCTCCAGTCCCGCATCCACGAGGGCCAGGGCGGTCTCCGTGTCGAGTGTCCCGGCATCGAGTCTGGTCGCGAGTAGGCGTTGTTGAAGGTCGCGGACCCGGGTGACACCGGTCGCGACGGCGATGTGTGGGCGCACCGAGGGGAGTACCGAGCCGGCTCGGGTGGCGAAGGCGCTCGCCCGGATTCGGTCGGCGAGATCCTGCCCCCGGTGCGGATCGACGTCGAGTGCAGTACTGATGTCGCTCGCGTCGATGCCGGAACCGTACGAGCACAGTGCGAGTGCGGCGAGCATCTCGGCATCGAGGTGCCGCAGGGCGGTCAGCAGTTGCGATACTGCTGCGGCGCGGACGATGTCGTCGTCGCCCGGAGTGGTTGCCGCGGCGGACAGGCCGGCATCGACGCCCGCGAGTACGCCGCCCGTCGACTCGTGGAGTGTCGACGCGAGCGTCGGGGTCGGCGAGATGCCTCGTCGTCGGGCGCGTTCGACGATCTCGGTGCTGGTCAGCGCGCGCAGGTCGACCACCGTGCCGAGGGACTGGGCGGCGGTGACGAGTGCGTGCAGGATCGGGTCGTGGGGTCGCGGTTCGGTCGCCACGACGACGGTGCGGTCCCCACGTCGCACGAGCTCGACCAGGGCGGTGCGCTCGTCGTCGGGTAGCAGGTGAACGCCGTCCAGTATCAGTGCACCGCTGTTGATTTCAGCTGTGCCCACGGTGGAGTGCACGTCGTCGCCGCGGGCGTCCAACAGTCTGCGGGCCGCCGCGAGGAGGAGTGACTTGCCGCTGCCGGAGTTTCCTCGCAGCAGCACGCAGCCGGGAGTCGCGTCGACGGCCTCGAGGAACTCGCGGGCGCCGGGGACACCCCGGACGAGGTCGTCCGACGCCGATTCGACGGCCTGCGCGGTCCGCATCGACTACTTTCCGATCAGTGCGCCGGTCAACGGGTCGACGACCGCCCCGACGATGCCGCCCACCCCGGTTCCGATGCCGGTCACGGCAGCGCCGAGTCCCTGGCCGATTCCGTTGGCGGCCTTGGCAAATCCGTCACCCACCTCGCCGGGGGTGGGGGCATTGATTCCGGGATTCGGGAGGGCGAATCCGGGAGCGGGGGGCGCGTCGACGGTCGGAGCTGCGGCTGCCCCGGTAGCGGGGTTCTCCGAGGCGGCGGTTCCCGGTGTCGTCGCGGGGGCGCCAGGGGCCGAGGATGCGGCGGCGGGCTGCCCGCCGGTGACGCCGCCGCTCCCGCCGCTCCCGCCACTCCGATTCGCCCCTGCGGTTGCCGTTGTCGCCGTTCCGCTTCCGCCGCCGACGACGTTGACAGCCGACATCTCCGATGCGGTTCCGCCGCTCGTCACTCCGTCCGCCGTCAGGGTGCCCCCGTCCGGCGTCGACACCGGTGCGCCCGGAGTGGATACCGTTGCCGGCGCAGGCGCCGTGCTCATGGCCGTGCCGATCGACAGGCCGCCCGCGGTGAGGATGCCCACCGCGGCTACCGCCGACGCGACGATCGCGAGGCGGCGCCGGGTGCTCGATCGGTTGGGGGAGGCGTGCAATCGCGACGGGAAGCTGGCCGTGACGGGGGCGCGGAAGACGCCGTCGGCGGCGATGCCGTCGTGCTCCACCGGGGTCGGACCGGCGGGGTTCGATGCCGGGGCGTCGGTCGCCAGTTGCGCGGCACCGATCGCCGCGGTGAGCGCGGGAGTCGGCGCGGCGACAACGGTGAGTCCCAGTTCGGACGACACCAGTTCCGCCACCAGGGGGATCGAGCCGCCCCCGCCGGCGAGCAGGACATGGGTGACGTCGGCGATCTCGATCTCGGCCGATCGCAGCGCCTCCCGGATCAACTCGACCGAACTCGACACGGGGCGGCGGATCAGGTCCTCGAGTTCGGACCGCACGAGTCGGACGTCGGTCGTCACGCCGGGCAGGGCGACCGGGATGGCCGTCTCGGTGTCGGTGGACAACCGTTCCTTGGCTGCGGCGCAGTCGGCGCGCAGCACCGACAGGGCTGCGGTGGTCGCAGGATCGAAGGGGTCGAGATCGCCCACCTTGTCCGCGATCGCATCGAGCACGTAGCGGGTGATCAACTGGTCGAAGTGCGCGCCGCCGAAGTCTTCCGAGCGGAGCGGCTTGCCGAGGATCGCCGACTCGGAGCCGGTGCGCACCACCGTGACATCCAGTCCGGAGGCGCCGAGGTCGTAGACGACGACCACGCCGTCGTCGAGGTCACCGCGCGACGATTCGAGCCATCGCACGCAGGCCGTGGCTTCCGTGACCAGCCCGGCCGGGGACAGCCCCGCCCGAGCGAGCGCCGTCTCGAGGGCGCGGACGGTGTATCTGCTCCACGCCGTCGGATGGGTGACGACCACCGTCGCGGACGTCGCCGAATCCGCCAGACAGGCCACCGCGGAGGCGAACAGATCCGCTCCGGCATGGATGCGCCCGGCGTCGTCGAGCAGCCCGACCGGGTCACCGACCCGCTCGACGAAACCCGACAGTGCGGCTTGCCCGACGTCTTCACCCGGCTCCGGGAACACCGCCGTCCCGTCCTGCGACAGGTGCAGGATCGTCGGGCGTGACGACGTGACGGCATCCGTCTCATAGGTGGGCGATCCGTCCATCGTCATGAATGCTGTACCCGAATTGGTCGTTCCGACAGCAACTCCGAGCACGGCGCCCATGCGCTTCTCCCATACGTCAGGGGCGGGTTGCGGCACCGCCGGTGGTATGGCGATTGTCGGCACCGGTGCGTCGATCGTTACGCGAAGCCCGTATTCCCGCCCCAGGTCGGGGGCGATCCCCCTAATCGTCGACAATCCCCTAAGGCGAGCTGTCCTGATCCCCCTGTCCGCGTTCGGGGGGATGTGCCCCGTTCCCGTTCGCCTCCCGGATTCGTAGCGTGTTGACCAATCTCGCCGCAGTGTCCGTTCCGGAACCGCGGTGGCCGGCCTACCGACCGTCAGGAGTTTCCTCATGGCCAGCAACGCAGTTCTCGATTTCATCCTCCGTCTGCTCCGCGATGAGGACGCCGCCGCCGCGTACTGCGCGAACCCGCAGGCCGCGCTCAGTGCGGCGGGACTCGGCGACGTGTGTCATGCCGACATCGTCGCCGTCGCTCCGATGGCGGCCGAGTCCGGTCTGTTCGGCAGTGCGGGCGCTGATCTGGGCGCGATCCTGGCTGCGGGAACCGGTGCGGCGGGCTCTCTCGGTGCAGCCGCCGGCGGCGGCCTCGGCCTGGGCGGTGGCCTGGGCCTCGGCGGTGGCGCGGGACTCGGTCTCGGCGCCGGAGCGGGCCTCGGGCTCGGTGCCGTGGTCGGCGGTGGCCTGGACGGCGGGATCGCGGGTGGCCTCGACCTCGGCGGCGATCTGGCTGCGGCGCTGAGTGCGGCGCTGGCGGTCGGCGGGTCGATCGGCGCGCAGCTCGGTGCCGCCCTCGGTGCCGCGCTGGAAGCTGCCGTGGGGCTCGGTGGCGGTCTGAACGGCGGTCTGGACCTCGGCAGCCTGGCGGACTTCGGTGGCTCGCTGGATCTGGGGGGTGCGCTGGCGGCCGCTCTGAACGGGGCGCTCGGTGGCGTGGTGGATGTGAACGGGTCGCTGGTGACCGACCTCGGTACGGCGCTGGGGGCAGCGCTCGAGGGCGTGACCAGCCTCGACCTCGGTGGACTCCTGTCGGTGGACGGCGGGTTGAGCGCCGCGCTGGAGAGTGCTTTCGCGATCGGCGGTGAGCTCGGTGGGGAGCTGGGTGCCGCTCTCGGCGGACTCTTCGGCGCGGTAATAGAGGCCGGTGCCGAGCTCGGTGGGGGGCTCGGTGCCGGCTTCGAGAGCGCGCTCGGGGCGGCGCTGTCGCTCGGCGGCAGCCTGGGCGGCGCACTGGGCGGTGACATCGCCGGCCAGGTGGGTGCGGCGCTGAGCGGACTGCTCGAATCGGCCCTGTCGATCGGCGGATCCGTCGGTGGCGACCTGGGCGCGGCCCTGGGAGGGGCGCTGGAACTCGGCGGCGCGTTGGACATCGCGAGCGCGCTGAACCTCGACAGCTTCCTCGACCTCGGTGCGTCGCTCGGCAGCCTGATCGGCGGATCGCTGGGCGTGGACGGCGCGCTGACCGCGGACCTCGGTGCCGCGCTGGGCGCCGCGCTCGCCGGTGCCGGCAGCGTGGACCTCGGTGGTCTGCTCGATGCCGGCAGCGTGGACCTCGGTGGTCTGCTCGATGCCGGCGGCAGCCTGACGGCGGCGCTCGAGGGCGCCTTCGGGATCGGCGGTGACCTCGGTGGTGCCCTGGGTGCGGCGTTCGGCGGCCTGCTGGGTGGTGCGGTCGAGGCGGCCGGTGGAATCGGTGGGCAGCTGGGTGCAGGCCTCGACGGTCTGCTGGAGCTGGGTGGCAGCCTGGGCACCGCCCTCGGTGGCGCGCTCGGTGCAGGCGGGGAGCTCGGCGTTGCCCTCGGCGGCGCACTCGAGTCCGCGCTGTCGGTGGGTGGCAGCCTGGGCGTCGAACTCGGTGGCAATCTCGGTGCAGAGTTGACGGCCGCTCTGAGCGGCGCGCTCGAGTCGGCTCTCGGCGCGGGTGGTTCGATCGGCGCCGATCTGGGCGCCGCGATCGGCGGGGCCCTCGACGGTGGACTCGGTGGTGGCATCGACCTCGGCAGTCTGATCGGATCGGGCGGCGACCTGGGTGCGGCGATCAGCGGAGCCCTGGGCGGCGCGCTCGAGGTGGACGGCGCGCTCACCGCGGCGCTCGGGACCGCGATCAACAGCGCGCTGGCGCTCGGTGGCAGCCTGGAGATCGGTGCCGAGGCGGACCTCGGGGGACTGCTCGAGGGCGCGTTCGGTGTCGGTGGCTCGGCGGGCGCCGATCTCGGTGCGGCACTGGGCGGGCTGCTCGGCGGTGGTCTCGACGCCGGTGGTTCCCTGGATCTCGGCGGCATCCTGGCCGGTGACGGCGGGTTCGGCGCGCAGCTCGGCGGTGCGCTGGAGGGCCTGGCGGGTGCCGGAAGTTCGGCCGGCGTCGACCTGGGTGCCGCCCTCGACGCGGCTCTCGGCGCCGGCGGCGGGCTGGGCGGTGCGCTCGGCTCCACGGGTGATCTCGGCGCCGGCCTCGGCTCGACCGGGGATCTGGGCGCGGACCTCGGCGCCGGTCTCGGTGCGGGCCTAGGCGCCGACCTGGGCGCGAGCCTGTCGGGTGCGCTCGGTTCGGTAGCGGACCTGGGCGAGCAAGTCGGTGCGGATCTCGGCGCCGTCGGGCAGATCGGTGGCGGTTTCGGTTCGAGCGGGACCGTCGACGGCGGACTCGGTGCGGGTCTCGGCGGCGCGGCCGACATCGCGGGCACTCTCGCGACCGGCTTCGACGAGGCCCTGCAGGGCGCGTTGGACGCGACCGGCAGCCTCACCGGTGGACTGTCCGAGGTGGTGACGGGCAATGCGTGGTCGTCGATCGACACCGACGCGTTCGGCTCCGCCCACTCGGACGCCGGACTGTTCGCGAACGGCGTCGTCGAGGCGGCGGGCCAGCTGGGTTCCGTGGCCGATCCGGCACCCGCGCACATCGATCTCGGTGACGATCTGCTGCCGTGACCTCAGGACACGACCTGTAACGAACGGGGCCCCGTACGCGCTAATGCGAACGGGGCCCCGGTTCGTATCCAGCGGAGCGGCGGATCAGTCAGCGCGTGCACTGCGGTGCGGGCGGAGGTCGGAACACAGAAGCGGGGCAGCGAAACCCATGGACAGCGCGACCTCGGACACGACCGAATCGGCGACGTCGCCGACGCGGAACCGCGCGGTGCCGGCACACGAGTCCGCCCTCACGGCCCTGCTGGATCGGACCGCCGCGGTCGCGGCGGCCGCGGGCCGGACGGATCTGGTGGATCGTCTGGACCTGGTGCGCACGCGGGTGGTCGATCCCCGGTTCCGTGTCGTGGTGGTGGGACAGCTCAAGCAGGGCAAGAGCCAGTTCGTCAACTCGCTGCTCAACCTCGCGGTGTGCTCGGTGGGGGACGACGAGACCACCGCGGTACCGACGGTGGTGCAGAACTCCGAGAGTGCCTTCGCCGAGCTTCTCGTGGCGGAACCTGGTGGTGAGCCACGCCGGGTGGACGTTCCACTCGCGGAACTGGATTCGGTGAGCCCGTCGACCCCGCGCGCGGAGGGGCGCGAGGTGCTGCGGCTCGAGGTCAATGTACCGAGCCCGATGCTGGCGGACGGTCTGGTGTTCGTCGACACCCCCGGCGTCGGTGGGCACGGAAATCCACACGCGGCAGCCACTCTGGGACTGCTGCCCGCCGCCGACGCGGTTCTCGTCCTCTCCGATGCCAGCCAGGAGTTCACCGAGCCGGAACTCGCGTTCCTGCGTCAGGTGACCGGGCTGTGTCCCGCGGTCGCGTGCCTGATCACGAAGACGGATCTGTATCCGCACTGGCGGCGGATCGTCGAGGCCGACGAGGGGCACCTGCAGCGGGCCGGTCTCGACGTCCCGTTGCTGCCGATCTCGTCGGTGTTGCGTTCGCACGCCCTGCGGCTCGACGACCGGTCCCTGCACGACGAGTCCGGGTTCGACGCCCTCTACGCGTTCCTGCGGGGCCGGGTGATCGAGCACGCCGAGGGCGGGTTGCGTCGTGCGGTGTCCCACGATGTCCACTCGGTGGTCGAACACCTCATGCTTGCTCTCGGCAGTGAGCTTGCCGCGCTGCGTGATCCGGAGAAGGGCGCGGCCGCGGTGGCCGAACTGCAGCGGGCGAAGACGGCCACCGAGGAGCTGCACAAGAAGACGTCACGGTGGCAGCAGACCCTCGCCGACGGCATCGCGGATCTGGCGTCGGACATCGACCACGATCTGCGGGACCGGCTGCGACAGGTGACCCGCGAGGCCGAGCGTGCCGTCGACGAGGGCGACCCCGGCAAGGAGTGGGACGAGCTGGGGGAGTGGCTCGAGGAGCAGATCGCGCAGTCGGTGGGCGACAACTTCGTGTGGGCGCACGACCGGGCACTGTGGCTCGCGGAGGTGGTGGCCGAACACTTCGCGGACGCGGGTTCGGTGGAGATGCCGCAGCTGGACGTCGCCGACCTCGACGGTGTGCTCGAACCGGTGGTCGCGCTGTCGGACCTCGAGTCGGGCCGGATCGGCCTCACCCAGAAGGTCCTCGTCGGGATGCGCGGGTCGTACGGTGGCGTCCTGATGTTCGGTCTCGTCACGACGCTGATGGGGATGACACTGCTCAACCCTATCTCGGTGGGTGCGGGAGTCCTGCTCGGCACCAAGGCATATCGTGACGACCGTGATGCCCGGGTGGTCAAACGCCGAGGCGACGCGAAGGTGGCGATCCGGCGCTTCACCGACGACGTCAGCTTCCAGGTGGGCAAGGAGTCGAAGGATCGGCTCAGGTTGATCCAGCGGTTGCTGCGCGACCACTTCACGGCGATCGCGGAGCAGACGCTCCGGTCGCTCGGCGACTCGTTGCGCGCGGCGCAGGACGCGGCCACCGTCGAGTCGACCGAGCGTGCCGGCCGGGCCGCCGAGGTGGAGCGGCAGATGCAGGTCCTCGGCGAGCTGAAGGAACGTGCGGCACAGCTGCTTCCCGTCGGCGCCGGTGCGGACGAGGAGGTGCCGGCGTGACGGCGTCGACCGCGTTCGAGCGGGCGCGCGCCCTGATCGTGTCGGCGCGCGAGATGTATGCCGACAACCCCGACGCGCGGGCGCAGTTGAGCGAGTGCGCATCCCGGCTGGAACAGCCGCTGCGGGTCGCACTCGCCGGTTCCGTGAAGGCCGGCAAGTCCACGCTGCTCAACGCGTTCGTCGGACAGGACATCGCCCCGACCGATGCGACCGAGTGCACGCGCGTCGTCACGTGGTACCGCGGCGGCACGACCCCGACGGTCACCGCCCGCTACGACGGCGGCGAATCCGCGAACGTGGCCGTGCAACGCCACGCGGGACGCCTGACGTTCGACCTCGGTGACCTCACCGCGGCCCGCGTCGACCGCCTCGACGTGGAGTGGCCGGCCAGTGCGTTGGCGCAGACCACCATCATCGACACCCCCGGCACGTCGTCGCTGTCGAAGGACGTCTCCGCCCGCACCCTCGAGATGTTGACCCCCGAGAACGCGGTGTCCGGGGCCGACGCGGTGGTGTACCTGTTGCGCAGCCTCAGTGCGTCGGACGTCCAGTTCCTGGGCCGGATCGGAGCGCACGTGGGCGGCGAGTCCGGGCCGCTCGGGGTGGTCGGGGTGGTCTCGCGCGCCGACGAGGTGGGGGCGGGCCGGGCCGACGCGATGCACTCCGCCGAGGAGATGGCGGCGCGGTTCACGTCGGAACTCGAGCTCACCGGCCTGTGCCAGGCGGTGGTCCCGGTGGCGGGACTACTGGCCCTGGGCGCTCGCACGTTGCGGCAGAGCGAGTTCGCGGCGTTCGAGGCGCTGGCACAGGTGCCGGGGGAGGACCTGCAGTTGGCGATGCTGTCCGCCGACCGGTTCGTCCGCGACGATGCCCCGCTGCCCGTGGACCCGGCGATGCGCCGTCAGCTCGCGGACCGGTTCGGGCTGTTCGGGATTCGGCTCGCGGTGATGCTCGTCCGGCTCGGGGTGCGGGATTCGCCCAGTCTCGCGGCCGAACTGGTGGCGCGCAGCGGACTCGACGACCTGCGGCAGGTGCTCGACGTGCAGTTCGGCCAGCGGGCCGATCAACTCAAGACGCACTCCGCGCTCGTCGCGCTCGAGCGGGTCCTCGAGGCGCATCCCACCGCGCAGACCCCGAGACTGCTCGACGAGGCCGGACGGCTGCTCGCGGACGTGCACGGCTTCCAGGAACTGCGGATGCTCGGGAGGCTCCGCGGCACCGAGACCGGTCTGCCGAGTGACGACCTGACCGAACTGCAGCGGCTCATCGGCGGGTTCGGCATCGATGCCGCGCAGCGGCTGGGGTTGCCGGCCGACGCCTCGATCGAGGAGGCGCGTGTCGTGTCGCTCGCCGCGGTGCGCAAGTGGCGCGAGCGGGCGGCGCATCCGCTGGTCGACCAGTTCACCGCCCGCGCCTGCCAGGTCGCCGCCCGCAGTGCGGAAGGGGTACTGACCGAACTGGGCGGCACCGGCGGCGCCGGTGGTTTCGGCGGGGCGATGCGGCTCGACATCGACGCCGGGTCGGTGCGTGTGGCGCCGGTCGCGTCTACTCCGCGTCGCTGACCGGACGCAGGAACTCCCCGGCGATGTCGAGTGCGGGCCCGGAACTCTCGCCCGAGACCACCAGCACCGCGAACGCGACGTTGCCGCGGATTCCGACGAACCATCCGTGGGCGTGCGTGCCGTCGCCGAACTCGGCGGTCCCGGTCTTGCCCATGAGCCCGGAGATGTCGGACAGGCTCGTGGCGGTGCCGCTGCGCACCGTCTCGGCCATCATCGCTTTCAGGTCCCGCACGTGGTCGGGGTTCAGTGGCTCCGGTGTGTGGTCGGCGGTCGCGGGCTCCCCGCCGATCAGCTGGGGCAGTGGGGCTCGGCCTCCGGCGATCGCCGCCGCGACCATCGCCATCCCGAACGGGCTCGCCAGGGCCTCGCCCTGGCCGATCGCGGCCTCGACGCGCTGCGCGGGCGTCTGCGCAGACGGCACCGAACCGGTGACGGTCGTCAGCCCCGGTGTCATGTAGTCGATGCCCAGCCCGAACTCGCGTGCCTGCTCCCGGAGCGCGTCGGCGGGCAGGCCGACGGCGAGTCGGCCCATCGTCGTGTTGCACGAGTGCGCGAACGCAGAGTGCAGCGGAACGCGACCCAGATCGAATTCGTTCTCGTTGGGGATGACGCGCCCCTCGATGTTCGCGGTGCCCGGGCAGTCGACGGTGCTGTCCGCGTTCACCGTGCCGCTCTGCAACGCCGCCATCGTGGTGACGGTCTTGAATGTCGAGCCCGGCGGATACAGGCCGGTGAGCGCGATGGGGCCGGACGTGTCGGCGGCCGGGTTCTGCGCGACCGCCAGCACCTGGCCGGTCGTGGAATCGAGCGCGACCAGCGCGGACGCTCGGGGCTCGGTGTTCACGGCCTGCTGGGCGAGGTGCTGGATGCTGGGATCCAGTGTCGTGCGCAGCGCCGTGCCGCCCGGTGGGTCGCCGCCGGTCAGGGTGCCGGCGACGTTGCCGTCGGGCTCGACGGCCTGCACGCGCCATCCTGCCGAATCCTGCTGGCGTGCTTCCCACGTCGCCCGCAGCCCGGCGACCACCGGCGACGTCAGATCCCGGTCGACGGTGAGCAGTCGCAGCTGTTCGGAGAGACGGATGCCGGGGACTTTCTCGAGCTCGGCGCGAATCGGCCCGGCGTCCTCCTGCCGTAGGCTCACCACGTTCACCCGCTCACCGGGTTTCGCCGCCGAGCCGGAGTTGGGCGGGGTGAGTTCGAACCCCGGCACTGTTCGCGCCAACAGCTGCGCCAGTTGCGTCCGCACCGCAGGATCCGTTGACAGCGTGCTCGATTCGATATCGACCACCGTGACTGTCTGCGGCTCCAGCAGCGCCATGCCGTTGGCGTCGAGGACGGCCCGGGTATCGGCGACCGGCGTGTACCGCAGGGCCTGGCCGGGCTGGAGTCGTTCGTTGACCACGGCGGCGGACCACGACACCCGGCGGGTGCCGTCGGTGTTCGTCAACGGCACCGCCGTCGTGTAACTCCATGCCCGCCCGCCACCGAAATCCCAGTCCGACCGGTAGGTGAACCGTGAGTCGTCGGCGCGTTCGACGGTGAACCGGGCCTCGGCGCCGTCGCCCAACCCGTCGAAGGTACGGCGCAGCACGTCGCTCGCGGCGTCGGGATCGTCGGTGAGCGATGCGGCGGCCGCGACGTCCCCGCTGCCGAGGGCGTCGATGAACTCGCGTGCCACCTTCTCTCCGGAGTCGGGACCTCCCAGCACGCCGCACGACGTGAGCGTCAGTGCCGCCGCGAGCGCCAGTGCTCCGCGCTTCCACATGTCCGGCTTCGTCCCGACGGCCATCATCACTCCGCTCGTTCGACTGGATGTCGATTGGGAGCGAAGCACCGAGGACGGCGGTGAGTCCAATATGCTATCGATGTGGGATCGATACTTCATGCATATAAGGCCAGTTCAGGACTGCCGTGAACCTGCTGCTGCACCTCGAATTCTTCATCGCCGTGGCCGAGGAACAACACTTCGGCCGCGCTGCCGCGCGCCTCGGGATGACCCAGCCGCCGCTGAGTCAGGGCGTGAAGAAGCTCGAGCGTGAACTCGGTGTCACACTGTTCCACCGGGGATCGAAGGGCGTTGTCCTCACCGCGAGTGGCCAGGCGTTGCTGCCGGACGCGATCGACCTGGTCCGGCAGGCCGGGCGGTTCATCGACACCGCGCGCCGGCGGCGAGCGCAGGACCGCACGCTCCGTGTCGGCGTGATGCCGAAGGTGCCGACCGCACTGGTTGCGGACCTCGCGACGACGGTCCGATCGGTCGCAGAGTCGGGGCGTGTCGAGGTGAGCATCGCCCCGAGTGCCGACCTCGTCGACCAATTGAGTTCTGGTGCAATCGATCTCGGGGTCATCGAGCATCCTGCCCTGGTGGATCCGCTCACCGGCACCGGCGTGGTGCCGCTGCCGCTGACGCTGCTGGTGCCCGCGTCGCACCCGGCGGCAGCGCAGGACCCGTGCGGACTGTCCCGTCTGACCGGCCTGCGGTTCGCCTCGCCGCCCCGCTCGGACGGTCCGGCCGCGTACGACCTGCTGGGCGACGCGTTCGCCCGGGTCGGGACCGATCTCGACGTCGTCAACGCGCCCGACGACCGCTGGGCACTGGCGTTGGTGGCCGCCGGCCAGGCGTTCGCCCTCACCGCCGACCGCACGCTGTCGGCGCCCGGGGTCGGCCGGGTCCGGCCGGGCGACGACGCGATCCGTTTGCGCCTGCGGTGCCTGCGGTCGGCGTCGGCCGACGTGCCGGACCGGGTGCTCGACGCGATGGCCGCGCGGATCGCCGGCTACGCGGCGGACGGGCAGGTGACGTCGTGACGGGAGCGGCCCGACTGTCGGACGTGTTCGCGGATGCCGCGGTGCGCGGATGCATGCACGCGATCCCGGTGTCGGGCGGACACGCCGATGTGGAGGTCGGGGTCTCGGCGGACCGACCGGTGGTCATGGCGTCGGTGTACAAACTGCCGGTCCTCGTCACGTTCTGCCGCCTCGTCGACGCCGGGGACCTCGACCCGCGCGAACAGGTGACCCTCGATCCCGCAACCCGTACCACCGGCCCGACCGGCGTCTCGCAGATGTCGGACCCGGTGGGCATGTCGCTGCGCGACATGGCGCGGTCGATGATGTCCGTGTCCGACAACGCCGCCGCCGACGAACTGCTCCGGCGGGTGGGCGTGGACCGGGTGAACGAGACTGTGCGCGGCCTGGGGTTGTCGTCGACGCGGATCGTCGGTGGTACCGCGGACATCCTGGAATCACTCGTGGCGGACACGGGGACGCGGTCGCCCGCCGAGGCGTTCGCCCGAATCGGTGACAACGACACCGTCGTGTTCCCGAGCGGTTACGACCCGGTGCTGTCGAGCGCGACCACAGCGCGGGACATGACGGCGTTGCTGTCGACGGTATGGACCGGCGCGATCCTCTCCGCGGAGCAGACGGCGTTCGTCCGCGCCGTGATGTCGAGCCAGGTGTTCACCGCGCGATTGCGCTCGGGTTTCCCGTTCGCGGACGTTGTCGTCGCCGGGAAGACCGGAACGCTCGGTGCGATCCGCAACGAGGTGGGGGTGATCGAGTTCCCCGACGGCGATGCGTTCGCGGTCGCGGTCTTCACCCGGGCTGCGCGCGCGGATGCGCTGTTGCCCAGGGCTGATGCCGCGATCGGTCTCGCCGCGCGCACTGCGATCGCGGACCTGCGGCGGTTGAGCTGATCCGGCCGCCTGTCGGTTCCGTGCAGTGCCTGTGAGTCTCGGCAATACTCGAAGGAGGCGTCGGTGCTCCGGCGTCACGAGGATCGAGGAGGTCCTTCGTGCTTCTCCGATTACCAGGTGTTTATCGTCCGCAAACCGACAGTTTCCTTCTGGCCCAGGCGTTGAACTCCGAGGTCGTGGGTGCCCGTACTCGGATCCTGGACCTGTGTGCGGGTACCGGGGTGCTCAGCGCGCATGCCGCTGCGGCGGGTGCGAAGGACATCACCGCAGTGGACATCGGCCGGAGGGCGGTGGTGAACACGCGAATCAATGCGTGGCTCAATCGAGCTCGCGTGCGGGTGTTGCAGGGTGATCTCACGGCGCCGGTGGATGGCGAGCGGTTCGACATCGTGTTGTCCAACCCGCCCTACGTGCCGTCGGCGACCGACCGATTGCCGACACGCGGTGCAGCGCGCGCGTGGGATGCGGGTTCGAACGGCCGATCGCTGCTGGATCGCATCTGCACGGACGTGCCCGATGTCCTGGCCGACGGAGGAGTGATGCTGCTGCTGCAGTCCGCCCTGAGCGGTCTCGAGAAGACGCAGGTGATGCTCGAGGAGCGGGGCCTGGAGGTCGACATCGTACGCAGCGTGGACATACCGTTCGGTCCTGTGACCATTGCGCGCGAGGACATGCTGCGGCGTCGCGGATTGGTCGAGGAGGGGCAGGACCGCGAGAGGGTGGTCGTGTTCCGGGCGGGGCGGAGGAAGGCGACTCGTCATGGTTGACGGCGCGGGATCCGAGGTGGTCGTGACGGTGTGCCCCGACGGCCCGCTCCTCGTGCGCGGGCCGGTGAGTCTCGTCGACGGCGGCGGCGTTCCGATCGCCAACGAACGCGCGACGATTGCGTTGTGCCGCTGCGGAAGGACGAGTCGACCACCCTTCTGTGACAGCTCACACAAACGGAAGAAACCGCAGAAGCCGTGAAATCTTCTCTGCGTCAACTCGAGTGACGTGGATGTTCTCGAGTCATCGTCGAGTCCGCCCCTCCCGGTGAATCATTCACAGGGCTGTCCACAGGTGTGAGTTCTTTCCTCCACAGGGCCCGCCGGCCGAAATCCTGTCCAGCAGAACGATCCGGTCCCCGGCAGTATGGGGTCAGTGCCCGGAAGACCTTGCGAACGACGACAAGACGGAAACGAGGTTGAGAACGGATGACAACTGGAGGAACGAGCCGCAACGGAGGAACGGGACCGATGACCACACCAGATGAGCGGAAGCGTGTCCCCGCCGAGGACGACGTCCAGTCCGATCCGAGTGGACGCGACACGTGGGCCGAGGAAGGTGGCGCCACGGCGCAAGGGCCGGCGACGGACGACGCGGATTCGAGCGACGGGCAGGACTGATCGCCGATGCCGATGCCGATGCCGATTCCCGAACCACGCGGTCCGGTGAGTGCCGCCCTCGTCGCGGTGCTGTCCGGCACGGACGAACCGGCGACCGTGAACACCGCGGCCCGCGGGTACCGGTGTGAGTCGCCGAACGGCATGATCGTCGACGACGATGCGCAACTGGCGCTGACGCTGCTGTACGAGCTGCATCTGCACGGCGTCGACGGTGCCGACGACCGGCTGGAGTGGGCGCCGGAGCTGATCGCTGCGCGTGCCGAACTCGAGGCGCCGTTCGAGGCGGCGGTCCGTGAACTCGCGCGCCCGCGCGTCGAGGGCGTCGATCCGGCCGACGTCGCGGCAGCACTCTGGGAGATGACCGCGCCCACGGTGGGGCCCGGGTTGTCCGGCTTCATGGCCACGGACGCGACCGTGGACCAGTTCCGGGAGCTGCTCGTCCACCGATCGCTCAACCAGCTACGCGAGGCCGACGTCCACACCTTCGGGATCCCGAGACTCGTCGGGCGGCCGAAGGCGGCGCTCGTCGAGGTGCAGGCCGACGAGTACGGGGGCGGGCGGCTCGAGCGGATGCACTCGCAACTGTTCGCGACGACGATGCGCGAGGTGGGGCTGTCCGACGGCTACGCCCACTACCTCGACGACGTCCCTGCGGTGACGCTCGCCTCGCTCAACGCGCTGTCCTTCTTCGGACTGCACCGGCGCCTGCGGGCCGCGCTCGCCGGGCACCTGTGTGCCGTGGAGAGCACGTCCGCGTTGCCGAGCAAGAAGTATGCTGCCGGGCTGCGTCGGCTCGGTTTCGGCCCCGCGGCCACCCTGTTCTTCGACGAGCACGTCGAGGCCGATTCGGTGCACGAGCAGGTCGTCGTCCGCGACCTCGCCGGCGGACTCGTCGCGCAGTGCCCCGGCCTCGTCGGCGACGTCCTGTTCGGCGCGGCCGCGTGCCTGGCGTTCGACGACCTCGTGGGCGAGCACATGGCCGACTCGTGGGCCCGCGGCGTCAGCTCACTGCGGCCCCGAGTGGGCTGAACACGGGCAGGCGCGGCGCGGCGTCGACCTAGCCGGACGTATGGGTCTGTTGTGGGCGATGACGCTTCCCGGCCTGGCGTGCCTGCTGGTACTGCTGGTCTTTCTCGAGGTGGCGTTCAGCCGGATCACCGGTCGGGGCCTGCTGCCGTGGTTCCGCGACCGCAAGGCCCGCAGCATCGCCGCCGCCGGGTTCGAAGAGGTCGCCGCCCTGTTCCAGGGATCGAAGCATCACGAGTTCGAGCAGCGGCAGACCGCGCTGATGCACCGCGGGGACGAGACCGACGGCGCGCCGCCTCTGATGCGGGTGGACCTCGACTCGGGTGCGGTGCGGGTCAACCGCGAAAACTGAGGACCAGCGTCCGAGTCTCTTCAGCGTCCGAGGTCGGCGAAGCGTCGGGTCGACATCGGCTGGGCGTCCTCCTTTTCTCGTAAAAGTCGAAATTCGGAGCCTTGGTCAAGGCTGGGGGTACGTCGGTGTCGGGTTGGCTCGCTTTCGGGAAGGCTGATCGAAACTCCGACGAAGGGAATTCCAAGAATGTATGTAATCGATCCATCTGATCTCACGGTCGAGCTGGCGGATGGAGAATTTGAACTTCGAATGGGGGAGGTAGGCGATATGATGGTCTGCTACCTCAAGTACCCGGCAAACTCGGATTTCACCGAGGCGTTCTCGGGACTCCCGGGCGGCCGCTGTCAGGCATCGCACTACGGGTTCGTGCTGAGCGGAAAGATCTACACCGACGGCGCCGAGGGGCGCGTCTTCTACTCCGCGGGCGACACCTTCTACTGGGGTCCCGGCCATGTCCCCGGGGCCATCGAGACCTCGGAATGCGTCGAATTCGTTCCGAAGGACCAGTGCCGACATCTGATCGACCACGTGAAGAAAGCAATGTCGGAAAACTGACCCAGACTTTCGGGGGTGTGTGACCGCTCATCCCATTTCTGATTGCACAGGAGAAAGAATGAATTCCGCAAACAAGATCAGTCAGGTTTTCGCCAGCCATGCCGATGCCGAGCCCGAGCAGTGGGTTCCGTTCGCGGGAACGGATCCGAAGTACGGCCCGTTCGAGCAGGGCGAGCTCTACTTCATCCACGGACCCGAGGACATCGCACCGGGCACCGATGCCCTTCTGGTCGGCGTGTGGCGGACGGGACCGTGCGAGCTCGACTGGGCTACGCCGCTCGGTGAGGAAAGCGCTGTGGTCCTCGAGGGCTCGGTGACGATCATCTACAAGGAGACGGGCGAGGAGCGCACCTACAAGAAGGGCGACATCTTCTGTCTGGCCGGCGGCACCGACGCCCGCATGGTGATCCACGAGCCCTTCAAGAAGGTGTTCTCCGTCGCGGTCTGACGGGACGCCACATCGGCCCTGAGGCAGGAAGCGGACAGCTCCTGCCTCAGGGCCGGGGCAGTTTCGCGGTGTCAACGAGAACCATCCGAGAGGAATCACCATGTATGTAATCGATCCGTCCGACCTGCCGATCGTGCTGGGGCAAGGCGAGGTGGAGCTTCGTATGGGGGAGGTGGGCGAGATGATGGTCACCTTCGTCCGCATGCCGGCCGGCGCGGACTTCGAGCAAGCGTTCGCAGGGCTACCTGGCGGGCGGTGCCAGAGCTCGCATTACGGAATGGTGCTGAGCGGCAAGCTTTACACCGATAGCGCCGAGGGCCGGGTGTACTACTCGGCAGGTGACGTCTTCTACTGGGGGCCGGGTCACGTGCCCGGGGCGGCCGAGGCCTCGGAATGCGTTGATTTCGCACCGACAGTCGAGTCGCTTCCCATCATCGAGCATGTTCGAAAAGTACTGTCCGACAGCAGAAACTGATGACCTCGATCGTCGACGCGCGACCGAGAAGGCCTCTCGAAAGGGACCTGCAATGTATGTGATCGATCCCGCTGACCTGACTGTCGAGCTTCAGGATGGCGAGTTCGAACTTCGTATGGGGGAGGTGGGGGACATGATCGTCACCTTCATCCGTATGCCCGCCGACACGAACATGGCGCCCGCCTTCGCGGGCCTGCCCAACGGGCGGTGTCAGTGCCCTCACTATGGAATGGTGTTGAGCGGCAAGATCTACACAGACGGCGCGGATGGTCGCGTCTTCTACTCCGCGGGTGACGCCTTCTACCTGGCGCCGGGCCACGTGCCGGGTTCTGTCGAGGCCTCGGAGATTGTCGATTTCGCGCCGAAGGTGGAGTACCTACACCTGGTTGACCATATCCGCCGCGCGATGTCGGGTAGCTGAGTGGGGTCGAGCTTCGGGCGTCTAGCGGTCGAGACGCCGTAGCGCGGACCGGGCCGCGTTGTATCCGCCCATCCCGTGGACGCCGCCGCCGGGTGGTGTTGCGGCGGAACAGATGTAGACGCCTGGAATGCCCGTTGCATACGGATCGACAGCCACCCGTGGGCGCGTCAACAGTTGCACCGGGTCGTTCGCGCCGGTCGCGATGTCGCCGCCGACGTAGTTGGGGTTGTATGTCGGCATCTCGACGGCGGATCGGGTGAAGCTGCCGACGATGCGGTCGCGGGTGCGGGGGGCGAAGCGTTCGATCTGGCGCAGGATCGCCTCGGTCGCGTCGCCGGTGTACCCGTGTGGCACATGGGCGTACGCCCACACCGGGTGCACGTCGCCGACAGATCGCGACGGATCCGCCAGGTATTGCTGGCCGATCAGGACGAACGGGCGTTCGGGCATCCGGCCACGGTGCAGGTCTCGTTCGGTGGCGACGATCTCCTCGAAGTTCCCGCCGAGGTGGACGGTGCCGGCGCGGCGGCACGCGTCGTCGCGCCACGCAATTCCGCCCTCGACGGCCAGGTCCAGCTTGAACGCCGCCGGGCCGTACCGGTACCGGCGGTACGCGCGAGCCACCCGGGCCGGCAGCAGGTTGCCGGCCACCTCCGCGACACCGGTGGGCGACAGGTCGAGCATCGTGATGTCGGCGCGCGGTAACTCGCCCAGCGAGCGGACGCGTCGTCCGGTCTCGATGCGGCCGCCGTGCGCGAGCAGCAGCGACGCCAGCGCATCGGTGATCGCGCGGGATCCGCCCTTCGCGACGGGCCAGCCGTAGCGGTGCCCGGCGGCGAGCATCATCAGCCCCGCCGCCGACGTCGTAGGCCGGGACAGCGGATAGTAAGCGTGCGCGGCCACGCCGCCGAACAGCGCCCGCGCCTGCTCGGTGCGCCACCGCTTCACCGTCAGCGTCGCGGGAGCGAGCGCGTCGATCCCGAAGCGTGCCATCGAGATCGGGTGTCGGGGCAGGTGCACGACGGGACGCAGCAGTTCGTCGGCCAGGTCGTCGAAGTGCTCGGACAGCGGCGCGAACAGCCGCCGCCAGGCGGGACCGTCGGGCCCCAGCCGGCTCGCGGTCCGTTCGATCGACCGCGTGAACACACCCGACACGGCGTCGTCGAGCGGGTGCGCCAGATCGATCTCCGGATACAGCCATTCGAGTCCGTGTGAGGTCAGGTCGAGCGACCGGAAGAACGGTGACGCCGCCCCCATCGGGTGCACCGCCGAGCAGTCGTCGTGCAGCAGTCCGGGCACGATGCGCTCGGAGGTTCGGGTCCCACCGCCGATCGTGTCGGAGACCTCGTACACGGTCACCGACACGCCCCGCAGCGCGAGCGCCACGGCGGCGGCCAGCCCGTTGGGGCCGGCGCCGACGACGACGGCGTCGCTCATCGGGAGACTGCGATCCTGCCGCCGAGCCACGTGGACGCGGCCGGAGTGAACAGCAGTGCCGTACCCACGGCCACGAGAGAGGCCTGTACGAGCGGCGCCCACGTGGGGACCCGGAGCGCGACGTCTCCGGCGTCGGACAGCAGGCTCCACGCGGCGACGGCGGCCGCGACGGTGAGCGCGCCGACGACGGTGAGCCACGCCCGTGCCCGTGCGCGCCCGGACCGCAGCCACACGATCCCGAGCACGGCCGCCAGGACCAGCAGCATTCCGACGGCCCCCACCCCGAGCACGGTCAGTCCGGCCACCTGGTCGGCCGTGTGCGGATCGGCCGTCGGATTCCGGGTCGTGAGGCCCGTCGAGAGGGCGTCGACGACGGTGTCGTGGTCGGCGGCCAGGACACCGGCCAGGCCCGCGAAGGCGGCGAACGATGCGGCCCACGCCGTGACCGCCGCGGTCATGCTGCGCGGCGCGGAACCGGGATCGGCGCCGAGCGGGTGCAGCGGCGCGACGACGACGTCGGGCCGGGGCGGCCTGGGCCGGTGCGGCGGTGCCGGCGCCGCCGTTGCCTCGTGTTCGCCGGAGATGTCCACGTCCGAATCGTATCCGCGCGCACGGTCCGGTCAGCGGGCTCGGAAAAATCGTCCGGCCGGGAACAAACCCGTGAGGCGGTCCGTTGACCATTTCGAGAACCTGAGCGTGAGGGGCTCAAGTTTTGGATTGACTTCGACCGGAGTCGGGATGCAAACTTGAGTCGGATACGCTCACCTGAGGTTCATCAGCTCAGTGTCGAGAAGAAAACCGCAGCTCGAGAGGCTGCGAAGAAGGAAAGTGAGGGATCACTATGGCTCGTGCGGTCGGAATCGACCTCGGGACCACCAACTCGGTCGTGTCTGTGCTCGAAGGCGGCGAGCCGGTAGTGGTCGCCAACGCCGAGGGCTCGCGCACCACCCCGTCCGTCGTGGCCTTCGCCAAGAACGGTGAAGTGCTCGTCGGTCAGCCCGCCAAGAACCAGGCGGTCACCAACGTCGACCGCACCATCCGCTCGGTCAAGCGCCACGTCGGCACCGACTGGACCGTGGAGATCGACGACAAGAAGTACACGCCGCAGGAGATCAGCGCCCGCACGCTGATGAAGCTCAAGCGTGACGCCGAGGCGTACCTCGGTGAGGAGATCACCGACGCCGTCATCACCGTCCCCGCCTACTTCGAGGACGCGCAGCGTCAGGCCACCAAGGAGGCCGGACAGATCGCGGGCCTCAACGTCCTGCGCATCGTCAACGAGCCCACCGCGGCCGCGCTCGCGTACGGCCTCGACAAGGGCGAGAAGGAACAGACCATCCTGGTCTTCGACCTCGGTGGCGGCACCTTCGACGTGTCCCTGCTCGAAATCGGCGACGGCGTCGTCGAGGTCCGCGCGACCTCCGGTGACAACCACCTCGGTGGCGACGACTGGGACGAGCGCGTCGTGTCGTGGCTCGTCGACAAGTTCAAGGCTCAGAACGGCATCGATCTGACCAAGGACAAGATGGCCCTGCAGCGTCTGCGCGAGGCCGCGGAGAAGGCGAAGATCGAGCTGTCCAGCTCGCAGAGCACCTCCATCAACCTGCCGTACATCACCGTCGACGCGGACAAGAACCCGCTGTTCCTCGACGAGCAGCTCACCCGCAGCGAGTTCCAGAAGATCACCTCCGATCTGCTGGACCGCACCCGCGCGCCGTTCCAGGCCGTGGTCAAGGACTCGGGCATCGCCGTCAAGGACATCGACCACGTCGTGCTCGTCGGTGGCTCCACCCGTATGCCGGCCGTCTCCGACCTGGTTCGTGAGCTCACCGGTGGCCGCGAGCCCAACAAGGGCGTGAACCCTGACGAGGTGGTCGCCGTCGGCGCCGCCCTGCAGGCCGGCGTCCTCAAGGGCGAGGTCAAGGACGTTCTGCTCCTCGACGTCACCCCGTTGTCCCTCGGTATCGAGACCAAGGGTGGCGTGATGACCAAGCTCATCGAGCGCAACACCACCATCCCGACCAAGCGCTCCGAGACCTTCACCACGGCGGACGACAACCAGCCGTCGGTGCAGATCCAGGTGTTCCAGGGTGAGCGCGAGATCGCCTCGCACAACAAGCTCCTCGGATCGTTCGAGCTGTCCGGCATCCCGCCGGCCCCGCGCGGCGTGCCGCAGATCGAGGTCACCTTCGACATCGATGCCAACGGCATCGTGCACGTGACCGCGAAGGACAAGGGCACGGGCAAGGAGAACACGATCAAGATCCAGGACGGCTCCGGTCTGTCCAAGGACGAGATCGATCGGATGATCAAGGACGCCGAGGCGCACGCGGAGGAGGACAAGAACCGCCGCGAGGAGGCCGAGGTCCGCAACCAGGCCGATTCGCTGGTGCACCAGACCGAGAAGTTCATCAAGGACAACGAGGACAAGGTGCCGGCCGACGTCAAGGAGAAGGTCGAGGCCGCGGTCACCGAGGTCAAGACCGCTCTCGCCGGCTCGGACATCGCCGCCGTCAAGGCTGCGGTGGAGAAGCTGTCCACCGAGTCGCAGGCCCTGGGTCAGGCGATCTACGACGCGCAGGCTGCCGACGCCGCCGCGTCCGGTGACGGCTCCGGCCCCGCCGACGACGACGTCGTCGACGCCGAGGTTGTCGACGAGCCGACCGATCAGGACAAGAAGTGACGGCGGAGAACCCCGAGCGCGAACCGGTGACCGCCGACGATCAGGTCGCGGACACTGTCGACGCCGCCACCCCGGCTGCCTCCGAGGAGGCAGCCGGGGCCGGTACGGCCGAGGCAGACGATCTGACCACGATCACCGCCGAACTCGAGAAGGCCAGCACCGAGCTGGGTTACGCGAAGGCGGAGATCGCCAACATCCGTCGTAACGCGCTGGCTCGGATCGATCGGGCCGTCGAGGACGAGCGGGTCGCGGTGGTCGGGAAGTTCCTCGACCTCGTCGACGATCTCGACCGGGCACGCGCCCACGGGGATCTGGAGTCGGGACCGCTGAAGGCGCTGTCCGACAAGCTCGCCGGTGTGCTCGACGGTCTCGGCCTGGAAGGGTTCGGCGCCGAGGGCGACGCCTTCTCCCCGGAGCTGCACGAGGCCGTGCAGATGGAGGGCGACGGTGACAACCCCGTCCTCGGGGCGGTGCTGCGCAAGGGCTATCGCCTGGGCGAACGAGTGCTCCGCACGGCGATGGTGACCGTCACCGACGGTGCGCCTGCAGCCGATGCGGCAGCCGAGTAGATAGACAGACAGCAGTGAGAGGAGGAGACGCCCAGTGAGCCAACGGGAGTGGATCGAGAAGGACTTCTACAAGGAACTGGGTGTCTCTTCCGGCGCCTCCGCCGACGAGATCAAGAAGGCGTACCGCAAGCTGGCCAGGGATCTGCATCCCGACGCCAACCCCGGTGACACCAAGGCGGAGGAGCGTTTCAAGACGGTCAGCGAGGCGCATGCCGTCCTCTCCGACCCCGCGAAGCGCAGGGAGTACGACGAGGCCCGCCGCTTGTTCGCGAGCGGCGGCTTCGGCCCCGGAGCCGGGTACGGCACCGGGGGTGGCGGTTTCGGTGGTGGCGGTTTCGACATCAACGACCTGTTCGGCGGCGGCGGTGGTGCCGCCGGCGGTGACGGCGGCCTCGGCGACCTGTTCGGCGGGCTGTTCAACCGCGGTGGCGGTGGCCGCGCCGCGGCGTCGCGTCCGCACCGCGGCAGCGACGTCGAGACCGAGACCACGCTCGAGTTCCGCGAGGCCGCACAGGGCGTGACGGTTCCGTTGCGCCTGACCAGTCGCTCGGCGTGCACCACGTGCCACGGCAGTGGTGCCAAGCCGGGCACCAGTCCACGGGTGTGCCCGCGCTGCAACGGAACCGGCGTCGTCAGCCGGAACCAGGGTGCGTTCGGTTTCAGTGAGCCGTGCGACGACTGCCGCGGCACGGGATCGATCATCGACGACCCGTGCCCCGACTGCCACGGCAACGGGGTCACCAACCGCACTCGCACCATCACCGTCCGGGTTCCCTCGGGCGTGAGTGACGGCCAGCGGATCCGCCTGGCGGGTCAGGGCGAGGCCGGGCTGCGGGGCGCGCCGTCCGGCGACCTGTACGTCACCGTCCACGTCCGTCCCGACAAGGTGTTCGGGCGCAACAACGACGATCTGACGCTGGTGGTTCCGGTCAGTTACGGCGAACTGGTGCTCGGCACCACACTGTCCGTGCCGACACTGGACGGCCGTGTGGGCGTGAAGGTTCCGGCCGGAACTGCGGACGGACGGATTCTCAGGGTGCGAGGGCGCGGTGTGCCCAAGCGCGGCGGAGGCGCCGGCGATCTGCTGGTCACCGTGAAGGTTGCGGTGCCGCAGAAGCTCGACGATCCCGCCACGGAGGCGCTCCAGACCTACCTGGAGGCGGAGAAGGCCAGCGGATTCGATCCGCGGGCAGGATGGGCCGGCGCCTGACCGGCGTGAACCGATCGAACGGGTGAACCATCATGAGCGACAAGGGACGCAAGGCGTCGGAGGTCCCCGCGGACCCCGATGCGCGGGTGTTCGTCATCTCGGTGGCCGCCGAACTGGCCGGCATGCACGCACAGACGTTGCGTAACTACGACCGGCTCGGCCTGGTCACCCCGCACCGCACCACCGGCGGCGGTCGGCGGTACTCGCCGCGGGACGTCGCGCTGCTGCGCGAGGTGCAGCGGCTGTCCCAGGACGAGGGCGTCAACCTCGCCGGCATCAAGCGGATCATCGAGCTGACCAACCAGGTCGAGGCACTGCAGCACCGCGTCGACGAGATGGCCGCCGAGATCGCCCGCGTCCACGCCAGCTACCGCCGTGACCTGGTGCCCATCCCGCGCAGCAACGCGATCGTCGTCTGGAAGCCGCGCAACCAGCGCTGACCGCGCCGTCCTACGGGCCCCATCCCCTGAACGGGAGTTCACGGCACGCATCGAACCCGATAGCGTGCCGTGAACTCCCGTTCGTGGCTCATACGGGGGCACCGGCGTCGCGCAGGACACGGGTGATCTGTGCGATGAGGGTAGGTCGGCCGTGGATCAGCTGTCGCGCCTTCACCCGGATCACCCGCGAGCGCTCCCACACCATGTCGGCGCGGCCGATGAAGCGACCACCGTCGCGGACCGTCACCTGAGTGTCGGGGCGGGGCAGGCCGGCGCGGACGAGGGCCAGCCGGGTGCGCGTCTCCCACGGCGACTCCGCTCCCTCGTCGGACTCCTCGATCACGCTGCGCAACTGGATGATTCCGCCTTCACCGGCATGTCGTTGCGTGAACTCCGAGAGCGACTCGCGTGTGATTCCCGCCGACTGGTACAGCGCTTCGACGGCTTCGACGGCTTCGACGGCTTCGACGGCTTCGACGGCTTCGGTCGCTCGGTCGAAATCGAGTCGTCGGCCCAGATCGAAGGCGGTACGCAGCGGAACGGCACGAGAATTCCAGTCATCCCGGCACCCTCGCGGCGTGCCCCGACGCCGATCGCACCCAGCAGGCTGCGGAGCCCCCGTCCGTGGACGGCGCCGACCCTGTGGACAACTCGCTGATCGACCCCCGAACGGGAGTTCACGGCACGCTGTCGGCCCGACAAGGTGGCGTGAACTCCCGTTCAGCGGTATCGCGGAGCGTCGCCCTCCCACCTCGCGGCCGGATCGGTTGACGTTACCCACATCACACCCCTATGCTCCCACTCAAGCAAGTGCTTGGTGAATCAAGCAAGTGCTTGATGGGAAGAGCTCGGTGGGCGTAAGTGCAGAGTGACGTGTCGGGGAGTCGCTCAGCAGGGGCTTGCCGAGCTCTTCCATGTCCAGGCAGGCCAAGCGAGCGCTTGGTTCTGTAGTGCGTAGCGGGTGTCCTAGGAGGGCAGTCATGAAGAGTCGGCGTCCAGTGTTCGTCGCGGCAGTTGCCGCGTCGGTCCTGACAGTTGCAGGGTGTGGCGGGGCGGAGTCGGCCGAGGCCGGCGGCGCCGATGCGCCGTACCGGGTCCTCGTCACCGGCGGCATCAGCGCCCAGGGCGTCCTCGCGGCGAACGCTCAGACTTCGATCCTCGCGACCAAGGCCGGCGTCGAGGTGCAGAACCAGGCCGGTGGCATCGGTGGTCGTCAGATCGAGTTGACGGTCGTCGACGACGCCGGTGATGCCACGATCGCGGTCACCAAGGTGCGCGAGGCCATCAACAAGCAGAAGCCGGACCTCGTCCTCAACTCCGGGCCGTCGTCCGTCGGCGCTGCAGTGCTGCCGATCCTCAAGCAGAACGACATCCTCTCGTTCAACGTTGCGCCCACGCCGGATTCGACGGATCCGTCGAAGTTCCCGCTGAACTTCGACCTCGCACCCGGTGCCGGCGACAACGCTCGCGGCATCGTCGGTCACGCGAAGGAGAAGGGCTACGACAATATCGGCGTCATCCACGGCAGCACCGCCTACGGCGAGCTGTTCGGCAAGGAGATGACCTCCGAGCTGGAGAAGTCCGGACTGAAGCAGGCCGGCAACGAGGAGTACGAGGCCACCGCGCTCGACATGACCGCGCAGCTGCAGTCCCTCAAGAACGCCGGCGCCGACGCGATCGCGCTGGATGCGTACGGCGCCCCGCTGGGCTACGTCCTGCAGAGCATGCAGCGTCTGGGCTGGGACGTGCCGCTGATCGGCAACACCTCGGTGTCCAGCACCAATCTCGTCGCCAACGAGCCCCCGAACGGTGTCCTCGGCACGCCCGAGGTGAAGAACCTTGTCTCGCAGGTCTTCACGAGCACCGTGTACGACCCGGACAACGAAGCCGTCAACAAGATGGTCGACACGATGGCCTCGCTGGGCACCATCTCGTCGACGCTGATCATCGCCGACAACTACGACGCGTTCCCGCTCGTGGCCGCTGCCGCCGAGAAGGCCGGCACCACCACCGACGCCGAGAAGCTCGCACAGGCACTCGAGACCGAAGAGGTCCAGAAGAACGCGAAGACGGCCTTCCTGTCTCGCTACAACTTCACCGCCGACAACCACGGCCCGAACCCGACTCAGGACGAGATGGAGTTCATCGCGCCCACCAAGGTCGTCAACGGCCAGTTCGGTAACCCGCAGGCATGAACTCGGTGATCTTCGTTCCGACGACGCACAGGAGGGCACCGCTGTGACGATTCTGTGGTCGGGGCTCGCCCTCGGCGCTGTCTACGTACTCGTCGCGATCGGGTACAACATCGTGTTCGTCTCGTCGAACACCTTCAACTTCGCGCAGGCGCAGTTGATGATGGTCGGCACGTTCGTGGCCTACACGGGCCTGGTGACGCTGAAGCTTCCGGTGCTGGTGGTGGCGGTGATGGCCACCGTGACGGTGATGATCCTCGCCGCGGTCGAGGAGTTGGTCGCGATCAGACCGGTCGCCGATCACCAGAACCAACTGGTGACGACACTGGGCGCGGCGACGTTGCTCAACGGTGCGACGCAGTTGATCTGGGGAAGCGAGCCGCTGACGGTTCCGTTCTTCGGGTCGAACGATCCGATCACCATTCTGGGGGGCCGGACGTATCCGGTCGAGATCGCGCTGCTGGTGCTGTCGATCGTGCTCGTGATCGGTCTCGGTCAGCTGAGCAAGCGGACCATGACCGGCCTGGCGCTCATGGGCGTGTCGGAGGACCGCGAGGCCGCGATGCTGCGCGGCGTCAACGTGCGGCGCATCGCGATGGGCGCGTTCGCGTTCTCCGGTGCGATCGCCGGTGTGCTCGGACTGTTCGTGGGCCCCAAGACGTTCGCGGTCGCCACGCTCGGCGCCGCACTGGCCCTCAAGGGCTTCGTGGCGTTGGCGATCGGTGGCTTCGGTTCGCTTCCCGGCGCGCTGATCGGCGGTCTGACGGTCGGTCTCGTCGAGTCGTTCACAGCGCTGTGGGCGGGTAGCCAGTACAGCAACATCGCGGTGTTCGTGGTGCTGATCGTCGTCCTGATGGTCAAACCGGCCGGACTGTTCGGCACGGTGAAAGAACGGGTGGTGTGACCATGCAGATCTGGCGCACTCTGCGCGGTGTCCCGAGTTGGATCTTCGCGCTCGTGTTCGGCCTTGTCGTGTTCTTCGCGCCGATGCTGGGAATGGATGCGACCAACACGCGTCAGCTCCAACTGGCGTGCATCCTGGCCCTGGTGGTCAGTGGTCTGAACCTGAGCCTCGGCTACGCCGGTGAGCTCGCACTGGGCCAGGCCGCGATGTATGCGGCCGGTGCGTACACGGCCGGGCTGATGTCTCAGGCCGGGCACACCGAGATCCTGGTGCAGTTGGCGGCCGCGGGCGCGGTCGCACTCGCGGTCGGCATCATCACCGGCATTCCCGGTCTGCGACTGGGCAGTTGGTCGCTGGCGATGACGTCGTTCTTCCTGATCCTGTTGGTGCCCGACATCCTCGCCATCTTCGGCGGCAACACCGGTGGCCGAAACGGCCTGTCCGGGATGGAACCGCCGACGCTGTTCGGTCAGGACATCGACAAGAACTTCTACTACGTCGTGGTCGGCGTGACGATCCTGTGGTTCGTGGTGATGCGTAATCTCGTGGTCTCGCGTCACGGCATCGCGTTCCGCACACTCAAGCAGTCCCCGGTGCTCGCGCAGTCCCAGGGCGTGTCCGTGTTCCGGATGAAGCTGCTGGGCTACGCGATCGGCGCATTCCCGGCCGGTCTGGCCGGCGCTCTGTTCGCGAACACCGACCTGTTCATCGCCCCCGAGGCGTTCGGGTTCACGTTCGCCACCGCGGTGCTGGCGGCGTCGATCCTCGGTGGTTCGGCGAGCGTCTACGGTGCGGTGATCGGTGCGGCCATCATGCAGTTCGGGCCCAACCAGTCCACCGCGTTCCAGGAGTACTCGCTGATCTTCTACGGCGGCTTCCTCATCATCGGTGGTGTGCTGCTCTCCGGTGGTCTCACCAAGGTCTTCCGCGGTCTCGCCGGCAGACTCGACCGCAAGGCGGGCATCAGTGTGGCCGGTCGTCCGGAGCCGCGAGATCCCGAGGCGATTCCGCACGTCGATCCCATCGCCGGCGCCACACTCGAGGTCGACGGGATCTCCAAGGCGTTCGGTGGCAACCAGGCGCTGAAGGAGGCGACCCTGCGTGCCGAGCCTGGCAAGGTGACCGCACTGATCGGCCCCAACGGTTCCGGCAAGACGACGATGCTCAACATGATCTGCGGCTTCTACACCGCAGACACCGGTCGAATCGTCATCGGCAACACCGAGGTCCAGAAGTTCTCGTCGAACCGGGTGGCCCGTGAGGGTGTGGCCCGCACGTTCCAGACGCCGAACATCCCCGAGAACGTCACCGTTCTCGAGGCGGTCGCGTCGGGCCGCTACATGACCAACCGGGCCTCGATGCTCTCGGCCGTGTTCCGTCTGCCGAGCTTCCGCAAGGTTGCCAAGGCCGACATCACCGAGGCCGAACGGGTTCTCGAACTCGTCGGAATGTCGCACCTGCGCAACGAGGTTGCCACCTCGCTGCCGCTGGGCATGCGACGAATGCTCGAGGTCGCGCGCGCCGTGATCGCAGAGCCGCGGGTGCTGCTGCTCGACGAGATCGCATCCGGCATGGACGAGGACGAACTCGTACGACTGTCGGTGCTCATCCGTGCTCTGCGTGACGCCGGCGCCACCGTGCTGCTGGTGGAGCACAACTTCCGTCTGGTCCTCTCCCTCGCCGACACCATCGTCGTGCTGGCGCAGGGACAGGTCATCGCGTCGGGCCCGCCCGCGGAGATCGAGCACCACCCGCGCGTGCTCAGCGAGTACCTCGGTGTGGACCCCGACAGCGGCACGGCTACCGAGCTGGAGAAGGTGGAGTGATGAAACCGGTTCTGAGCGTTCGGAATCTGCAGTCCGGTTACGGTGACCTGCGCGTGGTCTGGGACGTCTCCTTCGACGTCTACCCCGGCCAGGTGACGGCACTACTCGGACGTAACGGTGCCGGCAAGACCAGCACCCTGCGTGCGATCTCCGGTCTCAACAAGGTTCACGGCGGCACCATCGAGATGGACGGCCAGGACATCTCCGGTGTCCCCGCCCATCAGCGGGTGCGCCGCGGGATGGCGTACGTGCAGGAGGGCAAGCGCGTCTTCCACAAGCAGACCATCGAGCAGAACCTGCTGCTCGGCGGCTACACCACGAAGAAGCGTCGCACCGCCCTCAAGGCCGAGGTCGAGCGCATCTACGAGATGTTCCCGATCCTGGGCGAGAAGCGGAACCTGTTGGCCGGATCGATGTCCGGTGGTCAGCAGCAGATGCTGGCGATCGGTGCGGCACTGATGGCCGAACCGAAGCTGCTGCTCCTCGACGAGCCGTCGGGCGGCCTGGCCCCCGTCATCGTCAACGAGGTCATGGAGCGGGTGCAGCTGCTCAAGGAGACCGGCCTGGCCGTCCTCCTCGTCGAGCAGGCCGTCGAGGCGGCGATGAGCGTTGCCGACCACGTCACCGTCCTCGACATCGGCAAGGTCGTCATGGACGCGCCGGCGTCGGAGATCGACGACCTCACGGTCCTCAAGGACGCGTACTTCGGTCGCGTCTGACCGACACCACGCACCCCGAGCGGGAGTTCACGGCACACTTCGGAAGCGAGGGCGTGCGGTGAACTCCCGTTCAGTGCGTCAGGACGGTGCGACGGCCTCGTCGGCGAAGCGGCGGACCGCGTCGAGTCGGGCCTGCGGATCGGCCGGATCGGCGCCGTAGAGCCGCCACGGGGCGACCCGGACGCGGGTGACACCGATGTCGGCGAGGGCCCGGTAGCCGTCGATGTCCGAGACGTCGGTGGGGGAGGCGTCGATCTCGAACGGCTCGTTCTCGCGGCCGTACTCGGCACGCAACTCGGTCAGGCGCGTGATGGCGTCCTTCAACTGCGGGGTCCCGGTGTTGACAGAGATCCAGCCGTCCGCGAAGCGTGCCGCGCGACGCAGACCGGGCTCGCTGTGCCCGCCGCCGTAGACGGGTACCGGCAGATCCGGTGCGGGACTGATCATGAGCCGGTCGAAGTCGTAGTGCTTGCCGTGGAACTCGACCCACTCGGGGCCGCGTCCGGCGCACACGGCCCGGAGGATCCGGATGGCCTCGTCGGTGCGGGCGCCGCGGGTGCGCATCTCGGTGCCGGTGAACCGGAACTCCTCCGGAATCCACGACAGCCCGACGCCGACAGCGATCCGGTTGCCCGACATCACGGCCATCGTCGCGACCTGCTTCGCGGTGAGCAGTGGATCGCGCAGCGGCAGCTTGAGCACGTTGGTGTAGAAGCCGATTCGCTCGGTGACGGCGGCCATCGCGGTCATCGCGATGAACGGATCCGGCATCGGCGTCGCGGGTGACCACATGCGTTTGCCGTCGGGCGAATACGGGTAGTCCGCGGAGACGTGTTCGGGGTAGAACACCGAGTCCGGCATGGCGATCGCGTCGTAGCCGCACTCGTCGGCCACGCGCGCCAGTTCGATCAGCTCGGGGGTCGCGATCATCGCGCCCGGCAATGCCCACTTCATTCTTCGAACGTAGGGGACGAATCGACGTGCGCGCCTGGGCGATCCCGGTAGCAGAGACCGGGACCGCCGTCGGATCACTCGAGGCGGCCGGGCACCGGGTAGCTGCGCAGCGACAGGCCGAGCTGCCCGGAGATCGTGAGATCGTCGATGGACTCGCGCAGCTTGTGGCACGTGGGCGTCCACGGACGTCCGACCTCGGTGCGGGACTCGGCGAACTCGGGGCACACCCGGTCGGCATCCTCGAGCCACTGGATGCTGGTGTGGGCCTCGCTGTACTTCTCGACGAGGACTCGGTTGCCGCAGCTGTTGCAGCTGACGCTCTCCATGAACGAACCTCCTGACTCCATGCGTGACGGTAGTCACTGCCGGGTCGTACGTCTGCAGTTCTCCCACGGAGCGGGAGGTGCGCTCCCGGTGAGCGGGCACTTGCTACCGAGCTGTAACCACCCTCTACCTGGGCTGTTAGGCTTCGGCCATGTCCGAAACCGAGCCCGCCAACGGTGCCGTCGATGCCGGCTACCCGTCTCTGCCCGCCACCAGCTGGGCGGTTCTGGGCATGCTCACCCTCGGTGAGGGGCTCACCGGATACGACCTCAAGAAATGGGCCGACTGGAGCATCGGCTACTTCTACTGGAGCCCGTCGATCAGCCAGGTGTACGGGGAGCTGAAGAAGCTCGAGACCGCGGGCCTGGTGGTGTCCGAGATGGTCTCCGAGCCGGGCGAGCGTGGACGTCGCGTCTACCGGATCACCGAGCGTGGGACGCACGCGGTGCGCAACTGGTCGCGGGATGCGCCCGTCGACCAGCCCGTGCTCAAGCACGGTTTACTGCTCCGGCTCTGGATGGGGCACCTCAACGACCCCGAGCATCTCAAGTCGCTCGTCGAGTCCCACATCGAGAACATGAACGCCCTCCGTCAGGGCGCCGAGTTGCACGCCGAACACGCGACGCGCGAGCCGTCGTGGGCGTTCTCGAGGATGAGTCTGAAGTGGGCGGAGCGGTACTTCCGGGCCGAGATGGACCTGGCGCGGCAGATGCTCGACGACATCGACGAGGCCGCAGAGACTTTCGCGCGAGTGCGCGACCGCGACGAACTGGGCAACCCTGTGCCGGAGGTGACCGGTTCCTGGCGTGATGTCGAGGATTTCGTCGAGGGCCTGGAGAAGGGTGGGCAGCTCTGAGCGCCCACCCTTCCTGCTAGCGGCCGGTTCGCCGCATTCCCGAGCTGCCGGGGGTCAGGCGTACTGGAGGCGCGTGCGGGGTGCCGCGGTCGGCATGCTCTGAAGCCGGTTGCGGTGTGCGATCGGGGCCGCGCCGTGGCTGCGCCCGGTGAGAGTCTGCAGGATCGCGTTGGCGGCCATGCGGACCGGCGCGGAATGGCGGTGGTCGAACTTGAGGTGACTGGTGGGTCCGCAGATCGACAGGGCGGCGGTCACCCCGCCGACGGGGCCGATCGGGACGGCGATGATGCCGATCCCGCCGGAGACCTGGCTGACCTCGTACGCGACGCCCATCTCGCGGACCTTGTGCAGTTCGGGCGTGAACTCGGCGAGGCTGTCGGTGCCGTTCGGCGTGTACGCGAGCAGGGCCTTGCCGATCGCCGAGTTGCGTGCGGGGTACCGGCTGCCCACGCGGGTCGGCAACTCTGCGGCGAGGCGCCCGCCGACCTTGTCGAGGTAGAGAACGTCGGTGCCGTCGAGGACACCGAGGTGCACGACGTAGCCGGTGACGCGGTGCAGTTCCTGGAGGATCGGTGCCGCGGCCGAGTGCAGACGATTCTGGTGGACCGCGATCGAGCCGAGTTCCATCAGCCGGGTGCCGAGCTCGTAGTCACGGCCGTCGCGGCGCAGCCAGCGCATCTCGACGAGCCGCTCCAGCGTGCGGTGTGCAGACGAGCGGGGCAGTCCGGTGCGCTTGACGACCTGGGCGAGGGTGAGGCGGCCGGGGCCGTCGAAGGTGTCCAGGATCAGCGAAACTCGTTCGAGAATCGCGGTCGGGGTGGCGTCTGCAGTCGCAGGTGCGGTCATCGATGTCTCCCTCACTTCTGTCGAGCATCGTCGTGAGACCCATCTGACGTGGGTGTTTCGATTAGAAATAATGACACACGATCTGCGATTTGTGAAGTGGATCACCAAGATCGACATACGCCGACAGGGGGAACCCGATCGTCCCTGGTGGGACGGGGTTCCCCCTGCCGGCGGAATGTTCGGTTGTCGCGGGACTCGTGGCTACATCGCCGCGAGCGGCTCGCTGCCGGACCAGTCGTGGCCCCAGTAGCTGTCGGCGGTGATCTCCTCGGACGTGTAGAACGTCTCGTCCACGAGGTGTCCGTCGGTGCCGAACTCGATGTCCCAGCCGCCCGGTGCGCGGACGTAGAAGGACACCATCTTGTCGTTGGTGTGACGGCCCAGCGTCGAGGACACCGAGAAGCCGTCCTTCACGACGCGGTCGAGCGCCTGCCCGACGGCGTCGAGCGTGTCGACCTCGACCATGATGTGCACCAGGCCGGGGGCACCGCCGTGCGGGGCCGGGCACAGCGCGAGGCTGTGGTGGCGCTGGTTGACGCCCAGGAAGCGCACTCGCAGCGGGCCGAACTCCGGCGGGGCCGGGATGCGGAAGGCGCCGCGCGGCAGGAAGCCGAGCACCTCTGTGTAGAAGTCGAACGTGCCGTTCGGGTCCATCGTCGGCAGGACCACGTGGCCGAGGCCCTGTGCGCCGGTGACGAACTTGGCGCCGAACGGGGTGACGACGGGGCTGTGGTCGAGGACCGGGCCGTGGAACACTTCGAGGGTCGTGCCGGCCGGATCCTGGAACGTCACGACCTCCTCGACTCGGCGGGCGTCCGCCTCCTCGAGCGAGAGCGGCTTGACGGCGATGCCGGCGCGTTCGACGGCCTCGGTGACCCGCACGAGTGCGGCATGGTCACGGACCTCCCAGCCGACCGTGACGACCTCGTCGGTCTCACCGGGGACGACGACGATGCGGGCGGCGCGTTCGTCGACGCGCAGGTAGAGGGCATCGGGGTCCGGGCCGGCTCCCTTTGCGAAGCCGAGCACGTCGAACGCGAAGGTGCGCCAGCGCTCGATGTCGTTGGTCTGGACCTTCACGTAGCCCAGCGCGCGGATGTCGGTGCCGAAGCCTCCGACATTGGGGTTCGTCATGGTTGTCTCCGTTGTGAATTCGAGTTGTGGTGATCCAGCGGATCAGATCATCGAGCGCAGCGGACCCTGCGGATCCACACCCAGGCCGCTCAGCGTCGCGGCGTGGTACACGGTGCCGGGGACGTGGATCGCGTGGTGCAGGCCGGCGTGGGCGTCACGCCAGAAGCGCTGCATCGGCTTGTCCATGCGCAGCGCGTTGCCGCCGCAGCGGGCGTAGACCTGGTCGATGGCCGTGACGGCCTGCCAGGCCGCGTTGACCTGGGTCTCGCGACCGAGCGCGCGCTGCTCGAACGTCGGCGTCTTGCCGGCGTCGACCAGATCCCACATGCGATCGACGTTGGCCAGCAGTGAATCCCGGGCCGCACGCAGCTTCGCGGTGGCCTCGCCGACCGCGAACATCGTGTACGGGTCATCCTTGACTGCGGTGCCCTGCGGATTGATCCGCTCGCGCTGGTACTCGTTGGCGTGGTGCAGCACGCCCTCGCAGATGCCGATCGTGGCCGACGTGATGCCGAGCGGGAACATGTTGGACCACGGCATCAGGTACAGCGTCTCGGTGCGCCCGTACTTGCGGACCGCGGTACCGTCGATGACCTCGTCGCAGTCCATGACCCGGTAGTCGGGCACGAAGGCGTCCTTGACGACGACATCCTTGGAGCCGGTGCCGCGCAGGCCCACGACGTCCCACGAGTCCTCGATGATCTCGTAGTCACTGCGGGGAATGATCACGTGCAGCATGCGGGGCGGCATCTGCATGCTGCCGTCCGGGTTGCACGCCATCGCGCCGAGGAACGCCCAGTCGCAGTGGTCGGTTCCGGAGGAGAACGACCACTTGCCGGAGAACTTGTAGCCACCGTCCACCGGTACGCACATGCCGCCGGGCATGTATGGCGACGCGAGCCACGTGTCCTGGTCCTGTCCCCAGACCTCCTGCTGCACCTTGGGATCGGCGAACGCCAGCTGCCACGGGTGCACGCCGACGATGCCGTGGACCCAGCCCGCGGAGGGGTTCAGGGACGCCATGCGCATGACGGTTTCCGCGAACTCGCGCGGATGGACCTCGAGGCCGCCGTGCTCCTTGGGCTGGAGCATCCGGATGGAGCCGGCCTCCTTCATACGCTTGGCGGTGGCGTCGGCAACCTTGCCGATCCGCTCCGCCTCGATGCCCTCGACGAAGATGTCGTCGGCGGCCGCCTCGATGCGGGCCAGGACTTCGTAACTCATGTGTGTTCCTTCGGGTCGGTGTGGTTCTACGAACCGGAGATCAGGAGGCCGAGGCCGAGTTCTCGGCCTTTTTCGCGATGTTCTCCGCGACCTCCTGCTGCCAGCTCGCGACCGCCCGGGTGGTGTCGATCTCGAACTCGAAGCGCTTGGTCATGTCGTCGGTGATGTCCTCGACGTCGACATAGAACTGCTGGTACCAGCGGCGAAGCTGGTAGACCGGGCCGTCCTCCTCGGACAGCAGCGGATTGTCGATGGGCGCCTTGTTCTTCCAGATCTCGACGTCCTGCTCGAAGCCCATCTCGACGCCCTCGGCGAACTGCGCGGCCATGCCGGTCGCTTCCTCGTCGGACAGGCCCGGGAGCTTCTTGACGATCGCGCCGTACTGCAGCACGAACTCGTTGTTGCTGACCGGGTAGTGGCAGTTGATGAGCACCGTCTCGACCTTCTGGCCGTTCGCGTCGGTCTCGAGCCAGTCGATCATGTACGACGGGCCGAAGTACGTCGCCTCCGAGCGCAGTTCCGCGTTGGGGTCGTCATAGCTGGTGCCGGTGACGATGTCCTCGCGGCCCGTGGACTTCATGAACTGCGTCGCGGTGTGGCCCTCGAAGACGTTCTTGAAGTAGCGCGGGAACGAGTAGTGGATGTAGAAGAAGTGCGCCATGTCCACGACGTTGTCCACGATCTCGCGGCAGTGCGAACCCTTGATGCGCAGCGTCTTCCAGCTCCAGTCGGTCCACTCGTCGGAGCCGTAGCCCGCGATGTCGGGGATCGTGACGTCGGCCGGGGGCTTGCTGCCCTGCGGGTCGTTCCAGATGTAGAGCTGGCCGTTCTTCTCGAGCGTGGTCCACGCGCGGGTCTTGGCGAGCGGGGGAACACGGCGGGCGTAGGGGATGTCGGTGCACTTGCCGTTGCCGCCCCAGCGCCAGTCGTGGAACGGACAGGCGATCGAGTCGCCCTTGATCTCGCCCTGGCTCAGGTCACCGCCCATGTGGCGGCAGTAGGCATCGAGGACCTTCAGGTCCCCCTTGCTGTCGGCGAACACGACGAGCTTGGTGCCGAACGCCTCGATCGAGTGGGGCTTGCCGTCCTTGAAGTCCCGGGTGAGACCGATGCAGTGCCAGCCGCGCGCGAAGCGGGTGGGCGCTGCGGCGGCCTCGATCTCGCGGATCTCGTCGTTGTCGGCGGCTGATCCGTTGGTGGGAGCGGTGTCGAGTGACATGTTTCCTCCGTGCCATCAGGGGGCTGTCCTGTGATGCGCCTCATAGAACTAGGCGGCGTGTCGCGCGGGAAGGGGTTCTCCCGCTGGATGGAACACCCCGGAAGTTGTGGTATAGCGGCAGGTCGGGGCGGTCGTCGCGGGGGTTCGGCGGTTGCGCCCCGCGCCCGCGGCGGACCTCCCACCACGCGGGACGGCCTCTGCCTGCCCCCCGGACCGGTTGGTTAGCGTCGCGTCACGGTGAAAGGAATGATCATGACGCGGATGACCGGTAAGACGGTGCTCATCACGGGCGCGGGCAAGGGGATGGGACGCGTCCACGCGGTCCGTCTGGCCGAGGAGGGGGCCGATATCGTCGCGCTGGACCTGCCCGGAGGTGAGTCCGAGTCGGACCTCGCCGAGACCGCACGACTGGTGGAGGAGCAGGGGCGGCGGGTGGTCACCGGCACCGCCGATATCCGTGACTTCGATGCGGTCACTGCTGCGGTGCGGGCTGGTGTGCGCGAACTCGGTCCGCTCGACACCATCGTCGCCAATGCCGGTATCTGCGACAACCCGGGCCCGTCGTGGGAGATCGACGACGCGGTGTGGAACCGGTCCATCGACGTCAACGTGACCGGGACGTGGCACACGGTCAAGGCGGGTGTCGCGGAGATGGATCCGGCGGGCGGTTCGATCGTGATCGTCAGTTCGACGGCGGCGATCAGGGCCGTGCCCGGCGCGTCGCACTACTCCGCGGCCAAGCATGCGATCACGGGGCTGGCCAAGACCCTCGCGAACGAACTCGGCAAGCGGGCCATCCGTGTCAACACCGTTCACCCCGGGGCCGTCGCTACCGCAATGACCCTCAATCCGGCGACGTTCGCCCGGCTGCGACCGGATCTCGACAGTCCCACCGAGGCCGACGTTGCCGAGGT
>NZ_JBXAJP010000008.1:0-207356 GCF_058797375.1 Prescottella sp. GW823-FHT02E09
AGCCGGTGCACCGCGTACACGCCGGCGATGCCCGCGCCCACCACCACGGCATCGTACGAGACGGCGGGGGAAGCCGATGTCGTAGCCACCTGATCATTCATTTTGAGCCCTCTCATTGGACCGATAGAACAATTAAATTGATAGCGGAGCCACTGGCTTGATCCACCAGGAAAGCGGTGATCCTTCTGTCCGCAGCCAAATGGCGCCGCCGTGCGGACAACATCGACCGTAACCGTGCAGATCAAATTGATTCAGTAGCGCATCCCGGTCAGCGGGCGCTTTCAATCCACCTCGGAATCCCCCCCATATACGGACTTCCGAACTTCAGGATCGCCCGTGACGAAATGCATCCGCAGAGCCGAGACCACCTTCGCGTGGCGCAATCACGGATGCCGAACGGGCGAGCTGCCGCAGTTGTGGCATCATCTCGATATCGACAGCACACGGTGGACCGAACCCAATCCGCAATCGTCGATGTCAATTTCGCGCGGATACACAATGCTCCCGTCCAGCAGGACACCCTGGTCTTGCTCGGAACAGGAGCTTCATCTGATCTGCAACAACTACGCCATCCACCAAGACCCCGAGGTCAAGGGGCAGGCGGACCGTCCACGAATCCACATGCGCCACACCCCGACCTCGGTGTCGTGGCTCAACCTCGTCGAGGTCTGGTTCGGGATCATTGAACGCCAGACCGTCGGCCGAGGCACCTTCACTCAGCCCGCGACCTGTCCGGCAAGATCGGCCAGTTCAGGACCGGCTGAAACCGACGTGCCGAACCGTCCGCCTGGACGAAAATACCCGTCGAAATCATCCCCGAGGCAACCCGTAAGCGGCCTTCGAACACGCGACTCAGTACCCGGAATCACAGGGCTGATCCGGCCAATCAACCCAGATTTCGGACAGTCCCGATTTCAACCGAAACATAATTCAGGATATCCTCGAATCGGAATGGTATTCGATACTCTTCAGATACTGGACTACCTGTATCCTCCCCAATGTTCAACCCTTCCAAGTAGGTCATTCTCCACGGAGCCGTCTGATCGATGGAGCCCTTTCCTACCAGATTCCCGTCACAACTGAGGGTGACGCCGGCTCCGCTACCTCTGGTGGAACTCTCGATATGCACATCCACGGCGAGCACGTGCTTTCCGGGTGACATCGTCGACGTTGATCTAACCGAAGTCCTTAGCCGACCAAGGAGGTTGTAGTGGTACACCAGATACCCTTCGAGAAGATAGAGTGCATGACCACCGAAGCGCCCGCCCTGCGAAAAGATCATTCCGCTTGTGCTCGAATCGGAGATCATTACCTCAGCCGAGATCACGAACGACTGGTTGGTGACATCCGGCGCACAGCCCGGAGGAATTCTCGTTACTCCAGGATAGTAGACGAACTTCGAACGGCCCACCGTCGGATTCGGCTTCGGAGGCCCCGGCCGGTTGCTCTTTCCAGCTACAATCGGGAGAACTTGGTTGCGTTCAGCCTCGGACCAGAACATGGCCTTCAGCGAATGAAGTTTTTCCGGAAAGGTCTCAGCGAGGTCGACCGACTGGCTGTAGTCACGCTCAATATGATAAAGTTCCCAGCCCACCGAATCGATGTCCGGTACATCCGTCGAGAATTCCCAGGGCAACTCTGACGGAGTTGTTGCCGCGATCCATCCATCGTGATATATCGCAATATTCCCCATCATCTCAAAGTACTGTGTAGTTCGCCGCGATTGCGCACCGGGATCGTCGAAAGAATAGGCCATTGACACGCCGGACATCGGATCTTGCTCAATCCCATCCACGAACTTCGGCGGCTCAATCCCAGCCACCTCGAGAATGGTCGGGGCTACATCGACGACATGGTGGAACTGGCCTCGAATTCCGCCGAATTCAGAAACTCTACGAGGGTACGAGACGACCATCCCGTTCCGCGTACCCCCAAAATGGGACGCGATCATTTTGAACCATTTGAACGGGGTGTCAGTTGCGTGCGCCCACCCGGCCGGGAAATGGTTGTAGTGCATCGGACCGCCGAGTTCATCCAAGTGCTCGAGTAGCGTTTCCACGTCGTCCGACATCCGGTTCACGTAGGCCATCTCATTCAGCGTTCCGTTCGCGCCACCCTCCGGGCTCGCTCCGTTGTCGCCTTGGATGTAGAAGATGAGCGTGTTGTCGAGTTCTCCGATACTTCTCAGTTCATCGACTACTCGACCAATGTGGTGGTCCGCGTGTGCGAGAGAGGCTGCGTATACCTCCATCATTCGACTCGAAACCGATCTCTGTTCGGCCGTAAGAGAATCCCAGGCCTCTATTTCGTCCGGGCGTTCGGTGAGCCTCGTCTCCGACGGGACGACCCCAGAGTCCGTTTGCCGTTCCAGCGTCTCGGCTCTTACGACATCCCATCCCTGATCGAAATTCCCTTTAAATTTCGCTATCCACTCATCCGGAGCGTGATGCGGGGCATGGCATGCCGCGGTGGCGTACTGCAGATAGAACGGCTTGTCCGGCGACGCGGACTTCTGATTTCTGATCCACCCGATTGCCCGATCTGCGAGATCCTTCTCGATGTGATAATCGGGGCAATCGGTCGGCGGTTCCTTTGGCTGGGTGCCTTCGTAGAGCGAAGGGGACCAGTTGTTGGTGCTACCGCCGAGGAATCCGTAGAAGTACTCGAATCCCATCCCCGTCGGCCAGTGATCGAACGGCCCCGTCGGTCCGGTTTCGTAGTCCGGAACATTGTGATACTTGCCCACATGAGCTGTTGAATAGCTATTATCACGCAGTATTCTTGCTGTGGTTGCGGCGCTTTCAGGGATGACGCTGTTGTAGCCGTCGTAGGCGACGGACAGCTCCGTAACACGCCCTGCTCCGACCTCGTGGTGGTTGCGGCCAGTCATAAGAGCCGCCCGTGTTGGCGAGCACATAGCCGTGGTGTGGAACTGCGTGTATCGCAGTCCGTTTTGCGCTAGGAGATCGAGGGTGGGTGTGGGAATGGGACCGCCGAAGGTGCTACTTGCGCCGTACCCCACGTCGTCGGTGATGATGACGAGGACATTCGGCGCATTGATTGGCGCTGGTTTGCGCATCGGCCACTCGGGCGCGTCCACCGCAGACGGGGTACGGCCGTAAGGCCGCCGAGCGGCAGGCCTGTTGTTTGAACTCATTCGCTGGCTCCAGTATTTCGTGCTTCGTAGGGTGATCCGTACTGTCCGTCGAGTGGGTGCGCACGCACGTGCTGTGGTCTCGACCTGAGCTGAGGTCGAGACGGGTTGCATCACTATCGCGGCACCGCCATCCGAATCACCGATGCGTGTCTCGCTGGCCGAGACGCGCCCAGAAATCGATTCCGGGGGCGAACTCCGACTGGCCCGAGGCTTGACGAAGTTCCGCTGAACGGGCCAGTCCGGCGCCGTCGTGAGCGCTGCGCGCCGTACCCCGGCGCCCATCTCCTGCAAGTCGAGTGAATGTAGCGCCTACTGAGACAACGCCCAGCTCATGAAACCATCACGATGATGCCGTGAGGCGTTTGACCTTCATGGCTGTCGAACGCCGGCCGAACAACCACCAGTAGTACGTTTCTCCAGGTAGTGGTTGCCCCTGTCGGTACGGAGATGAAGTCATGCCTGAAGAGGTTCTCAACAAGATTCAGACGTTGGTTCCGGATGTGGCGTCCGCAGCACTGGCGACCGAGCGTAGACGAGCTATCGACGGCGAGATCGTGCATGCGCTGATTCAAACTGGTTTGTTTCGGATGATGCTGCCCAAGAGATTCGGGGGGTTCGAGTCGACTCCGATGTCACATTTTGCCGCCATCCGTGCGCTTGCCGCAGGATGCACGTCAACCTCCTGGACCGCGTCGACGATGAGTGTCAATACCTGGCAAGTCTCCCTCTTCGACGACGAAGCTCAGGAAGAGGTGTGGGGCCAGAACTCCGACGCCCTGGTGTCATCCTCTTACCAGATCAGTGGACAGTTGCGACCCAGCCAGGGCGGATTCCGGCTTACGGGGACATGGCGCAATCTATCGGGATGCGAGCAGAGCTCGTGGATATTCGTCGGCGCCCTCGTCCTCAACGCACACGGAGATCCTGTCGAGCATGCGCTGGCCTTGGTACCACGGACTCAGGCAGTGACTTCACTTGGTACCGATTGCATCGGCCTACGTGCCGCCGCCAACACCGATATCACTATCGATGATGCTCTGGTTCCTGCGCATCGGATCTATGGAGCACGCAAGCGCGCCCTCCTGGACAACCGAAAGTACCTGCGCTCACTACCGGTTCTCTACCGTCACTCGATCGTCCAGTTATTCAGTGCGGCAATGACTTCGCCGCTGATCGGAGCAGCCGAGGGCGCCTATGCCGGCATTCTCGCTCAGCTCGACACCGCTCCCCGACTGAGCACAGCGAGCGGCCGATTGTTTGAGGATGAATCAGTACATGCTGCAATAGGTCGGTCTGCATCTGAGATAGATTCCGCGGTTCTTCAGATGAATCGAAATCTCGAAGAGCTGCACGCCTTGGCGACAAGCGCAGAGGCGATTCCTGTCGAGTTGCGGTTACGAGCGCGTCGCGATCAGGTCCTCGCTACGGAGCTCGCGACGAGGGCTGTCAGCCGGATTCTGAAGGCGGGAGGCCGCGCTTGCCTAGCGCCCGACAATCCGGTGCAACGTGCTTGGCGTGACATACATGTCGGCGCATCTCACCGCGTCAACGATGTTGAACACCCGCTGGCGCTCTTCGGCCGGGCGGCCCTTGGACTCGGCATCGACGACGACATGATATTTCTCTAGTTGAGCGCCTTCAGGGTGCACCAGAAAAAGGCGAAATCGTGTCACACTCGACACTGGCGAGGGCGCGTTGGTCCTGCGCATTGCTCCCGACACAGAACACTCGACGCTGGACGACGATCGCCAGTCCATTGGATGTCGATACATCAGCCCTTCTCGTATCCCCATGTCCCACCTAGCGACCATTGCATCCGGTACACCGTCGGTCGACTCCCAACCACTGAGACGGCGTCCGCCACACGATGATCCAGATACGTACCATGTTCTCACTCAGTGCGACCCACCGCGCGGAGCTAGTGCCGCACCCCCAGGATTCCGGATGATCAATACCCAGCGAGACCTCTTCCCCCGTCATCTGGCGTCGCAGCACCGCGAGTCGATGATCGAGCGCATGACACTGATCATCGCCGCGTTCGAGGACCCCGCTACTCCCCTCGTGGGCGCGGAGATCGCGTCTCGAACGGGCCTGCCGAAGTCAACTGTGCATCGGATTGTCGATGAGCTGATTCGGCTCGGATGGTTACGGCGGGTCCGACAGGGCTATGCGCTCGGTTCGTGGAGTGCATCAACACGCGGGGTCCGGGGCCAACTCGAGCTCCGAGCCGCGGCGGCTCCACTGCTCAACGTCCTCCATGCCGAAACCGGATCGGTTGCTCACCTCGCTGTCTTCGATTCCCGTGAAATCACGATTATCGACCGCATCGGAGGAAACGACGACACGAGGGCGGTTCCCACACAGATCGGCAGCCAGGTACCTGCACACGCGACCGCGCTCGGTAAGTCGATACTCGCTCGGTTCACAGCGGAGGAGATTGATCAGCTGTTCGAAGAGCGCCTTGACAAACGGACTCCTAGAACGATCACTTCGAGGAACGACCTGCATTTCGAACTCCATCGAATCCGAACGCGTAATGGTCTTGCCTTCGGCAACGAGGAAGCGCTCATGGGTGTTCACTGCGCAGCGGCCGCGATTCAATGTCCGGACGGGGGTTGGGCAGCATTGGCCGTCTCAGGTCGCTCGACCCTCTCTCAGATACAGCGCGTCGGCCCGCTCGTCGTCGAGGCTGCCCGGCGCACTGGCATGCGCCTCCTCGGGCGGGCAACTACGGATCAACCGACGACGGCCGCACTCAATTCTCGCGCCACCGACACGATCATGATCAGGCTGCTCAATACGATGAAAGGCAGTGACTGGATATAGGCGCACATTGAGGTCGGTGCGCAGACGCGGACGTCGAACGCTGCGCATGCATCTGGTTCATTTTCGGCGAAACCCCGGCGCTGGAATCGGCGACCGAGCACCTGACCACTCCGTCGTCGAACGCGCGGGGGGCTGGTAGTCGGCGGACCATCTGCCACCCTGGAGGCACGACTTCCGCCTCGCCCCGCGTCACCATCACGTACTGCACGCAATGCAACTGGCTGCTCCGGGCCGGATGGATGGCACAGGAATTGCTGAACACGTTCGGCACCGAACTGGGCGAGGTGGCAATGATTCCCGGTACCGGCGGGATCTTCCAGGTCGCCGCCGGCGACACACTGGTGTGGGACCGCAAGCGCGACAGCGGGTTTCCCGACATCGTGACACTCAAGAAGCTGGTGCGTGACGCGGTCGTGCCGGACCGGGATCTCGGGCACGCGGATCGCAAGCACAACGACTGAGTTCGGGGTCTTGACGTACCGACCAGGTCGAGACCCGTGCAATCGATTCGGACACTGCCGACGGCATCGCCGCTGTCGTAGCCGGGCTACGAGAGGTCCATGCCGGCGGACGCACCAGGACCGCGCAGTGGCGGATCGAACAGCTGCGCGGGATCGAGCGCATGCTCGACGAACGCGAGGACGAGATCACCCGCGCCCTCGAGGAGGATCTGGGCCGCGACACCTTCGAGTCCTGGATGACCGACATCCTCGACACCAAGCTCGAGGCCGTGTACGCACGCAGACGGGTGCGCCGGTGGATGCGCATCAGGCCGAGGCGACTGCCACTGCACCAGATGCCCGCACTGGGCTGGGTGCAGTACGAGCCGCTCGGGGTGGTGCTGATCATCGGGGCCTGGAACGTGCCGCTGACGGTCACGCTGGGACCGCTGATCGCCGCCGTGTCGGCGGGGAACTGTGCCGTGATCAAGCCTTCGGAGCTGGTACCCGCGTCGTCGCGCCTGCTTGCCCGGCTGCTGCCCGAGTACGTCGACGCGGAGGCCGTCGCCGTGGTCGAGGGCTACGAGCGCGCCACCCAGACCCTGCTCGCGCAGGGCCTCGATCACGTGGTCTTCACCGGCGGCACCGAGATCGGCCGGAAGATCCTGGCGGGGGCCGCACCGCACTTGACGCCGGCGACCCTCGAGCTGGGCGGAAAGAGTCCCTCGATCGTGATGCGGGACGCGAACCTCGCCGTCACCGCCCGTCGCATCGCCTGGACGAAGGTGTTCAACTCCGGCCAGTCCTGCATCGCGGCGGACTACGTGCTGGTCGAGAGGGCCGCCCGGGACGAGCTGGTGCACAACATCGTGCGCAGTCTCGAGGAGTTCCGGTCGGGACCACCCGGGCAGGGCGTGCGGATCGTCGACGAGCGTCAGTTCGACCGGCTGGCCGGCTACCTCGCGAGCACCGAGGCCACGGTTGTGCTCGGCGGCGGCTCCGATCGAGCCGCGCTGTCGATCGAGCCCACCGTACTGGTGGACCCGAACCCGGACGAACCGGCCATGCGGGAGGAGATCTTCGGGCCGATCCTGCCCGTGCTCACCGTCGACTCACTGGACGAGGCGATCGCCTTCGTCAACACACGACCGAAACCCCTTGCCTCCTACGTCTTCACGAAGTCCACCCGGGCCAGCCGCCGGGTGCTGTCCGAGATCAGCTCGGGCGGAGCGGTGGTCAATCACCTCATCTACCAGCGCGTGGCGCCCCAGCTCCCGTTCGGTGGTGTCGGATCCAGTGGCATGGGGCGGTACCACGGCAAGTGGGGGTTCGACGAACTCAGCCACCGAAAGGCCGTGCTGGTCAAGCCGTTCAAGCCCGATCTCCGGATCGCCTATCCGCCCTACACCGACCGCGCCGCCAAGCTGATTCGCAGGCTGTACCGGCCCTGAGAAAACCGTCCCCGCTGCCGAATTGACCTCCCGCCCGCGCGATTGCGCGGGCGGGAGGTCAGCTTGGGCGCGGGAGCCGTCCGGCTCAGACCAGACCGGGGATGAGCGCCTTGCGGTCGCTCGGGTACTCGACGAACTTGTCCCGGTACCACTTGTGGGTAGCGATCGCGCGCGGGATGAGATTGCCGGCGGTGATGAGGAAGATGACGACGCCCGCGAGCGACCACGTCAACAGGGCGAACCCGGCCCACGCGATCAGCTCGCCGAGATACGCGGGGCTGGAGACGAATCGGAAGCCGCCACCCTCCGGGATGCGGTACTCCGTCCCGCCGGGGTTCTTCTTGTCCCGGAGGTTGCGGACGATCGACTCGGAGTTCACCAGCAGTGCGAACCCGCACAGGTAGACGACCAGGCCGATCAGGAACCGGGGGTCGGTGAGCCAGGCGGTGTCGTACTGGCGCATGTAGTCGTGACTGAAGAACGCGCCGTTGAGGTAGCCGTGCATCGAGGTCACGATGACGCCCATCGCGATGACCGAGATGTTGAAGGTGCTGCGCTTGCCCGGCACCTGCCGGATCGACAGCGGGAAGAACCAGCCGCGGTTCGCGTAGTGCAGCAGCCAGACCGCGGCCAACACCAGCGAGGTGGGCTCGAACCGGTTGGGTCCGGTCAGGTAGAAGACCGCGAAGACGATGGTTGCGGGGATCTCCATCAGCCACCACCCCAGCTTCGGGTTCAGGTTGAAACCCAGGTTGGTGGACGAGAATCGGCCGTACGAACTCTGTGCGAAGAACCCGCCGACGATCACGAAAGCCGCGAAGGCGAACGCGCAGGTCAGGACGGTGTCGTAGACGGTGTTTCCGGTGTACCAGTGCATAGGATTCCTTCGGTGAGCGTGGCCGGCACAGCACGCGTCACTCGGCCACACCCACCACGAACCAGCAGCAAACTGGAACATGTTCTACCATGCCGGGCAATTGCCGGTCGACACCTTTCTGGACATGAGTCCATATATGTCGAACTTGACCGAGACAGAAGGTCCGGCGACTACGCGGCCGATGCCGCACCCAGTTCGATCGCCAGCACCCCGGCGATGATGAGCGCGATACCGAGACCCATTCGGGGCGTGAGCGGGTCACGGAAGATGACCCGGCCCAGAATCGCAGTCAACGCGACGCCGCACGCCACCCAGATCCCGTACACGACACCGACCGCCATGCCTCGATCCAGAACGACGGCGATGAGACCGAAGGCGGCGACGTAGGCGACCGCGGTCGGGAACAGCCACCATCGGCGCCGGCCACCGTCGGAAGCCTTGAGGCACAACGTTCCCGCAACCTCGACGACGATCGCCGCAACGAGCAGGATCCAGGTCACTGCACCGGCTCCCGCAGTTCCGCGTCACCGGCGGCACGAGCCTCCTCGGCCGCCTGCGCACCCAGTTCGACGACCAGAACCCCCGCGATGACGAGAGCGATCCCGAACCCCATCAGGACGGTCAGCGCATCCCCGAAGATCACCGCAGCAGCCACCGCCGTGATCGTGATTCCGCAGGCACCCCAGATTCCGTACGCGACCCCGACCGCCATGTGCCGCAGAACCACGGACAGGAACCCGAACGACGCGACGTAACCCGCCACCACCAGCACGTACCACGCGGGATGGTCGGTGGCCGCCCGTAGCGACAACGTCGCAACGACCTCGCAGACGATCGCACCCACCAGCAGCCACCACTTCATTGCGACAAAGTACATCGAACCGCGGCCCCGGCGGAACGCATCCCGCACGCCACGGAACCCGATACAACGCATTGCGTAACCGATTGCGCATCTTGTGTTGACTTTGCGTATTCAAGGACGCATGCTGTTACGCAACGAGCTGTGAGCTGCATTACACGGCCCGGCTGAACGACAGCGAAAGGACTTGTGACCAGTGATGGTTCAGATGGAAGACGTTCGAACCAGGTACGGGCTGCCGTCGACCGACGAGATGCTCGCCCGGCTCGACGCGGGCGAGACGCTTCCGGCGCCCTTCTACTACGCACCCGAGATCCATCGACTCGAACAGGAGAAGATCTTCGCGAAGTCCTGGCAGTACGCCTGCCACGAATCCGCGGTTGCCAAGCCCGGGGACTACGCGGTCACCCGAGCAGGCTCGGTGCCGATCATCGTCACGCACGGCAAGGACGGCCAACTTCGCGGATTCGTGAACGTGTGCCGGCACCGACTGCACGCGATCGCGGAGGAGAACGGCAACAAGCCGCTCCTGCAGTGCCCGTACCACGGATGGACCTACGGTCTCGACGGTCAACTCAAGACGGCGCCCCGCTCGCAACGCGAACCGAACTTCGATTGCTCGACCATCTCGCTCGAGCCCGTCTCCGTCGAGCGCTGGGACCAGTGGGTGTTCGTCAACCCCGACCCCGCTGCGGCCCCACTGTCCTCGGTGACCGCAGGAATCCAGGAACGAGCCGCAGAGATCAACACCGACCTGCGCGAGTACGAGTTCCAGGTGCGCTACGAGTACGACATGGAGTGCAACTGGAAGCTCTGGGCGGAGAACGCCGTCGAGTGCTACCACTGCCCGACGCTGCACAACACCAGCTTCGGCAAGACGTACCACACCAACCCCGACGACTACGCGATCGATTCGGACGCGAACACGATCTGGCACCAGGGTCCGATCAAGTGGCTTCCGTCGAGCGTCGACCCCACCGGGCTGAAGGGCTTCCGGTTCGCATTCACCTTCCCCTCGTCGTTCTTCGCGCTCGACGACTACGTCGGATTCGTGGGCAGCGTCCAACCGGTTTCGCCCGAGAAGTGCTGGGCCTTCGTGGACATGTACGCCAAGCCCGGAGCCGACCCGGTGGTGGTGAAGGAGTGGCTCGACATGTGGGACCGCACATTGATCGAAGACAAGCGCGCCACCGACATCCAGCAGATCGGCTACAACTCCGGCCGAGTGCCCGCCGGACGCCTCCTGCTCGACAGCGAGAGCCCGCTGCAGAGCTTCATGCGTACCGCGGTGACCGCACTGTCGTCCTGATCAGACATTCGAAGGACTCGAGATGGCCACTATCAAGGTTGACCTGAACAAGTGCCAGGGGTACGCGAACTGTGTGGTGACGGCCCCCGACGCGTTCGATCTCGGAGACGACGGCAAGGTCGTGCTCCTCACCCGGGACGTCCCCACCGAGGCGCTCGCCGAGGTCGAGGAAGGCGTGCGGTCGTGTCCGGCCGCGGCGCTGCGGTTGGAGATGCGAGTCGAATGACGAGCATCGTGATCGTCGGCGCATCCCTCGCCGGCGTACGAACAGCAGAAGGATTGCGCAACAAGGGATTCGATGGCGCAATCACCATTGTCGGCGACGAAGCCGACCTCCCCTACGACCGTCCCCCACTGTCGAAGTCGGCGCTGACGAAGGGCGAGTCCGCCGAGACCCTGGCGTTCCACCCCCACTCCTGGTACGCCGACAACGGGATCGATCTGCGCCTCGGCGAGCGCGCGCTACACCTCGACCCGCAGCACGGATCGCTCCGGACGACACGGGGCGAGATCGAGTTCGACGACCTCGTGATCGCGACCGGCGCCCGGCCCCGGAACCCGTTCCCGCACGCTCCCGACGGGGTCTTCACCCTGCGCACGCTCACCGACTCCCACCTCCTGCGGGAGCGACTGCGGTCCTCACGACACCTGGTCGTGATCGGCGGCGGGTTCATCGGACTCGAGGTGGCGGCATCGGCGCGCGCGTCCGGCGTCGACGTCACTGTTGTCGAGGTCGCCGAGATCCCCCTCTCCCGGAATCTCGGCGCCGCGGTCGCGCCGATTCTCGGCGATCTCGCCCGAGAGCACGGGGTCCGCCTCATCTGCGGTCGGTCCGTCGCGACCCTCGAAGGAACCGACCGGATCGAACGTGTCGTCCTCGACGACGGCCACGAGCTCGACTGCGATCTCGTCGTCGTCGGCGTCGGCGCGATGCCGAACGTCGAGTGGCTGGACGGGTCCGGTCTCGATACCTCGGCGGCCGGCGTGCACTGCGATGCCACCGGGCGCGCGGGCCACCGAGTGTGGGCCGCCGGCGACGCCGCGTGCTGGGCGGACGCGGCCGGCGTTCTGCACCGCCATGAACACTGGACATCCGCGACGGAGCAGGCCAGGATCGTGGCTCACAACCTCATCGAGGACGAGAAGCGGACCCTCGATTCCGCCGGCTACGTGTGGTCGGACCAGTTCGGGCGTCGAATCGACATCGTCGGCGACACCACAGGTGACGCCACCGTGCGATTCCTTTCCCGGACGACCGACGACCTCGCCGCCCTCTACTCGCGCGACAACCGACTCGTCGGTGCCTGCATCGTCAGCCAGCCCCGCCTGATGATCAAGTGCCGCAAATGGATTGCAGACCAGACCGCAATCGGGAGCATTCCCGAATGGCAGGACGCCACCACCTAGGACCCGGGCGCGGCGTTCGCCCCCTGACCCCGACTGACACGGCAACAGCAACTCTGGAGGGAAGTCCAGTGAGTTCAGCTGATTCACCACGGCCACCACAGCGCGGCCATGCATCTGCCCATGCGGCAGCCCACAGCGAGTCCATGGTCCGCACGCTCACCTGGCGTGACGGCATGGTCTTCGCACTGAACATGCCGATCGGCCTGTTCCTCACGCTCGGCTACACCGTCGGCGCCATCGGCGGGTGGACCGCCATCGCGATCTGGGGAGTCGCCTGCACGCTGGCGTTCCTCCAGAGCCACCTCTTCGCCGAGATGGCCGCCATGTTCCCCGACAAATCGGGAGGCATCTCCGTCTACGCCTACGAGGGCTGGAAGCGCCATTTCGCTCCCCTCGGCGCCATCGCCGCGTTCGGGTACTGGATGGGCTGGTCCCTGTCCCTATCCGTCGAGGGCGTCGTCCTCGGCACGCTCATCGAACAGGCGTTCTTCCCCGACAACGACATCGCCGTCCGGCTACCGATCGGCCACGAGCTCGGCCTGCCCTACCTGATCGCGATCGGCTCGATCGTCGCCGCATGGGCCCTCAACTACTTCGGGGTCAAGATCGCCGCCGGCGTCGCGCGGGTCACCGGAGCCCTCCTCGTCATCGGACTGGTGGTCCTCGTCGCCGGCCCGTTCATGTCCAGCGGCGTCGACTTCGACATGAGCCGAATCACGTGGAGCGGCAGCAGTTCCCCGCTGGACTGGAAGATCGTAGTCGTCTGGTTCTACATCACCGCGTGGACGACCTACGGCACAGAGGTGTGCGCCAGCTTCGCCGCCGAGTACAAGGACCCGGTCAAGGACACGTCGCGGGCGCTGCGCGCCTCGGCGGCGATGATCCTGGGCATCTATCTCGTCGTTCCCTACGTAGTGGTCGGGGCACTCGGCGAGGAGACCATCGGGGCCAACCCGGTGAACTACATCGGTCTCGCGTTCGACAAGATCCTCGGTAGCTATTCGTGGCTCGGGCAGCTGCCCATCATGGCGGCGTTCATCATCGCCATGATGACCGCCACCGCCGACGGCGGCCGGTCGCTCTACGGGATCTCCCGCTCCGGCGGGACGATCCGGCAGCTCGGCGTCCTCAACCGCTACGGTGTCCCCGGTCGCGCGCTCACCACGGACATGATGATCAACATCGTGGTACTGATCGTGCTCGGCGAACCGATCGCGATCCTGCTCGCGAGCAACCTCGGATACCTCACGGCGGTCACGCTCGCGGTCGGTGCGTTCGTGCTGCTGCGCCGGGATCGTCCCGACCTACCCCGACCCATCCGCCTGGCCCGGCCGTGGATTCCCATCGCATGTGTCCTCTTCGCGATCAATGCGTTCGCGATCGCGGTCGGCATTCTCAACCCTGGCCTGACGGGCTACGGCGGACTGAGCGAAACCATCACCGGTATAGGCATTCTCATGATCGCCTGCGTGCTCTGGTACTACCGGCAGCGCGTCCAGGACAAGACCGCCATCGAATGGCGCGTCCACGACGACCCTCCAGACCCCACCGATCCGTCTCCGGATCGCTCCCCAGGAGCACCCGCGGAGGCGACAGCCCCCACCGATCGCACCGAACTATCCACCGAGACCAGGAGCTGACATGAAGGCAGTCCGCGTACACGAATACGACCAGCAGCCGACACTCGACGACGTGCCCACTCCCACACTGCAGGGCCCGCACGACGTGATCGTCAGGGTCGAGGGCGCCGGCGTGTGCAGGACCGACCTGCACATCATCGAAGGCCAGTGGCAGAACAAGAGCGGAGTCCGACTCCCCTACACGATCGGGCACGAGAACGCCGGCACCGTCACCGAGATCGGCTCCGCGGTCACGAACGTCGCGGTCGGCGACAAGGTCATCCTCCACCCGCTGGCCACCTGCGGCCTGTGTCACGCCTGCCGGAGCGGCGACGACGTGCACTGCACCGCCTCCGACTTCCCCGGCATCGACACCGAGGGCGGGATGGCCGAGTACCTGCGGACGTCCGCGCGCAGTGTGGTCAAGCTCGACCCGTCGCTCGCACCCGCCGACGTCGCGGCGCTGGCCGATGCCGGGCTGACCGCGTACCACGCGGCCCGCAAGGCCGCCGAGATCCTGCGCCCCGGCCAGACCGTCGCCGTCATCGGCGCCGGCGGCCTCGGTCACATCGGCATCCAGGTGCTGAAGGCCCTGACCGCGGCCCGGATCGTCGTCGTCGATCAGTCGCCCGCGGCACTCCAGCTGGCCCGGGACATCGGGGCCGACGTCACCGTGGTCGCGGACGGCACCGAGGCCGAGCGCGTTCTCGAACTGACCGACGGCGCGGGCGCCGAGGCGGTGCTCGACTTCGTCGGCGAGGGCACCGCCATCGCCGCCGGCGTGGCGATGCTCCGCCGTGCCGGCTCGTACTACGTCATCGGCTACGGCGGCAACCTCGACATCCCCACGATCGACGTGATCAGCACCGAGATCAATTTCGTCGGAAACCTGGTCGGCACCTACAACGACCTGGTGGAACTCATGGCGCTCGCCGCCGAGGGCCGAGTGCACCTGCACACCGTGAAGTATCCGTTCTCGGACTTCGCCAAGGCGCTCGACGACCTGCACCACGGGCGGGTACGCGGACGTGCTGTCCTCGTTCCCGACGAAGACTTCGCGCCGAACGCGTGAGGGTTGCGGAACATGCCGATGCGAGTCGCCGACCATGACGATTGCGTAGCACATAGACTGATCCGGTGCGCAAGATGACGATCACGGGGAATGCGGAGTCCATGGGAGGATCCGAGATCTCGGTCGAGGGCCTCGACGACGTCGATCGCGGCATCCTGCGTCTGCTGCAAGGCGACGGCCGCATGCCCTACCGTCAGATCGCACGCGAGCTCGGTGTCTCGGAAGGCACCGTGCGGATCAGGACCGGCCGGATGCAGGAGTCCGGCGTGCTCAACATCGTCGCCATCGCCGACCCGTTCCGGCTCGGTTACCGCGTCCTCGCCTTCCTTCTCGTCCGTGTCGAACCCGGTCACCACGATCACGTCGTCGCCGAGTTCACCGCCTGGGAGGAAGCGACCTACGTGTCCACGTGCATCGGGCACGCGGATGTGTACGTGCAGTTGGTCTGTCGCGACAACGATCACCTGAACGATCTGCTGCACAAGCGGATTCCGGAGATCGGCGGCGTGCGCGAGTTCGAGACCTTCATGGAACTGAAGATGCACAAGGTCTCGTACGAGTACTTGCCGTCCTGACGATCGGCCGTTCCACACCCCTCACCGCTCCACGACGGTAAAGCCGACGTTCCTCGCCGAACCTCGGCTCCGTTCGCCATACCTTCACACCGGTCCGCATCGTCGTGCGCACCGGACTTCGACCGAACCATCAGAACGAGGTAGTACCCCGATGATCTTCATCGTCGTCAAGTTCAAGGTCCTTCCCGAACATCAGGAGACCTGGCTCTCCGTCACGAAGGACTTCACCGAGGCCACCCGTGCCGAGCCGGGCAACCTCTGGTACGAGTGGTCGCGCAGCGTCGACGACCCGTCCGAGTACGTGCTCGTGGAGGCGTTCCGCGACGCCGAGGCCGGTGCCGCGCACGTCGCCGCCGACCACTTCGCCCGCGGCCTCGAGTCCATGCGGCCGGCGCTGAGCGAAACCCCCCGAATCATCAACACCGAGGTTCCCGGCACCGAATGGTCACGAATGGGAGAGCTGGAGATCGCGTAATGACCACCACCACAGCAGAATTGGAGCAGGGAATGACAGGTCGCGTTGCAGGTAAGGTTGCCTTCGTCACGGGCGCCGCCCGCGGACAGGGCCGCAGCCACGCGGTTCGACTCGCGCAGGAAGGTGCGGACATCATCGCCGTCGACGTCTGCGGCGAGGTGGGGCGGACGTCGGACTTCTACGCTCCGGCGACCGACGAGGATCTCGACGAGACGGTGCGCCTGGTCGAGAAGGAGGGTCGCCGAATCGTGGCCTACAAGGCCGACGTCCGTGACTACGACGCCCTCGAGGCCGGCCTCGCCGCGGCAGTGGCCGAGTTGGGCCGGCTCGACATCGTCGCCGCCAATGCCGGCATCTTCCAGTTCGGCGACGACGTCCAGGACATCCGTGTCAGCGACTGGGCCGACGTCATCGACGTCAACGTCACCGGCGTCTTCAACACCTGTAAAGCCGCTGTGCCGCACCTGATCCGGGGCGGTCGCGGCGGTACGGTCGTCATCACCTCGTCGGATGCCGGCACGAAGGGCTTCGCCCGGTTCGGGCACTACGTGACCTCGAAGCACGGCGTCATCGGTCTCATGAAATCGCTGACGATGGAACTCGCACCCCACTCGATCCGGGTAAACGTCGTGTCCCCCACCAACTGCAACACCGACATGATCCAGAACGACGCGGTGTGGCGGCTGTTCCGGCCGGACCGCGAGAATCCCACGGCCGAGGAGTTCGCCGAGGCCTCGTCGACGCTGCTGGCACTGCCCGCCCCGTGGGTGGAACCCGTGGACGTCTCGAACGCCGTCCTCTTCCTCGCATCGGACGAGGCACGTTTCGTCACCGGCGTGAACCTGCCGGTGGACGGCGGATCCGCAGCGATCTGACGCCGGTGTGTGGGCGCATCGCCGGACGACGGTGGTGCGCCCACACCCGGACACGGGTTCGTCCCGCGGACCGATTCCAGCCCAGGAAGGACTCATTCCGCGCGTGAACGCACATCACGAACCTTCTCCGTCTGCCCGACACGCACCCGACTTCGCATGGCAGGCCGCGGCTCGTTGCCGAGCCGTCGCGACGGACATGTTCTTCCCCCGACGCACCCGCAATTGGGGAGAACGGGTTCGCCTGGAACAGGCGGCGAAGCAGATCTGCGAGCGATGCCCGGTCCTCTTCGAGTGTCGTTCCTACGCACTCGAACACGACGAACGTTTCGGGGTCTGGGGCGGGCTCACCGAAACCGAACGACGATCGCACCCGGCAACCGGCCGCTCGACGACGCCGAGACCGGCACATCGGCTGACGACGTCCGATCAGTGAGGACAGAAGAGACACCATGCATTCCGACGACGATCAGATCCTGACGTTCGCGCAGCGCTGGCAACCCTACGGCGGCCCCCGACGCGAGGACATCTTCATCACGTTCGGCATCACACCCCGGGAGTTCGACGACCGCCTTCGCGAGGTCTGCATGCGCAGGTTCGGGCACGCATCGATACCTCGCCCGATGATCCGGAGCCACGGATAGGGGTCAGTCCGGCCGCGGCCCGAAGGTGTCGAGCATGACGATCGGCCCGTCGTCGACCCGCGTCTTCGCGTCGATCTCGAGCAACCCGGCGAAGGCCTTCGCGGTGTACACGGGATCCAGCGGGACACGGTATTCGGTACCGACGCGCTGTGCGGCCCGCCCCTCCGCGGTGGCGTATCCGTACCCGGGACCCAGATATTCACGGGTCACCGTCAGACCGGCCGAGCGGAGGTCGATGTCTCCCACCTGTGCACCGCGACGTCGCAGCAGGGACTCGGTCCTGCCCGCGAGATCCCGGATCTCGGATGCGCCCAGCGGCAGAGTGTCGTTGACGACGACCGCGACGACGCCGGTGCGCAGGCCGGCCAGTTGCAGGCCCAACAGCAGTCCCGCCGCGGTGCCACCCGACCCGACCGGCGCGACGATGTGGGCCGGTTCCGGAATGTCGCCGGCCTCGACCTGCGCAGCCAACTCCAGTGCGGCCTCGACGTATCCGAGGGCACCGATCGGGGACGAACCGCCGGGCGGCAGATAGTACGGTAGCCGTCCGCCACGAATGTGCCGCAGCATCAACCACGGTGCGGACGCGAACGTCCGCACCTTGTTCCGGGTGAAGTGCAGGGTCGCGCCCGAACGCTGCAACCGGGCCAGTTGCGCCCGGACATGGTCGTCGACGGGCTGATCGATCAGCGCGATCGCCGTCTCGATACCGAATTCCCTGGCGTACAACGCGGTCGCCAGGCCCCAGTTCGTGCCGAGTCCGCCCACCGTGATGATCCGCCGCGACTTCCGTGCCAGGACGTCGGGGATGATCCATTCGAGTTTGCGGACCTTGTTGCCGCCCCAGCCACCGAGGCCGAACGTGCTGTCGTCCTTGACCCAGATCCTGTTCCGCGTGCCCAGGCCGTCGAGCCTGCGCACCGGGGTAGGCGATTCACCGAGACGAACATGGGGCAGCGATTCGGCGAGTTCGGGAAAACGCTGATGCAGAAGAGGTGCCGTGGCCACGTCGGGCATCCCGCTAGCCCAGCCGGCCGCGGATCGACCCGGCGAGGTAGTCGAGGTCGGGTCGGGGTGGGACCGTGGGCCGACCCCTCAGCCCGAAGCCGTCCCCCACCGTCCGCGGAACCACGTGCAGGTGCACGTGGAACACCTCCTGCCCCGCCACCACCCCGTCGGCGAGGAAGAAGTTCACCCCCTCCGCGGCCACCGAACTGTCCCGCAACGCTGCCGCGATCTGCTGCCCCACCTGGAACAATCGTCCTCCGTCTTCCGGATCCAATTCGGCAAGGTCCGCTGCATGCTTCTTCGGCACCACGAGCAGGTGGCCGGGCGTGAACGGACGGATGTCCATGAACGCGACCGTGCCCGCATCCTCGTAGACGAGGCTCGATTCGGCCTCGCCTGCAACGATGGCACAGAAGACGCAGTGGCTCATGCTTGTTGATGTTATGTGTCGAATGCCGGAGCAACGAAGCGTTGTACCAACTGTCGCTCCATGCGCGTGTCGGCGGCGGGCCAGGCGAGGAGGGTGAGCACCACCCGGACGATCCACTGGCCGCCCGCCTCGTCGGGCGCGATGCCGGTGAGCGCGGTGGCCACCCTGCGCAGATCGGGCGAGGACGCCAGGTAGTCGTCGGCCGCGGCGGTGCGGGTGTGGGCGAACCAGTCCGACAACGTCGAATCCGCCCGGACCGCCGCCACCGCCGTCAGGATCGCCTCGACGACCCGCTGTGCACCGTCGAGGTGCGCCACCGCCCGGGCCACCTCCTCGGCGACGGATGCGGCCGCCGCCGACACGACCGCAGACACCAGTGCGGGCTTGCCGCCGACGTAGCGATAGAGCGTGGCGCGCGAACATCCGGCCCGTTCGGCGATGTCGTGAACCCCGACCCGATCGAACCCACGCTCCACGAACAATTCCGTCGCGGCCGCCGTGATCCGTTCGACCGCGAGTGCACGACGGTTCCCGCCCGTCAGCCAGTCGTCCCGCTCCGCCACCGACACCGCCTCCGATCATCGATCCCACCTCGGTCTCATGTTGAGACATCTCAGCCGAAATGTCTATAACGACGAGACCACCGGCAACGCGCTCACCTGCGCGGACGGCGGCTCACCGGCGGCGGCGTGAGACGCCACATACCTGCAGCTCATCGGCAACTTCTCAGTTCCCGACAGGCCCTTGACAGTCCTCGGCGGCACCGGGAACGGTGGCATCACTGCAACACGTTCCACGACACCGAAGGGAGGGCTCGTGACCGCGACACCACTGGACGGCATCGACGTCTTCGCCGCCGACCACCTCGACGACCCGTACGGCCTGTACGACGAACTACGGACCCGTGCCCCCGTCCACCGCGTCCCGGGAACCGACTTCCACCTCGTGTCGTCGTGGGAACTGGTGACCGAGGCCCTCGCCCGTCCGGAGGACTTCTCGTCGAATCTGACCGGCGCACTGGTGCAACAGCCGGACGGGCCACCCGTCACGTTCGACATGGACGGCGGCGGACGGGCGGTGCACGTGCTCGCGACCGCGGACGACCCCACCCACGCTGTGCACCGCAAGCTGGTGCTCGCCACCCTCGCCAAGCGCATCCGCGCCCTCGGCCCCACCGTCCGCTCACTGGTCGACGAACTGTGGGACGCGGGAACGGGATCGGACGGCTCCTTCGAATGGGCCGGCGACATGGCCGACAAGCTGCCGCTGGCCCTCGTTGCGAGCCTGGTCGGCCTCCCGCACGACGATGTGCCGCAACTGCTCACGTGGGCCTACGACAGCACCGAGCTGCTCGGCGGCGTGGTGACCGGGGACCGGCTGGGCGAACTGGTGACGTCCGCCGCGCAGCTCGCCGGCTACCTGCACACGAAGTTCACCGAGGCCCGGCAGGATCCCCAGACCGATCTGCTCGGCATCCTCGCGCACGCCTGCAACGACGGCGAGCTCACCGACGACGTCGCGGTGCTCATCCTCGTGCAGTTGGTGGGTGCGGGCGGCGAGTCCACTGCCGGGCTGATCGCCAACGGCGCCCGTATCCTCGCCACCGATCCCGAACTGCAGCAACGACTGCGGCGGGAGCCGCGGCTGGTGGATCCGTTTCTCGACGAGGCCCTGCGCCTGGAATCACCGTTCCGCGGTCACCATCGACACGTGGTCACCGACACGACACTGGGCGGCGTACAACTCCCCGCAGGCAGCCACATCCTGCTGTTGTGGGGTGCGGCCAACCGCGACCCGTCCGCGTTCGACAACCCGGATGCCGTCGACCTGGACCGCCCGAACCTCAAGGGCCATCTCGCGTTCGGCAAGGGCGTGCACTTCTGTGTCGGATCGGCGCTGGCACGGATGGAGGCACTCGCGGCCCTCACCGCGCTGCTCGAGCGCACCACGTCGTTCACGATCGCCGACGGCGGCGCCCACTGGGTCCCGAGCCTGTTCGTGCGCCGCCACCAGTCCCTGCCCCTGCAACTCGAACTCGCGTGAGGAGTCCACACATGACCGACCTCCAGAGCCCCGACGATCTCGTCACCGCGTTCTGCGCCGAGTGGAAGACCGGGCAACCGGACGCGATCGCCGCGTACTTCAGCGAAGACGCGGTGTACCACAACATCCCGATGCAGCCGCTGGTCGGCCGCACCGTGATCGCCGAGTTCCTCGACGGATTCATTTCCGCGTTCGGAGGGATCGAGTTCACGATCCACCACCAGGCGGTCTCCGGTAACGTCGTCCTCAACGAGCGCACGGACCGCTTCGATCTGGGCGACAAGCACGTCGTGCTGCCGGTGACGGGTGTCTTCGAGATCGAGAACGGCCTCATCACGGCCTGGCGGGACTATTTCGACATGGCCCCGATCACCCGCCTGCTGTCCGGCGAGATCGAGTGAAGGCCCGGTAACACAACGGGTTCGATCGCTTCCCGCTGACCGGGCCGGCGCCTTCTCGCCCCCGCCGAATCCTCCTACTGTGACCGGCACCACACTGACGTCCAGTGTCGACGAAGGAGAACCGGATGAGTGCACGCGTACCCGTCACACCGATCGACGCCGCCGAGATCGAAACCTACGACCACGAAACCGATGTCCTGATCATCGGCTACGGCTGCGCCGGCGCATCGGCCGCGCTCGAGGCCGTCGAGTCGGGGTCCGAGGTGATCCTGCTCGAGCGGCAGAGCGGTGGCGGCGGGTCGTCGGCGCTGTCCGGTGGCGAGATGTATCTCGGCGGCGGCACCCCGATCCAGGAGGCGTGCGGTTTCACCGACACCGCCGAGGCGATGGAGAAGTTCCTCCTCGCCGCGCTCGGCCCGGACGCCGATCAGGAGAAGGTGGGCCTCTACAGCCGCGAGAGCGTCGGGCACTACCAGTGGCTCGTCGATCACGGTGTGCCGTTCAAGCCGTCGCTGTGGGACTCCCCCACCTGGGTGCCGCCCACCGACGACGGCCTGATGTGGATGGGCGAGAACGCCTATCCGTTCCACGAGATCGCCAAGCCCGCCCCGCGCGGGCACCGAGTCACCTCCGACGGCTTCGGTGGCAAGGTCCTGATGGCGGTGCTGAGCGAGGCCGTCGAGAAGAGCGCCGTCGCGGTGCACGCCGACACCACCGCACTGCGGCTGATCCTCGACGGCGATCGCGTGGTCGGCGTCGTCGCCCGGCACTTCAACGACACCGTCACCTACCGTGCGCGGCGCGGCGTCGTCGTCACCACCGGTGGCTTCGCGGACAACAAGGAGATGCTCGCTCAGCACGCCCCGCAACTGGTGGGCCTCGGCGTCAACAGCGACGGCGGCGACGACGGCCGCGGCATCGTGATGGCACAGGCCGTGGGCGCCGCCGTCAAGCACATGTCCGCCGGCCAGGTCGGTATCTCCCTGGTGCCGGGAATGATGGTGCGCGGCATGATCGTCGACAACATCGGACGGCGTTTCATCAACGAGGACGTCTATCCCGGCCTGGTCGGGCAAGCGGCGCTGTTCAAGCACAATCTGCAGGTGTGGGTGATCCTCGACGAGCAGGCGTACGAGGAGGTCCCGGTCGACGAACGCTGGGGTGTGCAGCCGCATTTCGTCGCCGAGACCCTCGCGGAACTCGAGCGTGAGATCGGCATGCCCGAGGGTGCGCTGCAGAACACGGTCGGCGAGTACAACCGGCACGCCGCCGACGGCGAGGACCCGTACTTCCACAAGTCCGCGCGGTGGCTGCGGCCGCTGCAATCGCCGTTCGCTGCGATCGACGTCCGGCGCGGCATGGCCCCACCGGAGTACGGCGACGGCGGGACCGGCGGAGGCGGCGCCGAGGTGTTCACGATCGGCGGCCTGCGGACCACCGTCGACGGCCGCGTCCTAGACCTCGACGGCGACCCGATCCCCGGACTCTTCGCGGCCGGCCGCGCGACGTCGGGACTGCACTCGTGGGGCTACATCAGCGGCACCTCGCTCGGCGACGGCACGTTCTTCGGCCGCCGCGCCGGCATCGCCGCTGCCGCGGGCGAGTAGCGACGTGTAGCGACCGCCGAGCGCGCGCAACTCCTCGTGGGTGCCGCGCTCGGCGACCCGCCCGTGGTCGAGGACCGCGATCTGGTCGGCGTCCCGGATCGTCGAGAGCCGGTGCGCGATCGTGATCGTGGTCCGGCCGCGACTGACCACGTCGAGCGCGGCCTGCACGGCCCGCTCGGTCTCGTTGTCGAGCGCGCTGGTCGCCTCGTCGAGCACCAGGATCCGCGGGTCCCGCAACAGGGTTCGGGCGATCGCGATGCGCTGCTTCTCGCCGCCCGAGAACCGGTGTCCGCGCGCGCCGACGACGGTGTCGTAGCCGTCGGGCAGCGACTCGATCAACTCGTGCACCTGTGCCGCCCGTGCCGCGGACTCGATCTCCGCGTCCGACGCGTCGGGGCGGGCGTGCCGCAGGTTGTCCCGGATCGTCGCGTGTAGCAGGTACGTCTCCTGTGAGACGACACCGACCAGTTCGGACAGCTCCGCGAGTCGGATGTCGCGCAGGTCGACACCGTCGATCGTCACCCGGCCCGACGTCGGATCGTGCAGCCGCGCGACCAGCGAGGCCAGCGTGGTCTTGCCGGAACCGGTTTCGCCGACCAGTGCGAGGGACGAGCCCGCCGGCACGTCGATCGTGACGTCGGTGAGGGCGTCGCGGTCGGCGTTCTCGTAGCGGAACCCGAGGTCCTCGAAGCGGACGGCGCCGGCGACCTTCTCGCGCGGCATCGCGACCGGCTCGTCCGGGTCGTCGATCTCCACCGGTAGGTCCAGGTACTGGAAGATGCGGCTGAACAGCGCCAGCGAACTCGTCACGGACACACCGACGTCCAGCAGGCCCATCAGCGGCCGGAACAGCGTCGTCTGCAGACCGGTGAACGCGACCAGCGTGCCGATCGTCATGCCGCCCGACGTCGCCGGCAGCCCGGCCGCCAGGTACAGCAGCGCGGGGATCGCCGAGAAGATGATGCTCATCGTCGCCATCCGCCAGCGTCCGGACAGCTGCGAGCGGACCTCGAGATCCACCAGCCGGTGCGAGGTGTCGGTGAAGCGGTCGGACATCGCCGGGCCGGCGCCGAGCGTCTTGCCCAACTGCACACCGCTGATCGACAGGCTCTCCTCGATCTGGGTCTGCATGTCGGCGAGCGCGCGCTGCCGCTGCGCGGTGATCTCGCGCCGCATCAGCGCCACCTTGCGGGTGAGCCAAATGGCCGGCGGCAACACGATCAGCGACAGCAGCGACAGCCGCCAGCTGAGCACCGCCATCGCGATCGCGGTGCCCACCACGGTCGTCACGTTGGAGGCGATCGACGTCGCGGTCGATGTCACGACGGTCTGCATGCCCCCGATGTCGTTGGTGAGCCGCGACTGGATCTCGCCGCCGCGGGTGCGGGTGAAGAAGCCGAGCGACTGCCGCTGCAGGTGCGTGAACACCCGGGTGCGCAGGTTGTGCATGATCCGCTGGCCGACCGTCGTCGAGATCCAGGTCTGGAGCACGCCGAGCACCGAGCCGGCGACCGTGATGGCGAGCATGCCGATCACGGCCCACACCAGCAGGCTCACGTTCTGCTCCGGGATCGCCCGGTCGATCACCTCGCGGACCAGGAACGGGTTGGCGAGCGCGATCGTGGACGACACCACGATCAGCGCCATCACCACGGCAACCTGCCACCGGTACGGTGCGAACAGGGAGCCGATCCGGCGCAGGCTCACGGGGGAATCCTCGAGCTGGGCACGGTCGGCGGGATCGAGCTTGCGGGTACGCATACGACCCCCGCCGGGTCCACCGAATGGCGGGCTTGTCATGTAACCACCCCTCTCAGATGTCGGGGCAAGCCTTTACTGAGGTTGCCTCAACATGAGGTGGGTGTCAAGTGAGGTAAGATCCGACACCATGACGGAGGTATCGGCCGAGCAGCTACGTGACCTCGTGATGTCCACGTCGCGGGCACTGCGTCGACGCTGGTTCCGGGCCCTCGAACCGTGGGAGCTGTCACCGCACGAGTTCCGCGCGCTACGCGTGATCGGCACCGAGTCCGACGGCCGCCCCCGCCTCGGCGACGTGGCGAAGGCCCTGCGCATCGCGCCCCGCTCCGCGACCGAGGTGGTGGACCGGTTGCAGAAGCGCCACCTCGTCGAACGCGTCGCCGACGGCGCGGACCGCCGCGCCGTGTGCGTCCGGCTCACCGACGCCGGCCGGACGCTGATCGCCGAGATGTCCGACGCCCGCGACGCCCAGGCCGCGGACTTCTTCGCCCCACTCGACGACCACGACCGCGCCGAGCTGAGCCGCATCCTCGGCAAACTCACCGCCGACGACGCCTGCTGACGCCGCCGCCGAGGTGTGCTCGGTTCATCCGTCGACGGACCGAACCTCCACGTACCAGCGTCGGCGGGCAGGCGGATCCGTCCGCGCAGTCTAGGACGAACCGTGTTGCCGAAGTGTGTGGAAATCAGCCGACACCGACGCGACATCACGCCGGTTTGAATGCCCGGGACAGGCCCGAGCAGCGGGCCGCGCACGCGAAGGCGGTCCGTCCATGCCGTTGTTCTCCCGATCTCTCGGCGCCCGCGCTCTTGCGGGCACGACGGCAGCTGCCCTGCTGTTCGCGTTGCCGGCCTGCAGTTCGCTGGAGAGCGACGAGGCCACGCCACTGATGTCCTTCCGAGACGGTCCGACTGCGACACTGCCCGGGCAGCCGGTCGCCGACGGCCGCATTCGATCCGACGCTCCGCTGTCACCATTCGATGACACTCACGCCGCGCTGACGAACCTCGAGCCGGCTTTGCGCGCCGCACTCCGGCGTGCGGCGGCGGACGCCGAGGCCGACGGCGTCCGGATGGTCGTCACCGGTGGGTGGCGCAGTACCCGTTACCAACAGGAGCTCCTCGACGACGCCGTCCTGACCTACGGCAGCGAGGCCGAAGCGCGGCGGTGGGTCAACACCCCCGAAAGGTCGACACACGTCTCCGGCCGCGCCGTCGATATCGGGCCGACCGACGCCCTCAGCTGGCTTTCCCAGCACGGCGCCGACTACGGGTTGTGCCAGATCTACGCCAACGAGATGTGGCACTTCGAACTGGCGGATGGTCCGGGGAGCACGTGCCCGGTCCAAGTCGCCGACGCGTCGGCCGGAGCGAGCGATACCAGTTCCAGGTCGCCGTGGCATCGTTGAGCCATCGCCTCTCCCGGACACTCCCCCGACACCGCGGCGGAGATTCGGCTCCGTGGCGCTGACGATCAGCCCCCTGCGTTCGCGATCGATCTCCGCACACTGGATTTTCGATACACCCCCGATATGCCCGGACTCGTAGCATCGAGTCCATGCGTGTGCTGATCGTCGAGGACGAGCCGTTCATGGCCGAAGCGATCCGTGACGGCCTCCGCCTGGAGGCGATCGCAGCAGACACCGCCGGCGACGGCACCGCCGCTTTGGAACTGCTGAGTGTCAACTCTTACGACATCGCCATCCTTGATCGAGACATCCCCGGCCCTTCCGGCGACGAAGTGGCCAGACGCATTGTGGCGTCCGGCAGCGGGATGCCCATCCTGATGCTCACCGCCGCCGATCGTCTCCGCGACAAAGCCACCGGATTCGAACTCGGCGCGGACGACTACCTCACGAAGCCCTTCGAACTCAAAGAACTCGTGCTCCGGATTCGTGCCCTCTACCGAAGGCGCGTACATCACCGACCGCCTGTGCGGGAGATCGCCGGCCTGCGGCTGGATCCGTTCCGTCGCGAGCTCTACCGCAACGGCCGATACATCGCGCTCACCCGCAAGCAGTTCGCAGTGCTCGAGGTCCTCGTGGCCGCCCAAGGCGGGGTCGTCAGTGCTGAAGAGCTCCTCGAGCGGGCCTGGGACGAGAACGCCGACCCGTTCACCAACGCGCCTCGCATCACCATCTCGGCACTGCGCAAACGACTCGGCGAACCCTGGGTCATCGCCACGGTGCACGGAGTCGGGTATCGCATCGAGACCACAGCTGACAGCGAAGATGTCGAACGCGATGGATAGAGTGCCCGGGTTGAGCGTCCGCCTCAAACTCACCCTCAGCTACGCCGGGTTCCTCATGTTCGCAGGGGCCCTGCTGCTCACAGCGGTGTGGGTGTTCCTCCTGCGATACGTCCCCGACCGCACGATCCACTCCACCGACCTGGCTGTCCCCAACCGCTCCGACCTCCTGCGAGCCTTCGGCCCGGCGGCTGCCGGAGTGCTGGTCTTTCTGCTGATCTTCGGGATGCTGGGAGGGTGGATCCTCGCCGGACGCATGCTCACGCCTCTGACCCGAATTACGAACGCCACACGAATCGCCGCCAACGGGACGCTCTCACACCGCATCCGGCTGGAAGGCCGGGAAGACGAATTCCGCGAACTTGCTGACAGCTTCGACAACATGCTCGCTCGCCTCGAAGCTCACGTGGCCGAACAGCGGAGATTCGCAGCCAACGCCTCCCATGAACTACGCACACCTTTGGCGATCTCGCAGACGATGCTGGACGTGGCCCGCAGCGACCCGAACAGGGACACAGGCGAACTCATCGTGCGTCTGCAGGAGATGAACACCCGAGCGATCGACCTCACCGAAGCACTCCTCATCCTCAGCCAGGCTGACCAGCGGTCCTTCGCCAAAGAGCCCGTCGACCTGTCCCTCCTCGCGGAAGAAGCCATCGAAACGCTGCTTCCTCTCGCGGAAGAGCGCGGGCTCGCCATTCGCGTCTCCGGCGACATCACCCCAACAGTCGGCTCACCTTCGCTGCTGTTGCAGATGACCATGAACCTCGTGCAGAACGCGATCGTCCACAACGTTCCCACCGGAGGGTGGGTATGGATCAGCACCGCCGCCGGCCCCGCATCCGCCCTACTCACTATCGAGAACACCGGTGAGGAACTCACCCCACGGCTGGCCTCGACACTCGCCGAACCATTCCAGCGCGGCACCGAACGCACACGTACCAACGAACACGTCGGTGTAGGCCTCGGACTGGCCATCGTCAAGAGCATCGCGCAGGCGCACGACGGAACACTCACCATCGCCCCACGACCAGCGGGTGGACTCCGCATCACCGTGGCGCTGCCCACCACAACACCGAGACGACTCGAAAGTGTCGCCGCCCCTGCGCCGGAGGCGGAACCTGGGACAGGATCCTCACTGCCCATCTGACGCACGCCGACGCGAACGGGTGGGTCGACGGGACCACCAGCCGGCTGAGCACCGACTTGGTCGGCCGTGGACTCTCCCGGACACCGTTCGGCGGCATGCCTACTCGTCGAAAGCGACACGGCTCCGCCGCCCAGGCGCCGATACTCGTCGTGTTGTCGGCGAGCATCGGCACCTGCGTCGAAGCCGGTGCGTTCGTTCACAGGTTGAGCGCGACCGTCGGTGGTGTTCTCGCAGCCCGTACGGCCGGGTAGAGACCGGCCACGGCGCCGACGACGAGGGTGGCACCGACGCCGGCGGCCAGCGCGAGCGGTGGAATGACGGGGATCCAGCCGTTCATGACCGCAATCAGGGCGGTGGCGACGCTACCCAAGGCGGCGCCACCCACACCGCCGAGTGCCGACAAGATCAGTGCCTCGGTCAGGAACTGCAGGCGAATGTGCGCGCGGGTTGCGCCGATAGCGCGGCGCAACCCGATCTCGCGGCGGCGTTCGAGAACAGAGATGATCATGGTGTTGGCGACGCCGATGCCACCGACGACGAGGGCGATCGCCCCGAGCGCCAACAGCAAGCCCGTGAAGGAATCCGAGGCGGCGTTCGCTGCTGCCAGCGCGTCGGAAGGCCTCGAGACCGCGATGCTGCTGGGTTGTTCGGGTTGGATTGTCGGGGCGATCTTCTGCCGTACCTCGGTCACGGTCTGATCGGTCGAGCGTTCGTAAACTCGCGTGGGCGCGGGACTGTATCCGTAGACGGATTCAGCGACGGGCACCCCGATCAGGGCGGCAATGTCGAGTTCCGGAGCAAGCGAAACCGGCTCCAGGATGCCGACGACAACAGCGCTGCGGTCACCCAGCCACACCAACTGGCCCGACTCTCGGACTCCGAGTCGTTCAGCGGCGGTGGCCCCGAGAACCGTTGCCGGGAGGGACGCCGTGGCCTCGTTGAGCCATCGACCTTCACCGATGCTCGCCCCGACCACCGCAGGCAGGTTCAACTCCGCGGCGGTGACGACAAGGCCACCGGTGCGTTCACGGTCGATCTCCGCATTGCGGTAGATGTGTGTGTCTTCGAGATCGGCGACGGATGTCGCCTCGAGCACGCCGGGGATCCGTTCGACTCGGGCCGATGCATTCGCGGGGAGCGGCGGTGGCGGTGTACTGCCGGCACCAGGGGCTTGGGTTGCGGTGAGGAGATTCGTTCCGAGTTCGGCGAGTTGGCTGTTCAGACGCGCTTGGCTCGATGCGGAGGAGCCGACGACGGCGATCATCGCTGCAATCCCGATGGCAATTCCCAATGCCGACAACACTGCTCGTGTCGGACGGGCGCGTAGACCTGCTGATCCGAGATAGGCGAGGTCTCGGCCCAGCAGCCGTGAGGAGAGCTTCTCGACGTGTGATGGGTGTGGGGGGACGGGCGTCTGTGGTGTCATGCGATTCGCGTTTCGGGGGATGCACTGTCGGAGATGATCCGTCCGTCGGAGATTGCTATCTGCCGGGGAAGACGGGCCGCGAGCGCGGGATCGTGGGTGATGACGACGATGGTTGTGCCGCTTCGGTTGAGTTCGTGCAGCAACTGCACGATGCTCTCCCCTGATGCACTGTCGAGGTTCCCGGTGGGTTCATCGGCGAGGAGGAGCGGGGGATCGCCGACGACGGCGCGGGCGATGGCGACCCGTTGCCGCTCGCCACCCGACATCTGGTTCGGGTGGTGTTCTGTTCGGTGACCGAGACCGACTCGTTCGAGAGCCGATCGTGCCCGGACCCGCCGTTCGTGCCGGGGAACACCCAGATAGAGCAATCCGTCAGCCACGTTGTCGAGCGCCGTGACACCTTCACTGAGATGGAATTGCTGGAACACGAACCCGATTCGGTGTGCACGTAGGGCGGAAAGCTGCGCGTCGGACATGTTTCGGGCATCGGATCCGTCGATGTAGGCGACACCGGCACTGGGGAGGTCGAGCGTGCCGATGACGTTCAGTAGCGTTGACTTCCCGGACCCGCTCGGCCCGACCACGGCGACGAACTCTCCGTGGTCGACTCGAAGATCCACACCGGCAAGTGCACGAACCGGGGGTGACCCATAGGTGCGCGTGACCCCCACGAGGCGAATGATCTCCGTCATTGTCTCGGCACCACCACGTTGGTTCCGGCGCTGATGCCCTCACCCGAAACCGCCACTCGACCCGCAGAGAAACTGCCGAGAGTAACCGGGATCTCGGTCGTCCCCTCCCCTGTCGGAACTTCGACGGCGAAGCTGTCCGGCCCTGTCGCGACGAGTGCGTCGACGGGAACGGTCAGCACTCCTCGGTCGGTGGAGGCCGGGAGCCGGACTGTCACGCTCGCCCTTACGAATTCGCTTGCGGCAGCATGGTCGGCGAGGTCGATCGCGACGGGGATGCCGATGGCGGGAGTGGTATTCGTATCCGATGCAGGCTTCTCTGTCGGTGCGCCGACGGCGAGGACCGTGCCGGGTACCTTCTTGCCATCCGGAAGGACGACCGTGACGGATGCGCCGGGCTTGGTGAGATTTTGGTCGGACAGCTTCAGTTCGACGGTGACGACCTTGACGTTCGAAGTCGCTTTGAGGATCTCCGTCCCGGTCTCGACATGTGTGCCGAGCCGGACAGACAAGGTTCCGACTCGCAAGTCGATGGGAGAGAAGAGGATGGAGGTATGTGTCAGAACGCCTGTGGATTCGAGACCGAGGTTCTTCTGCCAGGCCCGGATGGCGTCGGCCGTCTTGATGGTGAATTGCGTGTCGACCCCGCCCCCGAACAGTCCGAAGGCAGCGAGATTCTCCTCGAGTTGGCGTACGTCTTCGCCGTTGGTCATTCCCAACTCGAAGGTGCGCCACGCAGGAGTGTCACCACGCAGGAGAATCACTGGACGGGCATCGATCCAATACAGGGCCATGCCCGGTCGGACCACCTTCTCCGGCGCCGGAAGCCCGGTGACGGTGCCGGCCGGCCCCGAGAGCACCGGCTGTTCATCGGCGTAGTGCAGAGTTCCGTTGGCGACCACCTCTTGCACGAGATCGCCGGTGGTTACCGGCACAGTGGTCAACGACGCAGGGGCGTCCGCTCGCTCTTCCTGAACGGGGGTCCACGAGTAGTACCCGATCCCGGCCACAACAGAAGCCGCAACAGCAACCACCGACACAACGACTGCGCGACGACGACGCGACTTGCCGCGAGGTTCGCCGACCTCCGACAACGGATCGGCCCGGCCGGATTCGCTCGTGGGCCCCGAGTCCAGTTCCGGGGCTGCATCTTTCTGTGATCTCATCCTGTAATTTCCTTGCAGTGCCTAGTAATTGCTTCGCAGGGCATCAGGTGGACGCGGCTATTCGGCGGGAAAGTCATTGAAGCAATCTTCGACCCTTTCCGACGGAACCTCGACGGGGAGGAAGATGGGCGTTTCGAGGGTCGGATCAGGGAAGTCGGGGAAACCTTTCTCACGGATACAGGCGGCCGCTTGCAACCCGAGTTCGAGCTGCTCCGTATCGCTCAGTGCCGACTCCGGCACCGGCGGACCACCGAGCTGCCGCATACAGGCGGGGGCGGCCTCCATGATCTCCGGACTCGATTCCGTAATCCCCTGCCCCGGTGCAGGATCCTTCACGTCGAAGCCCGCATCACGTAGACACTTGGCCAGCTGCAGGTCGTACTCGTCGCGCGTCGTCGCAGTGCTCGCGCCCGCGCCCGCGCCCGCGGCCGTGGGCGCGGGCGGCTCGGTCGACGACGGCTCGGCTTTGGTGCAGGCCGACACCATCACCGTCAGCAGGGGCACCGCGAGAAGCGCGGCCGAGAGCTTCCGGCGGGACCGAAGCGTAGCAGTGGAGTGCATAGGATTCCTTCCAAGACTTGGCGACTGAATGTCGGAGATCAGTCAACAAGCACTGGCGTTCCCGCACCGTTGAGAAAAACGCATACACAAACGAAACATGGTCTCGTCGATCGCATGGGAGCTCCTGCCCCTCCTGCTGATCGGAGGTTCAGGGCTGGGGGCGGGCCGCGAACTGGGCCGGGGCGAACGTGAACACGAAGTAGTCGCGGCCGTCGAATACGAACGTCGCAGCCTCCGTCATCCCGTAATGCCGATGTACCGCAAGGGACTTCGCGTTGGCGACCTCGACGAACGCGACGCCGAGGTCGAAGCGGTCCCGAAGCTCCCGGCTGAGCGCGGTGAGCAACAGCGTCAGCACCCCACGCCCCTGGAAGCGCAGGTCCACCGCGGCCGGACCGTACAGGAACAACCGACTCGACGCCTGCGCGTCCGGCAGCGCGTCGATCGCGAGCCGCGGCGGACCCGACGCGACCGCGCCCGGCTCCGACGTCATCGCGAACCCCGCGAGCTCGCCGTCCTCCTCCGCGACGAAGACGCCGGTGCCCGCCTGGAACTGGGCGAGGACGTCGTCGTCCATCCGGCCCTGCACGAAGCCCCGCTCGGCGCGCTGCTCGTCGGACAGCCCGTCGCCGCGCGAGGCGGCCATGAGCGCGAGGATCGCGGCGCGGTCGGGCGGGCCGGACAGTCGCACGGTGATCGCCATGAACCGATTATGGGCCGGGCCGACCCCGGAGACGCCGAACGGGAATCCACCGCACGCTCGGAGTCCGAAAGCGTGCCGTGAATTCCCGTTCAGGGTTGGGCGACCGGGCCGGAGTCACTCGGCCGGACGGTGGTGCGAGTCAGAGAATCGCGCCCGGCGCGTAGCGGGCGGCGTCCGGGTTGGCGTCGACGAGCTTGCGCACCTCGGCGACGACGGAGTCGACCTGCGTGCCGGCGGCACCGATGAACGCGGACTTGTCGGCGAGGGCCTCGTCGAGCGCGGCGCGGTCGAGCGGCAGGCGGTCGTCGGCGGCCAGGCGATCCAGCAGATCCGGCTCCTTGCCCTGCTCCCGCATCGCGAGCGCGACGGCGACGGCGTGCTCCTTGATGACCTCGTGCGCGGTCTCACGACCGACGCCCGCGCGGACCGCGGCCATGAGGACCTTGGTGGTGGCGAGGAACGGCAGGTAGCGGGTGAGCTCCTTCTCGATGACCGCCGGGTACGCACCGAACTCGGCGAGCACCGTCAGGAAGGTCTCCATCTGGCCGTCGATCGCGAAGAACGCGTCCGGCAGCGCGACACGACGGACGACGGAGCAGAACACGTCGCCCTCGTTCCACTGCGCACCGGCCAGTTCGGAGGCCATCGACGCGTAGCCGCGCAGCACCACCTGCAGGCCGTTGACGCGCTCGCACGAGCGGGTGTTCATCTTGTGCGGCATCGCCGACGAGCCCACCTGGCCGGGCTGGAAGCCCTCGGTGACGAGCTCGTGGCCGGCCATCAGGCGGATGGTGTGCGCGAACGACGACGACGCGGCACCCACCTGGACCAGCGCGGAGAGGACGTCGTGGTCGAGCGAGCGCGGGTACACCTGGCCGACGCTGGTGAACACGTGCGCGAAGCCGAGGTGCTCGGCGACCTTCTTCTCCAGCTGCTCGAGCTTGGCGGCGTCGCCGTCGAGCAGATCCAGCATGTCCTGCGCGGTGCCCATCGGGCCCTTGATGCCGCGCAGCGGGTAGCGGTCGATGAGCTCACGCAGGCGGGTGAGCCCCACCAGCAGTTCGTCGGCGGCCGACGCGAAACGCTTGCCGAGCGTGGTGGCCTGCGCGGCGACGTTGTGGGAGCGTCCGGCCATCACGAAACCGGTGTACTCGGCGGCCCGCTCGCCCAGGCGGGCGGCGATCGCGACACCGTGGTCGTACACGTGCTCGAGCGAGCGGAGCACCTGCAGCTGCTCGACGTTCTCGGTGAGGTCGCGGCTGGTCATGCCCTTGTGCACGTGCTCGTGGCCGGCGAGGGCGTTGAACTCCTCGATGCGGGCCTTCACATCGTGGCGGGTGACGCGCTCACGGTCGGCGATGGAGTCCAGGTCGACGCTCTCGAGCACCCGCTCGTAGTCGGCGAGTGCCTCGGCGGGGACATCGATCCCCAGCTCGGCCTGCGCCCGCAGCACCGCCAACCACAGCTGACGCTCCAGCACGATCTTGTACTCCGGCGACCACAGCGCCTTCAGCTCGGGGCTGGCGTAACGGTTGGCAAGGACATTCGGGATGCGGCTCACGAGATCCCAGTTTACGGCGAGACCCGAAGCCCCTCGTCAGCGCGTACTGGGAGGTGCGAACTCGTCGATCAGGTCGAGCAGCACCGCCCGCGCCATCCCCCGCGGATCCGGGTCCACCTCGCTGAGCGCACCCACCACCACCCCGTCCACCACGGCAACCAGGCGACGCAACTGCGGCTCGCGCACGACGCGGCCGGACCGGCGCAGCACCTCGGCGAGCAGGTCGTCGAGCTGGGCCCGCAGCCGCAGCTGCACGTCCCGCAGCTCGGGGTGCCGCGCGGACGCCACCAGCCGCTCGTACCGCGCGATCAGCCGCTCCCGGGCGCCGTCGCCGACCTCGTCGGGACCGACCAGCAGGTCGACGATCAGATCGACGGTCGCCTCGACCCCGCGCCGCCGCTGCGTGACGTCGTCGATGCGTTCGCGCATCGCGTCCAGCTCCCGGTTCCCGTTGTGTTCGACGGCGAGGGCCACCAGTTCGTCGAGCGAACCGAAGTAGTAGGTGGTGGACGCCAGCGGAAGGCCCGCACGGGAAGCGACGGCCCGATGCCGGACCGCGTCGAATCCACCCTCGAGGAGCAGGTCGGCCGCGGCGGTGACGAGCGCCTGGCGGCGTCTCTCACCCTTCGGGGTCGCCGCGGACGTCATCCCTCCATGGTGCCAGCCGCGGCGACACACCCGAGTGGATTCGACCGAAGAGCGCAGGCAGGGACCTGTCTCGGACCTTTCTCGGACCCGTCTCGGACCTACGTCGGCGCAGGCAGCCACCGCTCGAGCCGGACCAGTGCGTCCCGGATCTCCGCGGTCGAACCCGCGAAGGACAACCGCACCGTGTGGTCACCGTGCACGGTGTCGAAGTCGATGCCCGGCGCCAACGCGAGACCGGTGTCGGCGAGCAGGCGCGCGCACCACGACGTCGCGTCGTCGGTGAGGTGCGCGATGTCGGCGTACACGTAGAACGCGCCGTCGGCGGGCGCCAGCTCGGTCAGACCCAGCTTCGGCAGCCCGGTCAGCAGCAGCTCCCGATTCACCGCGTACCGCTGCACGTGACCGTCGAGTTCGGCGCGGGACTCGTCGGTGAACGCCGCGACGGCCGCGTACTGCGAGATCGCCGGCGGGCACACCGTCATGTTCGACGCGAGCCGCTGCAGCGGACGGCGCAGGCTCTCGGGGACCAGCATCCAGCCCAGACGCCAGCCGGTCATCGAGAAGTACTTCGACACCGACCCGATCACCACGGCCTGCCGCGACGTCTCCCACGCCGATGCCGTGACCTGCCCACCGAACCCGATCCCGTGATAGATCTCGTCGGAGATCAGCAGCGTGTCGTGCTCCTCGCACCAGAGGGCAAGCGCCGCCAGTTCGGCGGGGTCGATGACCGTGCCGGTGGGGTTCGCGGGGCTCGCGACGATCAGCCCGGCGGGCGGGGCGTCCATCTGCTCGAGCATCGCGACGGTCGGCTGGAACCGGGTCTCCGGACCGCAGTCGATCTCGACGACATTGCAGCCCAGCGCCGTCAGCGTGTTGCGGTAGGCGGGGTAGCCGGGCCGGGCGACGACGACGGTGTCGCCCGCGTCGAACGCCGCCAGGAACAGCAGCGTGAACGCGCCCGACGACCCGGTCGTGACCACGACGTCGTCGGCGTCGACGGCGATCCCGGACTCGCGGCTGTGGTACCTGGCGATGGCCTCGCGCAGCGGCTCGATGCCGAACGTCTCGGTGTACCCGAGCAGGTGATTGTCCAGCGATTCCCGCGCGGCGCGCAGCACCGGCTGGGGTGCGGGCGTCGACGGCTGACCGGCCGCGAGGGTGAGCACGTCGCCGTGCGTGCGCTGCCGCTCGGTGGCGGCCTTCCACACGTCCATGACGTGGAAGGCGGGAATGGACGATCGCTGGGATTCGGTACGCACGTCTTCGACGTTAGCGCCCAGAACAGTGCCGCCCGAATCCGGTGCCGGACCGTTGCCGCTCCGGAAACGGCGACGCCGCGCCCCCGATCGGGAGCGCGGCGTCGCGAAGAGTGGAGCGGCAGGTCAGATCGAGATGCGACCCTCCACGGCGGCGAGGCCGATGTCGGTGCGGAAGTGTCCGCCCGGCAGCTTGACCTCGGCCAGACGCGCGTACGCGTCCTCGCGTGCCTCGGTGAGGTCGGCGCCGACACCGACGACGCTCAGGACGCGGCCACCGGCGGAGACGACGGCGCCGTCCTCGCGGGCGGCGGTACCGGCGTGCAGGACGCGGTCGGCCTCGGACCCCGTGATGACGTCACCGGTGCGCGGGGTGGCCGGATAGTTCTCGGCGGCCAGCACGACGGTCACGGCGGCGCCGTCGCGCCAATGCAGCGGCGGGATCGACGCGAGGGTGCCCGTCGCGGCGGCGTTCAGGACCTCGCCGAGCGGGGACTCGAGCAGCGCCAGCACGGCCTGGGTCTCCGGGTCACCGAAGCGGCAGTTGAACTCGACGACCGCCGGACCGTTCTGCCCCATCGCCAGGCCCGCGTACAACAGACCGGTGAACGGGCAGCCCCGCTTCGCCATCTCGGCCGCGACGGGCTTGACGACGTCGTCGACGATCTGCGTGACGGACTCGGCCGGCAGCCACGGCAGCGGCGTGTAGGCGCCCATGCCACCGGTATTGGGTCCGGTGTCGCCGTCGCCGACACGCTTGTGGTCCTGCGCGGGCAGCAGCGGGACCACGGTCGCGCCGTCGACCAGGCAGAACAGGGACACCTCGGGGCCGTCGAGGAACGACTCGAGCAGCACGGGGTGCCCGATCTCGAGGCACTCGGCGGCGTGGTCGCGCGCGGCGCTGCGGTCGGTGGTGACCACGACACCCTTGCCGGCGGCCAGTCCGTCGTCCTTGACCACCCAGTTGGGGCCGAAGCGGTCGAGGGCGGCGTCGAGGTCGGCCGGGTTGTCGACGACCTCACTGTGTGCGGTGCGGACACCGGCGGCGGCCATGACGTCCTTCGCGAACGCCTTGGAGCCCTCGATGCGCGCGGCCTCGGCGGACGGGCCGAAGCACGCGATCCCGGCGGCGCGGACGGCGTCGGCGACGCCGAGCACCAGCGGCACCTCGGGGCCGATGACGACCAGGTCGGCTGCCTGCGACTTTGCGAGCTCGACGACGGCGTCACCGGACGCGACATCGACCGCATGAGTCTCGGCGATGCGGGCGATACCGGCGTTGCCGGGGGCACACATCAGCTTGTCGACGCCCGGGTCACGGGCGAGGGCCAACAGAAGGGCATGTTCACGGGCTCCGGAGCCGATCACGAGTACGCGCACAGGTGTCAGACTACGGCCCGACTCGAGCCGCCTCGACCACGACCTCGACTGCTTACTGCTTGTAGGACTCGACCTCGTCGACGGGCCGCGGCGCCGCCGCAGCGGCGCTCTCGCCGAACTCCTCACGCGCCCGCCGCCGCCGCAGAAGACGGCGGTCGCGACCAGCAGCGCTGCGAGTGCCCAGTCATGTAGACGAGGACACGGGCGTCGGAGCCGCTCCACACGGTGCGCAGCGCGCGACCACGACCCTTCTCGTCGAGGTGCACCACCCGGACGTCGTCGAATTCGCCGGCCAGGATCCGCGCGATCGCCAGTGTCCGGTCGGTACTGGCATTGTCCGCGATCGTGATTCGCGCGGAGAAGGGCACCTCGGAGCACAGATAGGCGTGCCGGCGCCGCACGCATGGCTCGATCGACCGTTGCTCGTTGTACACCGGGACCACGACGTCGAGGGCCGGCGCAGTGGTCACCGCCTCGGGGCGGTGCACGTCAACCGAGGGCTGGGGTTCGGTCGTCATGGATCTCAGGGTGACCAGCGCAACTTCGGCTCAGCTGTGGCGCGGCTGCGAGCTTCCCGGCAGGCAATACGTTGACCACGATCAGTTTGTGCACTAACCATTTGCTACCGTCGGCTCGGCCAACCGGGCGTCGAGTGAAGAGTGGGGCACGCATGGCTTTCGTCCAGGACACCGCGGCGGTCGGCGACTCGCTCGCCCTGTCCGCTCTGACCGCCGCCACCCCGCTGGTCTGCATGTTCGTGCTGTTGGCGGTCTTCCGCGTCAAGGCTCACCTGGCGGCACTGATCTCGCTGGCCACGGCGATCGTCGTCGCGATCGCGCTGTTCGGCATGCCCGCCGGGCAGGTCCTGGCCGCGGGCACCGAGGGCGCCGCGTTCGGCCTGTTCCCCATCATGTGGACCGTCGTCAACGCCGTCTGGATCTACAACATGACGGTCGAGAGCGGCCACTTCGACGCGCTGCGCCGCTCGTTCGCGGACATCTCGGAAGACCACCGCGTGCAGGCGATCGTGATCGCGTTCCTCTTCGGCGCGCTTCTCGAGGGCGTCGCCGGCTTCGGAACCCCGGTCGTGATCGCCACCGTCATGCTGGTGGCGTTGGGGTTCCGTCCGATGCGCGCGGCGGCGGTGGCGCTGGTCGCGAACACCGTGGCCACGCCGTTCGGCGTCCTGGGAACTCCGTCACTGACGATGTCACGGGTGACGGGCATGCCGGTCGAGGACATCGGCGCTGCCGCGGCCCGGCAGGTCCCGCTGCTGGCGCTTGTGATCCCGCTGGTCCTCGTCTTCATCGTCGACGGCCGGCGCGGGGTGCGCGAGACATGGCCCGCCGCGCTCACTGTGGGCGTCGCGTTCGCGGCGGCCCAGTACGCGTGCGCCACCTACGCGATCGTCGGACTCACCGACATCGTCGCCGCGATCGCCGGCCTCGCGGCGCTACTGGTGTTGCTGCGGTTCTGGCGTCCGAGGACGACTGCCGACGCCGGTCTGCATCCCCTCGACCCCGAGCCGGTCCGGAACACCCGCAGCCAGACCGTGCTGGCCTACGTTCCCTACGGTCTGCTCCTGCTCGTGTTCGGCGTCAGCCAGATCGGTCCGGTGCAGCGCGCACTGACCGGGGCGGGTGGACAGTTCGCGTGGCCGGGTCTCGACGTCCGCACGCCCGACGGGCAGATTCCCACCGCCGTGACCTATCACGCCAACTGGCTGTCCTCACCGGGGACGCTGGTCTTGGTCGCGGGACTGCTCACCGTCCCCTTCCTCGGCCTGTCCGCCGCCGACGCGTTCCGCAGCTACGTAGCCGCGCTCACCCGACTGCGCCTGCCGATCGTGACCGTCACCTCGGTGCTCGCCCTCGCGTACGTGATGAGCCTGTCGGGACAGACGATCACGATCGGACACTGGCTGGCCGCGACGGGCGGACTGTTCGCCGCCCTGGCGCCGTTCCTCGGCTGGCTCGGCGTGTCCGCCACCGGATCGAACACGTCGTCCAACGCCCTCTTCGGCACCCTGCAGGTGACCGCGGCGAACCAGGCCGGACTCGACCCGCACGTCCTCGTGGCCGCCAACATGTCGGGCGGAACGCTCGGCACGATGATCTCCCCGCAGAACCTGGCACTGGTCTCGTCCGTCGGCGGACTCGCCGGGAAGGAAGGGATCCTGTTCCGGAAACTGCTGCCGCTGAGCCTCGTCGGGCTTCTGGCATTGTCCGCCGTGGTCTACCTGCAGGCCGGGTGACCGCTGACCGGAACTGCATACGGACCACCCCAACTGTCCGATATGCCGGAAAATTGATGGAGCTTCCTTCCGAACGCTCCTATGCTTCGCGATGTCGTCCCGTACCCCATCCGGAAAGCCGCCATGACCCGCGCAGCCGAATCACCCACTCTTCGTTCACCTGCCACCGTCGACGAGAACGCCGAAGTGACACTCCGACGGATCACCGCACTGAACGTGGTCGACGTGTGCGACCTCAGCGCGACCCTCACCGAGGAGCAGTCCTCGATGGTCGCCGACAACGGCCGGTCGATCGCCGAGGGGTCCTGCTCCGAACGCGCCTGGTTCCGTGCCGTCTACGCGGACGAGACCCTCGTCGGTTTCGTCATGGTGCACATCGGTTCGGACTGGGATGACGGAATCGAGTGCCCGGGTGCGTATCTGTGGCGACTGATGATCGCGGGGCCGTATCAGGGCATGGCGTTCGGGCGTCAGGCCGTCGACCTGGTCGTTGCCGATCTGCGGGCGCAGGGGATGCGGGAGCTGTTCACCAGCTTCGGCGAGGGCCCGGGCAGCCCCGAACCGTTCTACCGAGCGCTGGGCTTCACCCGGACCGGCGACTGCTACGGCGACGAGCCGGAAGCCGTCCTCACCTTCGGCGAGAACGCATGATCCGCCCGGACCTCCACGAGGCCAACCGGCTGTCGTGGAACGCGGCGACGGTCGCGCACAACAGCCACAAGGGCGACCAGGCGGCGTTCTTCCGCAACGGCGGCAGCACCCTGTACCGCGAGGAGATCGAGCTCCTCGGTGACCTCGACGGCCGACGGCTGCTCCATTTGCAGTGCAACAGCGGCCAGGACACGCTCAGTCTCGCCCGCCTCGGCGCCCACGTGACGGGCGTCGACATCTCCGACGAGGCCATCGACTTCGCGACCCGACTGTCCGCCGAGTCGTCGATCGATGCGCGGTTCGACCGAGCGGACGTCTACGACTGGCTCGACCGGGCGGGTCGCGAGGGCGAGCGATTCGACCGTGTCTTCGCGTCCTACGGCGCCGTCATCTGGCTGTCGGACCTCGACGCGTGGGCCGCCGGCATCGCCGGGGTCCTCGCACCGGACGGACTGTTCGCGCTGGTGGACTACCACCCGTTCGCCCTCTTCTTCGACGAGCAATGGCGGCCGGCGTATCCGTACGGCGGATCCGTCGCGACCGTGGAGCCCGGCGGGGTCGGGGACTACGTGGCCGACTCGGCGCCGGGTGGCGGCATCGGCGGCAGCGAGTTCGACAATCCCCATCCGTCCACCGAATTCAACTGGGGCATCGGCGAGATCGTCACGGCACTGCGATCCGCGGGACTCTCCGTCGAATCGCTCACCGAGTACTCGCACGCGAACGCGTGGCGCGGGTTCGACCGGATGCGGGACCTCGGCGGGCAGCGCTTCGCACCGCCCTCCGACCTGGCAACCCTGCCGCTCATGTTCTCCGTCACGGCGCGTCGGCCCGGCTAGGGCGCGATCACACCCGCGATCGGAATACGTCCGGCCACCGCGACCCGGAAATCGACCATGGCCCGCTGCAGGTGATCGGGACTGGTCACGACCACGGCACCGCTCGCGGCGCGGTCCGCGAGGATCCGGCTGGTGTTCGCGGCGTTCTCCACGGTGGAGCGCGACGTGTTCTCCTCGGTGATCCGGAACGGCAGGATCCCGTTGGCGACGAGCCACTGCCGCATCGCCTGCGCCTCGGTCACACCCGACTTCGGCACGCCGCCGCTGACGATGATCGGCGCCAGCGGAAACCGTTGCGCCAGTTGCAGAGCCGCCTGCAGCCGGGACACCAGGACGGGCCGCATGGCCCCGTCGTCGTAGAGGCCCGCGCCGAGCACCACGATGTTCGTAGTGAAGGGGCTGAAGGCGAGCATCACCGGGACCTGTGTGGTCAGGGTCTCCATGCGCGTACACGCGACGATGCTGTCCCGATTCGGACTCTGGCATCCGCCCGCGACGGACAGCGCCCCGTTGACCAGGGTCGTCACCGACAACGCATCGACGACATCGAGGGAAGACTCGGCGACGGCCTGGCCGGGCAGTGCGATGGCCGCGGCCGCTGCGGCGATGACGGCCGGAACGACGAGGCGAGAACGCAACTGGAGACGTAACGAACGTGGGGACATGGCACTCCTCGGTAGCGGTCCCCCGACCGAACGTGAAAGTCGCGTATCAGTGTGACCCGCATCACGAGATCGTGTGACCCGTTCCGTGATAAACCACGGTCACGACGCGTGTCGTGCGATCGACACAGCGCACCGCAGGCAAAGTACCGACGGCCGCCGTCGCCACCTATCCTCGCCCTATGCCTTCTGTGTTCAGCGCCATCATCGCCGGAGACCTGCCGGGTCGCTTCGTGTGGGAGGACGAGGACGTGGTCGCGTTCCTGACCATCGCACCCGTCACCCAGGGTCACACCCTCGTCGTCCCCCGCAAGGAGGTCGACCAGTGGCAGGACGTCGACGACGAACTGTTCGCCAAGTGCACCACCGTCTCCCGCACGATCGCGAAGGCGGTCCGCAAGGCGTTCGACGCGCCCCGCGCCGGCTTCCTGATCGCCGGGCTCGAGGTCCCGCACCTGCACATGCACGTCTTCCCCGCGTACAGCATGGGGAACTTCGACATCAGCCGGGCCGACACCGACCCGTCCCCCCAATCCATGGACGAGGCCGCCCTCAAGATCAAGGCGGCGCTGCGCGACCTGGGCCACGCGGAGAACGTCCCGGCCTGACGGGTCAGCCCCTCGGCAGCCGCACCCGGAAGGTCGCACCCTCCCCGGGTGCGCTGTCGACGGTGACCGTGCCGCCGTGCGCGGCCACGATGGCCGCGACGATCGACAGTCCCAGCCCGCTGCCGCCGCTCGCCCGTGTCCGGGACGCGTCGGCGCGGTAGAACCGCTCGAACACCCGGGCCGCGTCCTCCGCACCGAGTCCGGGCCCGGTGTCGGACACCTCGAGGACCGCGTCGAGGCCGACGGCGCCGACGCGCACCGTCACCGACGCCGTGTCGGGGGTGTGCTCGAGCGCGTTTCCCATCAGGTTGCCGAGCACCTGCCGCAGGCGGGCGTCGTCGCCCATCACCTCGGCCGGTTCCGAACCGGGCAGGACCTGCAACGAGATCCGACGCTGTGGGGCCAGCGCCCGCGCGTCGTGGACGGCGTCGGCCGCGACGGTCAGCAGATCCACCGGATGCCGCTCGAACGGACGCTGCGCATCCATCCGTGCCAGCATCAGCAGGTCCTCGACCAGCAGACCCATCCGGGTGGCCTGGCCCTCGATCCGGCTCAACACCATCTCCGCATCCGTCGACGCGCCCTGACGGTACAACTCGGCGAAGCCCCGGATCGTGGCCAGTGGCGTGCGCAGTTCGTGGCTGGCGTCGGCGACGAACCTCCGCATCCGCTCCTCGGACCGGCGCGCCGACTCCTCCGACGCCTCCGTCGCGGCGAACGCCGACTGGATCTGCGCGAGCATTCCGTTGAGCGCCGACGACAGTCGGCCCACCTCGGTGCGCTCGTCGCGCTCCGGGATCCGTCGATGCAGATCGCCCGCGGCGATGTCGGCCGCCGTCTGCTCCACCTCCCGCAGCGGTCGCAGACTGCGGCGCACCACGAAGTAGCCGGCGAAACCGAGTGCGACGAGCACCACCGCGCCGATGCCGATCTGCAACACCACCAGACGCTCGACGGTCGCGTCGATATCGGTCAGCTTCACGGCGACGGTCGTCGTCCCGGCAGGGGTCGCCACAGTCAACTCCCGCCACCGGACATCCTCGCCACCGACCGATCCCACCGTCACCGGGCCCGGATCCTTGCTGATTTCCGGTGTGGCACTGTCACTCTCGTCGTTGACCTCCAACCGTACGGCGCCGTCGGGCTCGGTGGTCCTCACGTAGAAGGCGCTGGGAGGCCGGTTCGGTCCGGGAGCCGACACCGGCGGCAGCGGCCACGGGTCACGCGGCTTCGCCCAGCCGTGCGCGGCGTCGAACAGCTGGCGATCGGTACGTTCGATCAACGAGGATTCCATCGCCGACGTCACCGCGGCCCCCGACGCGAGCAGCCCGGCCGCCGCCAGCAGCAACAGCGCCACGACCAGCGAGATCCGCAGCGGCAACGCGCGCAGACGCCTCATCCGTCCACCTACCGCGGTTCGCGCATCACGTAGCCGACGCCGCGCAGGGTGTCGATCAGGCGCGGCTCGGTGGTGTCGACCTTGCGGCGAAGATACGACACGTAGGACTCCACGACACCCACCTCACCGCCGAAGTCGTAGTTCCAGACGTGGTCGAGGATCCGAGGTTTGCTCAGTACCGTGCCTGCGTTGACCATGAAATAGCGCAGCAGCGTGAACTCGGTCGGCGACAACGAGACCTGTTCGCCCGCCTTCCACACCTCGTGGGTGTCGTCGTCGAGTTCGATGTCGGCGAACCGGACCCGGGCGGACTGCTTGTCCTGATCGCCGTGACCGGAGCGCCGCAGGATCACCCGCAGCCGGGCCACCACTTCCTCGAGGCTGAACGGCTTGGTGACGTAGTCGTCGGCGCCGATCGTCAACCCGGCGATCTTGTCCTCGACGGCGTCCCGGGCGGTGAGGAACAGCACGGGAGCATCGATGCCGTCCGCCCGCAGCCGGCGCAGCATCCCGAACCCGTCCATGCCGGGCATCATGACGTCGAGGATCAGGGCGTCGGGACGGAAGGTGCGCGCCTTGTCGAGGCCCTCGGCCCCGTTGGACGCGGTCTCCACCTCGAACCCCTGGAAGCGGAGGCTGACGGACAGCAGTTCGACGAGCGACGGCTCGTCGTCGACGACAAGCACCCGGACCTGCGGCATCTCACTCACGTTTCCAGAGTCACCCACCCACCTGGTCGCTCACTGGACGTTCCCTGGGAGATTCCTGTGAACCCACACTCGGATGGTGAGGATGGCCACCGAACTCGGAATCGGTGCACCGATTCGGTACCGTGGTACCAGTCAGACGACATCCGGACGAGCACACCGTACCCGGCCAGCGACAAGACGGTGTTTGGAGAGTTGACAACACCATGGCCTGGATCGTTCTCGTTGTTTCCGGTGTACTCGAAGCCATCTGGGCGACCGCCCTCGGCCGGTCCGCAGGATTCACCCGTCTCGCCCCGTCGGTCGTGTTCGGCGTCGGCCTGCTGCTCAGCATGGCCGGACTCGCCTACGCGATGCGCACCCTCCCCACCGGTACCGCGTATGCGATCTGGGTGGGCATCGGTGCGTCCCTGACCGTCGCCTACGCGATGGCCACCGGCGCCGAGAGCACGTCGATCGTCAAAATCCTGCTGATCCTCGGCATCGTCGGCTGCGTCATCGGCCTGAAGGTCCTGCACTGACCGCGTGACGGACACGCGCACCCGCGTACCGAACACCCCGTTTGACTGTGTGGCGGGGGTTACAGTAATCGGATGAACCTGGTGTCAGCGATCACGTTCCCGTTCCGTGCCGGCCTGGCCATCACGGACGCGGCGCTCGAGGTCGCCGAGACGGCACTGGCCACGACGCGACTGGCCCTCTCGAGTACCACCGTCACCAGTGTCAGCGCGGCAACACTCGCCAACCCCCGCGGACCGCTGCAGTTGGTGCAGCAGTTGGCGGCATTGGCCTCGGACGAGCGCCCGCTGGGCCAGGCACTGCGGCCCGGCGGACCGCTCGACCGACTGCTCGCGCCGGGTGGCGTCGTCGACCGGCTCACGTCCGACGGCGGCACGCTCGAGCGGCTGTTCGAGCCAGGCGGCGCGCTCGATCGCGTCCTGGCGCCTGGCGGCCCGCTCGACCGTGTCACGTCGGAGAACGGCCCGCTCGACCGCGTGCTGTCCGAGGACGGACCACTCGAACGCCTGCTCGCGCCGGGTGGCCTACTCGACCGTCTCACCGCCGAGGACGGCCCGCTCGAGCGGCTCACCTCGGAGGACGGTGCGGTGGAGCGCCTGACCAAGAAGGACGGGATCGTCGATCGCGCCCTGGCCGAGGACGGCATCCTCGAGACCCTGCTCGCCGAAGACGGCGCCTTCGAGCGACTCATCGCGGAGGGCGGCCCGCTCGATCAGATCGTCGCGTTGTCGGAAACGCTGACGGCGTTGGCTCCGAACCTGCAGCGGATGAGCGCGAGCATCGATCTCCTCCAGGAGACCGTGGGAGTGCTGAGCGCGGCGGTGGGACCGCTCGGCGACCTCGCCGGCCGGCTGCCCGGCCGCTGGCTCAAGGGCGGACGCGGACCCGATCTAACCCTCGGACCCGCCTGACAGGTGCGCCTCGAAGAACGCGAACACCCGCCGCCACGCGTCCTCTGCGGTGTCGTGGTCGTATCCCATCCCGGCGATCCGCGCCAGCGTGTTCGCCCGGCCCGAGACGATGCGGTTCGCGAAGCTGTGCCCCACCCCGGGATACGTCTCGACGTCGTGCTCCACGCCGAGACGCGCCAGGGCGCCGTCGAGCTTGCGGCCGGCGCCCCACAGGATCGGGTCCCGGGCCCCGTAGCTGCCGACGATCGGACACGTCCCGCCGAGAGCATCCTCGAGATGCCGAGGCAACGGCCCGTAGAACGGCGCCGAGGCGGCCAGCCCCCGGGGCGCGAGCACGAGTGCGAACCCGCCGCCCATGCAGAATCCAACCGCCCCGACCTGCCCCGTGCAGTCGGGGCGGGCGGCGAGCACGTCCCGCGCGGCGAGCAGGTCGTCCACGGCGCGCCCCTGCCGCCGGATCAGTTCGCGGAAGACCCGGGTCACGCACCGGGTTCGGCCCCCACGGGAGTACAGGTCGGGAGCGAGCGCGAGGTATCCGCGGGCGGCTACACGAGCGGTGATCTCGCGGATGTCGCGTCCGACGCCGAGGGCGTCGTGGACGACCACCACGCCGGGCCACGGCCCCTCGTGCCCCGGAATCTCGAGCACGGCGTCGATCGGACCGTCCGGTGTGGGCAGCGAAACCGTGGCCATACCCCGAGACTAGGGTCCTCGGTCCCGGATCCACGGTGGATTCGTAACGATTCGACCACCGCTGCCGCCCTTGCATTCCGGTTGCGTAACCACTTCGCCGAGGCTCTCCCGCGGGGTCGATCCGTCGCTAGCCTGGCCTTGGCGCGGTTGCTCCACCCCGGACGCGGCGCCGCCGGTGATTCCAGTGCGAAATGCACAGGACGGCAATGGAAGTACCTGGAAAGGCACGGAAGCAGTCGATGAACCACATCTCGAACACCCGCCAGACCACCGCGAGCGGAATCAGCACCGGATCCATCAGCACCGAAGAGATCAAGTCACGCATCGCGGCAATGTTCGGAGACGCCCCCGCCGGCCATCAGGACAAGTAGTCCCGGCCCCTTCCCGCTTCGATCACTCCCCCGCTTCGTCCCGAGCCGGACGTGCCCGGATGTGCGCGCGTTCGCCCTGGCGGCCGAACAACCCGAGGAACTCCACCGGGTTCGCGTCGGCGGCGCCGAACCAGTGCGGGACGCGCGTGTCGAACTCGGCCGCCTCGCCCGGGAGCATCACGAAGTCCCGCTCGCCGAGCACGAGCCGCAGTTTCCCGTTGAGGACGTACAGCCACTCGTAGCCCTCGTGGACCCGTGGGTCCGGTTCCTGCGGGCCGGCGACCCCCGGCAGCACGTGCTTGTACGCCTGAATCCCGCCCGGCCGCCGGGTCAGCGGCACGATGGTCTTGCCGCCCCGGCTGATCGGCCGCATGTGAATCCGCGGATCCCCCGTCGGCGGTGCACCGACCAGTTCGTCCAGTGGCACCCCGTACGCCCTGGCCAGCGGCAACAGCAGTTCCAGGTTGGGCTTGCGCTGCCCCGACTCGAGCCGCGACAGCGTGCTGACCGAGATGCCGGTGTCCGTGGACAGATCCGCGAGTGTCACCGCCCGCTGCTGCCGCAGATCCCGCAGCCGCGGGCCGACCGCCCCGAGAATTCGGTCCATGTCGTCGACGTCGTCCATGCCCCCAAGACTGCCCCGAAGTTGCCACTTCGGCAACAAAGCTTGCTCAGTTTCGCCGGTGGTCGGCATGGTGGTGGCACCAAGGGAGGTATCGATGAGCGAACAGATGTCGGACGGATACGACGTAGTGGTGATCGGCGGCGGCGCAGCCGGACTCGAGGGGGCGTTGATGCTGGCCCGGGCCCGCCGCAGCGTGCTGGTGATCGACGCGGGCCAACCGCGCAACGCTCCGGCCGAGGGGGTGCACGGTTTCCTGACGCGGGACGGCCTGCCTCCCACCGAGCTGGTGAAGATCGGCCGGGAAGAGGTCCGCGGCTACGGCGGGCACATCGTGGACGGCACCGTGGCGGACATCCGCCGCGACGATTCCCGGTTCACGGTGGTGCTCACCGACGGCCGGACCGTGCAGGCCCGACGCGTGCTGGTGACGACCGGACTGGTCGACGAGTTGCCCGACGTCCCGGGCCTGCGGGAACTGTGGGGACGAGACGTGCTGCACTGCCCGTACTGCCACGGGTGGGAGATCGGCGATCAGCCCGTGGGCGTGTTGGCGACCGGACCGATGTCCGTGCACCAGGCGCTGATGTTCCGGCAGTGGACCGACGACGTCGTGCTGTTCCGGCACACCGGACCGGAGCCGACCGCGGACGAGTACGAGCAGCTCGCGGCCCGCGGCATCACCGTCGTGCCCGGTCGCGTGCAGTCGCTCGTGACCGACGACGGGCGCCTCACCGGGGTCCGCCTCGACGACGGCACCGTCGTCGACCGGCGGGCGCTGGTCGTGGCACCACGGTTCGTGGCACGCGTCGACGCGCTCACGTCACTCGGCCTCGAGACCGAGGTCGAACCGATGAGCGGCGGAAGCTTCGTGCCGGGCGACTGGTCGGGCCTGACGAAGGTGCCCGGCGTCTGGGTCGCGGGCAACGTCGCCGACGCCAAGCTGCAGGTGCTCGGGGCCGCCGCCGGTGCCGCGATCGCCGCCGTCGCTGTCAACAACGACCTCATCACCGAGGACACACAGCTCGCCGTCGCGGAACGCCGCGCACGCGAAGCGAAGGGAATGGACGCATGACCGAGCAGTACGACGAGGACTTCTGGAACGAGCGCTACCGCTCGAGCCACCGCGTGTGGAGCGGAAACCCGAACGGCAACCTGGTGGACGAGGTTTCGGACCTCGATCCCGGGACCGCGCTGGACGTCGGCTGCGGCGAGGGTGCCGACGCGATCTGGCTCGCCGACCGCGGATGGCAGGTGAAGGCACTGGACCTGTCCATCGTCGCGGTCGAGCGTGCCGCCGAGCACGCGGCCGGAGTCGGCGACGACATCGCCGCCCGGATCACGTGGCAGCAGGCCGACCTGCTCGAGTGGGACCCGGGCACCGACCGGTACGACCTCGTGACGTCGCAGTACGTGCACCTGCCCAGCGGTCCGCGCGAGGCGCTGTACGACCGCCTCGCGGACTTCGTCGCCCCGGGCGGCACCCTGCTGATCGTGGGACACCACCCGTCGGACATCGACACCCACACACAGCGACCCAGGCACGCCGATCTGTACTTCACACCGGAAGACGTTGTGTCCCGGCTGGATCCGGAGGAATGGAAGATCGTCACGGCCGCCTCGGTGTCACGCACCGCCGCGCACGGCGACCACAAGGTCACCATCCACGACAGCGTGGTCCGCGCGCAGCGCCTTCGCTGACGCCGATCTGCATCCCGGTCGGCCCCTACGACGCCGACACACCTGCCGGCCGCCGCACCGGATCCGGTGCGGCGGTCTCGGCGGCGGCAGGATGCGTCCACAGTCCCCGGCGTCCGAGGAGCGGGAGCACGCCCTCCCCGAACCAGTACGCCTCCTCGAGGTGCGGCGCACCGGAGAGTACGAATTCGTCGACCCCGGCGGCGCGGTACTCCTCGATGAGCGCGGCCACCTCGGTGTGGCTGCCGACCAGGGCCGTCCCGGCACCTCCGCGGACGAGGCCGACACCGCTCCACAGGTTCGGGTGGATCTCGAGGGAGCGGGCGTCTCCCCCGCCGAAGGTGGCCCCGCCGTGCAACTCCCGCATCAGGCGCTGCCCCTCGGACTCGCTGGCCGCCATCCCAGCCTGCGCCCGCGCGACATCCGCCGGATCCATGTCGTCGAGCAGCAGTTGCGCCTGCGCCCACGCCTGCGCCGAGGTGTCGCGGCTGATCACGTGCAGGCGCACACCGAACCGGAGGGTGCGGCCGTGCTCGGCCGCGGCGGCCCGGACCCGGTCGATCTTCGCGGCGACCGCGGCCGGCGGCTCACCCCAGGTCAGGTACACGTCGGAGTGCGCGCCGGCGACCGGCAGCGCCGCCGCCGAGGAGCCACCGAAGTACACCCGGGGCGCCGGGGCGGGCACCTGATCCAGCTCGGCGCCCTCGAGCCGGATGTGGTTGCCGTGGAAGTCGACTCGCTCACCGCGCCACAACCGTCGCACCACCGTGAGGAAATCGTCGGTGCGACCGTAGCGATCGTCCTTGCCGAGGAAATCGCCGAAGGCACGCTGCTCGGCGCTTTCGCCGCCGGTGACGACGTTGATCAGCAGACGCCCCTTCGAGTGCTGCTGATACGTCGCCGCCATCTGTGCCGCGAGGGTCGGCGAGAGCGCGTCGGGCCGGAACGCGACCAGGAACTTCAGCCGCTCGGTGGTCGCGACGAGCATCGCGGTGGTGACCCAGGCGTCCACGCACTGCAGGCCGGTCGGAGTCAACGCCGCCTCGAAACCGAGTTGTTCGGCCGACCGCGCGATCTGGCCGAGATACTCCAACGTCGCGGGCCGGTCGCCGGCCGACGAGCGCAGATCTGCGCCGTGGCCACCGCCGACAATCGTGCGACTGTCGCCGGAGGTGGGCAGGAACCAATGGAACGACAAGGGCGAAGCGGACATGACGGGATACCTTCGTGTGTCGGGACGACGCGGGAGCCGAAGGTGCCGATCACGTCGGTGATCGGCACAGGTCAGCTACGACAGCGCAGCGCGCCGGCTCGACACAGGTCCACGTACAACCGCCAGCTGTGCCACACAGTGCGCAGCACGGGCGGCTGCGGTCCACTGGTCGGCATCATGTCGTCGCTCCTGGCAGTACGGGCACGGGTAGCGTGAACAGTACCCCGCCGTCGCGTCGTCGACCACTCCCGCGAGTGGTCCGCTCCATCGGTGGACCACTCGCGTCGAACACTCAGCCCGGCAGCGCATTCCGTCCGGAACACCCCGAAGGACTCTCGATGACGTTGATCTCCGTATCGGATCTCGCCGATCGCCTGGCATCGGGCGCGGTCACGCGCGTCCTCGACGTCCGCTGGTCGCTGTCCGAGCCCGACGGCCGCGCCGCCCACGTGTCCGGGCACGTCCCCGGCGCGGTCTACGTCGACCTGGAACGCGAGCTGAGCGACCACTCCGTCACCGATCGGGGCCGCCATCCCCTGCCGTCCGGGGACCAACTGCAGGCGGCCCTGCGCCGGTGGGGCGTGAACGACGGCGACACGGTCGTCGTCTACGACGACTGGAATGCCGCCGGATCGTCGCGGGCGCGCTGGGTGCTCCGTGCCGCCGGGCTCGACGACGTCCGGATCCTCGACGGCGGGTGGTCTGCGTGGCAGACGTCTTCGGGTCGGGTGGAAACCGGGGGGACGACACCGCCCGCCGGCTCGATATCGCTCACGCGTCCGGACCTGTATGCGGGCACCCTCACCGAGAGCGAGGCGGCGGCCCTCGCACGCTCCGGCCGGCTGCTGGATGCGCGTGCCCCCGAACGTTTCCGGGGTGAAGTCGAGCCCGTCGATCCCGTGGCGGGACACATCCCCGGTGCCCGCAACGTCCCGTCGACCTGGATGCTGGCGGCCGACGGACGATTCAAGTCGAGCGAGGAACTGCGCGCCCTGTTCGCCGAGCACGGTCTCGACGGAACAGGACCGGCCGGCGCCTACTGCGGTTCCGGGGTGACCGCCGCCGTCGTGCTCGCCGCGGCCGAGACGGCAGGGCTCGACATCGCCCTGTTCCCGGGGTCGTGGTCGCAGTGGTCGTCGAACCCGTGCAATCCGATCGAACGCGGCCCGGTGAGCTAGCCCCGGCTACGCGTCTACCGGAGCGGTGAGGGCCGCCGTCACCATCGACACCAGGTTCTTCTCGAAATCCGCATCAATCCCTTTGTGACAGCGGTCTTCACGAAGGACGGCACCGTCATGGGTAGCACGGCCTTCGGACAGATCGTGGTGGCGGACCGGGCGACCGGCGCGTTGCGCGCCCCGATCTTCCAGCTCCCGGGGCCCTGGCCGACCGGGAGACGGCACCGTCGCCGCCTTCTCGGTGGCGCCCGACGGTTCGATCCACGTGTCACCGATCCCGGCGTGCTCACCGCGTTCGACGACGCCGGCGACAAGTTGTGGGATGCGGACCTCACCGAGCAGGCCCTCGACGCTCTTCCCGTCGGCGATGCGTACGGCGCACCGGTCGTCCGGGGCAACGGCAACCCGACCGTCGTCGACGGCGCGGTGATGATCGAGGTGTTCTACGGATACAACGTGCCCCTGCAGGGCCAGCAGGTGTCCGTGCCGGTGAAGTCGGCCATCGTGGAGATCGACCCGGCGACCGGAAAGGGGCGCCGCAACGTCGCGTTCGCAACCGACACCACCGAGGGCATCCTCGCGATCGCCCCGGACGGACGCATGTTCGCCACCCTCGGTGTCATGAGCACGACGTCGCTGGCCCCGGTCGCGCCGTACGTCGACCCGTACCTGCCCGAGGGACTGGAGGTCATCAAGCCGACCGGTGGCCTGAACGGATTCGTCCCCGTCCGCTGACAGCATGCCTACGGGCCCGATACAGGTAGTCGATCAGGTAGTTCTGACGTGGCCCCGGGACCCCTCGGAGAGAGAACCTGGAAGGGAACCAATTCAGGACGACGGTTGAGGTGAACTGTTCATGATGCGTCGCGGACGAAAGACACTCGTTGCTCTCGACAGCGGCAACTGGTGCTTCGGCAGGATCGTCGGACGACGGCGTTGCGAGTCCGGTGTGCGCGTCCAGCTCCTCCGACACGACGCGGGCGGGAAGTATCCGCTGTTCGCCGTCGCCGAGTCGAGTGTGGGAGACGGTTTCGCCCTGTAGTACCGGAGCGCACACTCCTGTGCCGACGGCCGATGTGGCTGCGAACCGGGCAGGAACGAGATCAGGGGTCGGTGCCGTTTCCGGTACCGACCCCTGATCCGCTTCGAAGCGTTTCCGCTGGTGGAGCCCCCTGTCAGGATTGAACTGACGACCGCTCGCTTACAAGGCGAGTGCTCTACCACTGAGCTAAGGAGGCATTCGAGCGCGCTCATCATATCCATAGCCGACAGTGGTGTGCGTAACCGTGCCGCGACCGCCCGTTTTCGTTAGCGTTGTCCCATGCGCATCTCGGAGATCGCCACTGTCCTCGCGTGGCACGACGCTCTCAATTCGTCCGACTTCGACACGCTCCTCGCGGTCTCGAGCGACGACATCGACATCGCCGGGGAGGAGGGCGCGGGGCAGGGGCTGACGTTGCTCCGCGAATGGGCCTCGACGGCGGGCCTTACACTGGTCCCCGGCCGGATGTTCATGCACGACGGGGTGATCGTCGTCGAGGAGCAGGCCACCTGGGCGTCTCAGCCGAATCAGTCGAAGACCGTGGCGACCGCTTTCCGTGTCGTGAACGACCAGGTGACCACCGTCTTCCGCCACGACACCCTCGAAGAGGCACTGGAGGCCACCGATCTCAGCGAGAAGGATCTCGTCACCGACATCTGACATGCGCAGGTTTGCAGCATCGCTCGGCAGTCTCGTCAAGGACCGCCGGGCGACGGTCGACACGGTCACCGCCGCGCCGACCCCGCTGCAGCCGATCGACCTCACCGACGATGCACGAGTCGCCGAAGTACTCGACCTCGCGGTCCGCTTCGGGGATCTGCTGCTGGCGTCGGGTACCTCCGCGGTGGACACGGCCACACAGGTCCGGTTCGTGGCGGCAACGTACGGACTGGCGCAGTGTGACGTGGACGTCACCTACAACTCGATCGTGCTCTCCGCGCACCGCGGCCCGCTGATCCCGCCGGCGAGCACGATGCGCATCGTGCACTACCGGTCGATGGACTTCACCCGTCTCGCCGCCGCCGACCGCCTCACCCGGCGGATCCGGCTCGAGGCGATCACCCCGGCTCAGGCACATGCCGCCCTGGACGCCATCGTCTCCGCGCCGCACCCTTACAACCGGTGGATCGCGACGCTGGGCTGGGCCGGTCTGGCGGCTGCGGTCGCCGTCCTGCTCGGTGCCGGGCCGTTCATCACGATGGTCGCGTTCCTGACCACCGTGGTGATCGACCGCGTCAACCGCGTCCTCAACCGGTTCGGGCTGCCCTACTTCTTCCAGCAGATGGTGGGCGGGCTGATCGCGGCCGCACCCGCGACGGCGCTGTACACGATCCAGGACCACCTCGGTGTCGTGGTCCGACCGTCGCTGATCATCGCGGCGGGGGTGGTGGTGCTGCTGTCGGGTCTCTCGCTGGTCGGTTCGGTGCAGGACGCGATCACCGGCGCGCCGATCACCGCGTCGGCGCGGTTCTTCGAGGTCGTGATGATGACCGGCGGCATCATCGCCGGCGTGGCGCTGTCTCTGCGGGTCGCGGGCGCGCTCGGTGCGGACCTGCCGTTGATCAGCAACGCCGCGCAACCGGACCTCACGCAGCTCCCGGTCAAGGTGGTCGCGGGCGCGCTGGCGTCGATGTTCTACGCGCTGGCCTGTTACGCCGAGCGCCGGGCGCTCACCGCGGCTGGGCTGGGCGGTGCCGCCGGGCTTCTGTTCTTCGTGTTGGCGCAGAGCGCCGGTATCGGTCCGGTCATCTCGTCGGCGATCGCGGCGACGGTGATCGGTTTCGCGGGTGGCCTGATGGCGCGCCGCGCCCTGACACCGCCGCTCGTGGTCGCGGTCGCGGGCATCACCCCACTGCTGCCCGGTCTGTCGCTCTACCGGGGTTTGTACGCGATGCTGAACAACGAACTGATCATCGGACTGAGCGCGCTGCTGTCCGCGTTCGGCATCGGATGCGCGCTCGCCGCCGGAGTCACACTCGGCGAGTGGGGCGCCCGGACGCTGCGGAGGCCGCCCCGAATGCGGCGCAACGCGACAATTCGCCGAAACACGACGCTGCGCCGTCCGAGGTTCGGACGACGCAGCGTCGTGATGAGCGATTCGGTACCCGATTCCGTGACCCGGTAGGTCGACGGAACGGGCCCGGGCGGGCTACTTCCCGGCGTTCTTCTGATCCTGCTCCATGGCCTCACGCAGGCTCTTCGGCCGCATGTCGGTCCAGTTCTTCTCGACGTATTCGACGCATGCCTGACGCGAATCCTCACCGAAAACGATCCTCCAGCCCTGCGGGACCTCGGAGAACGTAGGCCACAGGGAGTGCTGGTCTTCGTCGTTCACCAGCACGTAGAAGCGGCCGTCTTCGTCGTCGAACGGATTGGTGCTCATCTAACCTCGCTTGTCGCGTACGGGTTGTCTGCGCTCAGCCTAGCAAGGCTGCCGCTGAGATCTCGATGAGCGAGAATCGAATTGAGAATCTCTCCTGCGCGCACCGCGACATTGGACAGCAACGACGCTGTCAGGCCGTGGGTCTTCTCGGTCCCGCCCTGCAGGTAGATGCCCCCGCGAACCCCCGGACCGGCCTCGAGTCGATAGTCGCGGCCGACCCCACGATCGACGCTCACCTCAGGCAGCGACGCGCCGAACAACGACTCCAACGGCGCCGCCGAGAACCCGGTCGCCAGGACCAGGGCGTCACAGGTCAGCGTGTCGGTCAGGCCGTCGATCGAACTGCGCACCGACACCTCGATACCGTCCTCGACTTCGCGGACACCCTCGATCTCGGACGCACGGCGCATGAACAGACGCCGCTCACCCCGGACGCGCTCCTGGTACTCGGTCGCGTACAACTCGTTGATCAGGTCGATGTCGACGACCGAATAGTTGGTGCTGCGATGCAGTTCGAGCAGCCGAGCACGTTCCCCCGCCGGCGCGGCGTGCAGTTCGTCCACTGTGTCCGGATCGAAGATCCGGTTCGCATACGGACTGTCGTCGGCGGGGCTGAACCCGAAGCGGGAGAACACACTGTGCACCTCGGCGCCGGGATAGTTGGCGTGCAGGTACTGCACCACCTCGGCGGCGCTCTGCCCGGCGCCCAGGACCACGAACCGCTGATGCACGGGCTCGGGCAGTTCCGCGATCCGGAACAGGAACTGATGGTTGTGGAAGCAGCGCACGGACGGGGTTGCCCACTCCGGCAGCCTTTCCCGCAGCCCGGCACCCACCACGACATTGCGGGCGTGCACCGTTCGTCCGTCCCTCGTCTCCACCGCGAACCGGTCCGCGACGCCGGACGCGTCGGTGACGGCCTCGACCCGGTCGACGACCGCGCCGTAGCGGACATCCGCCTCGACCCGCTCCGCCGCCCACTGCAGATAGTCCTGGAACTCGAGGCGGGTCGGGAAGAACGTCTGGTGGTTGACGAAGTCGACGAGCCGCTCGCGGGCGTGCAGGTAGGCGAAGAAGCTGTAGCCACTGCAGGGATTCCGGAACGTGACCAGGTCCTTCGGGAATGCGATCTGCATGGTCGCGCCGTCGAGGAGCATGCCCTGGTGCCAGCCGAACTGATCCTGCTTCTCGAAGAAGCGAGCGGCGATCCTCGCATCGGGAGCACACTCCCCGTTGTGCTCCTCGATCGCGATCGCGAGCGCGAGGTTCGCCGGCCCGAATCCGATCCCGACGACATCGAGCGGCGCCTCGAATGTGTCCCCACTGCCGGTTCGTCGACTGTCAGTCATCGCTCATCGTCCGTCCTCGTCGCACCGGCACCCCGATCTGGCTTTGCATCTTGCGTTGCAGAAGATAGCAAAGGCTATCCTCAGTCGGGGATGCTACCAACTAGGAACCGACTGCGCTCTTCGTCGCGCGAGCCCCTTGTGCACGCCCGGCTCACGCCCGCGTGGCGCCGCCGGTGACCACGTCCAGCAACGCCGGAATCTCACGGGCCCAGCGCTCGACGGTGTCCCGATCGAGAACTCCTGTGGAGAAATCGAAACCGGCCCGCACCGGACCCCCACCAACGGCTTCATGGAAGCGCAGCGTCAACTCCGCCGAGGGCATCCCCACCGGAACCGCAAGCAGTCCGTCGAGGACACCATCGGGGACGTCGAATCGGGGCCGCTCGTCACGAACGAGCATCACCTGCGGGTCCCGTGCACCCGCCCTACCGTCGAGTACTGATGCGACACAGTCGAATCCGACATCCTGGTGACCCAGCGCCTCACGGTTCGACGACCGGACGCGTGCCAGCAGCTCGTCGAACCTCGGCGATCCACTCGTGTCGGTACGCAGCACCACGACATTGGCGAAGCAACCGACCAGGCCGGCGAGCGCGTCCTCGGTGCGTCGCGCGACCAGCGAACCGATCGGAATATCTTCCCCCGCACCATGCCTGGTGAGGATCGTCGCGAGCGCCGCCTGCAGCACCGTGAACGTGTCGGTGTCCGTACGGTCCGCGAGCCGGTCGATGCCGTCGCGCAGCGCCGCCCCGATCTCGATCCGGACCGTCTCGCGCCGAGGCTCACGGACGCCGGCGGGAGCAGGAAGATGGAGCCGAGGAACCATGCCCGACAGCCGATCCCGCCAGTAGTCGAGCTGCCGGGCGTGCCTGCTGTCGGGGTCGCGCGGATCTCCCAGCAGCCGGGCCTGCCAACGGACGTAGTCCGGGTACTCCACCTCGAGAGGCGCCCACTCCGGCCGCGCACCGCCGGACCGCGCGGCATACGCGGACAACAGGTCTGCGAGCAGCAGCCCCACGGACCGATCGTCGACCGCCAAGTGGTGCATGGTGAGGAGCAGCACCCGGCGGCCGGCGTCGTCGCACACCAGGTGCAGCCGAAGCGGTGCCTCCTCGGTGAGGTCGATCCGTAGCTGCGCGAGACCGTGGACCCGGCGCTGCAGGTCGTCGTCACCGATCTCGATCACCTCGAGGCGCGGACGCGGACCGTCGGTCGCGAGCACCTCCCGACCGTCCAGCGCGAACACCGTGCGCAGCGGAGCATGTCGCTCGACGACGTCGTCGAGCGCGCGCGCCAGGTGCTCGCGATCGACCGATCCGGTCAGATGCAGCGCCAGCGCGTGGTCGGCGCGGGCCGACCTGCCTGCCGCGCGATGCCGCAGCCAGTGCAGGCGCTGCGACGGCGCGAGCGGCACCGGCCCGGACCCGTCCGTCGGGGCCAGCGCGGGGCTGCGGTCGTCGTCGGTCGTCGGATCGAGCGTGCCGACCGTGGCCATCGGGTCCGCGAAGAACTGGGACAGGAAGTGCACCAACCGATCCTGGTGCCGGAGCAGTTCGGTGCGCCGACCTGCGGGCGCCCGCAGGTCGATGCGGACGGGTTCGCCGTCCGTGCCGCCCTGGATGGAGAAGTCGAGGTCGCGGACCGGTCCGGTGACCAGCTCCCGAACCCGGACCGGCGCGCCGCCGAGTGCGACCGGATGCTCGAACATCATGGAGTTGAGGCCCGGACCGAACACCCGCCGGTCCGGGTCGATCGCGTGGACCTCACGCTCGAGTTCCTCGCCGCGGTAGCGGCCGTGGCGCAGCGCCGCCACCAGCCGGACGTCGATCGCGCGGGCGAGTTCCCCGACGGTGGCGTCCGGATCGACGTGGAACGTCACCGGCAGGATCGTCGACACCGCGCCCGGCGTGCGACGCAGCGCGGGCCCCACGCGGGCAGCGATCGGCACGGACACCGTCAGATCGCGCAGCCCGGTGATGCGGTGCAGATAGGCGACGAGCAGCGCCATCGGCAGTCGGCTCCGACGGATACCGACGTCGGCGGCGAACGCGGACAACGCATCCGCGATGCCGGCATCGATGTGGACGGTGGTCGATTCGGGTGGCGCCGAGGCATCTCCGCCGGCGCACAGCAGCGGCGGCTCCGGTGACTTCAGAACCTCGGCAAGCCAGTACTCGCGATCCGCGGCGAACCGGGCCGAGCCGCGGTAGCCGAGGTCCGCGTCGACCAGATCGCGCAGCACCCACTCCCCCGGCGACGATTCGAGGTCGGGGTCGGCGCAGCGGGCGGCCGTGTCCGCGGCGAGCAGCGCGATCCCGCGACCGTCGACGAGGGCGTGATGGTAGCGCTGATACCAGACGGTGTGGTCGTCGGCGAGCCGCAGCAACGCGTGCGCGAACAGCGCGTCGGACCCGGTGACCTCGACGCGGGTCCGCAGGTCCCGGTCCATCCACGCCTGCGCGGCCGCCTCGGGATCGGCCGCGTCGCGCAGGTCGACCACGTCGACCGACCACCCGTCGGGCGGTGTCGGCACCTGCCACAGCGTGCCGTCCGCCTCGACCCGGAACCGCACGTGCAGCGCCTCGGCGTGGGTGACGGTGCGGCGGATCGCCTCCGCGGTCCGGTCCAGGTCGATCGGACCGGTGACGTCCACGACGAGCGACAGGTTGTGGGCAGTGCTCTCCGGGTTCTGCTGCTGCGCAACGAGAATCCGGGACTGCGCAGCGGTCACCGATAGGCCGGTCATGTCCTGCAGCTTCCTTCAGCCCGTCGTGTCTCAGTCCGCGAGGAAGTCCAGAACCACCTTGTTCACGGCCTCGGGACGCTCGAGGTAGCCGTAGTGCCCGGTATCGGGAATCTCCTGGTACGTCGCACCCGGGATCGCGTCGGCCAGTTCCTTCGACAGGTAGGCAGGGATCATCCGGTCGTCCGCGAAGCCCACGGACAGACACGGACGGGTGATACCACGGTACGCGGCGGCGCGGTCGAAGTCGCGGTCCATCGCGAGCTGCGCCCGCACACCGGCCGACGTCTTGCCACCGGAGAACTCGAAGACATCGAGCCAGTCCCGCGCGGCATGCTGGTCCGCGAGCGTCGCCGGCGACAGGTTCATGACGGCCGTGACGGCGGCCCGGTACTTCGACGGCAGCGTGATCCCGGCATCCTCGAGTTCGCGCTCGCCCTCGTTGAGGGTCCGCTGGAACTGGTCCATCCGGGCGTGGCCCGCGAGGAACACCGCCTTGCGCACCAACTCCGGACGCGACAGCGCCAATTCCTGTGCCACCCGGGCACCCATCGACGTGCCCACGACATGCGCCGGGCCGCCGCCACCGAGCAGCTCCATCAGCCCCGCGGTGTCGGCCACCATGTCCTCGATCGTGATGCCGTCGACGCTCTCCCCCGACGGAGCGATCCCGCGGTTGTCGAACGTGCACACCCGATACCCCGCGGACAGCAACGCCGGGACCTGATGCAGGTCCCACACCCGGCCGGGGCTGCCGGTCCCCATGATCAGCACGACCAGGTCGCCGTCACCCTTGACCTGGTAGTTCAGAGGAATCCCGTTGATGGTGGCGATGGGCATGTCGGCCTTCCTCGTGACGTTCCGGCTGGTTGCGATCCGGGGCAGGAGGCACCCGATCCTGGGGCAACGGTACCCCGCGGTCCGCCCCGGACCCGGATCGCGAGGCGGTGCCGGCCGTCACCGTCTCGAATGCACCGCCCATCCGAGTTGCACCGAATCGCGTCGGTACTCCTCACCCGATTGATACCGTCCCCGACGGCACCGCGGAGATCACTTCGCCCCACCGGGCACGGCATCGGCCGGGCCGAGACCTCAGGAGACACGAATGGGAATGCTCACCTTGATCGGCCGCCTGTTCGGCTTCGACCCCAAGGACGCCGTCCCGGCGCTGCTCGACCAGCTGCTGGCCGCGTCGAGCGCCGCACAGGAGCCCCCCGCCGGCCAGTAGGACCACGGCCGCTCACTCGCCGGACCGCCGCACCACGGTGCCGCGCCGGTACTCGCGCCCGCCCCACACGCCGGACTGCTGGGCGGCCACGGCGAAGTCGCCGCACGCGGTCGCGATGGGACATCGGGCGCAGACCCCGGCGGCGTAGTCGAACGGCTCGCTCGGGTCCGGAAACCAGCGGTCAGGGTACTGGTCGCCCCGGCAGGCGGCGACGCCCCAGTCGGTGGTGTCGTCGGTGATCGGCAACAGGTCGGCCAAGGTCGGGGTGGCCATCGTTCTTGCCTCCTCTCGGGGCGGTCACTGCGTCGGGGTCAGGTCGCGCCAGATCGCGCGCTGACGCTTGAGGTCCTCACGCGGCGCCCGGGGAACCCACAGCAGCGGCATCCCGGCTTCCTCCGGGGTCCGGTCCGCCTTGCGTCCGTTGCAGTCCGCGCAGGCGGCGACCAGGTTGTCGTACGTGTCTCCGCCGCCACGACTGCGGGGGAACACGTGGTCGACCGTGCGAGCGCCGGTTCGCCCGCAGTACGCGCACCGGTAGTGATCGCGCACCAGGATCGCCGGGAACGTGGCCCGGGAGTGGTCGTCGACGACCGGACGCGGTGGCGTGTGAACGTATTCGAGCAGCTGGATCGTGCGCGGGAGCGGGAACGCGATGCGCTGGGAGCGGACCACGAATCGCGGGGTGTGCTCGATCAGCGTGACGGCGAGCTCTTCGGCAAGCAGCACGACTGCCCGCGCGGCGGGTACGACATCGAAGTCCTCGTAGGTGGCATTGAGGACGTGGACGCGGGTGTTCATCCAGGTGCGTGCGGTAATCGCGGTGGAGGAAGAATGGGCCATGACTATCGACAACCTCGTTCTCTCGCAAAGGGAGTAGCGGGTTCTCGAGGTGTGTGCGGCCCGTAGCGGCCTGAGTCGGCCGGCGGATCACCCGAAGGTGACGATTCTGTCGGGGCGTGCACGCCCCGAGAGGTGGGGCGTCAGAGGACGCGGAATCCGGCTGCAGTGCCGGGGTTTTCGGAAATCCGGTCCAGGCACTGAACCAGCGGATGCTGCCTGCGCTGCAAATACGTGTTCATGCACATCCGACTGTTCCTTCCTGATCGCGTGGCGGCTTCCGGGCGCCCAGTGTGCCACTGACCTGAGCCAGAGGCGACGGATTTGTTTCGACACCTGCCGGGTACGGCGCTGCCACGCCTGCCGGCTCGTCGCACCATGAGCGGCCGCAGTACATGAGCGAATCCGGGGCAGCTTCGGCCCCGGATTCGCTGTCCTCGAACGGACTTCTACCGCCTGGCGCTCCACCGAGGGGCGGAACATACGGTCACTGTCGGCTGAAGCGAGGGGCCGGCTCGTTGCCGATCTCGGCCTGCACCGCCGCGGCCTCGGACTCGAGACACGCCCCTATCGCGAATTCAGACCACGGCGGGCGTGGTCAACCGGCCCGCCCGTTTCAGCGCTGCGGCGTACTCCCCCTCGATCGTCTCGACGATCGTGCTCACCGATTCGATCGAGTGGATGGGCGCGAGTCCCTGACCGGCAGCCCAGACGTCCTTCCATCGCTTCATCGATTCCGCACCGGCGGTGTAGTTCTTCTCCCCGGTCGGCGATGTCAGGTTGTCGGGATCGAGTCCACAGGCCACGAGGCTGGGCTTGAGCCACGAGGCCGGGGTGCCGGTGATCGCCGAACTGATCACGAGGTCGTCGACCCCGTGGTCGACGACCATCTGCTTGTACCCGTCCACGGCCATGCTCTCCGCGGCCGCCAGGAACCGGGTGCCCATGTAGACCAGGTCCGCACCGGCGGTGACTGCGCCCGCGACACCGTGGCCGTCGCTGATGCCGCCGCCGACGATGATCATCCCGTCGAAGAACTCGCGCACGGCCGACGTGAACGCGAAGGGCGACAGGTGACCCGTGTGGCCTCCCGCGCCGGCCGACACGCAGGCCATGCCGTCCACTCCCGCATCCGCGGCCTTGTGTGCCAGGCGCAGATTCACGACATCGGCGATGACCGTGCCGCCGTAGCCCTTGACGATGTCCATCACGGGTTTCGGGGACCCGAGAGCGGTGATGACGATCTGCGGCCGGTACTCGGCGATGAGGCGTAGGTCGTCCGCGAGGCGGGCGTTGCTGCTGTGGGTGACCACGTTTGCCGCCCACGGGGCGACCGGGTCTGCGCCGGCCTCGGCCGCACGCAGGTCATCGGTGATCGATCCCATCCAGGTGTCGAGGTCGGCCGCGGTGCGGCAGTTCTGAGTCGGGAACGAGCCCACGATGCCGGCGGTGCACGCGGCGGTGACGAGTTCCGGGCCGGACACCAGGAACATCGGTGCCGCGACGACCGGCAGGCGCAGGCTGGACAGGAACGAATTGGTCATGGTGTCTCCTCTGTCTGGAGCAGTCGGTGCAAGTGTTGGCGTGGGTTCACGATGCCGCTCGGACGAGGGCGTCGAGCAACTCGGTGGCCGCCGCCCGATCGACCTTTCCCAGCGCGGTCAAAGGGAGGCAGTCGACGCGGTGCGCTGCCTTCGGGCGTTTGTAGTCGGGCAGGCGAGTGCGACTTTCCGCCAGCACGACGTCGCCCTCGACCCTCGCGTCGGTTGCCGAGGTGTACGCGGCGACGATGCGCTGTCCCCACACCTCGTCCGGCAGCCCGACGACGACGACATCGTCGACCCCGGGGATCGCGGAGATCGCTTCCTCCACCTCGCGTGGATAGACGTTGTATCCGCCGGTGATGATCATGTCCTTGCTACGGCCGGTCAGGTGGATGTAACCGTCCGGGTCGCGGTAACCGAGATCGCCCGAGTACAGGTGGCCGTCGACGTGACTCTTGCCCAAATCGGTTCGCGTGCCCGCATTGTGATAGCCGGGACTGACGGCCGGGCCGGCGACGACGAGCTCACCGACCTCCCCGTCGGGGACGGTGGAGCCGAGGGTCCGGAACGCTATGTCCGCCTCGGGGCAGGGGCGCCCCACCGAGCCGAGGAGTCCTGCCCCCTCGAGTACACCGCGGCGGTGGTCCTCCGCCGTCAGCACGGTCAGTGGCGGGATCGCCTCCACCATTCCGTAGTACTGAACGAGATTGGGCGTGATGCGGTGGAATGCCTGGCGAACATGTTCGACCGGCATCGGTGCGCCGGCGTACGCGAGCATCCGGATACGACGCATCACCGACAGCCGGTCGTCGTCGAAGTCCAGCAGTCGGGCGATGACCGTGGGCACCAGAGCCGTGTGTGTCGCGGCGTGGGTCTCGACGGCGTCGATCAGGCCCGCGGGACTCACGTGGTCGAGCAGCACCTGCCGCCCACCGGCCTCGAGGAACGGCAGCACGAACAGGCCACTGGTGTGAATGACGGGGCCCGCGTGCAGGAACACCGCCCGCTCGGCTCCGTCGAGGGTGCCGGCGAGCACGTGGTCGCGCATCGCGCCCAACGAGGCCAGTCGGTTCGCGTGTGTCCGCTGGGCTCCCTTCGGGATGCCTGTGGTCCCGGACGAATAGTGCAGCGCGCACAGAGAACTCGGCTCGGGTGTGGCAAAGGATGCGCGGCCCGCGACACCGGCCGCCAGCTCGTCGAGCGAAGGCCCGATCGACGATGTCCCGTCAACGGTGATCACGGTCGGCGTGTTCGTCCGGGCAGCGAACTCGGCCGCGCCGTGGATCCGGGGGTCGACGATCAGCGCTTCCGGTTCACAGTCGTGGACGACGCGTTGCCAATCCATCTGACCTACGCGCGGATTGAGCGAGACCCGGACGAATCCACCGATTGCCAGTGCCAGATCGACCTCGACCGCGGCAGCGGAGTTGCCGAGTAGGACCACGACCCGACTCCCCACTGCGATCCCGAGTCCGTGCAGGCCCCCGACCAGCGCGTGCGCCCGATCGGACAGTTCGGTGAACGTTCGAGCCTCGCAGCTGTCCTCGATCGCGACCGCGGGCCCGTACCGGTCGGCCGCGGTTCGAACTACGTCGGCTATGGACATGAAGCTTCCTCCATTCGCTACAGTTATTGAAGTAGACAACGGCGGGCGCATTTCCGCAAGGGCCGCACCCCGACCGCACAGGAGGAGTCCCCATGACCCAACGCCTTGCCCCATCCGACCGACGCGCACCGTGGGTGATCGATGCAGTCCGGACCCCGTTCGGCTCGGCACGAGGGGCGCTCTCTCATGTGCGGGCGGACGACCTGGCCGCGCTTCCGATCGCGGAGCTGGTCCGTAGGCATTCCACGCTCGATCCCGGCCGCATCGACGACGTCGTGTGGGGAAATGCCAACGGCGCGGGCGAGGACAACCGCAACGTGGCCCGGATGGCGCTGCTCCTCGCGGGGCTTCCCCACACGATTCCCGGAGTGTCGGTCAACCGACTGTGCGGTTCCGGTGCCGAGGCAATGTTGTCTGCGGTCAGGCGCGTCGAAGTGGGCGACGCCGAGATCGCAATCGCCGGCGGCTCGGAGAGCATGAGCCGCGCTCCATACGTACTGCCGCCGGTGGACTCCGCGTTTCCTCGGTCGATGGAGCTGATTCCCACCACCGTCGGGTGGCGCATGCCGAACCCCCGATTCCCCGCGGCCTGGGTCGAGACGCTCGGCAGGTCGGCGGAACTGGTGGCGCAGCAGGTGGGCGTCGGCCGACTCGAACAGGACGAATGGGCGCTTCGGTCCCATGAGCTGGCGGGCCGTGCGTGGGCGGACGGCGTGCACGACGGCTTCGTCGCGCCGTACCCGGACCTCGACCGCGACGAATCGATTCGCGACACCGACCTTGCGACCCTGTCCGCGCTACGGCCGGCCTTCTCCAGCGGCGGCAGCGTCACCGCCGGGAATTCCTCTCCGATCAGCGACGGAGCGGTCGCGGCCCTGGTGGGTACCGGAGCCGCTGCCGACGACCTCGGTGTCGAACCGCTCGGCCGGGTTCTGGCCTCGGCGGTCGTCGGCACCGAGCCCGACAAGTTCGCGCTGGCGCCCGTGGCTGCCATCGCGAAGGCCCTGGACCGCACGGGTCTCGGGCTCGCCGATGTTCGAGTGCTCGAGCTCAACGAGGCATTCGCCGCGATGGTCCTGTCCTGCCTCCGTGAACTGCCCGGCATCTCGGTCGATCGGGTCAACCCCTTCGGTGGCGCCATCGCGCTGGGCCATCCGCTCGGCGCATCGGCGGCCCGGATGGTGGTGGATTGCCTGCGTCATCTACGCCGGCTCGGCGGGGGAATCGGGGTCGCGGCTGCGTGCATCGGAGTGGGCCAGGGCATCGCTATTGTGTTGGAGGCCTGACAGACGATCCGACAGGATGCGATCGTCGCGGGCAGTGCCGAGAGGTGGGTGACGTGGCCGAATCCGGGGCCGCCGCGCCTCAGAGTCCGGTTGCTCAGACGATCGACCTACTCGGTGACCGGCTGACTCTTGCCATCCTGCGCGAGGCCTTCGTCGATCACGTGCGGCGCTTCAGCCAGTGGATCGACCGCACCGGCGCTCCACCGGCCATGCTGACCGCACGACTGAACGCGCTGGTGGAGGCCGGCCTGATGGAGCGCCGGCCGCAGCAGAACGGCGGCGACCGGCACGACTACCTCCTGACCGAACTCGGCATCGCGACGTGGGAGATCCTGGCCAGCGTCTGGGCGTGGCAGCGCGAGTGGTCTCCGGAGGGGTTGTTGCAACCCGAGTTGGTGCACATCGACTGCGGCCACCGGGGACCACCGGCGATGATGTGTCGGCACTGCGACGGAGCCGTCGGCACGCGGGATGCGCAACTCGAACTGGATCCCGAATCGCTGGTTCTCGTGGCACGGAGCGGGCGACGGCGATCGACACGCAATGCCCCGTCGGTGAGCCGGGTCGACCTGCAGTTCACCGAGGTCATGGAGGCGATCGGCGACCGCTGGAGCGCCCTGGTCACAGGCTTGGCGCTGTCGGGGGTTCGCCGCTTCGGCGAATTCCAGTCGATCCTGAAGATCTCGCCGACCACGCTCACCGAGCGACTGGTCCGGCTGTCCGACGTGCAGATACTCACCCGGAGCGAACACGGCGGCGGTCGCGAGTACGTGTTGACACCCCGCGGCCGAGGACTGTTCCCGATCTTCGCGTTCATGCTGTCGTGGACGCAGGTCGCGCATCCCGATGCGCTCCCGCTGGGTCCGAAACTCCGGCACCCCGACTGCGGTTCCTGGCTGCTCCCGGCGCTGCGCTGCCGCGGATGCGACGCCAGGCTGGAACGCACGTCCGTGCGCTTCGAGCCCTTCCCGTTCGGCACTCAACTCCCGCGCTAGGCAGAGCACTCTCACGAAGCACTGTCACCAAGCGGTCCGACGTCGTCGACCGTTGACAACCTCCACTGTGTCCTGGTTCACTTCAATAACAGTAGTTACTTCGGTCGAAACGGACAACGTCCTCATCCGAAACGCATCGCCCCGATGACTGACTGATCTCGCCCAACTCTGTTGACACAGGAACGAGCGCCCATGTTCTTCGAAACCCACCTCGAACTGCTGAAGGCCGCGGCCGAGGCCAACCGCACCCGTGCCGCGTGGACCGGGTACGCGGCTGTCACCCCGCCCGACGCAGCACAGTCCGACGCCCTCGTGGGGGCCTACGACGGTGCCACCCTGACGCTTTCGTCTCCCACCGCCTCGGTGATCACCGCCGACGAGGTCTCGCCGTACACCGGGAAGGCGCTCAACGTCAGCTACAGCGCACCGTCCGTGAACGAGGCGCTCGTGGGCGCGGCGACCACCGCCACCGCGCTCCGCGATGCGGGCGTCGAGCGGCGGGTCGGCGTCTGCCTCGAGGCACTGCACCGGATCCACCTGCGCGGCCAGGAGTTCGCGGCCGTCACCTCGCACACCACAGGGCAGAGCCTCAACATGGCCTGCAGTGGCAGCGGGACCAACGCGCTCGACCGCGGCCTGGAGGCCGTCGCGATGGCCTGGTCCGCGATGACACGGGTGCCCGAGAACGTCACCTGGCAGCAGAGATTCGGCAAGTCGGACGTAACGCTGCGCAAGCGGTTCCGTACCCGGCCGATCGGCACAGCGCTCGTCGTGGCCTGCGCCTCGTTCCCCGCCTGGAACGCCTACCCCGCGATCCTCGCGAACCTCGCGACCGGAAATCCGGTGCTGGTCAAACCGCACCCCCGATCGGTGCTCGCCACCGCACTCGCGGTGGAGGTGATTCGCGAGGTGCTGGCCGAGGCGCAGCTGCCCGCCGATGCCGTCCAGCTCGTGGTCGACACCGTCGACGCTCCCATCGCCGGTCAGCTCGCCACGAGCCCCGAGGTGCGGATCGTCGACTTCACCGGCAGCCCCACGTTCGGGTCGTGGCTGGAACGAAACGTCCCGAACGCCCTGGTGTTCACCGAGACCGCGGGCGTCAACACCGTCGTCCTCGATTCCGTGTCCGACCTCTCGGCGGCAATGCGCACGCTCGCCGGGGGTCTCGCGCTCTTCAGCGGCCAGATGTGCACCACCCCCCAGAACATCTACATCCCCGACGCGGGCGTGCGCACGGACGACGGCGTGATCGCCCGAGACGACGTCATCGCGGCCCTCCTGTCGGCGATCGACGACCTCGCCGGCGCACCTCGGCGTGCCGGGGCCGTCTGCGGCGCGCTTCAGTCCGACGCGACGCTGCACTCGATCACCGCCCTGGCCGACGCAGCCGGGGCGAGCGGGACCCTGCTCCGCAGGCCGACGCCCTACGCCCATCCGGACTACCCCCAGGCCCGGGCGGTGACGCCGCTGATCATCCGAGTCGACCCGCGGCGGGACGCATCGCTTCCCGACGGCGAACAGTTCGGCCCGGTCGCCTTCATCGTCGATTGCGCCGACACCGCGTCCGCGGTCGAACACGCGACCGCGAGCGTCCGCCGTCACGGCGCGATCAGCTCGTATCTCTACTGCACCGACGACGCGGTCGTCGACGAGGTGGCCGACGCGTATGCCGACGCCGGCGCCTCCCTCTCGGCGAACCTGGTGTCCTCGATGCCCATGCAGTTCGCGGCTGCCTACAGCGACTATCACGTCACCGGCCTCAACCCGGCGGGCAACGCGACCCTCACCGACGAGTCCTTCATCGCCGGGCGATTCCGCATCGTCCAGGATCGTCGCCAGGTCGAGGGGCAGTGACCATGTCCCAGTTCTCATCCGGCGTCTACATCTACGACGCGGTCCGCACGCCGAAGGCCCGGGTCCGGCGCCAGGGCGGCACGTTCGCCGACGTACCCGCACACGAACTTCTCGCCCAACTGCTGTCCGCCCTGCAGGACCGCGGACTCGCTGCCGAGACGGTCGACGATGTCGTAGTCGGCACCAGTACGGCCGTCGGCGAACAGGGCGGCAACGTCGCCCGTGCCGGCGTGCTCTGGGCCGGCTGGCCGGACCACGTCGGCGCCGGGGTGGTCTCCCGCCTGTGCTGCTCGGGACTTGACGCGATCGAGTCCGCCTCCGCCAAGGTGGCGTCCGGCATCACCGATGTCGTCGTCGCCGGCGGGGTCGAGTCGATGTCGCGTGTGCCGATGTTGTCGGACCGGCCGGCCTTCGTCTCCGACGAGGAGCTCGGCGACCGCACGGGCTACGTGACCATAGGGGTCTCCGCGGATCTCACCGCAGTCGAATATGGTTTGGCGCGAACGGATCTCGATGCCTACGCGGTGACCTCGCACCAGCGTGCCGCCGCGGCCCCGCCGTCCCGGTCGGTGATTCCGGTCCGATCGGGCGCCACCACGATCCTCGAGCGGGACGAGGGACCCCGACCGAACGTCAGTCTCGAGTCACTCGCCGAACTCGCGCCCCTCTTCGCGGAAGATCCGTCGTGGAGCCGGGTGGCGATGCGCCTGCCCGCCGTCGGGCGTCCGGACGGCGGACTGCACACCGCCGCCACCGCCCCGCAGATGGCGGACGGTGCGGCGATGGCGGTCTTCGGATCCTCCGCAGCGCGTGATCGTATCGGCCACGACCCGATCGCGGAGGTGGTGGGCGTCGCCCAGGCCGCCGTGCGCTCTCCGCTGCTGACGGCATCCGTCACCGCCTCCAGACGGGCCCTCGCGAACGCGGGGATCACCGCCGGGCAACTCGACGTGATCGAGGCGAACGAATCCTTCGCTGCGTCCGTCCTGGTGACGATCCGGGAGCTGGGGCTCGATCCGAACAAGGTCAACCCGCTCGGCGGATCGCTCTCCACCGGTCACCCGCTCGGTGCGAGCGGTGGAGCCCTCCTCGTCAACGCCCTCGATCAGCTCTCCCGCATCGACGGCGAGTACGCCCTGGTGACGATCCCGGCCGCGCTCGGGCTCGGTGCCGCCGTCGTCGTCCGCCGACTCCGCTGACCACCGCCCCAGACCACTGCACGAAAGGACGCCATGAACGCCATCTCGGAAGGCCACGCCGCCAACCGTTTACGCCCGTGCCATCCCGACAGTCGTGTCGACGACTACCTCGAACACCGCTGGTGGTCGCCGCTGACCGTGCTGGACCTCCTCGACAACCAGATCCGAAGCCGCGGCGACGCCCCGGCAGTGACCGATCCGACGAACCTGCCCGCGCTGTGCGGAATCGAACCGGAGGCACTGAACTGGCAGGAACTCGACTCGCGCGTCGACGACCTCGCCGCCAAGCTGCACGAATCGGGTATCGGTCCCGGCGATGTCGTGGCGGTGCTGATGCCCAACTCCGTCGCCCTGACCGCGACCTACTTCGCCCTGTGGCGTCTCGGAGCGATCGCGGCCCCGATGCCGGCCTCGTACCGGCGGCACGAACTGACCCGAATCGTCGAATCCGCCTCGGCCGTCGCGGTGGTCACCGTCAGTACCTTCGGCGACCGCGCCCCGTCCGAGGAGTCGCTCGACCTGATCGACGAGCTGCCCTCACTGCGCACCGTGTTCACCTTCGGCCCGGCCGCCTCGAGCGGCGCCAGGCCTCTGGACGCGGCCCCTGCCACCGACGAATCGCTCGACGCCGTGCGACGCCTTTACACGGCACTGCCCCGATCGGTGAACGACTGCATCACCATCTGCTGGACCAGCGGCACCGAGGCGGCCCCCAAGGGCGTGCCGCGCTGCCACGGTGACTGGATCGCGGTCGGCCAGGCGGTCCAGGACGGCCTCGAGACCGACACTGCGTCCGTCATGCTCAACCCGTTCCCGATGGTCAACATGGCCGGGTTCGCGACGTCGCTACTGCCGTGGCTGCTCGGCGGCGGCCACCTGATCCACCATCACCCGCTGGACATGGCCGTGTATCTCGATCAGCTCCAGCGTTATCGGGTCACCCACACCAGCATGCCGCCCGCGATCCTGACCATGCTGCTGCAACGCGAGGACCTTCGGACCGCACACGACCTGTCGGCGCTCCGCCGGGTGGGGTCGGGCGGTGCTCCGCTGCCCCCCGGCGTCGTGCGTGACTGGCAGTACTCGCTCGGCGTCGAGGTGCTCAACTTCTTCGGGTCGAACGAGGGCGTGTGCATGCTCGGCGCCCCGTCGGACACGCCGGACCCGTTGATCCGGGCCGAGTACCTGCCGAACTACGGCGCACCGGACAGGTCGTGGGCCACCGAGGTGGCCGAGCGCACGTCGGCGCGCCTGGTGGATCTGGCGACCGGTGAGCAGGTCACCGAGGTCGGTGGGCGCGGCGAACTCCGACTCAAGGGACCGACCATCTTCGCCGGCTACCTCGAGGGAACCGCGGCTTCGAGCCCGTTCGACGAGGACGGATACCTCTGCAGCGGAGACATCTTCGAGCTCTGCGGAGAGAACGGCGAGTACCTCAGGTTCGTCGACCGGAGCAAGGAGATCATCATCCGGGGCGGGATGAACATCGCTCCGGCCGAGATCGAGGGGATCCTCATCGAGCATCCCGCCGTCGCCGACGTGGCGATCGTCGGGTACCACGACGATGTTCTCGGCGAGAAGTGCTGCGCGGTGGTCGTTCCCACGACCGGAGGTGAGCTCGCCCTCGAGGACCTGGTGAGCTTCCTGCGCGCGAAGGAGGTGGCATCGTTCAAGCTGCCCGAGCGGCTGGTCACGGTCAAGCAACTCCCCCGGAACCCGGTAGGAAAGTTGCAGCGTCGCGACCTTCGCGGCGCGGTCGCGAAGGTCGGCTGACCATGGGATCACCAGATGTCGGCGGCGCACCGGTCGGCATGCCGCGAGAGACGCCGACCGGCTCCGGCGGGTACATCGCCGCCGAGATGACCGCGATGCTCGAGGGGCGGTTCCCCGGTCTGGTCGGTATGCGCATCATCGAGGCGACGGCGACAGCGGTCACCGGCGAACTCACCGTTCGCGAAGAGTTGCTGGCGCCGAACGGATACCTGCACGCGGCCACCGTCGTGGCCTTGGCCGACACCGTGTGCGGTGTCGGCGCGCGGCTGGCGCTGCCCGCCGAGGCATCCGGATTCACCACACTCGAACTCAAGACGAACTATCTCGGAACCGCACGGTCCGGAACCGTCACCGTGGCGGCGACACTCATCCACGGCGGACGGCGCACCCAGGTGTGGGACGCCACGGTCCGCGACAACGCGGGGATCACGATCGCGCTCTTCCGATGCACCCAGATGGTGCTGCACCCCGCGTCACCGCAACAACATTCATCCACTCGACCCACCCTCCACACCACCGAAGCGGAGTAGCCATGACTTCCCCTCAGCCCGGTGCGAGCGGCGACCTCGTTGCCGTCGCGCGCCCGGTCGACGCCATCGACGACAACCCGTACACCCTCGGGGTGTTCGCACCCGTCGACGACGAACTCACGCTGGACGACCTCACCGTCATCGGTGAGATCCCCAAGGACCTCAACGGTGTGTACCTCCGCAACGGCCCGAACCGGCAGTTCGAGGCGTCGGGCCGTTATCACATGTTCGACGGCGACGGCATGATTCACGCCGCCCACTTCGAGAACGGGAAGGTGCGGTACCGCAACCGCTACGTCCGGACCAAGGCGTTCCACGAGGAGTCGGATGCGGGCCGCGCCCTGTGGACCGGACTCATGGAGAACCCGAAGGACAACCCGTGGGGCAACGGACACGGTCTCGGGATCAAGGATTCCGCCAACACCGACGTCATCTACCACCGCGGCCAGGTCCTGGCGACGTGGTACCTCTGCGGGACTCCCTACGCCGTGGACCCGCTGTCCTTGGAAACTCTTGGTGCACAGGATTTCCTGGGGACTCTTGCCGGCGACATGATGGCACACCCCAAGGTCGACGAGGCCACCGGCGAACTGATCTGGTTCGACTACGGGCCCGACCAGGACTTCCTGGGCTACGGCATCATCGGCGCCGACGGTCGTCAGACGCACCTCACGCAGATCGATCTGCCGGGTCCGCGACTTCCGCACGACATCGGGATCACCGAGAACTACTCGATTCTCATGGACCTGCCGCTGGTGCAGGATCACGACGCGCGCCGGGCCGGCAAGTACCGGATCTTCTACGATCAGGAACTCCCCGCTCGTTTCGCGGTCATCCCGCGTCACGGGAGTGGCACCGACGTGCGCTGGTTCGAGGTCAAGCCCTGCTACATCTACCACGTCGTCAATTCGTGGGAAGAGGGCGACGAGATCGTCATGGACGTGTGCCGGGTGAAGAACCCGCAGCACCAGACGACTTTCGCCTCACCGCTGTCGAACATGCTCGCGTACATGCGACTCGACGCGCAGCTCTACCGGTATCGGTTCAACCTGCGCACCGGCACCACAGTCGAGACCGAACTCGACAATGCCAACATCGAGTTCCCCAGCGTGGATTCGAGGGTGATGGGCCGCTCGCACCGGTACTCGTACAGCATGAGCCTCGGCAACGAGCCGACCCTGCTCTTCGACGGTCTCGTCCGCTTCGATTCGCTGACCGGCACCAAGGAGGAGCACAAGTTCGGTTCCGGCCGTTGGGGTTCGGAGGCCCCCTTCGCGCCGCGTGACGGATCGACCGGAGAGACCGACGGCTACCTGGTCTGCTTCGTCAACGACGAGGCCGAGGACCGGGGCGAGATCGACATCTTCGACGCCCAGGACGTCGCGGCGGGACCGATCGCGCGGGTGTTGCTGCCGCGCCGGGTTCCCTCCGGCTTCCATGCCACCTGGGTGCGTGCCGATCAGTTGGCCGAGGCCCGCGCGTAGAAGAAGGACCCTCGGCCCGTGTGGTCGGGCCGAGGGCGCGTCAACCCGCGGACCACAGGAGAATCAGATGACGGACCCCGTCTACGTGCTCGGAGGAGCCCAGACCGACTTCGCCGGAGAACTCTTCGCAGGACAGGCCCAACTCGGCGGCATGGTGGTTGCAGCCGTACCGGGACTCGACGGCCTACCGAGTACACGGCACGAAGCGGCTTGCGCCTCCGGCAGCACGGCAGTACTCGCCGCATGTGCGGACATCGAGTCCGGCCGCTACGACGTGGCACTGGTCGTCGGGGTCGAGTTGATGCGAAATGTGTCCGCGCAGAAGGCCGCCGAGTACTTGGGTTACGCGGCGTGGGCGGTTCGGGAGGCGCCGGGCGTGAAGTATCCGTGGCCCGTGCGCTTCGCCGACATCGCGCGGGAGTACGACCGGCGTTACGGCCTCGATCATGCGCATCTGGGTGTTCCCGGCTGGATCCTTCGACGTGAACGACGAGGTGAACCCCACGGTGGAGGGGATGCTCCGCAAGACCGACTGCGGACGTATCACCGACGGCGGTGCCGCCGTAGTGCCGGCAGGGCCGACGTTTGCTCGAGAATGGGCACAGCGGACGGGCGCCGACCTCGACCAGGAGGCGACCATTGCAGGGTTCGGCCACCGCACCGCGACCCTGCTGCTCGCGGACAAGATCACCCAGAGCGCCGACCGGAACTACCTCTTCCCGCATCTACACGGCACCGTCGAGGACGCATACCGGCGCGCGGGGATAGCAGGGGTAGCCGACCTGGACGTCGCCGAGATCCACGACTACTTCACCATCAACGGTCTGGTCACACTCGAGCATCGCCCGACGCGCCCTCACCGTGAACATCGGTGGATCGTTCACGACCGCGGTGTCCACGGTCGTCGTCCGAGGTACCCGCTGAGCGCGAAATGCGGTGGACGAGCACCCACAGCGCCACACTCTCCGGATCGGGGCTCGGCGCGCGGCCGTCCGGCCCGATCCGAAGTGGCGGGCGCTCTCGTCCGCCACTCCGGATCGTTCCGATCGACGGTCAGCGAGTGAAGGTCAGCGTCACCGCAGGGGACGCGTTGCCGTACGCGTCCACCGCCACGACCTCGGCGTCGTACGCGTTGCCCACCACCGCGTCCGGGACGGGGATGTCCAGGGAGTTGGGGCGCGGCATGAAGTAGAAGTCCGAGAGGACCTTGGACGAGACGACCTTCGTGCCGGACGTCGTGTCCGTGATGTCGACGCGGTAGTGGTGGACCATCTGGTCGTCACGGGCCTGCTCGATCCGCACGGCGGTCGCGCCGTCCGGTCCCGTTACCGCGGACAGCGGTGTGGGCGAGGAGAATTCCGGTGCGACAGTGTTGCGTGCGGCGGACGTGTAGCGGAAGTTGTCCTTGATCTGCGGGCTCGTCGATCCCTCCAACTCCACGGTCCAGCTCGAGCCGCTGAGGGTGCCCGCGCTCGAGTACGGCGGCTGCCAGTTCGCGGACCACTGCCCACCGGTGTAGATGTCGTGCTTGTCGGCGGCCATGTTGATCCGGCTGATCTCCGCGCGGTCCTGGTAGACCTCGACGAAGAGTGCCTGCGAGGTCGGCGACTCGAAGCGGTTCGCGAGACCGGTCTCGGTGACCATCTGGTAACCACGGTCGAACTCGATGTACGACATCGAACCGTCGTTCACCGCCGTGAAGTCACGCTGGTGGATCGACCGGTCGTCGTTGTTGTTCAGATGCGAGTGGCCGGAGAAGTAGATCACCTGAGGGAATGCCTTCAGGTCCTCGGCCAGACGCGGGTTGGACGCCTGCTGTCCGTCCATCGCGGTCCCGGTGGTGGGGCGGTGCCCCTGGACGAGGATCGGCTCGGTGAGGTTCGCCGGATCGGCGGTGATCTCGGTGAGCCTGCCCTTCAACCAGTCTCGCTGCGCCGTGTCGTTGTTGTACGTCTCCGTGTTCAGCGTGAGCACGTGCACGCCGTTGACGTTCGATTCGTAGTAGCCCCCACCGGAATCCGGGAACCACTCCCGCGGGTAGCCTGCCCGGACGTCGTCGAGGTACGCGTCGTGGTTGCCGTAGGACATGAGCACCTGGGTGTCGGCCATGCCCTTGCGGTCGAGGTTCTCCTGGAAGATCCGCGAGACGATCTTGTGGTCCGGCCCCTTGCCGTTCCAGTTGTCGTTGATCATGTCGCCGTTGGACAGGATCGCGTCGGGCTTCGGGAAGATCGATCCGATGGTGTCGAAGAAGCTCTCGTACTTCTTGGTGTTGTTCTCGTAGTCGCCGACGTGGACGTCCGACATCACCACGATCTCGGCGATCGGCTTCTCCGTGGTCCTGATCAGGTACCCGAACGAGACTGCGGCGCTCGCGTGGTCGCCGCGGAACGCGACGGCGGTGACGTTCGTGTCCTCCGCGATCTTCAGCGGACGACCCGGCTTGTAGGCCAGGCTGTCCCGGGTCGGGGTCGTGCCGTCGAGCGTGTAGCGGACGGTTGCTCCCCGTTCGGTATCGAACTTCAGCTCGACGGGGTGCTCGTACCGTCCGCCGGGAACGCTGACGCCGGGTGCGGCCGGCGGTGCGTCGTCCGGTCCGGCGGAGCTGCCCCATGCGGGGCCGAGGCTTCCGGTGCTGCCCCACGCGGGCTCCGCCTGGGCGACGCCCGGGGCGGCGAGCGCCGCGGTCACGGCGGCAATCACAAGAGTTTTGCGTCTCACGAGGATTCCTTGTCTTCGGCGCGGTCACCAGACCCGATCCGGTAATTGGTCTGGACCAATCAAGCTAGGCGGCCCCGGGTAGTGGCAGGTGCGCCCCGGTTGGCCGCCCGATGAAGGACACGTGAACATCGGCCGCATCTGCCGCCGGGTGTCGCGAACGAACGAGCGGTTCGACGATTCGCCTGCTGTCACCGCTTCGAAACGGCTACCCTCCCACCGAATCAGCGAGAGGCACCGGGCCACTCGCGCCCGAAGCCAGTCGCGAGGACCCATGGGATCGACTCGTTCCGCCGTCAATCGACTTCTCCTACTGATCCTGGGCCTGCTCGCCCTGGTCGCGCCCGTGCTCGCCGCGCCGCTCGCGAGCGCCGACCCGAACACCGACACCACCCCCGCGATCCGGCTCGAGGGTGCGAAGAACTTCCGCGACATCGGTGGCTACGAGACCACGGACGGCAAGCAGGTCCGCACCGGCCTGGTGTTCCGCTCGAACCGGCTCAGTTCACTCACCGACGCCGACCTCGCGAAGCTCACCGGCGCGAACGTCACCCTCGACGTGGACCTGCGAAACAAGTGGGAGCGCAAGGACGACCCCGACCGGATCCCGGAGGGCGTCCGCTACCAAGTGGCCGACGTCGTCTCCTTCGAGCACGGGATCGCGTTCCACGAGTTCGTGCCGCTCACGTTGGGCCGCGCGCTGATCGACGCGGCGGTCAACGGATCGTCGGACGTCGGGCAGTCCATCGGCTACCCGTTCATGGTCACCTATCGCGGCTCGGACGTCGCGTTCCGCGACCTGCTGACCGCGATCGCCGGCAACACCGACGGTGCCACCGTCTACCACTGCAGCGCCGGCAAGGACCGTACCGGCTGGGGCACCGCGATACTGCTGACACTGCTCGGCGTCCCGAAGGAGACCGTGTACGCGGACTTCCTCGCCAGCAACACCTACCTCGGCCGCTCCGACGCCGTCGAGAAGTCCTGGCTCGACGCGTCCTTCGCTCAGGTGAATCGGCTCTACGGCAACGTCGAGAACTACGTGCGCGAGGGACTCGGAGTCGAACAGCAGACCATCGACGCCCTACGCGCGAAGCTGCTGGTCTGACCCGACGCCCTGCTGCGCATTCGGGCCGGTCCCCTGCCAGGCCACCCACAGCTGCGCGTAACGCCCACCCGCACCGACCAATTCGGCGGGTGTGCCCTGTTCCACGATCCGGCCGTGCTCGAGCACCACGACGCGGTCGGCGGCTGCGGCCTGGGTGAGGCGGTGCGCCACCACGAGTGTCGTCCGGCCGAAGGTCGCAGCGTCGGCGGCCCGTTCCAGTTCGCGGGCCCCGGCGCTGCCGGCCTCGGCGGTCGCCTCGTCGAGGACCGCGACCGGCGGATCGGCCAGCACCAGCCGGGCCAGTGCCAGCTCCTGTGCCTGCGCCGCCGTCAGTACGTGGCCGCCCTCGCCCACCACCGTGTCGAGACCGGCGTCGAGCGCGCGCACCCATGCCAGCGCCCCGACCGTGTCGAGTGCGGTGGTGACCTCGTCCACGGTCGCGTCCGGCCGGGCGAGGCGCAGGTCCTCGATCAACGGCCCCGCGAACACGTGCACCTCCTGGCTGACGATCGCGACGTGACGCCGCAGTCGGTCACCCAGGTCGGCGATCGGCACGCCACCGATCCGCACCGTGCCCGACGTCGGCAGCAGCGAACCCGCCGCCAGCGCCGCGAGCGTCGTCTTGCCGGCGCCCGTGGAACCGACCAGCGCCACCCGCTCCCCCGGCTCGATCCGCACACTCACCCCGTGCAGCACCTCGTGGCCGCCGTCGTAGCTGTGCCGCAAGTCGATCAGCTCGAGTGACGCGTCGGCCGGGTCGGCGCCCGCGTCGGGCTCGTCCGCCTCCGGAATGCGCAGCACGCCGATCAGCCGGGCGAGACTCGCACCGGCAGACTGCACCTCGTCGAACGTGTAGAGCAGCGTGCCGATCGGGTTGAACAGTCGATGGAACAGCAGGGCCGCCGTGGTGGTCTGACCGACGGTGACGACGTCCTGCCTCACGAGGACGAACCCGGCCGCGAGGATCACCGCCAGCCCCACGTACTCGGCGCGGTTGCCCCGCCCGGCGAAGCGGGTGAACAGCCCGAACACCCCGACTGCGACGTTGCGCGCGTCCGCCGACGCCCGGTCGATGTCCGCGAGGTGGCGGTCTTCGAGGCCGTACGCGCGGACCGTGCGCACGCCCTGCATGCTGCTGATCAACGCCTGCGAGCGCCGCCCCATCGCGACGCGCTCCTCGGCGTAGAGCGGGCCCGACCGCGGCAGGTACCAGCGCAGCGCGAGCACGTACATCGGTAGCGCGACCATCCCCGCCAGGCCCAGCCGCCAGTCGATCCCGAGCATCGCCACCATACTCAGCACCACCAGCAGCAGCGCCGAGACCAGGCTCGGCACGACGTCGGCGACGGCCTTGCCGATCACCGCGACGTCGTCGCCGACGCGGGAGAGCAGATCGCCCTTGCCGACGCGCTCGACCGTGGGGATCGGCAGCCGCAGCGCCCGCGCCACCACCCGCTCCCGCAGTCCCGCCAGCGTGCCCTCGCCCAGTCGCGCGATGAGATACGAGCCCAGCCCGGTCAGCGCGCCGGCCACGACCGCGGCGGCCGTGATCACCGCGACGACACCGACGATCGTCGACGCCGGGGCACCCTCGCGCACGCGGTCGACGAGGACACCGAACACGTACACCGGGACCACCGCGGCCGCGGCAGCGATCAGCCCGACGAGCAGGGTCAGCGTCGCCAGGCCCTTGCGTCGGCCCAGTTCACCGCGCAGCCAGCGCCAGCTCTCCGACGCCGACGCGATCGGCAGCAGCCGCTGTTCCGAGGCGCTCATCGCAGTACCGCCTTCCGGTAGTTCTCGTCGGTGGCCGACAACCCGGCATGGGTGCCCTCCGCGGCAACGCGGCCGTCGGCGAGGACCACCACGCGGTCGGTGACGGACAGCAGTGCCGGGCTGCTGGTGATGAGGATCGTGGAGTGCGCGCGGGTGCCGCCGTGCCGGCTGTCCGCGACGCCGGCGGCGATCGTGTGCTCGGTGACGGCGTCGACCGCGGTGGTGGGATCGTGCAGCACCAGCACCGGGGCCTGTGTGGCCAGCGCCCGGGCGAGCGCGACCCGCTGCCGCTGACCACCCGACAGACTCGCACCGCGATCGGTGACCTCGTGATCGAGACCGTCCGGATGCGCGTCCACGACGTCGACGGCGGCTGACGCCCGCAGCACGTGCTGGACCGCGTCGTGGTCGGCGTCCGTGGCCCCGGCCGTGACATTGGAGTGCACGGTGCCCGCGAACAGATCGGTGTGGTGCGGTTCGACGAGGACCGTGCGGCGCGCGTGCGTCAGACCCAACTCGGTGACGTCGACGCCGCCGATCCGCACCTCACCGTCGCGCCGGTCGGACGGCACCTGCCCCGACAGGACCTCGGCGAGCGACTCGGCATCCTCGGGCCGGTACGCAACGATCCCGAGCAACTCCCCCGGCGCGACGTCGAGCGTGACGTCGTCGAGGGACCGGTACGCGACCGACCGCAGCCGCACGTCGCTCGCACCGGACGGCTCGACGGTCCCGCTCGGCAGCAGCGGGTCGGCGTCGAGCACCAGTGCGAGACGATCGGCCGACGCCCGCGCGTTCGCGTAGAGACCGGGCACCCGGGCGAGCATGCCGAGCGGTTCGGAGATGAACTGCGCGAGCCCGACGACGGTGATCAGTTCGCCGACCGAGATGCGGCCGTCGAGGGCGAACCAGCCGGCGAACCCGGCGACCGCCACGGCGAGCAGCGAGCTGACCGTCGTCGACACCCCGACGAACACCCCGGTCGCCTTCGCCGCCCGTATCGTCGCGGCCAGCGCGCCCCGGCTGACCTCCCGGTAACGCTGCGCCGCGGTCGCCTCCGCACCGACACCCCGCAGCGGCCGCAGACCGCTGACCAGATCGGTCGCCATGCCCACTGCCCGCGCCGTCGTCTCCTGCTGGGCCGTCGCCCGCCGGATGATCAACGGCGCCGCCAGCTGCAGCAGACCGAGCACGACCGGCGTGCCGATCAGCACCGCCAGACCCAGCGGCACGTCGATCCACAGCAGCGCGATCGCAGACGCAATCAGTGCGGTGAGCGCGGCCGCGACGCGCGGGACGACGTCGAGGATCCAGGCCTCCCGGTCCGCGTCGGACGTCGACACCGTCAACAGTTCACCCGCCCGCAGGTCGGTGCGGACCCCGCGCGGATCGAGGATCCGGCCGGCGACCTCGACACGGAGCCGGTGTGCCTCCTGCTGGACCGCGACGACGATGAATCGAGCACCGAAACGCCACGCCGAGGTGAGCACCACGAACAGCACGGCGAGCGCCGCCAGCCACACCACCAGCGCGGTCACGTCCCCGGTCTCGATCGCCCGGTCGACGATCACGCCGATCGCGATCGGCACCGCCGTTTCCGCCACCTGATGCAGGCTCACCAGCAGCGTGCCCGCGATCAGACGCGCACGATTCCGTGTCAACGTGCGGCGCAGCACCGCGGCACCACCTGCCATCAACCCTCCAGCCCTCGAAAACAGCATGTGTTAGTAGACCCTAACCGGGTGGTGAGTGGCGCTGACCGGGGCAGTTCTCATAGAGTCGCAGTCAGGAACTACCTGCTCGTGAAGTAGCAGCAAGCCGGAAGGAACAAGATGGCCGCGAAGACGACCGCCGAGAACGAGATCGCGGACGAGGACCTCGAGCCCGTAGCCGACGAGACCGCCCGGCAGGCCCAGCGCGTCGTCGCTGCGTATGCCACGGACGCCGACGAGTGCCGCATGCTGCTCTCGATGCTCGGCATCGGACCGATCGCGAAGCTCGACTGACGAACGACGACTGAGGAAAGAGTAGGAATCCGTGGCTGAGCCTTCGGAATTATCGACCAGTTCCGAGGGCGCTGCGGGCGCATACTCCGATGACACGGAGCGCGGAGGATCCGACTTCGTCGTCGTCGCGAACCGTCTCCCGGTAGATCTCGAGAAGTTGCCGGACGGCTCCACGCGCTGGAAGCGCAGCCCCGGCGGGCTCGTCACGGCCCTCGAGCCGATCCTGCGCAACAACAAGGGCGCCTGGGTCGGCTGGCCCGGCGTCCCCGACGTGGACCTCGACCCGATCGTCGAGGACGGCCTCGACCTGTACCCCGTGCCGCTGAGCTCTCAAGAGGTCGCGGACTACTACGAGGGCTTCTCCAACGCCACCCTGTGGCCGCTGTACCACGACGTCATCGTCAAGCCGGAGTACCGGCGTGAATGGTGGAACGCCTACGTCGAGGTGAACCGGCGCTTCGCCGAGGCCACCTCCGAGGCGGCCGCCGAGGGCGCCACCGTCTGGATCCAGGACTACCAGCTGCAGCTGGTGCCGAAGATGCTGCGGATGCTGCGCCCCGACCTCACCATCGGCTTCTTCCTGCACATCCCGTTCCCGCCGGTCGAGCTGTTCATGCAGATGCCGTGGCGGCGCGAGATCGTCGAGGGACTGCTCGGTGCCGACCTCATCGGCTTCCACCTGCCCGGCGGCGCACAGAACTTCATGTTCCTCGCGCGTCGTCTCGCCGGCCAGCAGACCTCGCGCGGCACCGTCGGTGTGCGGTCCAAGCTCGGCGTCGTCCAGGTCGGATTCCGCACCGTGCGGGTGGGTGCGTTCCCGATCTCCATCGACTCCGGCAAGCTCGACGAGCTGTCCCGCCGCAAGTCGATTCGCGACCGCGCCAAGCAGATTCGCAAGGAACTCGGCAACCCGAAGCGCATCATGCTCGGCGTCGACCGTCTCGACTACACCAAGGGCATCGACGTCCGCCTCGATGCACTGTACGAGTTGCTCAACGAGGGCCGGGTCGATCCGGCCGACACCGTCATGGTGCAGCTCGCCACCCCCAGCCGGGAGCGCGTGGAGAGCTACGTGCAGATGCGCGGGGCGATCGAGCAGACCGTCAGCCGGATCAACGGCGAGTACGCCGAGGTGGGCCGCCCGGTGGTGCACTACATTCACCGGCCCATCGGCCGCGACGAACTGATCGCGTTCTTCGTCGCCTCCGACGTCATGCTCGTGACGCCGCTGCGCGACGGCATGAACCTGGTCGCCAAGGAGTACGTCGCGTGCCGCAGCGATCTCGGCGGCGCGCTGCTTCTCAGTGAATTCACCGGCGCCGCAGCCGAACTCCGCCAGGCCTTCCTGTGCAACCCCCACGACCTCGACGACGTCAAGGACAAGATGGAGGAAGCGCTGAACCAGAGCCGGGAGGACGGCCGACGCCACATGCGCGCCCTGCGCCGCCAGGTCCTCGCCCACGACGTCGACCGCTGGGCCAGGTCGTTCCTCGACGCACTCGGCCGGCAGGGCGTCGCCGGGCCGGCCCTGCTACCCGCTGACGGCGAGTACACGGAGTAGACCTCGGAACGACGAAATGGGCTCCCGCGCAATGAACTGCTCCCCGGAAGTTGGACTGGGGAAATTCAGTTCCGACTTCCGGGAGCAGTTCTGTGTATCCACAAAGTTCACTGTCTGAAGATCAGCGCTCCGCGGCGATAGCGTTGTTCTGTTCGACCGGCAGATCATCGCCTACTCGATCGGCGCGTCACCGAACCTGCAGTTGACCACAGTTCTCTGCGCGCCGCGCTCACGACCCTCGGCGACGGGCAGACGCCGCTCGTGCACTCGGACCAAGGAGTCCAGTACCGGCACCCATCCTGGCGGCGACTGCTCGCCGATGCCGGTGCAACGCAATCGATGTCCCGCAAGGCCAACTGCTTCGACAACACCGTGATCGAGAACTTCTTCGGCCACCTCGAGGCCGAACTCTTCCATCACACCCGATACCTCGATATCGAGGCGCTGACCACCGCACTCGACGACTACATCCACTGGTACAACACCGAACGGATCTCCACAAAGCTCGAGGGCCTGAGCCCGGTGCAATACCGGGCCCAGGCCCTCGCCGCCCAGGCCACTACTTTGCCAGTCCAACTATCGGGGACCAATTCACAACGCGGGAGCCCATTTGTCGTTCGGGCGGCGATCCGGCTGATCGCTAGACCGGCGTGAGCCGCCCGGTCAGCCAGCGATCGCCCTCCTTGTGCATCTCCATCCGCACACGGCTGCCGGTGGTGGCGGCGTCCGGCATGTCGGCACTGGTGGTGATCTGGTTGACGTACAGCAGCACCACCGCGTCGTCGGGGCTCGCCGATTCGATCGCCCCCGCCTGCACCGTGGCTTCGACGGTGATCTTCTTCTCCTTGGCGCCCGGCGCGATCGTCTCCTTCGCCAACTTGTCGTATTCGGCCCTGAAGTCACCGGTGAGACCGTCACCGGCGGCAGCCAACTGCTGGTCGACGTCGTTGAAGTTGTACGACAGCATTGCCATGGCCTGAGTCGTCGCCGCCTGGACCGCGTCGGTCCTGGCCTGTTCGGTGGCACGATCCTGCAGGTAACCCCAGCCCAAGAACCCGACGCCCACCAGCAAGGCTGCCACCACCACGCCGGCAACGGCGACGAGCGCCGTCGGCAGCGGGGACTTCACGGGCGCGGACTCGGACTCGGACTGCGGCGAACTGGCGTCGATGCTCATACCAGGACCCTCGTTCTCGACACTCTTCTCGGTCACGGCACGAACTCCACCTTCGAAGCGGTCAGCGTCCCGTTGTCGTCGATCACCGTGACCCGCATCCGGAAGTCACGCGTGCCGTTCTGCGTTCCGTCGGGGGTTGTCACGTCGGCGCGTGCGGACACGAGAACCTTTGCGGTGGTGTCGTTGTCGCTCTCGATTCCGGTCGCGACGATCCGGCCCACTGTGGTCACGCCGGCCTCCTTCACGATGCTGACGAACGGATCCTCGCGGCCGTCGAACTCGGACTTGAACTCGCCGCTCGCCCCCGCCAGGATCTTCTCGACATCTTCCTTGGCCGTCTCCGGCTTGATCGTCGTGAGGTTGAGGACGGTCTGCTGTGCCGTGTCCGCGAAAGCTGCTCGCCGCGCGTCACGATCGCCGGCGGCCATCCGCTCGAACACCAGCCATCCACCGACGCCCAGAAGCGCCACGATAACCAGGCCCACCGCGATCGCGGCCGCCAGCGCACCGCGACTCCGACGCGGAGCGGTCGAGGCGATCGAATCCCGATCGTCCGACGCAGTCTCCCCCGCCGCCCCAGGAAGGGGTGCCGCCGCGGAATCCCCCGGCGGCTCCGTCGCCGCGGCATCCGCGACCGGCGTCCGGCTCTTCTCCAACGTGATGGTGCCGGTGGGGCCGGTACCCGAACCGGCGGTGCTTACCTGCTCCGCCGGCCGGGTGACGTCGCCGTTCGCCGGTCCCGCACTGCGACTGGCACGCCGACGCGCCGGTCGCTTGTGCTCGTCGGGTGTCAGCCCTGCTGACGTGTCATCATCGTCTGCCACGTCGTGTCCTCCCTCGGTGTTCCTCCCGCAAGCCCCGGCTGCGAGTACAGCAGGCCGTCGGGCCCGACGTACTTGCCCGTCGTCGGGTCATAGGGGCGCGCTGTGGCAGGCACATTCGCGCTCCCGACGCTCGCCGGAGCCGTCGTGTACGAGGGTACAGACGCATCCTGCGGCGGCCCACTGGGCGGGTTGTTGCCCAGCGGAACGTATCCCGCCGCGCTGCGGCACTCCGCGGGCGAAGCGGCCCGCTTGCCCGGAACCTCCATACACGGATAGTTGCGCGCACCGCGAACTGTGGTCGGGTCGTCCTGCGCCACCCTGCAGAACAGGTCCGACGGCGTGGGAGGAGTCGTCCTCTCGTTCGGCGCACGCCACTGGTCGGCCGGGAGGAAGCCCGTGGTGCACGGCGGCGGATCGTTCACCTGCAGAGCAAAGTTCACGATCGCACCGTCGTCGATCGGTCCCTTCATCGCGATGGTCAGCAGCGAAGACACCAGCGGCGGATAGATCACGAGCACCTGCTCGATGCTCTTGTGATAGATCGTGGAGACCTCGCCGACACTCACCAGATTGGCGAGCAGCAGCGGCAGCGTCGGCTTCAACTCCTGGAACAGGGCGTTGGCCTCGCTCGCCGCGTTCGGCGTCTGCGCCAGCACGCTACGGATTTGAGGATCGCTGGCGCGCAACTGGTTCGAGAATGTCACCAGGTCCTTGGTCCACGCCCGGATCGCGTCGCTCGTGACCACCTGCGTGTCGAGCAGGCCCTCGGCCTGCTCGATCAACGTCTTGGTGGCGTCGGAGTTGGCGTTGGCCTCCTGGACGAACAGCCGCGCCGAGTCGATGAGCCGCTGCAGGTCCGGACCGGCACCGTTGAATGCCTTGAACGACTCGTCGACCACGGTGCGCAACTGGGTGTTCGAGATGCTCTGGACGAGGGTGTTCGCCTGGTCGAGCATCTCGCCGACGTCCTGCGGAGTACTCGTGCGATCGACGGGAATCACGTCCCCATCGGTGAGGTACGGCCCCGAATCGGTACGCGGAATCAGATCGACGTACTGCTCACCGACCGCCGACACGCTCTTGACCGCCGCGTCGAGGTCGGCGGGGATGTCGTAGCTGCCGCTGATGGACAGCTTCGCGTCGACGCCGTCCTCGGTGAGCACGACGTCCTCGACCTTTCCGATATTGGTGCCCCGGAACGCGACGTTGGCGTTGACGTACAGCCCACCACTCGAGGGCAGCTGCACGGTCACCCGGTTCTGTCCGATGCCGAACAGAGCGGGCAACTGCACGTATTGAGTGGCCATCACGACCAACCCGATGGCAGTCAGGATCGAGAAGATCACCAATTGGATTCGGACGAATCTCGAGAGCATCATGGCGTCGGCGCTCCTAGTTGCGGAAGGCCAGGAATCTGCAGCGACGGAACATCGTTCGCCGTCGCAGGTTTGGGCTCGGGCTGGATCAGATCGGACTTCTTCGGCTCGGGGATCTTGAGTGGATCGTTGGTCTGGCCGGCCGTGCCTGCCAACGTCCCGAGCGCGCCCTCGACTCCGGCGAGTGTCGGACCCAGACCCGTCTTGTCAATAAAATTGCTGGTCAGGCGCTCGTTGGTCAGGTCGATCATCATGTTGAGGTTCGCGTAGTCACCCTGGAACACCTGATCCATGTACTTCATCGTGAACGGGAAGGTCAGCATCATCGACAGCACCTCGGTGAGGTTGTTGCCGGTGCCGGCGAGTTGCTCCAGCAACGGTGACAGCGAGGCGAGATTAGCCTTGAGGTCGTCACCGCTCTCATTGATCACTCGCGTCGCAGTGTCGCTGAAGTTGCCCAGTGCCACGAGAGCATTCGTCAGGTTCTGACGCTGGGTCACCAGCACCTCGAGGGCGGGCGGAATGCCGTCCAGGGCCCGGTTCAGCGTGTCGGTCTGCTGGTTGACGGTGCCGGCGAGCCGATCGATTCCTTCCATCGCGGAGATGATCTGGGTGCGCTGATCGTCGAGACTGCCGACGAGTTGGTCGAGTTGCGGCAGGAGGTCCCGGATCGAGTCCTCTCGTCCGTCGAATGCCGCATTGAGCTCTCGGGTGATGTCGTTGATCTGAGCGAGGCCACCGCCGTTGAGCACGACCGACAGCGACGACAGCGTCTGCTCCGTCGTGGGGTAGGCACCCGCACGCTCGAGCGGGATGACGTCCCCGTCCTGCAGGGTGCCCTGCGGGGCGATGCCCACCGGGGGCGCCAACTCGAGGTGCTGCGAACCGAGCAGGCTGGTCTGCCCGATCTTCGCCGTCGTGTTGGCCGGCAATTGCACATCCTTGTTGAGCGACACCGTGACGAGGGCGTGCCAGTCCTGTACTTCGATGCCGGTCACCGCGCCGACCGTCACATCGTTCACCCGAACCGGTGAGTTCTGCGACATGGTCGTCACGTTCGGCATCTGAACCTGAACGGTGTACGAGTCATCTCCTCGGCCTTCGGTGCCGGGCAACGGAACCGAGTTGAGTCCGTTCCACTCGCAGCCCGTCACGGCGAGGGTGAGGGTGAGGGTGATGGCCGACGTGGCCAGCACTCGGGTTCGCTTGCGGTTCCCGGTCATCGCCCACCTCCCGGATTGAGCAGTTCGCTGAGGTCCTTGGGGACCTGGACCGACGGCATAGTGAAGAGCGGCGCAATCTCGGAGGATGACGGTCCCAACGGCGTCCGCGCCGGCACCTGGCCGGCAAGACTCGGCGGACTGAACTCGATCTGCTCCGGCAGAGCACCCTGTGCATCTGCAACACGCGTCAGGATGGCCGGGTAGTTCGTCGCGATCGAGTTGAGCACCGGACCGAGGAACTGAGCGCACAGGTCGGCCGATCGATCCGAATCGTTGGTTTCGAGCCCCGCAATGAGGCCACAGACCATGTTGATCGGGTTCCTAGCGTTGCTCGCAGCCAGAACACCGTTCACCGATCCCTGTTTGGGGGTGTAGATGTCCTTGAAGTTCGCCAGCGCGTTCGGTGCGACATGCAGAATCTGCTCGAGTTGCGGGCGCTTCTCGACGAGCACCGAGGTCGCGTCCGCCAACCGGCCGACCTGCTCGGTGAGTGAGGCGCGGTTGTCGGTGACGAAACGGTTCACGTCGCCGATCGCGACGTCGAGATCCTGCAGTGCCGTTCCGAGTTCGTCGCTGGTGTCCGCGAGCAACGAGGACACCGACTGCAGACGCCCGCCGAATTGCACGATCTGCTGGTTGCTCGACGACAATGCGGACACGAAGACCTGCAGGTTGCGGATCGTCGCGAACAGATCGGTTCGGCCGTCGGACAGCGTCTTCATTGTGTCGGAGAGCTCGCGCAACGTGTCGCGCAGTGCATCGCCGTTGCCGGAGAGGTTGTCACCCACGGTGTCGATGAAGTTGCCGAGCGAACCCTGATCGGCACCGCCCTGCGGGCCGAGCGCCTCCGACAACTTGGTCAGCTCGGTCTTGATTTCGTCCCATTCCACCGGAACTGCGGTGCGCTCCATCGGAATCTCAGCACCGTCTGCCATCGTCTCGCCCCCCGTGTACACGGGGGTCAGCTGCACGAACCGCGCCGCGACGAGGCTGGGCGCGATGATGACGGCTTTCGCGTCGGCCGGGATGTCGACGGAACGATCGACATTCATGACGACCGTCGCACCAGTTCCATTGGGGTCGATACTCTCGATCGAGCCGACCGACACCCCGAGTACTCGGACGTCGTCGCCGGCGTACAGACCCGTGGTGGACGGGAACTGCGCCGTAATGGTGGTCTTTCCGAGCCCGGGGAACAGGTAGATCACCCCTGCCGCGAGAACGGCAACCACCACGACGGCAGCGCCGCCGATCGTCAGCCACTTCTTCTTCGCACTCATGTGCTGCTGTTCGTCGCTCATCGGTTCGGATCCTTGAGCTCGGTCGTCAATGGCGGAAGCTGGGCGAGGTCCTGAGGCACATGCTCTGGCCACAACAGTTGATCGACCGCAGTCTGGGTCAGCGCGCTGACGCTGAAGTTCGCGACATACGCCATGAAGAACGGGCCACTGCCGACAGCCTCTCCCAGCGAACGCGCGTACGGCGCCAGCCCCTCGAGCGCCTGGCCGATATTGTCCTTGTTGTTCTGCAGGTTCGCGACGACCGCGTTGAGCTTGTCAAGCGTCGGCTTCATCTGCTGCTCGTTGTCCCGGACCAGACCGGTGAGCTGCTGCGATACCGACGAGACGTTCGTGATCAGCTCACTGATCGCGTTGCGGCGACGGTCGAGTTCGCCGAGCAACTGGTTGCCGTCGAGGATCAGCGAGTTGATCTGGTCGCTGCGGTCCGCGAGGATCTTCGTCACGCCCTCGGCCCGGCCCAGCAGGTCCTTCAGGGACTCGTCTCGTGAGTTGATGCTCTGTGACAGCCGAGTGACGCCGTCGAGCGCGGCGCGCAATTCGGGCGGGGTGTCGGAGAGCGTCTCCGACACCGCATTGAGCGATTCATTGAGCTGGTTCGTATCGAGATCCGCAACGGTCGAGGTGAGGTCCCCGAGCGCATCGTTGAGCGAGTATGGAGAGTTGGTGCGCTCCAACGGAATGGTGCTACCGACCTTCATGACGTCCTCGCCCTCGGAGGTCACTTGAAGCGACTTGCGTCCGAGGATCGTGTTGGTCTTGATGTCGGCGCCGGTGCTGCCGCCGAGGCGAATACCCTCGTTCATCGAGAAGGCGACCCGCACTTCGGCACCGTCGAGTTCGATGCTCTCCACCTTGCCGACGTTGACGCCGGCGAGCGTCACATAGTCATCGGGCATAAGCCCGCCCGCGTCCTCGAACAGCGCCTCGTAGCGCACGTTGCCGAACAGGAACGGCAGTCGGTCGTACTGCAGTCCAGCAAGCACAAGGCACGCTGAGACCGCGACACCGATGATGCCGATGCGCGTGAGATTCCGCTCACCCTTGGCCATCGAATGCACACCTCCCCGTCGTCTGAAGCGGTGTGGTCGGCAGGTTCACCCGCAGCTCCTTCCCGTCGGGCCCGGAGAACTTGAACGCCACTTCGCACGTATAGAACTGGAAGAACGCGCCGTACGCGCCCGTGCGGATCAGCTTCCGGTACGCCTCAGGCAACCGCTCGAGCACCCAGTTGATGTCGTCCTGGCCATTCTGCAGGTTCGTCGCGAGAACGCTCGTGTGGGCGATCGTCGACTGCAGATCGGGGCGTGCGCCCTGGAGCAGCTGCGCGAGATCGCCGGTCGCCGTGGCGATCTTCGGGATCGCTGCTCCGATCGGATCGCGGTCCTGAGCGAGCCCACTCACCAATTGCTGAAGCTGGTCGATCGTCGACGAGAACTGGTCACCCTTGTCGTTGATCGTCGCCAACGTGGTGTTGAGGTTCGTGATGACGTCACCGATCAGCTTGTCCCGGTCCGCGAGCGTGGAGGTGAACGAACTGGTGTTGCCGAGCAGCGACACCAACGTGCCGCCCTGCCCCTGAAGGACGTGCAGAAGCGCGCCACTCAAGTCGTTGACCTGGTCTGCGCTCAGCCCGCGGAGAAGCGGCTTGAAGCCACCCAGGAGCAGGTCGAGGTCGAGGGCCGGCGCTGTCTGCGACTCCGGGATGGTCCCGCCCGTGTCGAGCGGCTCGGGCGAGCCCTCGCCTTCGAGCAGTTCGAGGTATCGGTCGCCGACGAGGTTCTCGTAGCGGACCGTGGCCCGGGTGCTCTGGAGAAGCGGGTACTTCGTGTCGACGTCGAACGTCACGTTGGCGAGGTTGTCGGAGTTCACCTCGACGCCCTTGACCGTGCCCACCGGGACACCCGCGATCCGCACCTTCTCCCCGGACTTGAGCCCGGACGCGTTGGTGAACACCGCACGATAGCCGTCGGTGCTGCTGAATCGGGCCTGGCTGAACACGATTGCCAGACCGGCGAAGATCAGCACCATGACGGTGGTGAACGCGAGGAACTTGACTGTGGTCGCGCGCATCACTTCTGACCTTCCGCAACCGGGGTTCCGCCGTAGAGCATCTGGAACAGCGTGGGCATGCTGATGGTGGTCTTCGTCGCAGGCATGTACGGGGTGTTCGCGCTGTCCGTCACGACGAACGGCGCGTTGCCGTCACGCCTCGGATCGAAGTCGGGGAGGCCCCAGCAGCTCGGACCGCCGGTGGCGTTGACCTTCGGCAGATCCCGCGGGTACGTGTACGGCTCGAGGCCACCCAGGAAGCTCGAACTCATCGCGAAGCCTGCCTGGGCGCCGCCCTCGATCTGCTCGGCCATCGGGCGGGCCTTGTTGAGACCCACGATGAGGCACGAGATCGCCGGTGAGTACCCCGACAGCAGTGCCGTGGTCGGCTCCAGCAGCTCGAGCGCCCGCGTCAGATTCGCCTCGTTGTCGGTGAGCAACTGGTTGCCGTTGTTCGCCAGCGCCACCGCGTTCTCCAGCGTCATACGGAGGTTCTCCCGCTCCTCGACAATGCTGCCGCTGGTCGCGGTCAGATTGCCGAGCAGCGTCATCAGGTCCGGTGTGACATCGGCGTACGTGTTGGTCACAGTGGCCGCGGCGTCGAGATCCCGCTGCAGTTGCGGCAGAGTCGGGTTCATCTTCTTCAGGTACGCGTCGGTTTCGCCGAGCAGCTCACCGAGCTCGTTGCCCCGCCCGTTGAGCGCCGACGAAATGGCGCCCAGCGTCGCGTTGAGCTTGTCCGGCTCGATCTGCTGCAGCAACGTGGACAGGTTCTGGAAAAGCGTGTTGAACTCCACCGTCACGCTCTCTGCACCGATAACCGAACCCGGCTGTAGCGACTTCGGCGACGGATCGCTGGGCGTGACGAAATTGACGTACTTGGCGCCGAACACCGTGGTCGACTTGATCTCGACGGTCGAGTTCGACGGAATGAGGTGCAGCTGAGACGGATCCATGTCCAGCTTCAGCCGGGCCTGGCCGTCGACCTCGTCGATCGAAGCGACTCGTCCGACCTCGACACCACGAAGCTTGACCTTGGCGTCGGGGTCCATCACCAGGCCTGAACGCGAGGCCGTGATCGTCACCGGTTCGCTCTTCGTGAATCCACCGACGAACATCGTCAGGGCGACCACGACGATCGCCACGAGACCGAACACCATCGCGGCCGCGGCAAACTTTGTCTTCCACCTTGATTCGGGCATCGCTCCTCCGCCTATCCCGAGAGGTTGAAGTTGCCGGACTGGCCGTAGATCGCCAGCGAGATCAGCAGGGTCACGGTCACGACTGCGATGAGCGAGGCTCGGACGGCGTTACCGACCGCGACACCGACACCGACGGGACCGCCGCTGGCGTTGAAGCCGTAGTAGGTATGGATCAGCATCACGGCCACGCCCATCACGATCGCCTGCACGAACGACCAGAGGATGTCCGTCGGAATCAGGAACGTGGAGAAGTAGTGGTCGTAGACGCCGCCGGACTGACCGTTGAGCACGACCGTCGCGAACCGGCTCGCCACGAACGATGCAATGACCGCGAGCGAGTACAGCGGGACGATCGCGATGATGCCGGCCATCACACGGGTCGACACCAGATACGGAACCGACGGAATGGCCATCGATTCGAGCGCGTCGATCTCCTCCGAGACGCGCATGGCACCCAGCTGCGCGGTGGAGCCGGCGCCGATGGTGGCTGCCAGGCCGATACCCGCGATGACCGGTGCGGCGATGCGCACATTGATGAACGCCGCGAAGAAGCCGGTGAGCGCCTCGACACCGATGTTTCCGAGCGAGCTGAAGCCCTGGACTGCGATGGTGCCGCCGGTGAACAGCGTGAGGAATCCGACGATGACGACGGTGCCGCCGATGACAGCGAGTGCGCCTGTGCCCATGCTGATCTCGGCGATGAGACGCAGCACTTCCTTCCGGTAGTGCACGAGCGCGCGCGGCGCCCACACGAGGGCACGCCAGAAGAACAGGGCCTGCTCGCCGACCCGGTCCACCGAGCGCGATGTGCGTGCGAGACGCCGCCGAGTGCGGACGAATCGCCCTGATGCCACCAGAGCCATCTAATTCACCACCCTGTCACTCATCCGGACGTCAACTTGATACCGATGGCGGTGATGAGCACGTTGACCACGAACAGCGCCATGAACGAGAAAACGACGGTCTGGTTGACGGCGTCGCCGACACTCTTCGCGCCGCCCCGGACGTTCATTCCGAGGTACGCGGCCATGAGACCGGCGATCATGCCGAACAGACCGGCCTTGAGCATCGAGATCATCAACTCGCCGAACCCGGTGAGGAGGGTGATGCCGTTGACGAAGGCGCCGGGATTGACGTCCTGCACGTACACGGAGAAGAGGAACCCGCCGAGGATGCCGATGGTGCAGACCAGGCCGTTGAGCAGGAGTGCGACCACAGTGGAGGCCAGGACTCGCGGCACCACCAGCCGGTGGACCGGATTGATACCGAGCACCCGCATCGCGTCGATCTCCTCGCGGATGGTGCGGGCGGCGAGGTCCGCACAGATGGCGGTCGCGCCGGCGCCGGCGACGATGAGCACCGTCACGATCGGACCGACCTGCGTGACTGCGCCCAGTGCCGCACCAGCGCCACTGAGGTCGGCCGCGCCGATCTCCCGCAGCAGGATGTTGATCGTGAAGCTCACCAGCACCGTGAACGGGATCGCGACGAGCACCGTCGGGATCATCGACACCCGCGCCACGAACCATGCCTGATCGATGAATTCCCGCCGCTGGAACGGACGTGAAAACACGGCCCTGAGCGTGTCCGCCGACATCGCGAAGAATCCGCCGGCCGCTCTCAGGGGTACCTCGAGGAGGTCGACCACTCTTCCTCCTCACCCGTACTCGTCATGGTTGTCCACATTTGCGCCGGCCACTCTCGCGACACAGCACCTCCCCCAGAGCGCCCGAACAGCACAAACGCCCTGTGATCCACGTCATATTAACTAGAACGTGTTCACCTGTCAAAGGTCCCTGATGTCCGGGTTGCAGAACCTCATCCACGGCACTCGAAACCTTCGCCTCCAACTGGCCCGGCCGCCGCGACGACGGGCATCGCGCACCGCCGCTCACGCCTCCGGACCCCACGGCTCCCAGGGGCGCCCGCGGCTCCGATAAATCGGCCTGACCACTACATACGATAGAAGTCCGAGAAGATCCCCCGAGCGCCGGGCATCGCACCGGGAGCGCTCCACGAGGACCGGATCGACCCCCGCCCACCCCGGCGCCCACTCACGCCTCACAGCACCATCGACACCATCACAGGACCAACCCGTCCCGCCGCGACCGACGACAGAACTGGAACATGTTCTAGACACCAGTACAGTGTTTTGCATCGGCACGCCCCCGCAGTGCCTCATCCCCCGGCGCACGGACCTCGCATCGCATGCGTCTGCACCATCTTCGTCCGCATTCGTCCTGCATGTATCGAAAATCCCGCAATCTCCCGTTACAGAGGAGGTTGCGGGATCGGATCGATGCGGAGCGGGATCAGCCCAGGCCCTTGAGAGCCTCCGACGCCGAGAACATGCGCTCGGGATCACGGTCGTCGAAGTACGCGCCCATCTCGTCCGCGAGATCGGCCGGCGTCCACTGCGCGGCGGCGTCGAATCGCTGTTCCACGACCGGTGCCGCCATCAGCGCGACCATGGGGCCGTAGACGACGAACACCTGACCGTTGACCTTGTCCGCGGCCGGCGACGCGAGGTACGACACCAGCGCGGCGACGTGCTCGGGCGACAGCGGATCGATCTCACCCTCGGGGGCGTCACCGAAGACCGACTCCGTCATCGACGTCCGGGCGCGGGGGCAGATCGCATTGGCTCGCACGCCGTACCGGGACAGACCGCGCGCTGCCGACAGCGTCAGGGCCGTGATACCTGCCTTCGCGGCGCCGTAGTTCGGCTGCCCGGCCGGGCCGAGCAGACCAGCCTCGGACGACGTGTTGATCAGTCGGCCGTAGACGGGCGCACCGGCCGCCTTCGACCGGTCCCGCCAGTACGTGGCGGCGTTGCGGGAGAGAAGGAAGTGACCACGGAGGTGGACCTTCAGGACGAGGTCCCACTCCTCATCGGACATGCCGAAAAGCATGCGGTCACGGACGATACCCGCGTTGTTGACGACAATGTCGACGCCACCGAGACCCTGCGCCGCGGCCATGAGCGCGTCTGCAGTGGACCGCTCCCCGACGTCACCGGCGACGAACTCGACTTTTCCACCGAGAGTGCGGATTTCGTCCAGCGTGGACTCGACCGCGTCGTTGATACCGAGATCGTTGACGACGACCGCCGCCCCGGACTGCGCCAGGCCGATCGCCTCGGCTCGACCGAGGCCCGAACCCGAGCCGGTCACGATTGCGACCTTGCCCTCCAGGCTGACCTCGCGACTGTTGACTGCACTCATGAACGCGCTCCCGTACCCGTGACGTCGACCGGCCTGGTGCCGATCGGTGCCTCGTCGCTGCGGCTGCCGGCGACGCGGCCAATGTAGAACGCGTTCTACATTGGCCGCAAGGTTCGGTCTAGTGTTCGGTCAACGCAGCGCGCGGGCACTGCGCGATCGCCGAACGCACGTCCGCCTCCCGGTCGGCCGGCGGCACGGGAGCCGAGATGATCAACTCCTCGTCGTCATCCAGATCGAAGATGTCGGGAGCGATTCCGACGCATACGCCGTTCGCCTCGCAGCGATCCCTGTCGACCCTTACCTCCATGACCAATCCTCATTTCACATTCGTTCGAAAGACTCGCGGAAAGCGCGTTGCACCGGGCTGTGGTCCAACGACTTCGGTGATAAGACTAGAACCCGTTTCACTGCTGTGCAATGATTCGGACAACCATCCTCGACGCGGCTGCTGCACGGCTCCGCCTCGGTGACGGACAGCCCGCCGCACGGCCCCGATCACCTCGGCCGTGGCCCGCGATCTTTCCAGAAACCGTGCCGAATCCCGCGATTCCGCGCCGACGATAGCCCGGATTGGAGAAACCAAGTGGATATCACCTACACCGCGGAGCAGCAGAAGCTGCGCGAGGAATTGCGAAGCTACTTCGCGAAATTGATGACTCCGGAACGTCGTGAAGCCCTGATGGCGACCACCGGCGAGTACGGCGCAGGAAACGTCTACCGCGAGGTCGTCCAGCAGATGGGCAAGGACGGGTGGCTCACCCTCGGCTGGCCCAAGGAGTACGGCGGCCAGGAGCGATCCACGATGGATCAGCTCATCTTCGTCGACGAGGCCGCGATCGCCGGTGCGCCGGTGCCGTTCCTGACGATCAATTCGGTCGCGCCGACCATCATGCATTTCGGTACGGCCGAACAGAAGGCCTACTTCCTGCCCAAGATCTCCGCGGGCGAACTGCACTTCTCGATCGGCTACTCCGAGCCGGGCGCCGGCACCGACCTCGCGTCGCTGCGCACGTCCGCGGTCAAGGACGGCGACGACTACGTCATCAACGGCCAGAAGATGTGGACGAGCCTCATCCAGTACGCCGACTACGTCTGGCTCGCGTGCCGCACGGATCCGGCCGCGAAGAAGCATCGCGGCATCAGCATGCTGATCGTGCCGACCACCGCTGAGGGATTCTCGTACACGCCGGTCCACACGATGGCCGGGCCAGACACCAGCGCGACCTACTACCAGGACGTCCGTGTGCCGCAGAGCTCGCTGGTCGGTGAGGAGCACGGCGGCTGGAAGCTCGTCACCAACCAGCTCAACCACGAGCGGGTCGCGCTCACGTCGGCCGGCGTGATCATGACCGCGCTGCAGGAAGTGCGTGAGTGGGCACAGAACACCAAGCTGGCCGACGGCCGTCGGGTCATCGACCAGGAATGGGTCCAGATCAACCTGGCCCGGGTGCACGCCAAGACCGAATATCTCAAGCTCATGAACTGGGAGATCGCGTCGGCCACCGACCACGCTCCCGGCCCCGAGGCGGCGTCGGCCAACAAGGTGTACGGCACCGAGTTCGCCACCGAGGCGTACCGGCTGATGATGGAGATCCTGGGCCCGTCCGCCACCATCCGGCAGAACTCGCCGGGAGCGGTCCTGCGCGGACGCCTCGAGCGGTGGCACCGCTCGGCACTGATCCTCACCTTCGGCGGCGGCACCAACGAGGTCCAGCGCGACATCATCGCCATGACCGCCCTCGGCCAGCCCCACGCCAAGCGATAAGCAAGGACCACACCATGGACTTCTCTCTCACCGAGGCCCAGCAAGACCTGGCAGGTCTCACCCAGGGCATCGTCTCCGACATCGTCACCAACGACCGTTTGCGCGAACTCGACTCCGCTGAGGATCGCTTCGACCGCAAGCTGTGGGACGCGCTCGCGTCGTCCGGCGTGCTCGGCGCAGCGCTGCCCGAGTCGGTCGGCGGCGACGGCTTCGGCATTCTCGAACAGTGCAGCATCCTCATCGAACTCGGTCGCGGCGTCGCACCGGTGCCGTATCTGTCGTCGATCGTGATGGGCGCCGGGGCGATCGCCCAATTCGGTTCGGACGCCCAGCGTGCCGAATGGGGTGCACCCGCGGCCGCCGGATCCAAGATCATTGCCGTTGCACTCGCCGAGGAGCTCAACGACAACCCCGCGGCGCCGGTCACGCGGGCGGAGCGGACGGCGAACGGGTGGACGCTGAGCGGCACCAAGATCGTCGTCGACGGGGCTCCGATCGCCGACCTGGTCCTTGTGCCGGCCGCCACCGACGGTGGCACCGCGCTGTTCCTGGTGCAGCCGGGCGACGCCGGTGTCACGATCACGCGCCAGCAGACCACGGACTTCGGCTGCACCGGCATCGTCGAGCTGGCCGACGTCCAGCTGGGTGCCGACCGCGTGCTCGGCACCGTCGAGCAGGGCGGCGAGATCGTCGAGTGGATCCTCGACCGCGGCGCCGTGGGCTCGAGTGCCTTCCAGTTCGGTGTCCTCGACCAGGGGCTGAAGATCACCGCCGATTACGCACGCGAACGCGTCCAGTTCGACCGGCCCATCGGCAGCTTCCAGGCCGTCGCGCAGCGCCTCGCCGACGGGTACATCGACGTCAAGGGTGTGCGGTTGACCCTGTGGCAGGCCGCTTTCCGTCTGGCGGAGGGGCTGCCGACCGAGGGCGAGATCGAGATCGCGAAGTTCTGGGCCGCGGATGCGGGTCATCGCGTCGCGCACTCCGTCGTGCACATCCACGGCGGCGTCGGTCTCGACGAGGATCATCCGGCACACCGGTACTTCCTGGCCGCGAAGCGTCAGGAGTTTCTGCTCGGGTCCGCGACCGATCAGCTCCGCCGCCTCGGTGCCGTGTTGGCCGCGACGCCGGCGTAAGCACCACGGACGCAAGCGGTCGGAATCCATTCGACCGGACCGGTCCCACACAGTGAAATCGGGAAGCATGACGCGCATCACAATCGTCATGATGTGGGAATGACAGCGACTCCCACGGTGGCGGACCTGCTCGCTCACCTCCGCCACATCGATACGCACGGAATCCGATTCGAAGACCAGTACATTCCGTGGGCGGAACACGTCCACGGAATGTACGACCGTGCGTCCGCTCTGAGCCACCTGCTCAATCCGGAGCGACCGCGACATTTCGGCGTCCTCATGGACAACGTCCCCGAGTTCTCCTCCCTGCTCGGCGCCGCCGCGTTCTCCGGTGCCGTTCTCGCCGGTCTCAACACGACCCGGCGCGGTGAGGCCCTGGCCCGCGACATCGCACTGTCCGACTGCCAGATCGTGTTCACCGAGAACACTCAGGCCCATCTCCTCGACGGCATCGACCTCGGCGACGTCCGGGTGATCAACGTGGACGCCCCGGAGTGGACGCAACTCCTGTCCCCCTTCGCCGGCAGTCCCGTCGTCGCACCCACCGCCGCACCCGACGACCTGTTGATGCTCATCTTCACGTCGGGCACCAGTGGCGACCCGAAAGCCGTGCGGTGCACGCACGCCAAGATCGCCGATCCCGGCATCATGCTCGCGGACCGGTTCGGACTGTCCGGCGACGACGTCGTCTACATGTCGATGCCGATGTTCCACTCCAACGCGATGATGGCGGCGTGGGCCGTCGCACTGCGGGCTCAGTCGGGTATCGCGATGCGACGCAAGTTCTCCGCGTCCGGCTTCCTTTCCGACGTCCGCCGTTACGGCGTCACGTACGCCAACTATGTCGGTAAGCCGCTCTCGTTCATCGTGGCCACCCCGGAGCACTCCGACGATGCCGACAACACGCTGAAGATCATGTACGGCAACGAGGGTTCCGCCCCCGTGGTCCGGGAGTTCTCCCGGCGCTTCGGGGCGCGCGTGATCGACGGCTTCGGCTCCACCGAGGGCGGCGTATCCATCTCGGCCCACCCCGAGTCGCCTCCCGGCGCCCTCGGGCTCCTCCCGAAGGACGTGGAGATTCGCCACCCGGACACCGGCACCGTCTGCCCGCCGGCAGAATTCGACGCCTCCGGCCGCCTCGTGAACGCCGAGGAGTCGACCGGCGAAATGGTCAACGTGTCGGGCGCGGGCGCGTTCGCCGGCTACTACAAGAACCCTGAGGCGGACGCCGAGCGTCTACGCGACGGCATGTACTGGAGCGGCGACCTCGCCTACCGGGACACCGACGGCTTCGTCTACTTCGCCGGCCGCAGCTCCGGCTGGCTCCGGGTGGACGGCGAGAACCTGGGTGCCGCACCGATCGAACGGATCCTGGTGCGCTACCCGGGCTTTGCGCAGGTGTCGGTGTACGCGGTGCCGGACCGGGAAGTCGGCGACCGCGTGATGGCCGCCGTCATCCCCACCGCGGACGCCGCGGACTTCGACCCGGTCGCCTTCGCCGAATTCCTGGACGGGCAGCCCGATCTGGGACCCAAGCAGCGCCCCACCCTGCTGCGGGTGTGCACCGAGTTCCCACGGACCGCGACGTTCAAGGTCGTGACGCGCACGCTCAGCGCCGAGCGCTGGCACTGCGCCGACCCGGTCTGGCTCCGCGATCGCGGCCAGGACGAGTTCGAGCTGCTCACCCCGGAACTCGCGCTCACCCTGGAGCGTCAGACCGCAGACGCCTGAGCTCCGCAGCCGCCCGACCAACGACAGCGCCCCCGGAACATCGTTCCGGGGGCGCTGCTGTGTCGTGCGGGCGTCAGCCCTTGAGGCCGTCGAGGCGGGAGACCGTCGACTCGAACTCCGCGACGAGTTCGGCCATGATCTCGGCGACCGGTCGGATCTCGTTCATCCGGCCGACGATCTGACCGACCGGCATCGCCACGACCTCGGGGTCGCTGCCGGCGGAGATGCGCTGATGCGCCTCGCTGACGAGAATGTTCTGCAGCGGCATCGGAAGCGGTTCGGGCGCACCAGGCTTGGACCAGGCCTCGGTCCACTTGGTCTTGAGCAGGCGTGCCGGCTTGCCGGAGTAGATCCGCGACCGAACGGTGTCGGCCGATGTCGCACCGAGCAGCGCGCGCTGGATCGACGACGGGCCCTCGGCCGCGCTACCGAGCTTGTACTCGCTCGTCGTCAGCCAGTACGAGCCCATCCAGACGCCGGAGGCGCCGAGCGCGAGTGCCGCGGCGACCTGACGGCCGCTCCCGATGCCACCGGCGGCGAGGACACCCGCGGAATCGCCTACGGCGTCGACGATCTCGGGGACCAGCACCATCGAGGCGATCTCACCGGTGTGACCGCCCGCCTCGTAGCCCTGGGCGATGACGATGTCGACGCCGTTCTCGACGTGGCTGCGTGCGTGGTCCACCGCTCCCGCGAGCGCGGCCACCGGAACACCCTTTTCGTGCGCGAGGTCGATCACATCCCTGGGCGGAGACCCGAGGGCGTTGGCGATCAGCGCGATTCGGTGGTTCAGCGCGACGTCGACGTGCGAGCGGGCGACCGAGTGCAGCCAGCCGAGGACTCCGGTGGCGTGCTCGACATCGTCGGACAGCGGCGGGACGCCCAGTTCGTCGAGTGTGCGGTTGACGAACGCACGGTGCTCGGCGGGGATGAGCTTGTCGAGGTCGACAGCGCCGCCCTCGGTGGGCACCTTCGCCGGCATCACGATGTCGACGCCGTACGGCTTGCCGTCGGTGTTCTCGTCCATCCAGGTGAGGGTGGCCTCGAGCTCGTCCGGGTCGTTGAACCGGACGCACCCGAGGACGCCGAGACCACCGGCGCGGCTGATCGCCGCCGCCACATGCTCGGACGGCGTGAACCCGAAGATCGGATACTGGATGCCGAACTTCTCGGCGAGATCGGTGTGCATCAAACGTCCTTGCCATTGGTGTAGTGATCGTCCGCCGCGCGCGACTGGGTCTCCGCGGTGGCCCACTTGTAATCGGGCTTGCCGGCCGGCGAGCGCTTGATCTCGTCGACGAGCCACAGGCTGCGTGGCACCTTGTAGCCGGCGATCTCCTTGCGGGCCGACTCGACGATGTCGTTCAGACTCGGGTTGGTTCCGGGACGCGGTGCGACGACGGCCGCGACGCGGTTGCCCCAGCGCTCGTCGGGCACACCGACGACCAGGACGTCGAAGACGTCGGGGTGCGTCTTGACGGCGCCCTCGACCTCCTCGGGGTAGATCTTCTCGCCGCCACTGTTGATCGAGACCGATCCGCGGCCGAGCATCGTGACGGTGCCGTCCTCCTCGACCGTGGCGTAGTCGCCCGGGATCGAGTAGCGAATTCCGTTGAGGACCTTGAACGTCGACTTGGTCTTCTCCTCGTCCTTGTAGTAGCCGAGGGGAATGTGGCCGCTGCGAGCGAGCACGCCGACCTGGCCGGAACCGGGCACGACCGGGATGCCGTCGTCGTCGATGACGACCGTGGCGGCGTCGATCTTCACACGTGGACCGCCGGTGTGCTCGAAGCCCTTCGTGATGGTGGCCAGACCACCGAAACCGGTCTCGGAGGAGCCGATCGAGTCGGTGAGCAGACGGTTCGGCAGCAGGTCGAGGAACTGCTCCTTGAGCGCCGGCGAGAACAGAGCCGCGCTGCTGGCGATGACGTACAGCGACGAAAGGTCGTACGGCTCACCGGTCTCCGGGTTCCCTGCGACGAGTGCGTCGATCATGGGCCGTGCCATCGCGTCGCCCGTGATGAAGATGAGGTTGACCTTGTGCCGGTCGATGACCTGCCACACCGCGTGGCCGTCGAACTCGGGGTGCATGACGAGCGTGCCACCGCCGAAGAGGCTGTGGAACACGGCCGACTGCGAACCGCCGTGGATCATCGGAGGAATCGGGAAGCGAACCATCGCGGGGTTGGCGGCGCCGACCTTCGCCAGCTCCCACTCGTCCTCGAGGTACTCGCCGGTGACGAAGTTGACGCCGCCGCCCAGCACGCGCCACCAGTCCTCGTGCCGCCACATGACGCCCTTGGGCATGCCGGTGGTGCCACCGGTGTAGAGGATGAAGATGTCGTCGGGGCTGCGCTCACCGAAGTTGCGGTCGGGCGATCCCTGCGACAGTGCCTGCTCGAATTCGACGCCACCGTACGACGAGTAGTCGAGATCCGTGCCGTCCTCGACGACGATGGCCGTCTTGACATGCGGGGTGTTCGGCAGAACACCCGCGACCTTGTCGCTGTAGCGGCGCTCGTGAATGAGTGCGACCATGTCCGAGTTCTCGAAGATGTACTGCAACTCGTTCTCGACGTACCGGTAGTTGACGTTGACCATGATGGCGCGGGCCTTGAAGATGGCCACCATGGACACGATCGCCTCGATGGTGTTCCGGCTGTAGATGCCCACCTTGTCGCCGGGCGCGACACCCTGATCCCGCAGGTAGTTGGCCAGACGGTTGGCCTTCTCCTCCAGTTGCGCGAACGTCAGCTCACGGTCGGCATCCACGAGGGCGAGGCGGTCCGGGTTGAGATCGATCGAGTGCTCTACGAGGTCTGCGATATTAATGGCCACGTCAACAAAGTAGAACGTGTTACTGTCGGTGACAAGACCTAATTTGAGACTCAACTCACACACATAGCGGGAGCCCTCAGTGTCCACCGAAACTACGGAAAATACAGACGTTTCGGCGAAATCGCCCCACTGCCTCGTCGAGAAGCGTGGCCACGTCCTGATCGTGACGATGAACCGCCCCGAGGCCCGAAACGCGCTCTCGGGCGAGATGATGGCGATCATGACCGACGCCTGGGACCGGATCGACTCCGATCCCGACATTCGCGTCGCGATCCTCACCGGCGCCGGCGGCACGTTCTGCGCCGGAATGGACCTCAAGGAGATGAACCGCAACGCCCCGGGCGACAAGTTCGGCGCGGGGATGGACGTGACGCGGTTGCCGGCACTGTTGAAGGGCCGCCGCCTCACCAAGCCGCTCATCGCCGCGGTCGAGGGCCCGGCCATCGCCGGCGGCACCGAGATCCTGCAGGGCACCGACATCCGCGTCGCCGGCGAGAGCGCCCGGTTCGGGGTCTCCGAGGCGCGACTCGGACTGTTCCCGCTCGGCGGATCCGCGGTTCGACTGGTGCGCCAGATCCCGTACACCGTCGCTGCAGAGATCCTGCTGACCGGTCGAACGGTGCCCGCCCCCGAGGCCAGGGAACTCGGCCTCATCGGCCATGTCGTCCCCGACGGCACCGCCCTCGACAAGGCACTCGAGATCGCCGAGCAGATCGCCGCCAACGGCCCCATCGCGGTACAGGCGATCCTGAAGACGATCCGCGTCACCGAGGGCATGCACGAGGAGGACGCCTTCGCGCTCGAGGCCGAGATCGGCATGGCCGTCTTCAAGAGCGACGACGCCAAGGAGGGCCCGCGCTCCTTCGCCGAGAAGCGTGCCCCCAAGTTCACCGGCAAGTAGCCGGTAACTGCTTCAGCTGAAGGGTCCCTTCATGCGCTGTCAGCGCCTGAAGGGACCCTTCAGCTGCTACGGGACACCCGGAGACCACCGCACGATGCGTATTCTCGACGGGCATTGACCGACGATCGACAGGTGAGACCGTAGATGGGCACAACCGCTGGTGACGCGACGCAGCCGGAGTGGCAGCGCCTGGAGCCGTTGGAGCTCACGCCGATCCTGTCCGCGGCACTCGATGCGTTCTACGAGAAGGGCTTCCACGGCGCGTCGGTCCGTGAGATCGCCCGCCGGGTCGGGGTCACGGTTCCGGCGCTGTACTACCACTACGACAGCAAGGAAGGCCTGCTCGTCGCCCTGATCGAGCTGGCCACCGGGGACGTGCTGGCGCGGGCGCACGCCGCGAACGACGCCGGCGGCAACGATCCCGCCCAGCGCCTCGAGAACGTGGTGTCGGCGATCGTGCTGCGATTGACGAACCGGGCACGACTGGCCGCCATCGAGAGCGAGGCGCGCTACCTGGGGCCGGAGAACCACGAGCGGTACCGGACGGTTCGCAAGGGCATCGAGAACCTCGTGCTCGGCATCGTCCGCGACGGTGTCCGCTCGGGCGATTTCGCGGTCGAGGATCCCGCCGAGACCACGCGCGCCATCCTCGGCATGTGCCAGGCGATTCCCCGCTGGTATCACGCGGAGGGCGAGCTGGGGCCGCAGGCCGTGGCCGCCAAGTACGCGGCGATCACGTCGAAGATGGTCGCGGGCGCTCACAGCTGATCTGCAATTGACCGAGCTCGGGCCGCCGTGGTACCACACTTAGCGATCGATAAGTAAGCACGGCGAGGAGAGGAACCACCATGGCCCAGGCAGTCATCGTCGACGCGGTCCGGCTCGCGTCCGGTAAGGGAAAGCCCGGCGGCGCGCTGTCCGGCACCCACCCGGTCGAACTGCTCGCCCAGGTTCTGCGCACGCTGGTCGAGCGCAACGACCTCGACCCCGCCCAGATCGACGACGTGATCGGCGGCTGCGTCGCCCAGGTCGGCGAGCAGTCCCTCAACATCACCCGCACCGCACTGTTGTCGGCGGGCTTCCCGGACTCGGTGCCCGCCACCACGATCGACCGCCAGTGCGGGTCGAGCCAGCAGGCCGCCCACTTCGCCGCCCAGGGCATCATCGCCGGCGCATACGACATCGTCATCGCCTGTGGTGTCGAATCCATGAGCCGCATCCCGATGGGCACCGCGACCATGGGCAAGGACACCGTCGGTCCCGACATCGCCGCCCGCTACCCGGAGGGCCTCGTCAACCAGGGCATCTCCGCCGAGCTGATCGCAGCGAAGTGGAAACTCGACCGCGAAACCCTCGACGCCTACTCCGCGCAGTCACACCAGCGCGCCGCCGCCGCGATCGCCGCCGGCGCGTTCGACAACGAGATCATCTCCATCGAGGTCACCAACGCCGCGGGTGAGACGGTCGCGCACACGCTGGACGAGACCGTCCGAGCCGCCACCACCACCGAGGGTCTGGCCGGTCTGCGCCCCTCGTTCCGCACCGACGAATACGCCGCCCGCTTCCCCGAAGCCCCGTGGCACATCACCCCCGGCAACTCCTCACCGCTGACCGACGGCGCCTCCGCCGTCCTGATCATGAGCGAGGAGATGGCGTCCAAGCTGGGCCTGACCCCCCGCGCCCGGTTCCACTCGTTCGCCGTCGCCGGCGACGACCCGATGTTCATGCTCACCGCCCCCATCCCCGCCACCCACAAGGTCCTCACCAAAGCGGGACTGTCCATCGACGACATCGATGCCTACGAGGTCAACGAGGCCTTCGCCCCCGTCCCGCTGATGTGGGCCCACGAGTTCGCCGCCGACCCCGCCAAGCTCAACCCGCGCGGCGGCGCCATCGCGCTCGGTCACGCCCTGGGCTCGTCCGGCACCCGCCTGCTCACCACCCTCGTCAACCAGCTCGAGGCCACCGGCGGCCGCTACGGCCTGCAGACCATGTGCGAAGGCGCCGGCATGGCCAACGCCACCATCATCGAACGACTCTGACACACAACATGTCTCGAAAGGACACCGCATGATCGTCAACGACAGCGTCGCCCTCGTCACCGGCGGCGCGTCCGGCCTCGGCCTCGCCACCGTCAAGGCCCTGCTCGCCGACGGCGCCAGCGTCGTCATCCTCGACCTGCCCTCGTCCAACGGCGAGGCCATCGCCAAGGAACTCGGCGACCGCGTCCGCTTCGCCGCCGGTGACGTCACCGACGAGGCGTCCGTAGCCGCGGCCCTCGACCTCGCCGAGTCCCTCGGCCCGCTGCGCGTGACGGTGAACTGCGCCGGCATCGGCAACGCCGTCAAGACCGTCGGCAAGAACGGCGCGTTCCCGCTCGCCGACTTCAACCGCGTCATCAACATCAACCTCGTCGGCACGTTCAACGTGCTGCGCCTCGCCGCCGAGCGCATCGCGAAGACCGAGCCGATCGACGGTGAGCGCGGCGTCATCATCAACACCGCCTCCGTCGCAGCATTCGACGGCCAGATCGGCCAGGCCGCCTACTCCGCGTCCAAGGGCGGCGTCGTCGGCATGACGCTGCCCATCGCCCGTGACCTCGCGTCGCTGCTGATCCGCGTCGTCACCATCGCCCCCGGCCTGTTCAAGACCCCGCTGCTCGCCGGACTACCCGAGGCCGCACAGGCCTCCCTCGGACAGCAGGTACCCCACCCCTCGCGCCTCGGTGACCCGGCCGAGTACGGCTCCCTCGCCGCGCACATCGTCTCCAACCCCATGCTCAACGGCGAGGTCATCCGCCTCGACGGCGCCATCCGCATGGCCCCGCGCTGATCCCGGAAGCGTAGAGACGGCGCGGGCCGTGAAGGGCTTCCCTTCACGGCCCGCGCCGTTCGTGTGCACGCTGCCGTCAGGCGGTGCCGACGGCAGCCGCCAACTCACGCATGTGCTCGACACTGCGGCAGGTCACCAGCAGCATCGTCACACCGGCGTCCTCCCACTGCTTGACCTGTGTGCGCACCTCGTCGATGTTGCCGATGATCATTGTGTCCGTGACCATCTCGTCCGGCACGATCGCGGCGGCCTCCTCCTTGCGCCCGGACAGGAACAGCTTGCCGATCTCCTTGACCTCCTCGCCGTAGCCCATCCGGGTGTAGACCTGGGCGTGGAAGTTCAGTTCGGGTGCACCCATCCCGCCGACATACAGCGCGGTGATCGGCTTGAGCTTCGCGATCTCCGCGGCGCGGTCGTCGGTGACGACCACCTGACAGGTCGCGGCCACCTCGAAATCCTCACGGCTGCGGCGGGCACCGGGCCGCGCGAACCCCTCGTCGAGCCACTCGTTGTACATCGGTGCCAGTCGCGGCGTGTAGTAGATCGCGAGCCAGCCGTCGGCGATCTCGGCGGTCATCGCCACGTTCTTGGGGCCCTCGGCGCCGAGCCAGATCGGCAGGTCCGCGCGCAGCGGATGCGTGATCGGCTTGAGCGGCTTCCCGAGCCCCATCGAACCCGGACCGGCATACGGCAGCGGATAGTGCGGCCCGTCGTTGCGTACCGCGGACTCACGGGCGAGGACCTGACGCACGATCGAGACGTATTCCCGGGTGCGGGCCAACGGCTTCTGGAACGGCTGCCCGTACCAGCCCTCGACGACCTGCGGCCCTGACACTCCCAGACCGAGGATGGTGCGGCCTCCGGAGAGGTGGTCGAGCGTCAGCGCGTGCATCGCGCAGTTCGTCGGTGTCCGAGCGGACATCTGCGCCACCGACGTGCCCAGCCGGATGCGCTCGGTGCTCGACCCCCACCACGCGAGCGGAGTGAAGGCATCGTTGCCCCACGACTCCGCGGAGAAGACGGCGTCGAATCCGGACGCGTCGGCCTCGTTCACCAACTCCTGTGCATTGAACGGAGGCTGCGCACCCCAGTACCCGAGTTGTAACCCCAGCTTCATTGCCTGCCTCCGCGTTTTCCCATATCCGACGTGACCCTTGCCACAGTAATAAGAACCTGTTCTACTCGATTCTGTGACCCAAGGAAAGACAGCGAGCAAGAGCCAAGTGGCCGAGCAGCCACTGAGAGCACCACTTAATCTGAAATTCGACTACACCCGATCGGTGGGGCCGACCATCGGAGCGTTCGTGACGGCTCTCCGTGACCGAAAGGTCATCGGCGCCCGCGGTTCCGACGGCCGCGTTCACGTGCCGCCGCCCGAATTCGACCCCTCGACCCACGAACCGATGACCGACTTCGTCGACGTGTCCGACACCGGAACGGTCGTGAGCTGGTCGTGGATGTCCGAGCCCATCGAGGGCCAGCCGTTGAGCCACCCGTTCGCGTGGGCCCTGGTGAAACTCGACGGCGCCGACACCTCGATCCTGCACGCCGTCGATGCCGGCTCCCCCGACGTGATGAGCACCGGGATGCGGGTGCGGGTCCGCTGGGCCGACGAGCGCACCGGCCGGATCCAGGACATCGCGTGCTTCGAACCCGGTGAGAGCGACTCGGACTCCACCGCAACGGTTTCCGGGGGAGATCCGGTCACCGGCATCGTCACTCCCATCGATCTGCACTACACGCATACCGCGTCGTTCGAGGAGACCTACTTCCTCCTCGGCCTCATGGAAGGCAAGATCATCGGCGGTCGAACCGACGCGAACGGCAAGGTCTACGTGCCGCCGCGCGGCGCGAACCCTACCGACGGCGCCCCCACCAAGGAGCAGGTCGAGGTGTCCGACAAGGGCACCATCACGACGTTCTGCATCGTCAACGTGCCGTTCATGGGCCAGCAGATCAAGCCGCCGTACGTCGCGGCCTACGTGCTGCTCGACGGCGCCGACATCCCGTTCCTGCACCTGATCCTCGACGTCGACGCGTCCGAGGTCCGGATGGGCATGCGCGTGGAGGCCGTGTGGCGGCCGAAGGAGGAGTGGGAGTACTCGCTCCGCAACATCTCCCACTTCCGCCCGAGCAGTGAGCCGGACGCGGACTACGACAGCTACAAGCACCATCTCTAGGAGCCTCGAGAACATGACAGACATTGCAGTCGTCGGCTTCGCACAGGCCCCCCATGTGCGCGAGACCACCGGCACCACGAACGGTGTCGAGATGCTCGTCCCCTGTTTCCAGGAGCTGTACTCCGACCTCGGAATCACCAAGTCCGACATCGGATTCTGGTGCTCCGGATCCTCCGACTACCTGGCCGGACGCTCGTTCTCGTTCATTTCCGCGATCGACTCGATCGGCGCCGTGCCGCCGATCAACGAGTCTCACGTCGAGATGGACGCCGCGTGGGCGCTGTACGAGGCCTGGGTCAAGCTCATGACCGGCGAGGTCGACACCGCCCTCGTGTACGGCTTCGGCAAGTCGTCCGCGGGCAATCTCCGCCAGATCCTGGCGATGCAGATGGATCCCTACCTCGTTTCCCCACTGTGGCCGGACTCGGTCTCGGTCGCGGGCCTGCAGGCCCGTCTCGGCCTGGACGCCGGAAAGTGGACGGCAGAGGAGATGGCGCAGGTCGCTCAGCGCAACCGCGCCGCGGCGAAGTCCAACCCCAACGCCCAGGTCTCCGGTGACGTCGACCTCGAGACGCTGCTCGCGTCCGAGTACATCGCCGATCCGCTGCGCGCGCACGACTGCGCGCCGATCACCGACGGTGCGGCCGCGATCATCCTGGCCCGCGGCGACCGCGCCCGCGAACTGCGCGAGCGTCCGGCGTGGATCACCGGCATCGAGCACAGGATCGACTCCCCCAACATCGGTTCGCGGGATCTGACGACGTCGCCCTCGACGGCGTCTGCTGCCCGCGCAGCGACGGGCGGCGACGTGTCGAACATCGACGTCGCGGAACTCCACGCGCCGTTCACCCACCAGGAGATCATCCTGCGCGAGGCGATCGGCCTGACCGACGTCACCACGGTCAACCCGTCCGGCGGCCCGCTCACCGGCAACCCGATGTTCGCAGGCGGCCTCGAGCGCATCGGCTACGCAGCCCGACAGATCTTCAGCGGTGACGCGCAGCGCGTCCTCGCCCACGCCACCAGTGGCCCTGTGCTGCAGCAGAACCTGGTCGCCGTCATGGAAGGACGCAACTGATATGGCCAAGCAACTCGCCGCGGTCCTCGGCACCGGCCAGACGTACTACGTCGCCAAGCGTCACGATGTCACGATGGCCGGCATGGTCCGCGAGGCGATCGACCGTGCGATGGCCGACGCCCACGTCGGCTGGGACGACATCGACGCCATCGTCATCGGCAAGGCTCCCGACCTGTTCGAGGGCTCGATGATGCCGGAACTCGCGATGTCGGATGCGCTGGGCGCCAACGGTAAGCCGCTGCTACGCGTGCACACCGCCGGATCGGTCGGCGCCTCGACGGGCAATGTCGCGGCCAGCCTGGTGCAGTCCGGCGTACACAAGCGGGTGCTCGCGGTGTCGTGGGAGAAGCAGTCCGAGTCCAACGCGATGTGGGCGCTGTCCACGCCGGTGCCGTTCACCATGCCGGTCGGCGCGGGCGCGGGCGGCTTCTTCGCACCGCACGTGCGCTCGTACATCCGCCGCTCGGGCGCCCCCGATCACATCGGCGCGCTGGTGGCCGTGAAGGACCGCCGCAACGGCGCGCTGAACCCCTACGCGCACCTCAAGCAGCCCGACATCACCGTCGAGTCGGTGCAGGCGTCCCAGATGCTGTGGGACCCCATCCGTTACGACGAGACGTGTCCGTCCTCGGACGGCGCGTGCGCGATCGTCATCGGTAACGAAGACGCTGCGGAGGAGGTCATCTCGGGTGGCCGCAAGGTCGCGTGGATCCACGCGACCGCGATGCGCACCGAGCCGCTGTCGTACGCCGGTCGCAACGTCGCGAACCCGCAGGCCGGCCGTGACGCCTCGGCCGCGCTGTGGAAGGCCGCGGGCATCACCGACCCGCTCACCGAGATCGACGAGGCCGAGATCTACGTGCCGTTCTCGTGGTTCGAGCCGATGTGGCTCGAGAACCTCGGATTCGTCCCGGAGGGCGAGGGCTGGAAGTTCACCGAGGCCGGCGAGACGGCGATCGGCGGGCGGCTGCCGGTCAACGCGTCGGGCGGAGTCCTCTCGTCCAACCCGATCGGCGCGTCCGGCATGATCCGCTACGCCGAGTCGGCGATGCAGGTGATGGAGCGCGCCGGTGACCACCAGGTCGACAGCGTCCGTAAGGCATTCGGCCACGCCTACGGCGGCGGCTCGCAGTACTTCGCGATGTGGGTGGTCGGCGCCGACCGTCCGACAAACTAGGAGAGGTTCCCATCATGAAGTTCACAGTCGGCATCGCGATGAGCCCGCTGGACCAGTTGACCGCCCTGGCACAGACCGCGGAGGAGTGCGGTTTCGCGAACATCGCGCTGCCCGACTCCCTGTTCTTCATGGAGACGGCCGCCGCGGACTACCCGTACACCCCCGACGGCTCGCGCATGTGGAATGCCGAGACGCCCTGGGTGGACCCGTTGATCGCGGCGGCCGCAATGGGTGCCGTCACCAACACGATCGGCTTCTACACGAACGTCCTCAAGCTCGGCTCCCGCAATCCCCTGTTGCTGGCACGGCAGGTCGGCTCGGTCGCAAATCTCACCGGCAACCGATTCGGTTTCGGCGTCGGAATCGGCTGGGCCCCGGAAGAGTTCGAGTGGTGCGGCGCTCCCTACAAGAAGCGCGGCGCCCGCGTCGACGAGATGATCGAGATCATCAAGATGGTGCTGGCCGGCGGCATGGTCGAGTACCACGGCGAGTTCTTCGACTTCGACCGACTGCAGATGAGCCCGGCACCGAGCAAGCCGGTGCCGTTCTACGTGGGCGGCCACACCGAGGTCGCGCTCAAGCGCGCGGCCCGGATCGGTGACGGCTGGACGTCGGCGATGATGAAGTTCGACGACCTGGTGGCGACGATGGCCCGCTTGAAGGAGCTCCGCGCCGAATACGGCCGGGCCGACCAGCCTTTCGAGATCCAGGCGGTGTGCATCGACCGGTTCGGCAAGGACGGCTACGCACAGATGGCGGACGCCGGCATCACCGACAACATCGTCGTCCCGTGGATCTTCGACGGCCTCGGCTTCGACGCACCGCTCGAGGCCAAGCAGGATTCGCTGCGCAAGTTCGCCGATCAGTACATCAAGTAGGGAGGGACAGCACGTGAGCACACAGGCCGGTACCGAATCGTCCACCGCCGAGCATCCCGCACGGATCGCGGCACACGCGTCGCAGTCCGCCGCGAGCGGCAAGCGCAAGGAGGAGTGGCTGGACCTGTTCGCCGAGGACGGCTGGGTGGAGGACCCTGTCGGTCCGTCCGGGTTCGATCCGGAGGGCAAGGGACACCATGGGCGCGAGGCGATCTCGAAGTTCTACGACATGACCATCGCCAACACCGATTCACTCGAGTTCATCGTGAAGGACTCGTTGGTGTGCGGTGACGAGAACGTCAACATCGGCTTCATCCGCTCGGTGATCGCCGGCAACCAGGTCGACGCCGAGGGTGTCTTCATCTACCGCGTGAACGCGGCGGGCAAGTTGCAGTCGCTGCGGGCCTTCTGGGAGGTCGACCGGGCGATGAAGACGCTGAAGAAGGTCTGATTCCGCGAAAGATGCAGTTCCCGAAACACGAGGGGCGGTTACCGGATCCGGTAACCGCCCCCTTCGTGTTCCCAACGCCGCGACGAGCGCGACTCCCCACACAAAAGCAGTAGCGCCAGCGAGGGATGAGGGATCTCGCTGACGCTACTGCGTCCGGGTGGCCCGACTTGATGTTGCGCTCGAGCCGGATGGAGATTCGAACCTAGTGGGAGACCGGGCAACCCGAGGTCTTGTAGTCGACCTGGTACTCCTTGATGCCGTTGAGCCAGCCGGACCGCAGTCGGCGGGTGTCGCCGGCCTCGGTGATGTCCGGGAGGACGTCGGCGATCGCGTTGAAGATCAACTCGATCTCCATACGAGCGAGGTTGGCACCCAGGCAGTAGTGGGCGCCGGTGCCGCCGAACGACAAGTGCGGGTTCGGGTCGCGCGTGATGTCGAACGTGTGCGGGTTCTCGAACACTTCCTCGTCGAAGTTGGCCGAGACGTAGCTCATCACCACGCGCTGGCCCTTCTTGATCGCGACGCCACCGATCTCGGTGTCCTGGAGGGCGGTGCGCTGGAACGAGGCGACCGGGGTGGCCCAGCGGATGACCTCGTCGGCCATCGTCTTCGGACGCTCCTTCTTGAACAACTCCCACTGCTCGGGGTTGTCCATGAACGCCTTCATGCCGTGCGTGGTCGCGTTACGGGTGGTCTCGTTGCCGGCAACCGCGAGCACGATCACGAAGAAGCCGAACTCCTCCGGGCTCAGCACGTCACCGTCGACGTCCGCCTCGATGAGCGTGGTGACGATGTCGGTGCCCGGGTTCTCCTTGCGGGCCTCGGCCATCTGGTACGCGTACCCGAGGATCTCCATGGACGCGGCCGCCGGATCGACGTCGGCGAACTCGGGATCGTCGTACGACGTCATCTGGTTGGACCACTCGAAGACCTTGCCGCGGTCCTCCTGCGGCACACCGATGAGTTCGGCGATGGCCTGCAGCGGCAGTTCCGCCGCGACCTGGGTGACGAAGTCGCCACTACCCTCGGCAGCGGCGGCCTTGACGATGGCCTCGGCGCGGGACTTCAGTTCAGCCTTGAGCCCGTTGATCGCGCGGGGCGTGAAGCCGCGGGCGACGAGCTTGCGCAGCTTGGTGTGCTCCGGCGCGTCCTTGTTCAGCAGGACGAACCGCTGCAGCTCGATGGCCTCACGCTGCATGTCGTCCGCAAACCGCGGAATCGCGGTGTTCTCCCACGTGGAGAACACGTCGCTTCGCATCGAGACGTCCCGGATGTCCTCGTGCCGGGTGACCAGCCAGTAGCCACCGTCGTTGAAGCCACCGACGCCGTCCGGCTGGTCGACCCAGTAGACCGGCTGGGTCTTGCGGACTTCGGCAAGCTCCTCGACGGGGATCCGGTGTGCGTAGATGTCAGGATCCGTAAAGTCGAACCCTGCGGGAATATTGGGCTGCGCCACTGCTGTCTCCTGCCCTCGCGGTCAGGCCGCGAAGTGATGTGTAACACGTTCTACATGCATTGAATCACAGAGCGCCGATCAGGGAAAGACTAGGGAACTATCGACGGCAGGGCCCCTTGCCTTGCCGAGAGAACCTGTTCTACTTTTCGAAGAAGAGAGTGAAAGGAGCCCGCCGTGGGCACACCAGTAATCGTCGAGGCAGTTCGCACACCGATCGGGAAGCGCGGTGGCTGGCTGTCGGGCCTGCACGCGGCCGAGATCCTCGGTGCCGCACAGAAGGGAATCGTAGACCGCGCGGGCATCGATCCGGTGTTGGTCGAGCAGGTCATCGGCGGGTGTGTCACGCAGGCCGGCGCGCAGTCCAACAACGTCACCCGGACCGCGTGGCTCGCCGCGGGTCTGCCGTGGCAGACCGGCGCCACCACCGTCGACTGCCAGTGCGGTTCCGCGCAGCAGGCCAACCACCTGATCGCGGGTCTCATCGCGACCGGCGCGATCGACATCGGCATCGCGTGCGGTGTCGAGGCCATGAGCCAGGTCCCGCTGGGCGCCAACGTCGGTACCGAGGCCGGCCCGCGTCGTCCGGCGTCGTGGGACATCGACATGCCCGACCAGTTCAACGCCGCCGAGCGCATCGCCAAGCGTCGCGGCCTCACCCGTGAGGACCTCGAGGTGCTCGGCGTCCAGTCGCAGGCGCGCGCGAAGCAGGCGTGGGAGGAGGGCCGCTTCGATCGCGAGATCGTCCCGGTCACCGCACCGGTCATCGGCGCGGACAAGCAGCCCACGTCCGAGATGAATGTCGTCAGCCGCGACCAGGGCCTGCGCGACACCACCGCGGAGTCCCTCGCGAAGCTCAAGCCGGTCCTCGAGGGCGGCACGCACACCGCCGGCACGTCGTCGCAGATCTCCGACGGCGCCGCCGCCGTCATGCTCATGGACGAGGACCGCGCCCGCGCGCTCGGTCTGAAGCCGCGCGCCCGCATCGTCAGCCAGGCCCTCGTCGGCGCCGAGCCCGAGTACCACCTCGACGGTCCGGTGCAGGCCACCGCGCGCGTACTCGAGAAGGCCGGCATGAAGATCGGCGACCTGGACCTGTTCGAGGTCAACGAGGCGTTCGCATCGGTCGCACTGTCGTGGGCGCAGGTCCACGGCCCCGACATGGACAAGGTCAACGTCAACGGCGGCGCGCTCGCGCTCGGACATCCCGTGGGCAGCACCGGTTCCCGTCTGATCACCACCGCGCTGCACGAGCTCGAGCGCCGCGACGCGTCGACCGCGCTCATCACGATGTGCGCCGGCGGTGCGCTCGCGACGGGCACCATCATCGAGCGGATCTGATCCGAAGATGACCACACAGCGCCCGTCGGGGCTCGATTCGAAGTACACGGTCGACATCATCAAGTGGATGTCGAAGATCAACGTGAAGTTGTATCGGGCCACCGGCGGGCGTCTGGGCGGCAAGTGGCGAGTGGGCAGCGCCTTCCCGTGGGGAATTCCGGTGTGCCTGCTGACCACCACGGGCCGCAAGAGCGGGCAGCCGCGCGTGAGTCCGCTGCTGTTCCTCGAGGACGGCGACCGTGTCGTCCTCGTCGCGTCGCAGGGCGGTCTGCCCAAGAACCCGATGTGGTATCTCAACATTCGCGCGAATCCCGAGGTGACGATCCAGATCAAGTCGCGCATCCGGACGATGCAGGCTCGGGTCGCGACCGACGCGGAGCGGGCCGAACTGTGGCCGCGTCTCGTGGATCTCTACGCCGACTTCGACAACTACCAGGCCTGGACCGATCGCCGGATCCCCGTCGTCATCTGCGAATAGCGCGCGGCACTCCCCCGCGCGGCCTCGGACAGGAATAATGAGGGGCGACGCCCGGCAACATCGGCGCCGGGCACCCGGTTCTCGAGGAGGAACGTCGCGACATGACAGTGAAGAACCACGACCAGGTGATCGACCGGCGCGAGATCGCTTCGGCCCTGCTGAAGGCACTCGACCGTCGTCACGAGGTCCTGGACGCAATCGTCGAGAGCAAGGATCGCGCCGCCGCCGTCGCGGCGGTCCGTGACCTGTTGGAGACTTCCGACTTCTGCGCCGAGGCCGTGCTGAACCTGCGTTTCGACCGCCTGACGGTCAAGGAACGTGACCGCATCCGCACCGAACTCGAAGACCTCGACGCGACCCTGCAGTGGCTGCCCGAGCAGCGCCCCTACAGCACCGGGGCCGGAGTTCGCCTGCGCCCGTTCACCGATTCGGGCGCGGACAGCGACCTGTTCCGCAAGCGGTCCGCCGAACGCTTCGACGACTCCGGCGCGCCGTGGGGTGAGGAGCGCGTCGAGCAGGAGCGTCGGAACGGGCTGAAGCGCATCGACGACGAGTCCGCGGCATGGTTCGTCGCCGAGTGCACCACCGGTGACACGCCGAACAGCGTCGGCCTGATCTTCGGTGAACTCGCCGGCAACGAGGTGGACGTCGCGATCTGGGTGGCCCCGGATGCCCGCAAGCAGGGTTACGGCACCGCCTCGCTCAAGCAGGCGCGCAGCGAACTGGCCGCCTACTTCCCCGGCACGACACTGATCGTCCGCACGCCGGCATGACCGACCCGAGTCGCCGAACACGCGAATGCCCGGTGGCCTGATCGCAACACATCTCGGCCACAACGCTTCACCGCGGACCCCCAGGTAGCAGCAACAATGAGGGAATCCTTGCCTGATACGTTCCGGGAGACCTCATGCCTCGACTGCTCACTCCGACCACCGCTGCCCACACGGATGCCGAATTCGCACGGATCACCAGCGCGCTGACGCGTCGAGGGTTCCTCGGCGCGAGCGCGCTGGCCGGCATCGGTCTCCTGACCTCGTGTGGAGTCGACTCGGCCGAAAGTGGGCAGAACTCGATGCGGACCGTCTCGACCGTTCTGGGGCAGGTCGAGGTACCCGCCGATCCACAGCGCGTGATCAGCGCCGACTACTACACCGGTCCGGCCATGATCGACGCCGGCCACACGCCTGCCGGTCTGCCCGCGGACTACGAGGTGACCGACGGCATTCCGGAGCCGTACGCGAGCGCCCTGCAACCGCTGCCGAAGATCGGCCGCTGGTACGAGCCGAACGCCGAGGCGATCGCGGCGCTGTCGCCGGACCTGATCGTCATGACCGATCGACTCGCCGAGGTCGATCCCGATCTGTACAAGCGGATCGCTTCCATCGCCCCGACCGCCGTGTTCGCCGAGATGGGCCAGTACGCGTGGAAGGAGCGGGCACGTGGCGTCGCGGACGCACTGAACCAGCAGGCCAAGGTTCAGGAACTCGAAGCCCGATACGACGAGCGAATCGCAAAGTTCCGCCGCGACAACGCCGACGTACTGGGCTCGGTGAAGGTCGTGTACAGCACCTACTTCGAGGACAGCGGCTTCTCGCTGTATTCACCGACGCGATACCAGACCACGGTGATCAGCGAAGCCGGATTCCAGTTCAACGATCGCTCCCGGGCCCTGCCGGAGGGCGGGAACGAGTGGTTCCCGAAGGAGCAACTCGAGCTGCTGAACGAGGCCGACGTGATCATCACCAACAGCGGCAAAGGCCCGATCGACGAGCAGCTCGCAGCCGACACTCTCTTCCAGCGACTGCGCGCCGTCCGGAACGGCCAGGTCTACTCGTTCGACTACGAGGGCGTCGCGTCGTTCGGCTGGGCGCTGACATTCCTCGAACAGTTCCAGCCCATCGCGGACGAGATTCGCGCCAAGCTCTGAGACTGGCACCGGTACAGACGCAACAACGCTCGGCCGGGATTCCCCAGCCGAGCGTTGTTGCAGGAACGACTTACGCGCCGTAGACCGGCGTGGGGGTCTCGGCCTTCTCGAGCAGGTCGGCGACGACCGGTCCGAGCTCCTTCGGATCCCAACGGTCACCCTTGTCCTGGGTGGGGCCGTGGCGCCAGCCCTCGGCGACGGTGATCTTGCCACCCTCGACCTCGAAGACGCGGCCGGTGACGTTCTTCGACTCGGCGGAGCCCAGCCACACGACCAGCGGGGAGATGTTCTCCGGCGCCATCGCGTCGAAGCCCTCCTCCGGAGCTGCCATCGCCTCGGCCATCGCGCCACCGGCGCCGACGGTCATGCGGGTGCGGGCCGCGGGGGCGATCGCGTTGACGGAGACGCCGTAGTTCTTCAGCTCGGCGGCGGCCTGGATGGTCATCTCGGCGATACCGGCCTTGGCCGCGGCGTAGTTACCCTGGCCGATGGAGCCCTGCAGGCCCGCGCCCGAGCTGGTGTTGATGATGCGAGCGTCCACCGGACGTCCGGCCTTGGACTCGGCGCGCCAGTACGCGGCGGCGTGGCGCAGCGGGGCGAAGTGGCCCTTGAGGTGCACGCGGATGACCGCGTCCCACTCTTCCTCGCTCATGCCGACGAGCATGCGGTCACGCAGGAAGCCCGCGTTGTTGACCAGGATGTCCAGGCCACCGAAGGTGTCGATAGCGGTCTGGATCAGGTTCTGGGCACCCTCCCACGATGCGACGTCGTCACCGTTGACGACGGCCTCGCCGCCGGCGGCCTTGATCTCGGCGACAACCTGCTCGGCCGGGGTCTCACCGGTGTTGGAGCCGTCGCCGCCGACACCGATGTCGTTGACGACGACCTTGGCGCCCTCGGCCGCGAAGGCCAGCGCGTGCGCGCGACCGATTCCACGGCCGGCACCGGTGATGATGACGACTCGGCCGTCAAGCAATCCACTCACTTGGTTCTCCTTAAGTTGTTGCCGCGGCCAGGAAGGCCGGGCGCTCGCCGCCGCCGTGGACGGTAAGGGTCGAACCGCTGACGTAAGCCGCCAACGGTGATGCCAGGAATGTCGCACAGTTGCCGATGTCCTCGGGAAGTGCCATCCGACCCAGCGGGACGGTGGCGCCGACGGCATCGATACCGGCCTCGTCCCCGTAGTGCAGGTGGCTCAGCTCGGTCTGCACCAGGCCGACGACGATCGAGTTGACGCGCACCTTGGGCGCCCACTCGACGGACAGGCTGGCCGCGAGCGAGTCGATACCCGCCTTGGCGGCGCCGTACGCCGCGGTGCCCGGGGAGGGCCGGCTGCCACTGACGCTGGAGATCATGACGATCGACCCGCCGTCGTCCTGCTTCTGCATGACGGCGTTCGCGATCTGCGAGATCAGCAGCGGGGCGAGCAGGTTCAGCTCGACGATCTTGGAATGGAACTTGGGGCTCGCGTCGGCCGCCATCGCGAACGGGGCGCCGCCGGCGTTGTTCACGACGGTGTCGAGCCGGCCGTACTTCGCGACGATCTGATCGACCATCGACTGCACCTGGTCGGCGTCGCGCACGTCGCACGGGATGAAGTCGATGCCGCGCAGTTCACCTCCAGGGCCCGCGACCGCGACCGGTTCGTCCGCCGGCCGACGCGCGCACGTCACCACCGTCGCGCCCGCGCGCAGGAAGGACCGGCTGATCCCGGCCCCGATTCCGCGCACTCCGCCGGTCACCAGCACGACCTTGCCTTCGAGACCGAGATCCACGTTCATCCTCCCTGAAGCGGCACGGGTCATTCGCACCCGTCTGTGATAACTTACCAAGCAATCGCTTGGTTCGGTCAACAGACGTAAGGAACATGCCATGGGCATCACTTCGACCTCGGACGGTGCCGGGATCACCACGGTCACCGTCGACTACCCGCCCGTGAACGCCATCCCCTCGAAGGGCTGGTTCGAGTTGGCCGACGCCATCCTCGAGGCGGGCAAGGATCCCAGCACGCACGTCGTGATCCTGCGTGCCGAGGGACGCGGCTTCAACGCCGGCGTCGACATCAAGGAGATGCAGGCCACCGAGGGTCACGGCGCGCTGATCGACGCCAACCGCGGCTGCGCTGCGGCCTTCTCCGCCGTCTACGACTGCGAGGTGCCCGTCGTGGTCGCCGTCAACGGCTTCTGCGTCGGCGGCGGCATCGGCCTGGTCGGCAACGCTGACGTCATCGTCGCGTCCGACGACGCGATCTTCGGCCTGCCCGAGGTGGACCGCGGCGCACTCGGTGCGGCCACTCACCTTGCCCGCCTGGTCCCGCAGCACATGATGCGCACGCTGTACTACACGGCCAAGAACGTCGACGCCCAGACGCTCAAGCACTTCGGCTCCGTGTACGACGTGGTCCCGCGCGCCGAGCTCGACGCCTGCGCGCTGAAGATCGCCGGCGAGATCGCCGCCAAGGACACCCGGGTCATCCGCCGTGCCAAGGAAGCCATCAACCGCATCGACGTGATGGACGTGCACACCAGCTACCGGATCGAGCAGGGCTTCACGTTCGAGCTGAACCTCGCCGGCGTCGCCGACGAGCACCGCGACGAGTTCGTCGCCACCGGCAACCCGAAGTCGAACACCACCGCACCCAAGGGAGACAGCAAGTAATGGCTGAGAAGCGCGAAAAGCGCCGCTCACTGGATGAGGCAGTCGCCGGTATCCAGAGCGGGATGACCATCGGCATCGGCGGCTGGGGCTCGCGGCGCAAGCCGATGGCCCTCGTGCGTGCGCTGCTGCGCAGCGACGTCAAGGACCTGACCGTCGTCGGATACCTCGGCCCGGACCTCGGTCTGCTGATCTCCGCAGGCAAGGTCAAGCGCGCCTACTACGGCTTCGTGTCCCTGGACTCGGCGCCGTTCTACGACCCCTGGTTCGCCCAGGCCCGCGTCGCCGGGACCATCGAGTCCCGCGAGATGGACGAGGGCATGGTCAAGGCCGGCCTGCAGGCCGCGGCCGCGCGCCTGCCGTTCATGCCGATCCGCGCCGGCCTCGGCTCGGACGCGCAGACCGTCTGGGGCGACGAGCTCAAGACCGTCGCGTCGCCGTACCCGGACGCCGACGGCCGCATCGAGTCCCTCATCGCGATGCCCGCGCTGAAGCTCGACGCCGCCCTGGTCCACCTGGACCTGGCCGACGAGCGCGGCAACGCCGCCTACACCGGCGTCGACCCGTACTTCGACGACCTGTTCTGCCTCGCGGCCGAGCAGCGCATCCTCAGCGTCGACAAGATCGTCTCGACCGAGGAGCTCGTCAAGTCGGTCCCGAATCAGGCCCTGATCCTGAACCGCTCGATGGTCGACACGGTCACCGAGGCCCCGGGCGGCGCGCACTTCACCTTCGCCGGCAGCTACAAGCGCGACGAGAAGTTCCAGCGCCACTACGCCGAGTCCGCCAAGACCCCCGAGGCATGGCAGGACTTCGCCGAGACCTACCTGTCCGGCAGCGAGGACGACTACCAGGCAGCCGTGCGCAAGTTCGCAGAGGAGCAGAAGTCATGACCGAGGTAACCCGCGCGGAGTACTGCGCCATCGCGTGCGCCGAACTGTTCGCCGACGCCGGCGAGATCTTCGCCTCACCCATGGCGACGCTGCCGCTTATCGGTGCCCGCCTGGCCAAGCTCACCACCGAGCCTGACCTGATCATCACGGACGGCGAGGCACTGATCCTGGCCGACGCCCCGGCCATCGGTGCCAGCGCGCCGATCGAGGGCTACATCCCGTTCTCGAAGGTGTTCGACGTGGTCGCCTCCGGCCGACGCCACGTGGTGATGGGCGCGAACCAGATCGACAAGTTCGGCAACCAGAACCTCTCCGCGTTCGGCCCGCTCGACAAGCCGACCCGCCAGATGTTCGGCCTGCGCGGCGCTCCCGGCAACACCATCAACCACGCCACCAGCTACTGGGTGGGCAAGCACTCCTCGCGCGTGTTCGCCGAGAAGGTCGATGTGGTGTGCGGTGTCGGCTACGACAAGGTCGACCCGGAGAACCCGGCGTTCCGCTTCCTGAAGAACCACCAGGTGGTCACCAACCTGGGTGTCTTCGACTTCCAGGGTCCCGGTCAGACGATGCGCGCGGTCACCCTGCACCCCGGCGTCACCGCCGAGGATGTCAAGGCGAACACCTCCTTCGAGATCGCCGGCCTGGACTCGGCGGGCATCACCCGTGAGCCCACCGCCGAGGAGCTGCGCCTGATCCGCGAGGTCATCGACCCGAAGAGCCTGCGTGACCGTGAGGTCTCGCTGTGAGCCAGGTGCTGAAGACGCCGTTCACCGAACTGGTGGGCGTCGAGCATCCGATCGTGCAGACGGGCATGGGCTGGGTTTCCGGCCCGCGTCTGACCGCGGCCACCGCCAACGCGGGTGGTCTCGGCATCCTCGCCTCGGCGACGATGACGTACGAGGAGCTCGAGGCTGCGGTCCTCAAGACCAAGCAGCTGACGAACAAGCCGTTCGGCGTCAACATGCGCGCCGACGCGTCGGACGCCTCGAAGCGCTGCGATCTGCTGATCCGCGAGGGCGTCAAGGTTGCCTCGTTCGCGCTCGCGCCCAAGAAGGAACTGATCGCCAAGCTCAAGGACAACGGGATCGTCGTGATCCCGTCGATCGGTGCCGCCAAGCACGCAGTGAAGGTGGCCTCGTGGGGCGCCGACGCGGTGATCGTGCAGGGCGGTGAGGGCGGTGGCCACACCGGCGGTGTCGCGACGACGCTGCTGCTGCCGTCCGTGCTCGACGCGGTCGACATCCCGGTCGTCGCCGGCGGCGGCTTCTTCGACGGTCGCGGCCTGGCCGCGGCGCTGTCGTACGGTGCCGCAGGTGTCGCGATGGGCACCCGCTTCCTGCTGACCAGCGACTCGGCGGTGCCGGACTCGGTCAAGCAGGAGTACCTCAAGCGCAGCCTGACCGACACCACGGTGTCGAAGAAGGTCGACGGCATGCCGCACCGCGTGCTCAACACCGAGCTCGTGGATGCGCTGGAGAAGTCCAGCTACGCAAAGGGACTCGTCGCGGCTACCAAGAACGCGATGAAGTTCAAGGCGATGACCGGCATGAAGTGGACGACGCTGGCCAAGGACGGCCTCGCCATGAAGAAGTCCGGCGACCGCACGTGGCAGCAGATCATCATGGCTGCCAACACCCCGATGCTGCTCAAGGCCGGTCTGGTCGAGGGCAACACGGAGGCCGGCGTGCTCGCGTCCGGTCAGGTTGTCGGCATGATCAACGACCTGCCCAGCTGCCAGGAACTGATCGACCGCATCATGGCCGACGCCGTGAAGCGAATCGACGCACTTGGAGATCTCAAGGCCTGACCGGCCACCCCGGTTTCCAGCTGAAGGGACCCTTCATGCGCCACCAGCGCGTGACGGGTCCCTTCGTCCGTTCAGGCGAGTTCCTCGCTCGCCTCGCTCGACTGCTGCGACCGGGAGAACAGTCCGCCGAGCACGTCCAGGACGTCAGTCCAGGCATCGATCGTCGCGGTGGCGAGACGGCGGTGGTCGATGACGCCGGGCTGCGCGAGGGCCGCGTCGAACGGCACCTCGGCGAACCCGGCGATCCTCGGCGACAGTGCGTCCCGGATCGGTCCCAGGTCGACCGGCGCGTCGGGCATCTGGTGCGAGACCACGACGATGGTGCCACCGAGCACCTGCGCGCCGTACGTCGACATCACCCAGGTGAGGGCGTCGCGCATCCGGCTCAGCGGTTCGGAGCGTGCAGGGGCGACCACCACCAGCGCCGCGCCGGAGCGGATCAGTGGGGCCAACCGGGGCGAGCGCAGCGCGGTTCCGACGTCATGGACGCGGGCGCTGTGCCGGGCGGCGAGCAACTCGTCGACGATCGCGGGATCGCTCGCCTGCGCGTTGCCGCTGCCCACCACGACCACACCGGCGGACGTCAACGCCATGCGCGACTCGAGCTGCCGGATCGAACGGGCGGGGTCGACGGCGCCGAACCCGGCACGCGTCAGGAGGTTTCCGCCGTCGCTGGTCGCGTCCACCGCCGAGACGTCCTTGCCGGTACCGAGGCGGAGTGCGGTGGCCAACCCGTATGCCGTCGTGGTGGTGGCGGCGCCGCCCGACCCGGCGACGACCATCGCGGACACCCGTTCCGGCTCGGGCACTCTGGGGGTGCGGCGCAGCGAGAGCACGTTGTTCATCGCAGGTCCTCGACCTTCGCGATCTTGAATCCCGCTGGTGACGGCGCGACCGTGACCCGTTGCCGGATGACGCCGTCCGACCCGGTCGGGGACCGCAATCCCAGATCGACCTCGAAGACGTTCGGGTCCGGAGTGGAGACGACGGTGACGCAGTGCTCGGTACCGAGGGGAACCTCGTCGATCCACTTCTGGATGTCGGGAACGGGGTTGGGCGTCACCATCAGTGACGCGACCCTGGCGCCGTCGCGGTCGACGTAGTACGCGTAGTCGAAGGCCCTGATCGCGCCGGGGCCGTCGTCGACGCCTCCCGGTCCGCGGCCGACGCTCCTGCCGTCGGCAACGGAATCCGCACACCATCCGGTGGGCTGCGCGGGTACCTGGGTGACCGTCGTGCTCGTCCGCGAGGCCACCGCCGAAGCGGCGACGGGATTGGGGGTGCCGACGATCTCGTCGCCGGTACCGCCGAGCACGACGATCGTCGTGGCCGCGGCGACGACGAGGAGCGCGGCGGCACCGCCACCGATCAGCAGCGACTTCCGCTTCCCGGACGACTTCTCGGCCGGCGACTCCGCCGGAGCGGTCACCAGCCAGGTCGGCAACTGGTCGAACTCGGCTTCCGGCTCGGGTGCGGGGCCCGTCCCGGGGTCGGACGCGTCACCGGGCCCCGCTGGCGCGGGAGCCTCGGGTGCCACGACGGGCTCGGCGACGGCGGCGACCTCGGGGGACGGTGGCTGCGCCGGTCCCGAGGATCGCCCGTCCGGTTCGAGCGGAACCGGTAGTGCTGCAATATCTTCGGTCACCGCACGTTCGGGAACCGGATCCGTCCCGTAATGCTCGGTGACGTCCGGGAACAGCGAGTTGTCCGGTCGATTGTCCGTCGCCATGTGTCCTCCCCGAGGTCGACGGGTGGGGCGGACACCGGTCCGACCCACCCGTGGCTCATGCCTGGATACCGTCCCCGACGGCTCCACTGATCATGTTCGCGGCAACACCCAGGGACGATTCGGCGACGAATGTGGTGAGCGCCCCGTCGATCTGGTCGAGGACCTGCGAGCCGCCGGGCTGCGCGGCCACGAAATCACGTGCCTGACGGTCGATTCCGGGTGCGGCGTTCACGACGTTCCTGACGGCCGACGCAGTGGCCCCGCCGACCGGAGTGGTCTCCCACTGCGCGAGGGTCTCCTGCGTCTGGGCGACGATCGCGGGCTGGTCGATATCGGAGATGGGCAGTTCCTGCGGTTCGCCCAGATCGCCGACACCGTAGGCCGTGCCGAGACCGACACCTGCAGCCGCGCCGCCGGCAGCACCGACGACAGCGGCGGGAACACCCAACGCCGCGGCACCGATCGCAGTGCCGACGGTCACCCCCGACACCGGTCCGAACCCGGGAATGAACCACGTCTCCAAACCTGCGGCGAAGCCGGCGGACCCACCGGCCTGCCCGCCCAGGAGCGCAAAGGGAACTCCGACGACAGCAGCACCCAGGACTGCGCCCACCGCTCCACCACCGATCTGCGCCGCCGCGAGACGGTTCGCGCGGGTGGTCTCGACACCCAGCGAACGCCAGAACGTCGACACCTCGGCCTCGATGACAGCGGAGGTATTGTTCGTTCGGGCGAGGTCTCCGTCGGTGATCCAGTTGGGCTGCGGCGCATGGAACGTGCCCACGCGCAGGGTTTCCCGCGGAGCGATGATCGGCGCGGTCGGCTCGACGTACGTCGGCAGGTGCAGGTCCTCGAACTGGACGGGGGCCACGTAATAGTCGTCGGGCGCGTTGTAGGTGTTGGTGTCGTAGTCGTAGTTCTCGAGGGGCTGGTACTCGATGTTCTGGTACTGGGCCGGGGGCGCCACCCAGTAGACCGGTTCCGGCTGCGTGGGAGCAGATGTGACGCCGCCCTGCGTCGACGGACCCGAGGTGACACCGCCCTGAGTCGAGGGCGACTCGGTGACGCCGCCCTGCGTCTGCGGGGCCGAGGTGACACCGCCCTGCGACGGCAACTGGTCCGGGGCGGCCGACGCCGCGCCCGATGCCGCCACGACCACTGCGGCCGCGGCGGAGGGAACCAACGCCACCCGAGCGATAGTCCTCGCCCGGCTCTTGCGGTGCTTACCCATCTGTGAACCCCCTTGATATGTCGAACTGACTCGAGTCTGAGACGTCGCGAATGATCAGACCTGGAAGAACCGCAGGCCGGCGGGCGCGAAGTACACCGATGTCGTGGTCGGGAACGTCTCGGAGATCGCGGGCGCCGACGCAGCCCACACCCGATCGTGGGCACACACGTGCCCGTTCGTCCCCCTCGGCAACAAAGCCGCCCCCATCGCGAAAGTCCTCCCCCACCGACCCGATGCCCCCGGTCGGTCCTGTGCATTGGGCAATATAACAGGGGGAAACGGTGACTTCGGCGCACCCCTGGAGACGGGACGGCAAGCATGCGGATCGGGATCCTCGCCTACGACGGCTGTCTCGCGGCCGAGATCTTTCTCTTCTCCGATCTGCTGCTGATCGCGAACCGGGTGGCGCGGGAAACGGGTGCAGCGGCGGAGGATCCGTTCCGGGTGTCGGTCATCGCGTCGGCGGCGGCTCCGGTGTCCGCGGCCGGCGGATTCCGGATCGGTGCGCAGGCGTGGCACCACGACTTCGATCGCCTGGTCGTGCCCGGCTTCGAGCTGGCGCCGTCGGCGGATCTCGATGCCCGACTGTCCGGCCGGGGCCGCGAGGCCGCGTTCCTGCGCGCCGCCGAGGCCCGGGGCACCCCGATCGCCTCGGTGTGCGTCGGCGCGTTCCTGCTCGGGGAGGCCGGCCTGTTGGACGGACGTCGGTGTACCACGTCGTGGTTGTTCGCTTCCCAACTTGCCCACCGGTATCCACGCGCGAGCGTCCGCGGTGAGGCCCTGATCGTCGACGACGACCGGATCACCACGACGGCCGCGTTCAGCGCCGCGCTGGATCTCGCGACGGCCATCGTCCGCGAGCATCTCGGCGACGGCATCGCCCGGGCCACCGCCCGCATCGCGCTCGTCGCCGAGAACCGTTCGAGCCAGGCGCCGTACATCGTCGAATCGATGCTCCCGCCGCGCCGCGGGCAGTTCGTCGAGGATGTCGGCCGGTGGCTGGTCGAACACCTGGCGGATCCCTACGACCTGCCTCGTCTTGCGACTGCGTTCCACGTCAGTACCCGAACGATGTTGCGACGGTTCGGCGCCGAGGCCGGCGAGTCACCGCTGTCGTTTCTGCGGCGGGCGCGGGTCCGCGCGGCCAAACGACTGCTCGAGACGACGGACCGACCGTTGGAGGAGATCGTGCACCTGGTCGGCTACCGGGACACCGGCACGTTCCGTCGCCTGTTCGTCGAGCAGGTCGGGATGAGTGCCGCCGACTACCGCCGACGGTTCCGCGCCGCCGATGCGGGCGGTGGCGATAACGCCCCGGAACGTGGCGATCACGCCACTCGTCCCACCGCCGTGCCACGGAGACACTGATCTCGTTCGTATACACGGAATGAGGAGGTACCGGCGGTGCCGCACCGGAGCATGAACGTCGACGATCCACTGGAGGACTTCACCCGTCGGCAGATCGAACTCGACGGCGTGACGAAGGTGGTGCACGTGGCGGGCGAGGGTCCCGCGGTGATCGTGATGCCGGAGATGCCCGGGATCAGCCCGCACGTCGCCCGGTTCGCCCGGTGGGTGCGAGACGCCGGCTTCACCGTGTACCTGCCGTCGCTGTTCGGTCGCGACGGCGCGGTGCCGACCGTCGACGAGGGCACCGCGATCCTGAAGCGGGCGTGCGTGAGTGCCGAGTTCCGCGCGTTCGCGGGGGACGAGCAGAGTCCGGTGACGGTGTGGCTGCGATCCCTGGCCCGGCTCGCGCACGCGGAGTGCGGCGGACCGGGTGTCGGGGCGATCGGAATGTGCTTCACGGGCAACTTCGCGCTGACGATGATGCTCGAACCCGCGATACTTGCACCGGTCCTGTCCCAGCCGTCGCTCCCCCTCGACCGACCTGACCGAACAGCCAGCCCCGCAGACGAACTCGAAGCCGTCCGCAAGCGCCTGGACGCCGACGACCTGACGGTCCTCGCCTACCGGTTCCGGGGCGATCGGTTCTGCCGGGCGCAGCGGTTCGCCGCCTACGCCGAGGCACTGGGCGACCGCTTCGTGGCGCGCGAGCTTCCGGACGAGGCGGCCAACCCGGCGACCTCACCGTTCTTCGAGCACGTGATCGGGAGTCCCCACAGCGTGGTGACGGCGCACCTGATCGACGACGCCGGCCAGCCGACGATCGCGGCCCGCGACGAGATCCTGGCGTTCTTCGCCCGCCGCCTCATCTGAAGGTCAGGAACTCGCCGCCGCGCCCTTCGCGGCTATCCGCGCCCGCACCTCGGGCCGGCGCAGGGGCGGCACCGTCGGCGGCGGCTGCTTGCGCGGCGGCAGTGCCGCGAGCAGTTCCGCCGTGGTCGCGGTGACCTCCTCGACGGCGCGCTCGAAGGCGGCACGGTTGGCGTCGGACAGCTTGTGGATGCCGCTGACCTTCCGGACGTACTGTCGGGCGGCGGCCTCGATCTCCTCGGGAGTGGCGGCCGGTTCGAGCCCGCGTAGCTCAGTGATGTTTCGGCACATGCCTCGAACGGTAATCCCGCGTCCGGCCGCGCGAAAGGCTGTTCCCCGGCCCGGTTACCGCGTACTTTCGGTATCAGACATCGGACGGTCGAACGGGGGGCGGGATGCGCGTCGGAGAGAACCTGGAAGCCGTGACGACGGCCATCCCGCATCCGCCCCGGCGCCTTCCCCTGCTCGGTGACGTCCTGGGCGTCTCGCTGCACACCCCGGTACAGGACTCGATGCGGATCGGCCGGCAGCTGGGGCCGATCTTCGAGCGCAACGCGCTCGGGCACCGGTTCGTGTTCGTCTCGGGCGCCGACATGGTCGCGGAACTGTCCGACGAGTCGCGCTTCGCGAAGAACGTCGCCCCCGGGATCGCGGAGCTGCGCGGCATCGGTGGCGACGGCCTGTTCACCGCCTACAACGAGGAACCCAACTGGGGCAGGGCACACAACCTGCTGCGGCCGGCGTTCACGCAATCCGCGATGCGGTCGTACCACGACATCATGGTGCAGGTGGCCGACGAGCTCACCGGGCACTGGGACGGCCGCGTCGGCGGCGCACCGGTGGACGTGTCGTCGGACATGACGAAGCTGACGCTCGAGACGATCGGACGGACGGGCTTCAGCTATTCGTTCGATTCGTTCCGCCGCGAGCAGCCGCACCCGTTCGTGGAGGCCATGGTCCGCGCCCTGACACACGCACAGCGCCGCACGTTCCGGGCCGTGCCTGTCCTCGGGAAGGTCCTCTACCGCAGGTCCGATCGACAGAACACCGCGGACACCGCGTACCTGGCGGACGTGGTGGACGAGGTGATCCGTAGCCGCCGCGACGCCGTCGAGACCGGCCCGGAGGACCTGCTCGAGATCATGCTCCGCGCGGCCCGCGAGGACGACCCGAATCGCCTCGACGACGTCAACATCCGCAACCAGGTGGTGACGTTCCTCGTCGCCGGGCACGAAACCACCTCGGGTGCTCTGTCGTTCGCGCTGTACTACCTGGCACGCAACCCCGACGTCCTGGCGAAGGCCCGCGCCGAGGTGGACGCGGTGTGGGGCGACGAGACGCCGCCGTTCGAGAAGGTGGCGAAGCTGCGCTACGTGCGGCGCGTGCTGGACGAGACACTGCGACTGTGGCCGACGGCGCCCGCATATGCGCGCGAGGCAAGGGAGGACACCGTGCTCGGCGGCCGGTATCCGATGCGGGCCGGCGACTGGGTGCTGGTGCTGATCCCGTCGCTGCACCGCGACTCGGCATGGGGAGCCGATCCGGAACGCTTCGATCCCGATCGCTTCGCCCCCGAGCATGTGCGGGGCCGGGCGCCGCACATCTACAAGCCGTTCGGCACCGGCGAACGCGCCTGCATCGGACGTCAGTTCGCCATCCACGAGGCGGTCCTCGTCTTGGGCACGATCCTGCGCCGCTACGACTTCTCCGCCGACCCCGACTACCAGTTGCGCATCCAGGAGCGGCTGACGCTGATGCCGGTGGACTTCACGCTGTCGCTGCGGCAGCGTCGAGACTGATTCCGCCAGCATCCATTCGGGCATTCCGCCCACCCGCCGGCGTCGTTACCACTACCGTGCGCGTCACACCCGCACACGAGAACGGCGAACGACATGGACTCTCCCCTGGCCACCGTGGCACTACCGGCCGCGCTCGCGATCATCATGTTCGGTCTCGGTCTGTCCTTGACAACGGCCGACTTCGCCCGTGTCGCACGACATCCCCGCGTCGTCTCGATCGCGCTCGCCTGCCAGTTGCTGATCCTGCCCGCGATCGCGTTCGGCCTGGTGCTGTTGTTCGATCTGCCGCCACTGCTCGCGGTCGGCATGATGGTCCTCGCCGCGTCCCCCGGCGGCACCACCGCCAACCTCTTCAGCCACCTCTACCGCGGCGACGTCGCCCTCAACATCACGCTGACCGCGGTCAATTCGGTGATCGCGGTGATCACGCTCCCCATCGTCACCAATTTCGCTCTCGGCTACTTCGATCCCGACGACTCCGGAACGTCGATGGGTCTGCAGTTCGGCAAGATCCTGCAGGTGTTCGCGATCGTGCTGATCCCCGTCGCGATCGGCATGTTCGTCCGCGCGCGGTGGGTGGACTTCGCACACCGTATGGACAAGCCTGTGCGAATCGCGTCGGCGGTCGTGCTGGTCCTCGTCATCGTCGGCACCATCGCCGCCGAACGCGAGAACGTGGGCAGCTACCTCGCCGATGTCGGCGCCATCACGACCCTGTTCTGTGTGGCGAGTCTCGCTGTCGGATATTGGATTCCGAAACTTCTCGGTGCCGGACAGCGCCAGTCCATCGCGTGCTCGATGGAGATCGGCGTCCACAACAGCACCCTGGCGATCGCGATCTCGATCAGCGTCCTCGACAGCGTCGACATCGCGATCCCCGCCGCCGTCTACGGCGTCGTGATGTTCCCGCTGGCGGCCGCTGTCGGGTGGATGATCAGCCGGGGCGCGGCGCCCGAAGCTACGGATGCCGTCCCGGTCCAGGATCGAACAGAGAGGGCCTCCGAGAGCGGCTGACCGCTCACGGCACGAGCACGATCGTTCCGCTGGTGGCTCGCTCGTCGATCCGGCGGTGTGCCGTGACCACCGCGTCGAACGGGATCGTCGAGTCGATGACAGGCCGGAGGGTGCCGTCGGCGACGCGATCGAGAGCGGTCGAGCGAAGCGCGGCGACGCGGTCGAGCCAAGCCGACCCGGCGCAGGCGGTGACGGTGTGCCCACCGGCGTAGAGATCCGCCGCCGCGATGCGGGGCGCGGCCCCGGAGAGCATCCCGTACGACAGCAGCCGTCCCTTCAGTGGTGTGAGAGCATCGAGCACGCGCCGCGCGGTCGATCCCCCGATCGAGTCGAACGCCGCATCGATCGTGCCGCCGGCGGCCGCCTCGAGCGCGCCCGGCACGTCCAGGGCGGCGTGGTCGAGCACGACATCGGCACCGAAGGATGCTGCCCGGGTTCGACTTTCATCGCTTCCCGCGGTTGCGACCAGCCGGCCCACTCGTCCGCGCAGCAGCTGCGTCAGATACGCGCCGATCCCACTGCCCGCCGCCTCGACCAGCACGGTGGCATCGTGCATATCGTCGGCCCGTTCCAGCAGCGCGAGTGCGACCGGGGCTCCGGCGAGTACGGCCGCCGCATCCACCGCGCCGATCGACTCCGGCACCGCCACGCACCCCGGGGCGGGCACGCACACGCACTCCGCGTGAGCACCGATTCCCACACCACTCACCGCGACCCGGGTGCCGATCAGTCGCGGATCGACGCCGTCGCCGACCTCGTCGACCAACCCCACGGCCTGGGAGCCGAACACCGCCGGCGGCGAATCCGGCGACGGCACCAGTCCGGCACGCATCCGCGTCTCGATCCACAACACCGGACTGGCCTCGGTGCGCACCCGGACATGCCCACCGGCGGCGTGCACATCGTCGACATCGCGCACCACCAGCGCGTCCGGCCCACCCTCCTGCGTCCACACAACCCCACGCATCACATCTCCCCTCAACTGGACCGACGGTTCAGTTAGAGCATGCGCCGATCTGGACCGACGGTCAAGATATATTCGATGACCCACACGCAACGACTTCCAGGAGATGCGATGCCCGACGCGCGACCGGAACGCGCCGACGCCGCCCGGAACCGGCGTGCGATCCTCGCCGCGGCCGAACGTCTGTTCGCCGAGCACGGACCGGACCGGGTGTCCGTCGACCAGATCGCCGCGGCCGCCGGTGTCGGTAAGGCGACGGTGTTCCACCGGTTCGGCAATCGCAACGAACTGGTCCGCGCGGTCGTGTTCGATCACGCGAACGCGCTGCGCGAGGCCGTCCTCGGTGCACCGACCCCACTCGGCCCCGGCGCACCGGCGGGTGAGCGACTCGTCGCGTTCCTCGCGGCCTTCGCACACCTCATCGTCGATCGCCCCGCACTCATCGCCGCCTACGACGCGGCGGGCGAGGACGAACGCGCCGACGACCTGCATCGGTTCTGGTACGACCACGTGAGCGCGCTGATTTCCGAGGCCCGGCCCGACATGGACCCGGACGGGACCGCCGTGCTGCTGCTCGGGATGATCGCCGGGGCCGCCCGCCCGCTCGCCGCCGGCGGTGCCCGCGCCGAGCGGATCGTCGACTCGATCGCAGCCGTCGCACGTTCGATCGTCGGCGACCGGGCATGATGGTGTGACGTAGACAGCACAGGCTGGAGGCCCACATTGGGTCAACCGTCCTCGCGGGGCGCACTCGAGCCGCGCCGCCCGGTCCGCTTCTGCACGACGCCGGACGGCGCGCGGATCGCGTACGCCTGCACAGGGCGGGGGAAGGCGCTCCTGGTTCCCGCGGCGTGGATCAGCCATCTGGAACTGTTGTGGCAGGACCCGGCCTACCGAGCCTTCTTCACGCCGCTGTCGGCGGTCCGGACGGTGGTGCAGTACGACCGGCCCGGGTGTGGGCTGTCGGACCCCTGGCCCGGGGTGCAGGGGCTGGACACCGACGTGGCGATGCTCCGGGCCCTCGCCGATCACCTGGAACTGGAGCGCTTCGATCTGCTGGGCATCTCCCTGGGCGCGCCGGTGTCGGTCGCGTTCGCGGCACGGTTCCCCCAGCGGGTCGACCGGCTGATCCTGTACGGCGGTTACGCCGACGGCTCGCACATCGCCACGCCGGAGGTCCGCACCGCCATGCTGGGCATGATCCGGGCGCACTGGGGGTTGGGATCGGAACTGCTGACCGACGTCTTCCTGCCGGACGGCAATGCCGATACCAAGGCCCTCTTCGCCCGACTGCAGAAGGAAGCCGCACCAACCGAACTCGCCGCCGACCTGCTCGCACAGTGCTACGAGATCGACGTGACCGATCAGCTGGCCCGGGTCGCCGCGCCGACGCTGGTGGTACACCGGCGTGGCGACCGGGCGATCCCCTACCGCGCGGGCCGGGAGCTGGCCGCGCAGATTCCCGGCGCGCGGCTGGTCTCGCTGCCCGGCAGCAGCCATTTCCCGCATGTGGGCGATGCCGTCGCCGTCGTCCGGGCGATCCTGGAATTCCTGGGGGACAGCCCCGCCGCGCCCCCGTCGGAGCGGCCGGCCCCGCCCTCGGGCGAGTTGACCCCGCGGCAACTGCAGGTGGCGGCACTCGTCGCCGAGGGCATGACCAACCGGCAGATCGGCCGACGGCTGGGCATCGAGGAGCGCTCCGCCGAGGGGCACGTCGAGCGCATCCGTCTCCGCCTCGGCGTCACGTCCCGGGCCCAGGTCGCCGCCTGGTGGGCCCGACGAGTCTCCCCCGGCCCGGCCACCGACATCGAGGTACCGGATTGAGGTACCGGCGGGGGTGATTCCCGCCTATCCGCCGGTGCTCCCCTCCGCGAGGCTCGTAGTCACATCGACTGACCGCGAACCTCGAAAGGAGCGCAGCGATGGACGCCAACTACGACGTGTTGTCCCTCGAGTTGTCCCTCGAGCCGAAGGAGTCCGCGCCGACCGCACCAGGCGCCTTCCGGCCCCACCCTCTCCGCGGGCCGTTCAACGCCCTGTTCTTCACCGCGCTGGACCGGTACCTGGATCACCTGCTGCGGCCGCAGAAGCAATCCCTGTTCGACAACCTTCCGCCCACCGTCGTCGAACTGGGCCCCGGGGTGGGCGCCAACCTGCGCTATCTCCGCGCCGGCACCCGGCTGATCGCCGTCGAGCCGAACCCGGCCATGCACGATCGTCTGCGCGCACGAGCCGCCCGCGCTCGAATCGATCTCGAACTGCACGCCAGCGGTGCCGAGCGGCTCGATCTGCCCGACGCGTCGGTGGACGCGGTGATCTCCAGCCTCGTGCTCTGCACCGTGGCCGACCCCGCCTCCGTGCTCACCGAGGTGCACCGCGTCCTGCGCCCCGGCGGGCGATACGCCTTCCTGGAACACGTCGCCGCTCCGGACGGCACCGTGCTCCGCCGGCTGCAGCGAGCCGCACGCCGACCGTGGGGTTGGACCTTCGAAGGCTGCTCCTGCGAGCGGGACCTGCAGGCAGTGATCGAGTCCGCCGGATTCGCCGAGACGACGATCGAGGCCTACCGGCTGCGCTCGCCGTTCCTCCCGGTCAACACCCAGATCACGGGTGTCGCCCGCAAACACGACTGACAGACACCGGTGCCCTCCCGATCGATGATCGGGAGGGCTCGGGAGGGCTCGGGAGGGCTCGGGAGGGCTCGGGAGGGCTCGGGAGGGCTTCGGAAGCGGCCGGGACTAGTTGTACTGCCCAGGCAGGTTGGTTGAGGGATTGCGACGACACGCTGTAGTTGGTCGTTGAACAGCGAAGGTCTCCTGTCGTGAGGTGGAAGTTGCTGAGACAACCACCGACCGACGGGAGACCTTCGTGGTCCACGCTAACGCACCCCTGACTCCGAAGGGCCGGCTACTGCTGGCCCAGCGCATCGTCGACGACGGCTGGCCCATCGTGCGGGCAGCCGAGCATTTCAACGTTTCCTGGCCCACCGCCAAACGATGGGCCATCCGCTATGTGGAGATGGGGCCGGACGGGATGGGTGATCGTTCCAGCCGCCCGCACCGCAGCCCGAACCGCACACCGGAACCCACCAAACGCAAGATCGTCGACCTACGCTGGCGCAAACGCCTCTCGCCCCAGGCGATCGGGTCCCGGCTGAACATGCCCGCCTCGACTGTGCACGCAGTGTTGGTGCGGTGCCGGCTGAATCGGCTCTCGCACATAGACATCCGCACCGGCGAGGTGATCCGCCGCTACGAGCATCCCCATCCAGGGTCGATGATCCACGTCGACGTGAAGAAGCTCGGCAACATCCCCGATGGTGGCGGCTGGCGGTTCGCCGGCCGCAAACAGGGCCGCAAGAACCGTCAGGCCACACCCGGCACCAAGCGAAACAAATACCACAACGAGCTGCTCGGTCACGCGTTCGTGCACACCGTGATCGACGACCATTCCCGCGTCGCCTACGCCGAGATCCACGATGACGAAACCGCTGTCACCGCCGCCGCCGTGCTGCAACGTGCGGTGGGCTGGTTCGGCGACCGTGGTGTCACTGTCGAGCGGGTCCTGTCCGACAACGGCAGCTGCTCGGGACTCTGGAAGCAGACCTGCGCCGAACTCGGTATCAGGCCCAAGTACACCCGGCCCTACCGGCCGCAGACGAACGGCAAGATCGAACGCTTCCACCGCACCATGGCCGCCGAGTGGGCATTCTCCCGGCACTACCAGTCAGAACACGCCCGACGGGCCGCGTTGCCGGCGTGGTTGCACACCTACAATCACCACCGGCAACACTCCGCCATCGGCAGGAACGTTCCCTTCAGTCGCTTGACCAACGTCCCTGGGCAGTACAACTAGTCCTGGATGCGCTCGATGATCGTGACGTTCGCGGTGCCGCCACCCTCGCAGATGGTGAGCAGGCCGTAACGGCCGTTCGTGCGCTCGAGCTCGTTGAGCAGCGTCGCCATCAGCTTGGTGCCGGTGGCGCCCAGCGGGTGGCCCAGCGCGATCGCGCCACCGTTGACGTTGACCTTGGCCGGGTCGGCGCCCAGTTCCTTGATCCACGCGAGCACGACGGGCGCGAAGGCCTCGTTGATCTCGACGAGGTCGATGTCGTCGAGGGTCAGGCCGGTCTTCTCCAGCGCGTGCTGCGTGGCCGGGATCGGCGCGCTCAGCATGAAGATCGGGTCGTCGCCGCGGGCGCTCATGTGGTGGATGCGCGCGCGCGGCTTCAGGTTGTACTTCTGCACTGCCTCCTCCGACGCGAGCAGCAGTGCGCTGGCGCCGTCGGAGATCTGGCTGGCGACGGCCGCGGTCAGGCGTCCCCCCTCGACCAGCACGTTGAGGCTCGCCATCTTCTCGAGGCTGGTCTCACGCGGGCCCTCGTCGGTGGTGAACTCGTCGAAGGCGACGATCTCGTTCTCGAAGCGCCCCTCGGCGATCGCGGCCTTCGCGCGCTCGTGGCTCTGCAGAGCCCACTTCTCGAGCTCCTCGCGGCTGATGTCCCACTTGTCGGCGATCATCTCGGCGCCGCGGAACTGCGACACCTCCTCGTTGCCGTAACGCTCGGTCCAGCCCTTGGACTCGGCGGTGGGGGTACTGAAGCCGTACTGGTCGCCGACGATCATCGCGGCCGAGATCGGGATCTGGCTCATGTTCTGGACGCCACCGGCGACGATCAGATCGGCGGTGCCGGCCAGGATCGCCTGCGCGCCGAACTGGATGGCCTGCTGGCTCGAGCCGCACTGGCGGTCGACCGTCACGCCGGGCACGTGCTGCGGCAGGCCCGCGGCCAGCCACGACAGGCGTGCGATATTGCCGGCCTGGCCACCGATCGCGTCGACGCAGCCGAAGATGACGTCGTCCACGTCCGACGGGTCGATACCGGTGCGCTCGACGACAGCCTTGATGACGTGTGCACCCAGGTCGATCGGGTGAACGGGCGCCAGGCTGCCGTTCTTCTTGCCGATCGGGGTGCGGATGGCGTCGACGATGTAAACCTCGGGCATAACAGCTCCTGGATTCGGATTACTTGTGGGAGTCGGGGCTGGCAAGCCCGTCCAGAACGATGGAGAGGTACTGCTTGGCGACGGCTTCGGCGGTCAGCGGGCCGCCCGGCCGGTACCAGCGCACGGCCACCCAGACCGTGTCGCGCATGAATCGGAATACGATTTCGATGTCGAGGTCCTGACGGAAGCTGCCGTCGGCGACACCGGCCTCGAGCACCCCGACCCACAGGTCGCGGAACTCCTGGCTACGCTCGGCGAGGTACGCGAAGCGTTCGTTGGCGGCGAGATGCTTGACCTCGTCCTGGTAGATCGCGACCGCGCTGTGCCGGGTGTCGATCGCCTCGAACGACGCGACCACGAGGGCCTCGAAGGTCTCCCGCGAGCCCATGCCCGCGTCGACGATCTCGTGGTAGCGCCCGAACAGGTCGTCCTGGAATCCGCGCAGAATCTCGTCCACCATGGACTCCTTGGAGTCGAAGTGGTGGTAGAGGCTGCCGGACAGGATGCCCGCCGCGTCGGCGATGTCACGCACGGTGGTGGCGCGCAGGCCGCGTTCGGCGAACAGTCCCGCGGCGAGGTCGAGGAGTTCGGCGCGGCGGCCCGACTTGCTCGAAGACTCGTCGGCGTCTCGGGGTGGAGTCATGCCACGCATCCTACCAACCAAGCGATTGCTAGGGTACCGGCGAGTTTCGCCCGGTGGACCGTTCCCCACAACGACCGAATGTCATATCGGTTCAGTCGACCTGAACCGATATGACATTCGGTCACCGTCATGGGCGGGCGGCTACGCGCGCTGGCTGGAGACCGAGACGATCTCGCCGGTCATGTAGGTGGTGTAGTCGCTCGCGAGCATCGCGATGACCGACGCGATCTCCCACACCTCGGCGGCGCGGCCGTACGCCTCGCGCGACGCCAGCGAATCGAGCAGCTCGTCGCTGGTGACCTTCGCCAGGAACGGGTGCTTGGCGATGGACGGGGAGACGGCATTGATGCGGACTCCGTACTCGGCGGCCTCGATCGCCGAGCAGCGGGTGAGCGCCATGACACCGGCCTTGGCGGCCGCGTAGTGCGACTGCGAGTGCTGCGCACGCCAGCCCAGGACCGACGCGTTGTTCACCAGCACGCCGCCGTGCTCGACCGACTTGAAGTAGCGCAGCGCCGCGCGGGTTGCACGGAAGGTGCTGGTCAGCGTGATGTCGACGACGCGGTCCCACTGCTCGTCGGTCATGTCGACGATCGTGGTCTCGCCGCCCAGGCCGGCGTTGTTGACCAGGACGTCGATGCGGCCCAGCTTCTCGGCGGCACCGGCGATGAGTGCGTCGACCTGATCGGTGCTCGAGACGTCGCACACGAACGACTCGACCTGCCGGCTGCCGAACTCGGCCGACAGCTTCTCGACGGTCTCACCGAGACGACGCTCGTGGAAGTCCGAGACGAGGACGTCGGCACCCTCGAGCAGCGCGCGGCGGGCGGTCGAGAAGCCGATGCCGGTGCCGGCAGCGGCCGTGACGACGACCTTCTTGCCCTTGAGCAGGTCGTGTCCCGCAACCTCCTCGGGGGCGACGGAGAGCGGAGACTTGATGGTGGCGGTCACGGGCGTGCCTCTCGGGGAAGGCCGAGCACGCGCTCGGCGATGATGTTGCGCTGGATCTCGTTGGATCCGCCGTAGATGGTGTCGGCGCGGGTGAACAGCCACAGGCGCTGCAGGTCGTTGAGTTCCTCACCGGGCTCGGTGTTCTCGACACCGATCAACGAGGCTGCACCCTGGACCTCCATGGCGAGTTCGCCGAGGCCGCGGTGCCAGTTGGCCCACAGCAGCTTGGCGACCGACGCCTCGCCTCCGTTGGCGCTCGCATCGACTGCCGCGAGGGTCCGCAAGGCGTGGGCGCGCATGACCTGCAGCCCCATCCACGCGCGGGAGATCTTGTTGCGGATCACCGGATCCTGAGCGGCGCCGTTACGCTCGGCCAGTTCGACGATGGACTCGAGCTCACGGGCGAAGCCGATCTGCTGACCGAGGGTCGAGACGCCGCGCTCGAAGGTGAGCGTGCCCATCGCCACGCCCCAGCCGTTGCCCTCGCCGCCGACGACGAGGTCCGCATCGGTGCGGGCATTGTCGAAGAACACCTCGTTGAACTCGGAGGTGCCGGTGAGCTGGATGATCGGACGGACCTCGACGCCCTCCTGATTCATGGGAACCAGCAGGTACGACAGACCCTTGTGCCGCGAGGAGCCCGGCTCGGTGCGCGCGACGACGAAACACCAGTCCGACAGGTGCGCGAGCGACGTCCAGACCTTCTGGCCGTTGACCGACCACTGGTCGCCGTCGAGGCGCGCGGTGGTCGACACGTTCGCGAGGTCGGAGCCGGCGCCGGGCTCGGAGTAGCCCTGGCACCACAGCTCGGTGACCGTCTTGATCCCCGGCAGGAAGCGCTGCTTCTGCTCCTCGGTGCCGAACGCGATGAGCGTCGGACCCAGCAGTTCCTCACCGATGTGGCTCACGCGAGCAGGCGCATCGGCCCGCGCGTATTCCTGATGGAAGATGATCTGCTGGCTCAGCGTCGCCTCGCGTCCGCCGTACTCCTTCGGCCACCCGAGGCAGGTCCAACCGGCGGCGGCCAGGTGGCGATCCCACTCGAGGCGTTCCTCGAACGCCTCGTGTTCACGTCCCGGCCCGCCCAGGCCCTTCAGCTCGGCAAACTTCCCGGAGAGGTTCTCTTCGAGCCATTCGCGAATTTCCCGCGCAAAGGCCTCGTCAGCAGCTGCCTGCTCGCTGGTCTCAATACCCTGGCTAACGTCCACAGCGATACGGTACCCTACCAAGCACTTGCTTTGTATAGAGGTTCTGCCTCGTTGAGGAGAGATTGTGAGCACGAATGTGACCACCGAGCCCCGGACGACCCCGGCTGCGCTGTGGCGCGCCGCTGAGCAATTCGGATCGAACGAGGCTGTAGCGGACGGATCCGACCGGACCACCTACACCGAACTGCTCGAACGCGTGCGCCTCGCGGCCCGGGCGTTCATGGCCAAGGGCGTCGAGGCGGGCGACCGCGTCGCGGTGTGGGCCCCCAACACCCACCACTGGATCGAGGCGTTCCTCGCCGCGCAGTACGTCGGCGCGACACTCGTCCCGATCAGCACCCGCTACACCGGTCACGAGGCTCTCGACCTGCTCGAGCGCACCCAGGCCAAGGCTCTCGTCGTCCCCGACCGCTTCCTCAAGAACGATCGCCTCGCGGACGTGCTGAAGGCCGCCGGCGACGAGGGCATCCCGACGCTGAAGCTCGTGCTCCGCACGCCGTCGGACGATCCCGCCGCCGGCGCGCCGACGACGGAGTTCCCCGGCGGTGAGATCCTCGAGTGGGATCAGATCGCCGCGGCCGCCGAGCCGGTCACGGCGGAGGAGGCCGACGCTCGCGCCCGCGCCGTCTCCCCCGACGACGTCGCCGACATCCTGTTCACCTCCGGCACCACCGGAAAGAGCAAGGGCGTCATGACCGCTCACCGTCAGACCGTCGGCATCGCCGACGCGTGGGCGGACTGCGCCGAGGTCGACAGCAACGACCGCTACCTGGTGATCAACCCGTTCTTCCACACGTTCGGCTACAAGGCCGGACTGATGGTGTGCATCCTGCGCGGCGCCACGATGATCCCGGCCGCGGTCTTCGACGTCCCCACGATCATGGCGACGATCGCGAACGAGAAGATCAGCGTGCTGCCGGGAGCCCCGACCATCCACCAGACGATCCTCGACTTCCCGACCCGCGACGACTACGACCTGTCGAGCCTGCGCGTGGCGATCACCGGCGCCGCCGCGGTGCCGGTCGTTCTCGTCGAGCGCATGCAGGCCGAACTCGGCTACGACGCCGTCATCACCGCCTACGGTCAGACCGAGGCCGTCGTGGTGACGATGTGCCGCATGGACGACGACCCGGTCACGGTGTCGACGTCGTCCGGCCGCGCGATCCCCGGCATGGAGGTCAGGATCGGCGAGCACGGCGAGATCCTGGTGCGCGGCGAGAACGTCATGCTCGGTTACCTCGACGACCCCGAGTCGACGAAGAAGACGATCGATCCGGACGGCTGGCTGCACACAGGCGATGTCGGCGTGCTCGACGAGCGCGGCTACCTCGACATCACCGACCGCCTCAAGGACATGTACATCTCCGGCGGCTTCAACGTGTACCCCGCGGAGATCGAGAACGCCCTCGCGCGCATGGATTCCCTCGCCGAGGCGGCCGTGATCGGCATTCCCGACGAGCGGATGGGCGAGGTGGGCCGCGCCTACGTCGTGCCCAAGCCCGGCGTCGCCGTGACCGCGGAGGAAGTCATCGCGTTCTGCAAGGAACGTCTGGCCAACTTCAAGATTCCGCGCGAGGTGACGGTCGTCGGCGCGCTCCCGCGCAACCCGTCGGGCAAGGTCCTCAAGAACGACCTGCGCGAGGGCAAGGCATGACCGTCCCCCACAGTGTTTCCGATCGGGGCGATGTTCCCGACGAGGGCGAGGTCGTCACCTACGAGGTGTGCGACCACGTCGCGTACGTGACGATGAACCGCCCCGACTTCCGCAACGCGCAGAACTCGGTGATGACGTACGCGCTCGACGCCGCGTTCGAACGGGCCGTCGAGGACGACGACGTGAAGGTGATCGTGTTGGCCGGCAGCGGCGAGCACTTCAGCGGCGGCCACGACATCGGCACGCAGGGTCGCGACCACCACGTGCACTACGAGAACAAGGCCGCCCTGTGGTGGGACCACCTCGGCAAGCCCGGCGGTGACCAGCGGTTCGCCCGCGAGACCGAGGTGTACCTGGGGATGTGCCGGCGCTGGCGCGAGATCCCGAAGCCGATGATCGCCCAGATCCACGGCGCCTGCATCGCCGGCGGCCTGATGCTCGCGTGGTGCTGCGATCTGATCGTCGCGTCGGAGGACGCGTTCTTCTCGGATCCTGTTGTCCGGATGGGTATCCCAGGTGTCGAGTACTTCGCGCATCCGTGGGTGTTGGGGTCGCGGTTCGCGAAGGAGATCCTCTTCACGGGCGACCGCTTCACCGCGCAGCGCGCGTACGAGGTGGGCATGGTCAATCGGGTGGTGCCGCGCGCCGACCTCGAGGCCGAGACGCTCGCGCTCGCCGGCCGGGTCGCGGAGATGCCGCGCTTCGGTCTGGCACTCACCAAGAAGGCCGTCAACCAGTGCGAGGACCTCATGGGTCAGCGCGCCGGTATGGATTCGGTGTTCGGCCTGCACCACTTTGCCCACGCACACAACGCCGAGGTCGGCAGGGACTCGCTGGGTGGAATGGACGTCAACAGTATGAAAGCGAAGGCGAAATAGTGGATCTCGAACTGGACGAAAAGGCCCGCGCCTTCCAGCTGGAAGTGCGCGAATGGCTCGCGGCTAACGTCCCGGCACAGCCGCTGCCGTCGATGGACACCGCGGAGGGCTTCGAGGCCCACCGCGAGTGGGAGCACAAGCTGGCCGACGCCCGCCTGTCGACCGTCTCGTGGCCCGTGGAGTACGGCGGCCGCGACGCCTCGATGATCGAGTGGGTTCTCTTCGAAGAGGAGTACTACAAGGCCGGTGCCCCCGGACGCGTCAGCCAGAACGGCATCTTCCTGTTCGCGCCGACGCTGTTCGAGCACGGCACCGAGGAGCAGCTCGCGCGCATCATGCCGAGCATGTCCCGCGCCGACGTCATCTGGGCGCAGGCATGGTCCGAGCCGGAGGCCGGCAGCGACCTCGCGGGCATCCGCTCGACGGCTCGTCGCACCGAGGGCGGCTGGATCCTCAACGGGCAGAAGACGTGGAGCTCGCGCGCGGTGTACGCGGACTGGGGCTTCGGCATGTTCCGCACCGACCCGGAGGCCCAGCGCCACAAGGGTCTGACGTACTTCATGTTCCCGCTGAACCAGGACGGCGTCACGGTCCGCGCGATCCCGCAGCTCGACGGTGAGCCCGGCTTCGCGGAGATCTTCTTCGAGGACGTCTTCGTCCCGGACGCCGACGTCGTCGGTGAGGTCGACAACGGCTGGCGCGTCGCGATGAGCACCGCGAGCAACGAGCGTGGCCTGTCGCTGCGCAGCCCGGGCCGCTTCATCTCCGCGGTCGATCGTCTGATCGAGGTGTGGAAGGCGAACACCGACGACACCGACACCGCGGCACGCGATCGCGTCGTCGATGCGTGGATCGGCGCCGAGGCCTACCGCCTGCACACGTGGGGCACCGTCACCCGCATGCTCGAGGGTGTCCCCCTCGGCGTCGAGGGCTCGATCAACAAGATCTTCTGGTCGGAGCTCGACGTCCGCATCCACGAGACGGCCCTCGACCTGCTGGGCGCCGACGGCGAGCTCGCCGGCAAGTGGCAGGACGGCTACCTGTTCTCGCTGTCCGGCCCGATCTACGCCGGCACCAACGAAATTCAGCGCAACATCGTTGCCGAGCGGATGCTCGGACTCCCGAAGGCGGATCGATGAAATTCTCCCTGTCCACCGAGCAGCGCGACTTCGCGGACAGCCTCCGCGGCCTGCTCGCCAACGCCAACACCCCGGCCGTCGTCCGGTCGTGGGGCGAGAACGACACCGCTCCGGGTCTGGCCCTACTGCAGCAGCTCGCCGAGACCGGCGTGACGGCGCTCGCCGTGCCCGAGGAGTTCGACGGCATCGGCGCGCATCCGGCCGACCTGGCCGTCGCATTCATCGAGCTCGGCCGCGCAGCAGTTCCGGGCCCGATCTTGGAAACGGCAGCGGCCGTCCCCGCTTTGCTGTCGGCCCTGGACGACCAGCAGCTGGCCAAGCGGTTCCTGCCCGCCATCGCCGAGGGCACCCTCGCGTCGCTGGTGCTGGAGCCGTCCACGCCGCGCGCCCTCGACGCCGATGTCGCCGAGCCGGTCCTGCGAGTGTCGGGCGACACCCTCGAACTGGTCCGCCCGACCACACAGCTCGAGTCGGTCGATCCGGCCCGCCGCCTGTTCGAGGTCGAGTCGGTCGAGACGCTCGCGCAGGGCGCGGACGTCGCCGCCGCCGCGGAGAAGGCCTACGACCTCGCGGTCCTGGCCGCATCGGCACAGCTGATCGGTGCCGGCCACGCGATGATCGAGACCGCCACCGAGTACGCCAAGAACCGCTCGCAGTTCGGCCGCGTCATCGGTAGCTTCCAGGCCGTCAAGCACCACATGTCCGACGCTCTCGTGGCCGTGGAGATGGCGACGCCGCTGGTGTACGGCGCGGCGATCTCACTCGCCGAGGGCCGCGAGGACTCTGCCACCGTCGCGCGCAGCATTTCGGCCGCCAAGGTCGCCGCCGCGAACGCCGCGTACGTGGCCTCGCGCAAGGCGCTGCAGGTCCACGGTGCCATCGGTTACACCCTCGAGTGCGACCTGTCGCTGTGGCTGACCAAGACGCGGGCGCTGCAGTCCGCGTGGGGCACCGCCTCCGCCCACCGCGCACGGATTGCGAGCGCGCTGTGAGTGGCGTCGGAGTGTTCACGGAGGAGCAGATCGAGCTCCGCAAGACGGTTGCCGCACTGCTGGCCAAGCGCGCCGACCCGGCCGCGCTGCGCAAGACGCTCGAGTCGGGCGACAGCTACGATCGCGGCCTGTGGGACGTCCTGTGCCAGCAGGTCGGTGTCGCGGCCCTCGCGATCCCGGAGGAGTTCGGTGGTTTCGGGGCCACGCTCGTCGAGCAGCACCTGGTGCTCGAGGAGCTCGGCGCCGCACTGACGCCGTCGCCGATGTTCGGTTCCGCGGTCCTGGCCGCGCAGGCGATCCTGGCGACGGGCAACACCGAGGCGTGCGAGCGCCTGCTGCCCGGTATCGCCGAGGGCTCCTCGATCGCGGCGCTGTGCTGGGTGGGCCCCGAAGGCCACTGGCGCAGTGACGAGGTCGCGTGCACGGCGTCCGGCAGCGACGCCGACGGCTACACCGTTTCGGGTGCCGCGCACTACGTGCTCGACGGTGCGCACGCCGACGTGCTCATCGTGGCGGCGTCCGGGGAAGGCACAGACGGCGCAATCGCGCTGTTCGAGGTGGATCCGTCAGCTGCCGGCGTCGCCCGCCGCGAACTGCCGACGATGGACCTGACCCGGCCGATGTCGTTGGTGGAGTTCACCTCCGCCGCGGCGGTCCGGCTCACCGCCGACGACGCGACGGCCGCGCTCGACCGCGTCCGCACCATCGCGATCGTCGCGCTGTCCGCCGAGCAGGTCGGCGCCGCCGCGCGCTGTCTGCAGATGACGGTGGACTACAGCAAGGACCGCGTGCAGTTCGGTCGCGCGATCGGCAGCTTCCAGGCGCTCAAGCACCGCATGGCCGAGCTGTACTTCCAGGTGGAGACGGCCCGGTCGGCGTCGTACGCCGCGGTGTACTCGCTGAGCGAAGGCCTGCCGTCCGCCGCCACCGATGCCGCGGTCGCGAAGGCGTACTGCTCGGAGGCGTTCAACATCGTCACCGGCGATTCGATCCAGCTGCACGGCGGCATCGCGATCACGTGGGAGCACGACGCGCACCTGTTCTTCAAGCGCGCCCACGGCAGCTCGCAGCTGTTCGGTCAGCCGGAGGAGTACATCAAGGGCATGGAGTCACTCGCGGGTCTGCCCGCCTGATTCGGTCCCGCACACGCCGAGGGCCGGCCCGGAACCTCCGGGCCGGCCCTCGGCGTTTTCTCCGTTCACTCCTCGGTCGGCGTCCAGCGGGCCGCGAGGACTCGATCGATCTTGTGCCGGCGGCGCGGAGCCATGATCCCGGGTAACAGGAACGTCAGCATCTGGTCGATGCGCTCGTAGAGATCCTCGCGGCCGGTCAGCACGTGCGAGACCAGTTGGACGCCGGTGAAGGCCGACACGATGAAGCGCCCCAGGTCGGCGGCCACGACCGTGTCGGCGACGTCCCCCTGCTCGATGGCTTCCTTCGCGACACGCTCACAGGCGTCGATCCAGTCCGCGTACGGCTTCCTGGGCCCGCCGTCGGCACTCATCTCCAGGGTGAGGCGGATACCTGCCCGCACGATCGGATCCTCGAGCATCTGCCGGCCCATCTCGTAGCAGAGCATGGCCAGCTGCTCGATCGCGGGCGCATCAGACGAGAGGATGGCGCGGACAGCGTTCATCGAGATGGCGTGCTGTTCCTCGATGACGACACCGGCGAGGTCGTCCTTCGACTTGAAGTGAAAGTACAGCGCCCCTTTGGTGATTCCGGACAGGTCGACGATCTCGGCGAGACTGGCGCGTTCGTATCCCACGCGGTCGAACATCTCGGCGGCACCCATGACGATCTGTTTCCGCGTGATCACCGCCCGCTGCTGCTTGAGCATTCAGCCGCACCCTTCGTATCACTTTTCCGACCGAATGCATCATTGCCGACAACAACGATTCAGACCAGAGGCTCGTGTGACCCGACAGTCCCGGTGAGCCTTCCGAGCCGGTCAGGCCACGAGCTCCTCGAGGTACTGCGCGACGCCGTCGTCATCGTTGCCCGGCAGCACCCGGTCGGCCAGCGCGCGCACCTCCGGCAGCGCGTTCTCCGGGCACAGTGCGGTACCGGCCCACAGCAGCATCGGCACGTCGTTGACGGCGTCACCGATCACCGCCACCTCCTCGGCTGCGATGCCTCGCGCCGCACAGAGCCGGGCGAGTGCGCTGGCCTTCGACACCCCGGACGCCGCCATCTCCACGTACGGCGCCCCGGAATGCGTCAGCTCGACGCCGTCGATGCCGGCCGCGACCGCGAGCCGGTACAGCTCGTGGCTGGAGACCTCCGGATGCCGGGCGACGATCTTGACCATCGGCTCCCCCATTCGCGGCAGCCGTTCTTCGAGGATCATCTCGTCCACGGTGCGGTGGTGGTCCGTGTAGTCGCACAGCGCGGCGTACTCGGGTTCGGCGACGAACGTCGTGGGCCCGACGTTCGCGAACACGACACCCGGCACGAGGGTGCGGACGCGGTCCATCGCGGCGAGAGCCTCGGAGACCTCGATCGAGACGGTGCCGGTGATCTCCGGGATGCCGTCCGCGAGATCGAGGGTCACCGCCCCGTTGGCGCAAACCGCCTCGCCCCGGAACCCGCACGAGCGGGCCAGCGCGTCCACCGAGTGACGCGCGCGGGCGGTCGCCCACACCACCTCGATGCCGGCGTCACGGGCGGCCGCCATCGCCTGTGCCGTGCGCGGCGAAACCGTCCGGTCGGACCGCAGCAGGGTCCCGTCGAGGTCGGATGCCACAAGTCTGATTCGCGTCACTTCTGAATGATCCCAGCCCCACGCCGCGGCACGATCCACACCCACCCATCAACAAGGTTGACAACCGAGTCCACCAACCCCGGCGAGAACTGCTTCCGCGGCCGATCCGAGGTCAAGTCCGTGTTCGGTCGACCGAGTGAACGGTAGGTCGCCGTGGTCGATGAGTGCGGTTCTCACGCAGCGTTGTTCGCCATAGCTGACTCCTGCCCGGCGAGGGGTCTACTCGCCGGGCAGGAAGGTGCCCCGTCCGTCAGAAGCTCGTGACTGCTCGAGGCTCGATTCCCAGTGTCGCGCAGTGGTCGTGGTACTTCTTCAGGAGCGTCTGCCAGTTCTCGTATCCGATCCGGGTACCGTCCTCCCCGACGAACTCGAGGGTTCCTTCGATGACAGCGAAGATGATGGTCGCCTCGTCACCGAGTCCGGTCGGGGCATGGGTCGACCCGGCCGTTTCGAACACCGAATCTCCCTCCTTTGCGGTCCAGCCTTCGCCGTACGTCCACTCCCCCTGCATGGTGTAGACGATGACCGTCCCCGGATGGAAGTGCTTGGTGAGCGTTCCGCCGGGCGGCAGCTTGATGAAGACGATCATCTGCCCATTCGTCGGATTGAGCTTGACGATCTTGATCTCCGCGCCGCTCGCCTCGTCCCACGGGATCCAGACGTTGCCCTCCTCGGGGATGAAGCTCGCGGTGGAGTTGTAGGGGTCATCGATAGCAGTCATGGCGGCTCTGTCCTTTCGGGCCATGGTGTTCGGGGAATGCGGCCGCAGGGCTCTCGGACGATGAAGCGGGCCCGAGGGCCGATTCCGAGACTGAAAGTTCCCTGCACGTCACCGACGGGATGTGACCGTCCGCACATCGAAGTATGGGAGGTCGCAGGACGGTATCGATTGTTCAAATCCTGTACAGCGGACCTTCGATCGACCTCGCCGACAGCTGTCGGCTCGTCCGTGCCGACCAGAGAGGCTCCACGGGCCTCGTATCACCGAGAAAGGGACGCGCCTTCGCGGAGACTTCGCGGACGAATCCTGATCGAGCGAGCAGTTGTACGGAAAGTGAACAGTCCGGCGGTTCCACTCGGTTTGCATAATTGGTCTGCAGCCAGACACGGACACTGGCTGTCCAGGAGGTTTCTATGCACGGGCGGCAGGCATGGGAGGAGTTTCAATCCGGCCAGGACCCGGACGGAGTGTCGGCCGAAGTGCTCACGTCATGGAGACGCTCACGCTGGAGCGGAGTCAACCCCGCCAGCGACGAAGTGCCGGTCGTCGATGTCGACACCGACAGTGAGTTCGTCCGTGCCGCGACCCCGGTCCTGGTCCGCACGACAGAGGTCCTCACCGGCGGTCGGGCATGTTTGGCGCTCGCCGACGCGAAAGGCCGTCTCGTGTGGCGCTGGGTGTCGGAATCCTCGATCGGCCGAGCACTCGACAACATCCACATGTGCGAGGGTGGGGCGTTCCAGGAAGAGCGGGTCGGCACCAACGGCATCGGCACCGCACTGGAGAGCAAGGACATGGCCACGGTCATCGGCACCGAGCACTACGTGGAGAGCTTTCATCCATGGGCATGTGTCGCGGCGCCGGTGGTGAATCCGATCACCCGGCGGGTGCAGGGTGCGGTCAACGTGACCTGCTTCGCCGACGAGACGAACCAGTTCCTGCGCGCCATGACCCGGTCGCTGGCAGACGCCATCGCCGCCCGGTTGGCCGAGATGTCCTCGCCCGACGAGCGCGCTCTGTTCGACGCGTTCGTCACCGGCCGGGCCCGCACGACTGCTCCGGTGGTGGCGTTGACCGAGAGGGTGATGATCACCGACGACGTCGCGGGTGGCTGGGGACTCGAACACCGGGCGGTGTGGGATCTGGTGCGCCACGCTCGACCGGGCACCGAACTGACACTGAGAGAGGGGCTTCGCGCACAGGTGCACCCCCTCGACCTCGTCGATGGCATGATCCTGACACTGCACCCCGACCCGACCGCTCCGCCGGTCCACCACCCCGAAGGGACCTCCTTGGGTCCACTCGAACATGCCGAGTCCCAGGTCATTGCAGGCATGCTCGCCGAGTGCGGCGGCAACAAGTCCGCCGTCGCATCCAGGCTCGGCATCTCCCGCGCCACGCTGTATCAGAAGCTGCGGCGCTATCGGATCGCCGGTTCGCCCGGCAGCATTCGCCTCTGAACGAAACCGTCGTCGTCGCGCGGCACCCCGGGACATGGTCCAGCGAAGCTGTCGAGCTCGTCGAGGCCCCGACTACGTCCTCGACGACGACTTCGAGGTCTTCCTCGTCAACCCATTGCGGTGAAGACGAACCCCGGCCGCTGTCGACCGGGCACAGTTGATCGCGGCGGCCGAACCGAACGGACAGGCAGTCGATACACCCTTTTCTGAATACAGAATCCGATGTACTGTCGGGACATGGAGACCCTCGTCCACCGTGATGCGCTGGCCCGGTTCGGATACGCGCTGTCCGATCCCACACGCGCACAGATCCTGCTGAGCCTGCGATCGGGCCCGGGCTATCCCTCGGACCTGGCCGACACCATCGGGGTGTCACGGCAGCAGGTCTCCAATCATCTTGCCTGCCTCCGTGGTTGCGGTCTGGTGGTCGCGGTGCCGGAGGGCCGGCGCAGCCGGTACGAGCTCGCCGACCCGGCGATCGGGCATGCACTCGGCGACCTGCTGGGCCTGGTGCTGGCGGTCGACCCGGCGTGCTGCCCGGCCGCCGCCACCGAGAACTGCTGCTGATGGCCGCCCCGGCCGGCGTCTCCTCTCCCGCACGCCGGGCGGTGCTCACGCGCCGCATCCGGTTCCTCGTCGCGGCCACCATCACCTACAACGTGATCGAGGCTGCGGTCGCCCTCACCGAGGGCGCGCGAGTGTCGTCGGCGGCGCTGATCGGGTTCGGACTGGACTCGGTGATCGAGGTCGCCTCGGCGGCAGCAGTCGCCTGGCAGTTCTCCGGACGCGATCCGGAGGCGCGGGAGAAGGTGGCGCTGCGGATCATCGCGTTCTCGTTCTTCGGGCTCGCCGCGTACGTGACGATCGATTCGATCCGCTCGCTGCTCGGCGTGGGTGAACCCCAGCATTCGACGGTCGGCATCGTGCTCGCCGCAGCGAGCCTGGCGATCATGCCGGTGCTGTCGTGGGCGCAGCGCCGGTCCGGACGGGAGCTGGGTTCGCTGTCCGCGGTGGCGGATTCGAAACAGACCCTGCTGTGCACCTACCTCTCCGCAGTCCTACTGGCGGGCCTGGTGCTCAACAGTATGTTCGGGTGGACGTGGGCCGACCCCGTCGCAGCGCTCGTCATCGCCGTCATCGCAGTACGGGAGGGCCGCGAGGCGTGGAGGGGTGATACGTGCTGCGCAGCCCCGGTCAGCGACCGAACACAGTGCCACCGTTGAGGTGGATCACCTGCGCATTCACCACACCGCCCGCCTCGCTGCACAATCACACGACCGCCGCACCGACGTCGGCGCCCGTTCCGAGCCCGCGGATCGGAATCTGCCGAATCATCTTCTGCACCTTCGCGTCGTCGCACGCCCCAGACCTTCCATCAGCCCCAGCGCGAGCGCGTTCGCTGTCGCGCTGCGCGGGCCACGCTCGACGCGTGCGCAATTACCCCGACCGGGATTCGCGGCGGCCGGAAGAAATCGGCCGAAGCAGCCCCCGCGGGTGATCGGCCGTGTGATGCTTCGCGAATGAGTACCCGATCCCTCGAGGAACTCGACACGATCGAGGACCTTCGTCAGCTCAAGTACCGGTACTTCCGGACGCTCGATCTGAAGCGGTGGGACGAGTTCGCCGACACCCTCGCCGACGACGTCGTCGCTCGGTACGGAACGCACGCGTTGCGCGATCCACTGGTGTTCGAGGGTCGCGCGGCACTCACCGGCTTCATGCGCGACTCGCTCGGCCCGGCGGTCACCACCGTCCACATCGCGAACCACCCCGAGCTCACGGTCGACGGATCGCGGGCGTCCGGCTCGTGGGCATTCGAGGACACCGTCATCGTGCCCGCCGCCAACAGCGTCATCCGCGGCGCGGGCTACTACACCGACCGGTACCGGCGCGACGACGACGGCCGCTGGCGGATCGTCGAGACGTCGTACGACCGCATCTACGAGTCGATCACCTCACTCGACGACACCCCGAGCTTCAAGTTCCTCGCCCATATGTGGTCGGCCGGTTCCCAGCAGGGCTGAGCCGGAACTCCTAGCCTGGATCCATGACCACTCCAGAGATCACCCTGAATTCCGGAACCGTCATCCCCCAGCTCGGCCTAGGTGTGTGGCAGGCGACCAACGACGAGACCGAGCACGCGGTCCGCTTCGCGCTGGACGACGCCGGATACCGGCACATCGACACGGCCGCCGCGTACGGCAACGAAGAGGGCGTCGGACGCGGCATCGCGAACTCGTCGGTCCCGCGCGAGGACATCTTCGTCACCACCAAGCTGTGGAACTCCGACCAGGGGTACCAACCGGCCCTCGACGCGTTCGATGCGAGCCTCACGCGCCTGGGCCTCGACTACGTCGACCTGTACCTCGTCCACTGGCCACTGCGCGACCCGAACACCCGCCTGCGCACGTGGGACGCGATGGAGAAGATCGCCGAATCGGGCCGCGCCAAAGCCGTCGGCGTGTGCAACTTCGAGCCGCACCACCTGCAGGAGATCGTCGACCGCGACGGCATGCTGCCGGCCGTCGACCAGGTCGAGCTGCACCCGCATCTGCCGCAGCACGCGATCCGGGACTTCGCGGCACTGCACGGCATCGCGGTGGAGTCGTGGAGCCCGCTCGGGGGCACCAGCAACTCCGGCTGGGGCGACGCCTCCAAGCCCAACACCCTGCTCGACGACCCGATCATCACCGGCGTCGGCGAACGCCACGGCAAGTCGGCCGCACAGGTGCTCATCCGCTGGCACCTGCAGAACGGATTGATCGTCATTCCGAAGTCCGTGCACGACAGCCGGATCGCCCAGAACTTCGACGTCTTCGACTTCGAGCTCACCGACCAGGACCTCGCCGACATCGCGACCCTCGACGACGGCGTGCGCGTCGGCTTCCACCCCGACGAGATGAATCTCGGGGCGCCCGCGTAGCCGAAAACCGCACGGTCGAGGTCTTCCGGCGCGCACTATGTTCTCGCAACTCCGCAGGTTCGGGAAGGAACCACGATGCGCCGTCGGCACCGAATTGCACTGGCCGCAACGTCCGCCGCCCTCGTGGTGGGCCTGGCACCGGCGACCGCCGCGGCGACCCCCAGCGAGGGCGTCACCGGCGAGATCCTTGGGCAGGCCACGGTCGGCGGGCAGGACTACATCCTGCGGCGCATCACAATCGCGCCCGACGGAACCACGGGATGGCACTTCCACGACGGCATGCTGTACGGCCTGGTCACCGAGGGCACGCTCACGCACTACAAGTCGGACTGCAGCACCGACGGCGTCTACAACGCCGGCGGCACCATCGTCGAGCCGAGCGGTCACGGCTACGTCCACATGGGCCGCAACCTCGGTCAGGCGCCGATGGTCCTGCACGTGCTGTACGTGAACCCGGCCGGCAGTCCACTGTCCGAGGACGCACCCGCGCCGGGCTGCGCGTAGTTCTTCCGACTGCTCACCGGCTGACGAACGAACTGTCGGTTCCAGCTGGGTGGTTCGCCCACGTTCACGTCCCTCGATCCATAGGGTGCCCGTTATGGGGGCTTCGAGAATCTTCGTGGGACTGTTGGCGATCGGTTTGACCGCGAGCTGCGGCTCGTCGGGCGACACCGACGACATGGCGACACCCGCGCCCACGACACCGCAGGAGGTATCGGGTCTCGTCGAACCGACCTGCCTCGCCGGCAACCTACTCGCTTGCGCAGGACTTGCGGGCAGTGCACCTCCAGCACCGGAGCCCGTCTCCATACCAGCCGATTTCGAACCCGTTCGGGTCGTCACGTGTGAGGGGAACGACAGCGGCGACGCGAACGCGACATGGATCGAGGAACACCGCCAAGGTGACCTGAGCGCCGTTCTCGACGGGTACGAATTGCCCTCCGAACCGTTGAAGACAACGCAGATCAACGGCGTCGAGCATCGGACCTGCAGGGTCGATCAGCCGATTCCACCGGTCGTCTGGCTCGTCGACGCGCGGGGGCTGGCGATGCGGCCCGTACTGCCCACCGACGAGTGCGGTGGTTACAAGTGGGACGCGATCACCGCGATCCGCGCCCTACCGGTCACCCAGGCGGTCAGTCACCTGATTCCGGTCGCGGCGCCGCCGCCGTGAACTTGACCGGCATCTCCTCGATCCCCGACACGAAGTTCGCCGCCCGTCGCGGCAAGGGCCCGCTGGTCGCGAGCGCCATGTCGGGCAGGCGGGCGAGCAGTCGCTCGAACATCATCACGCCCTCGAGCCGCGCGAGCTGGTTACCGAGGCAGAAGTGGGATCCGAAACCGAAGGCCACGTGCGGGTTCGGCGATCGACCGATGTCGAAGCGGTCGGGGTCGTCGAACATCGCCTCGTCGAAGTTGGCGGACTCGAAGAGCAGCAGCATCTTCTCGCCCTCCTTCAGGTCGGTGCCGAAGAACGTGGTGTCCCGGGTGAGTGTGCGGGCCATGTTCTTGATCGGCGACACCCAGCGCAGCATCTCCTCGATCGCCGTCGGGATGCCCGACGGATCGGCCACCAACCGGTCGCGCTGATCCTGGTGCCGCATCAGCTGTTCCATGCCGCCGCTGAGGACGTGCCTGGTGGTCTCGTCGCCGCCGATGAGAATCAGCAGCGACTCGTTCACGATCTCCTGGTCGTCGAGACGCTCGCCGTCGATCTCGGCGTGCACGAGGATGCTGATCAGATCGTCGGCGGGGTTCTCCCGCCGCTCCGCGATGGCGCGGAACGTGAACTCGTTGAACGCGACGTAGGCGTCCATCATCGCCTTCAGCTGCTCCTCGGTCGCGTTGCTGCCCAACGCCTTCACCAGATCGTCCGACCAGCGTAGGAATGTCTCACGCTCCTCGGGCCGGACACCGAGCATGTCGCCGATGACCGCCATCGGCAGCGGCGCCGCGAGATCGGCGACGAAGTCGCACTCCCCCTTCTCGCACACCGCGTCGATCAACTGATCGCAGATCTCACGGATCCGGCCGATCTTCGCCTCCACCTTCCTGCGGGTGAAGCCGGTGTTGACGAGCCGCCGACGCTGCAGGTGCGCGGGATCGTCCATGTCGATCATCTGCGGCAACGGTCCGGTCTCCGGGCGGATCCCGCCCGCGTTGGAGAACAGTCCCGGATCGCGCTCGGCGGCGATCAGTGCGTCGTACGTGGTCGCTGCCGCCATCCCGTTCCGGTCCCGGAACACCGGCTGATGCGCCCGCATCCACGCGTACGCCGCGCGGGGGTCGCCCAGTTCGCCGGCGTAGAACCGTCCGTCGAGCAGATCGGTGTCGTCCACGTTCACGATCGTCATCCGGTGCTCCTCGGTCCGTACGGACAACTCCACAGCCTCGACAATCACCCAAACCTGCCCCGATCGTAGAACTTGTTCCTACTATCGGCGGGGTATCGGACACACGAGGGGAGACGTGATGAGTTCGGACGGCGGATCCGGGTCCTTCACCGGAAGATCGATCCTGGTCACGGGCGGTGGCAGCGGCATCGGCCTGGGCATCGCGCAGGCCCTCGTCGCCGAGGGCGCGCACGTCACGATCTGCGGCCGCAGCGCGGACAAGCTGTCGACCGCGGCCGAGAAGGTCGCCGCGACCGGAGCGTTCGCATCGGGTGGGTCGATCTCCACCGTCGCCGCGGACGTCACCGAGGAGGCCGACGTCGAGCGTGCCGTCGCCCGTGCGGTGGAGACCTCCGGTCGCCTGGACGGCGTCGTCGCGTGCGCCGGCGGCAACGAGACCATCGCGCCCGTCACGCAGCTCGACGTGGATGCCTGGCGCCGCACTGTCGACCTCAACGTCACCGGCACGATGCTCACCATCAAGCACGGCGCCCGCGCGCTCGTCGCGGCCGGCGGGGGTGCGATCGTCGCCATCTCGTCGATCGCCGCGAGCAACACGCACCGCTGGTTCGGCGCCTACGGTGTCTCCAAGGCCGGTGTCGACCACCTCGTCCAACTCGCCGCGGACGAACTGGGCGCCAGCGGGGTTCGCGTCAACGGCATCCGCCCCGGACTGACCCGGACCGATCTGGTCGCGATGATCACCGACGGCGGACCGGTCCTCGACGACTACCTGGCGTGCACTCCCCTCGCCCGGGTGGGCGAGGTGGGCGACATCGCCGGACTCGCCAAGTTCCTGCTCGGTCCGGAGTCCACGTGGATCACCGGACAAGTCGTCAACGTCGACGGCGGCCAGATGCTGCGCCGCGGACCCGACTTCACGTCGATGCTCGAACAGGTCTACGGCGCCGACGGACTGCGCGGGGTGGTGTCGGAATGAGTTCGCACGAGGTACTCGGGCGACGGGTCGACATGCCGGTCGAGGTCCGTACCGCCACCGCGTTCATGGCGATGTACTCGGTTCCGACCGCGGCCGCGCAGTCGCTCATCGACCACACCGGCCTCGAGATCCTGCAGTTCCGCCCCGGGCGCGGGCTGTGCGGCCTGGTGTTCGTCGACTACGTCGACGGAGACCTCGGCCCGTACAACGAGTTCGGCGTCACCTTCATGGTCCGCGACCACCGCGGCCGGGGGCGGTCGTCGGTGCTCGGCGACCTGCGGGCACTGGTCACCGGCCGGGCCGGCGCGCTCATCCACCAACTGCCCGTCGACGGCGAGTTCACCCTCGCGGCGGGCCGCGGGATCTGGGGATTCCCCAAGATCCTGGCCGACTTCGAGGCCGACCACACCAACGACGTCCGCCGCGGCAAGGTCAGCCAGGACGGCCGGCTCATCGCGGCGCTCACCGTCAAGCAGGGCATCCCGACGCCCGGCGGCGGCGCCAACACGTCGCTCGAGGCGTACTCGCACCTCGACGGGGTCACCCGGCACACGGCCTGGGACATGAATCCCAGCGGCGTCCGGTCGCGACTCGGCGGCGCCGAACTGCGTCTGGGCAACCACCCGATCGCCACCGAACTCCGGTCTCTCGGCCTGCCGCGGCGGGCGTTGATGACCACCACGATCCCCGACCTGCAGATGACCTTCGGGGACGCGGCGAAGGTCTGAACCGGGACGACATTCGGCGAAAGAGACCCTTGCGAAACGAGACCGACTGGTGTCTGCTTGAGGACTTGGACGTTTGATCAAGTAATGATTCTCGACCTCGCGCAAAGGACTTCGTCGTGACGATCAGTCGACGCACCGTGCTGGCCGGAGCAGCGGCCGCACCGGCGCTCGCAGCAGTTGCCGGCACCACCGCCCAGGCACTGCCCCGAACCACCGCCGCACCCGCTCGCCGCTCCGCCGACTCCCGAGAGTTCCGGGTGGGCGTCGGGCTGTCCGACATGACGGGCCCCGTCGCCGAGAACGGCATGATGGGCTACTCCAGCTTCGATCAGCGCGCCGAGGGTCTGCATCAGCGGACCCGGGTCCGCGCCTATGTCTTCGCCGACGCCGACGACAACCGCGTCGTCTACGCGTGCGCCGACACGTGCATGGTGTTCCAGGCCGTGCACGACGCGGTGCTCGCCCGGCTCGCGGAGAAGTTCGGCGGCCTGTACACCGAGAAGAACGTGATGCTCACCGCCGTGCACTCGCACGCCGCGTGCGGCGGTGCGTCGCAGGACTACGCGTACAGCCTCGCGACACTCGGCTTCCAGCCGCAGGTTTTCGGCGCCGAGGTCGACGGCATGGTCGAGGCGATCGTCGCCGCGCACGACAACCTGGCCGCGGGGGTCGTCTCGTACGGGCGCAGCGAACTGAAGGACGCGAGTGTGAATCGTTCGCGTGCAGCATTCGATCGGAACCCACAGCGCGACAAGGACTACTACCCGCTCGGCATCGACACCTCGATGCGGGTGCTCAAGATCAGCCAGGGCGGCGACAACGTCGGCGGCATCGGCTGGTTCCCCACGCACGGCGCGTCGCTCACCAACAAGAACCTCCTGATCTCGGGCGACAACAAGGGTGCGGCCGCGTACTTCTGGGAGCACGACGTCGCGGGTGTGCGCTACCTCGACGGTGCGCCCGGATTCGTGGCGTGCTTCCCGCAGACCAACACCGGGGACATGTCGCCCAACCTCGACCTCGAACCCGGACACGGCCCCACCGCCGACGAGTTCGAGAACGCCCGGCTCATCGGCGAACGTCAGGTGACCGCGGCCCGGACCGCGTTCAAGGCGGCGGCGCCGCTGTCGTCGACCACCGTCGACAGCCGAATCATGTACCTGGACATGGCCGACCAGTTGGTGGACGGCAAGTACACGTCCGACGGCCAGTCCCGCCGCACCGCACCTGCGTGCATCGGCGCCGCGATGGCCGCGGGCAGCACCGAGGACGGCCCCGCGATCGAGATCTTCACCGAGGGCACCCGCAACCCGATGATCGACGCCCTCGGCGGCATCGACACCCCCACGCCGCAGTGGCTAGCCGACGCGCAGGCCCCCAAGCTGGTGCTGGTGCCCGTCGGCCTGCTGCCCCCGGACGGCTGGGTCCCGCACGTGCTCAAGATCCAGCTCATCCGGATCGGCGACATCTACGTGGTCGGCGGACCGGCCGAGTTCACGATCGTGTCGGGCCTGCGGATCCGCCGGACCGTCGCCGAGGAACTCGGAGTCCCGTTGGAGAACGTCATCTTCCAGGGCTACGCCAACGCGTATGCGAGCTACTGCACGACGCCCGAGGAGTACGACGCCCAGCAGTACGAGGGCGGATCGACGCTCTTCGGCCGGAACACCCTGCCCGCCTACCAGCAGGGGTTCGCCAAGCTCGCCGCGGCGATGAAGACGGGCGCGGACGTCCCGCGCGGCCCCGCCCCGCGCGACCTGTCCGGATTCCAGCCCGGCTTCGGGCAGGACTTCCCGTTCGACGAGCCACTACCCGGACGCGCATTCGGCGACGTCGTCGTCCAGCCCACCGGCAGCGCCGGGGTCGGCGATCAGGTGGCCGTCGAGTTCGTGACCGGACATCCCAAGAACGATCTGCACCGCCGCGGAACGTTTTTCGAGGTGCAGCGCCGCGACGGCGGTCGTTGGCTGCGGCACGCCGATGACGGCGACTGGGCCACCAAGTACCGGTGGCGCCGCGAAGGACCGAATACGTCGATCGCGCGCATCACGTGGGACGTCCCGACCGGGACCCCGTCGGGCACGTACCGCATCCAGCACTTCGGCGACCGCAAGGCCCCGGACGGTGTGGTGTCACCGTTCACCGGCACGTCCGCGGAGTTCACCGTCCGCTGAGCCGCCGTCTCACAGCTGAAGGGTCCCTTCGTGCACTGCCGGCGGACGGGACCCTTCAGCCCTTCGGGGTCTCGAGAATCGTCTTGGCATTCGACAGATTGCCGTGAACGTCTCGGGCGTAGAGCTTCATCGCCACCGAATCGGCGAACCTGAACATGCCGGGGCTGGGCTTGGCGTCCACTTTGAACGTCACCCGCGTCGACCCGTCACCGCCGCTGTCGAAGTCGAGTTCACGGGCGTACTCGACCCGCGAGTCGCGGGACTCGAACCCGATCTTCCGGTTCTCCTCGTACGCGGTGATCTCCTCCGTCGCCTGGACCGTCACCCCGGCGACCTTCAGGGTCGTCGATGCGACCGAACCGACCTCGTCGGGAGCCCCGGACAGCATCCGGTAGTCGACCACGTCGCTCGACCATTCGGTGGCCTTGTCCGGGTCGGACAGGTAGTCGAACACCTCGGCGACCGGGCGGTCGATGACGACGGAATCGCTCATACTGAGCGTCTTGGCCATGGATCTCACATCCTCAGCTGGCAGGTGTGCTCGACGCGCCACGCAAGCCTCGAGCGCGTGAACGCGGATCAGGCACTGGAGCAGTCGATTTCGCGGTTCACCTACGACGTCGAGGGAGCGGCGACCGCGGGATGGCGCGCGGCCCGACAGGCTGCGACGCATGTCCCGATCATCAGCGTAGTCCCGTACGCGACGGTTCTGAAGCCCCACCGCACGAGCTGATGGGTCCCTCCATACGCTGCCGGCGCATGAAGGGACCCTTCAGCCGTCAGGGTTCTCGAGGATCGTCTTGGCATTCTCGAGACTGCCCCGCACGTCTCGGGCGTACAGCTTCTGGGCGATGGCGTCGGCGAACTTGAACAGCCCCGAACCGGTTTCGGCGTCCTGCACGTACGTCACCTTCGTGGCGCCGTCGCCGTCGCCGGCGAAGTCGACCGAGCGGGTGTATGCGATCCGTGAATCACGGGACTCGAACTCGACCCGCTTGTTCTCCTCGTATGCCGTCAACTCCTCCGTCGCCTCGATCTTCGCGCCCGCTACCCTGGCGACCAGGGTGGACACCGAGCCGACCTCATGGGGGTCACCGGAGGTCGTCCGGTACTCGACCAGATTGCTCCACCATTCGACGATCTTCTCCGGATCGGTAACGTACTCGAACACTTCGGAAACGGGCCGGTCGATGACGATCGATTCTTCCGTCCTCAGCGTCTTGGCCATGGATCTCACATCCTCAACTGGAGGCAACCGTCGACGCGTCACGCAAAGCGTGAACAAACCCGCGCCGATCAGGCACTCGGGCAATTGATTTCGCGGTCAGAAACTCGATTCGAGAGATACGGCAACCGCCGGACCACGTGGCACCCACCGGGCAACATCGCGTGCACCGATCCCAATCCTAGACCCGCACCCGTCCGCAATGAAGGCCCCCGAACGAGCTGAAGGGTCCCCTCATGCGCTACGAGCGCGTGAACGGACCTTCAGCTGTCGGGATTCTCGAGAATCGTCTTGGCGTTCTCCAGGTTGCTACGCACGTCTCGGGCGTACAGCTTCTGGGCGATGGCGTCAGCGAACTTGAACAGGCCCGAACTGGGTTCGGTATCCATCGTGAAGGTCACCCGAGTCGCACCGTCCGCGTCGCCGTCGAAGTCCACCTCTCGGGTGTATCCCATCCGTGACTCCTTGGACTCGAAGCCGATTCGCTTGTTCTTCTCGTACACGGTGACCTGCTCTGCCCCCTCGATACGCGAGCCGGCCGCCTTTGCAGTGAGCGCCATGACAGCGCCGACCTCGTCGGGACTGCCGGAACGCACCGCGTATTCGATTATGTTGCTGCTCCATTCAGCGACCTTGGCTGGATCGGCGAGGTACTCGAACACCTCGGCGATCGGACGGTTGATGACGACGGACTCGTTCATCCTGAGCGTCTTCGCCATGGATCTCACATCCTCAACTGGAGGCGACCGTCGACGCGTCACGCAAGCCGTGAACATACCCGCGCCGATCAGGCACTCGGGCAATTGATTTTGCGGTTCGCATTCACTTCCGGGAGATGCGACCGCCGGATCACGCGGGGCCCACCGGGCCACCTCGCGTGTACCGATCATCAGCCTAGTCCCGTGCGCGATGCGTTTGAAGGCCCCGAACGGGCTGAAGGGTCCGTTCACGCGCTGCGAGCGCGTGAACGGACCCTTCATCGTCGGTGGATCAGCTCAGCGGGACGCCGCCATCTCGGCGCCGATTCCAGTCTCCGCACGGACCAGCATCTCCGCGAACTTCTCGTCGGCGTCCTCGCGCGACTCGATCCGACGCTCCCCCAGAAGTGATCCGACGACGCAGGCCACGAGGCCGAGCGGCAGTGTGATGATCACAGGAAGCTGGATGTGCAGCGGCGCTGGACCACTGCCCATCCACAGTGCCTCCGTGAACATCAGGCTGACGATCGTCGAGACGAGTCCGACGACGATGCCCCACACCGCGCCGGTGCTGTTGAACCGCCGCCAGTTCAGACTCAGGAGCAGACTCGGCAGGTGCGCACTCGCCGCGACCATGAACGCCATGCCCATGAAGTACGTGATGTTGGTGGTGTCGCCGATCGCCATCGTCAGCAGGATCGCGATGATGCTGAAGGCGACGGCGCCGAATCGGGCAACCTTGGCCTCCCCCGCGTCGTCCGCAGTGTGCGCGGCGACATCCGCAGTCTTGCTGTCATTTCTGCGGGTCAACGTCGGCCACACGTCGTGGGCGAACGTGCCCGCCGCCGAGATGACCACGCCCGCGACCACCGCCACGATGCTCGCGAAGGCCACCGCCGATACCAGCGCCAGAGCAATGGAGCCGCCGACCGTGCCGATTCCGCCGCCCAACTCGGTCACCAACACCGGCGCAGCGAGATTGCCTCCGGCCCCGACTCGTTCGGCGCCGCCGTCGCCCAGCAGTGCTGCGGCGCCGAAGCCCATCAGCACCACGACGAGGTAGAAGCCGCTGCACAACGCGACAGTCCAGCCGAGCGAGCGTCGAGCGGTTGCAGCCTCCGGCACGGTGAAGAAGCGAATGAGGATGTGCGCCATACCGGCCGTCCCGAGCGCGAACGTGAGTCCGTACGAGATGAGGTTGACGGCCCCTCCCGATGCGAAGATCAGCCCCGGGGACAGGACCGCCTCACCGGCAACGGCGTGCTCGGTGGCGTTCGACAGCACCTTCGGGAAGCTGAAGCCGAACTTCGACAGGATGCCGAGGCCGACGATCAGTGCCAGCACCGACAGGATCGAGGACTTGATCACCTGCACCCACGTGGTGGCGAGCATGCCGCCGACGAAGACATAGATGCCCATGAGGCTTCCGGCGACGATCACCGACAGCCAGAACGGAATCCCCGATACCGACTCGAGCAGCACGCCGGCCGCCACGAGCTGCGCGAGGAGCACGAACATGCCCGTCGCAATCGTGCTGAACGCGACGACCACCCGTACCCGCCGCGCCTGGGTGCGGAACACCAGCACGTCCGCGAGGGTGTACTTGCCGACGTTGCGCATCTTCTCGGCGAGCAGGAAAAGCACCGGGAGGAACGACACCACCGACGCACACAGGATCACGGTGCCGTCGACGCCCTTGTAGAAGATCAGCCCGGTTGTCCCGAGAAAGCTTCCCGCCGAAATGAACTCACCTGCGATGGCAAATCCGTTCTGCCACCCGGTGATCGAACGGCCTGCGGCGAAGAAGCCGTCTGCGCTTCGACTCCTCCGCGAGGCTGCGAACGTGACCCACAAGGTCAGCGAGATCACCGCCGCACAGATGGCGATAGCGAGGAAGTCGGGTTCGCCGGTCATGCCGCATGCTCCTGTCGGTCCGGGCCGATTGCCGCGAGGGCGGCGTCGGCTGCGGGCTGGATGTAGGTCCGGGTCAGGCGGAAGTACAGGTAGACCAGCACCCAGGTGCCGGCGAACTGGGAGAACATGAGCCACAACGACAGCGGAATGCCTGCAACGTTGTTGCCCCCGAGCTGGTCGGGGAAGAACGCGAATCCCAGCAGGAAGACGGCGAGCAGCACGATCGCCGACGCACCGAGACTGTTGGTCACCACACTCCGACGACGGCGCAGTTCGACGAACTCGGCGACGTCGAGGATGTCCGACCATCGCACGGACTCGGCGGCTCCTGGACGGTCGCCGTGGACGGTGGCGCTCACGGGTTGACCGCCGCACGCCGAGCAGTGTCGAGTGCGAAGAGGTTCTCGTCCCAACCCTCGGCGAGCGGGCCGAAGAAGTGGAACCGCACCTGCTTGACGCGATAGACCCAGCGGCCGTCGACGCGGACGACCTGGTCCTCGTAGCGGCCGGCCGCGATCGACGGCACGCCGTCGGTGACGCACGGCTGCCAGAGGAAGGATCGAACGGTCGCGCGGTCGCCGTCGAGCTCGATCTCCATGTTGGTGATGAAGTGCCAGAACGATGTGAGACCGCCCTCGGCCAGTCCGGCGAAGAAGTCGCGCATCTCGGAGCGCCCCTTCGGGTGCGACAGCCCGTCGAACTCGCCGTCCTCGGTGAACAGGTCCATCAACTCGTCCCAGCTGCCGTCGTCCAGGTGGCGGCAGTACCGGGCATCGAGCTGACGGATGGCCTCGATGTCCTCCAGTCTGCGAATCCGGTCTTCGAGTCGGTCTTCGGAAGTGCTCATGGGGTAAGCCTCCTCGTGAGGGGTATGAGCATGGGGGTGGGGCGAATACCGACGCCCATTGATTAACGGGCGTTCATGTGAGGCAGACCATAAGGCCCGTGGGCCGACTTGGTCAAGGCCCACGGGAGCGCGCTTGATCAGCGCAAGCTCTCCGCTCTACCCTCCGATACATGAACATCCGATCGGGCGCGAATGCCCTGGCCAGGACGCGCACCGCGGCACACGAAGGCGTACGCGAGCGCATCCTCGAGACCGCGCTCGACGAGTTCTACACCGCCGGCTTCCATGGTGCGACATTGCGAAACATCGCCACGAATGCCGGTTGCAGCGCCGCCAACGTCTACAACCACTTCGAGAACAAGGCTGAACTGCTGGTCGAGATCCTGAGGGCCGCGAGCGACGAACAGTTCACCGCAACCCGCCAAGCACTGCGAAAAGCCGGTTCCGAGCCGGCCGACCAGTGGCGCGCGGCTGTCACCGCCCACGCGCTGTACACCGCCCGCAACCAGCGAGCCTGCGTCGTCGCCAACACCGAACTGCGTTACCTCGAGGAAGTCGACCGCAAACGCGTAGTCGGGTCCCGCGACGCCCAGGAGCACCTGTTCGTGGCGATCGCCGAGGACGGCATCTCCCAGGGCGTCTTCGATGTTCCGCATGTTCACCAGGCAGTCACCGCAGTGTTGACCATGTGCGCCGGAATCGCACTGTGGTTCCGGGTCGACGGTGAACTCTCCGCCCGGGAAGTAGCCGACACCCACGGCATTTACGCCCTCAACCTGGTCGGATACCGATCTCGCTGACGGAGACGTCCGCTCCCCCACCCGAAGACACCGGACGTCGGATCGATTGACGCGTCACGCGACCACATGCTCTACTTGGTTAACAAGCGTTAATCTTTACTAGGGAGAGCGCATGACTCACCGACCTTCACAGCCGCGTGTCGATTCCCCGCGGTACCTCACCGAAGAACGTCTGGCGATACGGGACCTGGCGCGCGAGTTCGCCATGAAGCAGGTGCTGCCGATCGCGAACGAACTCGATCCGATACAGGGCACGATTCCCGATTCGCTGAAGCAAGCGATGGCCGACATCGGCTTCTTCGGGATCATGATCCCCGAGGAGCACGGCGGCCTGGGCCTCGGCGTGTTCGAGTACTGCCTGGTCGCCGAGGAACTCTCCCGTGCCTGGATGAGCGTGTCCGGCCTGCTGGCCCGCGGCAATGGCATGGGCGGCGGGTTCACCCCGGAGCAGGAGGCGGCGCTGCTACCCCGGGTCGCCCGCGGCGAATACCTCGGTGCGTACGCGCTGTCGGAGGCCGAGGCCGGATCCGACGTCGCGAACATCTCGTGCCGCGCAACTCGCGACGGCGACGAATGGGTGGTCAACGGGACCAAGATGTGGTGCACGTACGCCGACGACGCCGACTACCTGGTGCTCTTCGCACGCACGGATCCGAACAAGGATCCAGCCAAGCCCCACCGCGGCATCAGCACCTTCCTGATAGAGAAGGAGCGCGGCTCGTTCCCCGAGGGAATCTCCGGCAACAAGGTCCGCAAGATCGGCTACTTCGGTTGGAGCACCTGGGAGTTGGCCTTCGACAATTTCCGAGTTCCGGCCGACAAGATGCTCGGGCAGGAGGGAGAGGGCTTCTACCTCGCCGTGAGCGGTCTCGAAGTGGGACGCGCACACACCGCTGCCCGTGCGATCGGCCTGGCCCGTGCCGCCCTCGAGGACTCGATCGAGTACGTCCACACCCGGCGACAGTTCGGCAAGCCGATCGGCGACTTCCAGCACCTACGGTTCAAGATCGCCAAGATGGCCGCCGACATCGAGGCGGCCCGGCAGTTGATGTACTCCGTCGCCACCGACATCGACACCGGACAGCGCTGCTCACTGGAGGCATCGATGGCCAAGCTCGTCGCCACCGAGATGGCCGAACGGGTCACGAGCGAAGCCGTGCAGATCCACGGCGGCGCCGGCTACACCACCGACTTCCAGGTCGAAAGGCACTGGCGGGACGCCCGCCTGACGAAGATCTTCGAGGGCACCAGCGAGATCCAGATGCGGATCATCTCCGACGAACTGCTCGGCCGGGCCTCGTCATGAGTGTCGACACGCACTCCCGTTCGACGCATCTGGTCGGTGACCGCCGGAAGAGTCGGCATGCCCGGGTCACCTCGCTGCTCGCAGAGTCCGGCACCGCTCTGCCCGCAGACACTTCCCTTCTGGGGCCGACCGTCGCGGAACTGTTGGCACCGCTTCCCGCTTCCGCGCCTGCGGTGCGCGAACACCTGTCCTGGACCACGCACGATCCGGTCGGCCTCCACGACAGCGTCCGCGCCGAATCCGTGATCACCCGGGTGGTGGCGGAACACGACACCACGATGCTGGTTCGACGGGTCACCCTGCACGACAATGTGAACACGCTGAGGGAAGAGTCGGTGGAGACGTGGCGGCTTCGCGATGGCGGGTCCGTTCCCACGGTGTCCGCCACCGACTTCTGTACCGCCCGCTGGGGTGCACTCGTGCGCGATTCGCTGGCGGCAGACCCCGACTTCTCGTCGTCACTCGCGACGTGGGACGGGACGATCGGACTGCGCTGCGACGACCGTGAGATCCACCTTCGGGTCTATCGAGGCCGGATCATCGACGTCACCCGGCGTACCCCCCAGGGCGCGACCTTCACCTTCGTCGCCCCCGGGCACACCTGGGTGGACGTCGTCCTCGGTGACCGTGAGGACTTCATGCGGCGCGCCATCACCGGTGAATTCTCCTCCACCGGTAGTGGTTACGAGTATCTGCGGCTGACCAAGCCACTCAACATCCTCATCGCACACGCTCGAATGATCGCCCGGGAGGCACAGTCGTGATCGAGGCACGCTACGTGACGATCGACTCGGCTCTGGGCTTCGTCGAAATCGTCCACCCGACAGGTGGCTCCACTGCGACGGACGAGTCCACCCCGACCGTCCTGTGTATCCACACCGCCGGCCAGAACGGCGTGCAGTGGCGTCATGTCGCGTCCGCTCTCGCCGCCAAGGGGTATCGGGTGGTCGTACCCGACCTACCGGGACACGGCAGATCCGAGCCCGCCGCGAAGGGGCCCGTCACCGATCTCACAGTGTACGGCGACTGGCTGTGGAAGTTGCTCGACGCCCTCGGCATCGAGCGCCCCTACGTGATCGGCTGCTCGATCGGCGGAAAGTTGACACTGGACCTTGCCACACGGCCGGAACGCCCCCTGGCCGGCGCGGTCGCGATGGCCGCCGAAGCCGGGCCCGGCCGGGTGAACATCGCAGGCCTGCGCCGTGAGTTGGAGGACGTTGCCGGACCGTCGCGCGGCGAACGGACGTACCTCGGCACCCTGGCCTCGGTGGGCGACACCGTCTCCGCCGACCGCGCCGATCTGATCGCCACCATGCACCGCCGCGAGGATCCGGCGATCTCGTCGTCCGACCTGATCGGCTGGGGTGGCCACGACGTCCGCGAACGACTGTGCCTGACGACGTGTCCCGTGCACATGGTTGCGGGAGAACAGGATCCATGGATCGTTCCCGACACGGTGAAGGCCGATGCAGCGCGCATCCGCGGCGCCCGTTTCACGTTGTTGACCGGAATCGGACACTATCCGATGGAGGAGGTCGAGGACTTCGCCGAGGTCGCGGCCGCATGGCTGGACGAATTGGCTGACGTCCCCCTCTCCGAACGTGCGGAGGCAGCATCATGACTCGTGCGACTCTCGCATCGTTCCTCGACCAGTTCGTCGCTGCGGCGCCGGATGCGACCGCAGCGATCGATCTGGTCGGGACGGACGCCGTCGCCACCACCAGGACACGGCTTCGCGACCGCGTGCGGGCACTGGAGGCCGAGCTCGTCCGGGTCGGTCTTCGACGCGGTCAGTGTGTCGCGGTGTTCCTGCCCAACTGGTCGGACACGGTCGTCTGGCAGTTCGCAGCGTCGGCCCTCGGGGCTCACGTCATCGGTATCAACACCCGCTACAACGTCGGTGAGGTCGAGCACGTGCTCCGCGCGGCGCGGCCCGCCGTGGTGGCCGTCGCCGAGCGATTCCACGGACTCGACCTGTTCGGCATGCTCAGCCAGGCCGTCTCGGCTACCCACGGCGACGTCGACGTCCCGGCTGTGGCACTGGTGCGGGCACCGGGTACCGATCCCTCGGACGAATTCGTCTCCACCGCCTTCGATCTCGGTTCCGGTTCGTGGCAGGCAGGTAGCGGCGACCTGTGCGGGGCGACGGCGCCACGTACGCCGGCGACCGCAACCCAGACCGTGGCGGGCGATATCGGCGATCCCGATGACCCGCTCGCGGTCGCCTTCACGACGTCCGGTTCGACGGGCACTCCCAAGCTGGCCGCACACCGGGAATCTGCCGTCGTAGGGCATGCCCACGCGGATGCTGCCGGAATGGGCATCGCGCACGGTGACGTGACGCTGTGTGTGCTCCCGTTGTCGGGTGTGTTCGGCTTCAACACCGCCATGGCGACCCTCGCGGGCGGCGGAACCGTGCTCATGGTTCCGGTTTTCGACCCCGTCACCACTCTGCGCGCGATGGAATCCGAGCGGGTGACGCACGTCGTCGGTGGCGACGATCTCTACGGCAGACTCCACGACGCGTGGCAGGACGTCCGCGCAGACCTGTCGTCACTGAAGTGGCTCGGCATCGCGGACTTCCTCGGGCGCTCGCACGAGATCGCGCGCTGGGCGCGGGACGAGTTCGACGCTTTCACCACCGGCGTGTTCGGGTCATCGGAAGTGTTCTCGCTCATGCTCTTCTGGACCGACGATGATCCTGAATCGGTGCGGTGGAACGGCGGCGGGCGGCCCGTGAGCCACGACATCGCGGTTCGGATCGCCGACCCGTACGACGACTCCGTGCTGCCGGACGGCGAACAGGGTGAACTCCAGGTTCGCGGCCCGAACGTCGCGGACGCGTACCTGGGTGGCCCGGCCGCCGCAGCACAGGCTTTCACGGCGGACGGATGGTTCCGCAGCGGCGACCTGGCGGTGGCCACCGGCGACGGCGGGTTCACGTACGTGTGCCGGGCGGGGGACGCCCTGCGATTGCGCGGGTTCCTCGTCGACCCCGCCGAGATCGATACCCGCCTCGCGATGCACACCGACGTGCAGAGCGCGAAGGTCGTCGGTATCACCGGGCCCGGTGGTTACACCCAGGCAGTCGGGTTCGTCGTTCCCACCGAGGATGCCGCGGTCACGTCCGCCGACCTCAGGCAGTGGTGCGCGGAGACGCTGGCCGCGTTCAAGGTACCGGTGGCCGTGCACGTGATCGAGAAGATGCCCACCACTGTGGGCGGCAACGGCACGAAGATCCGGGCCGTGGAACTGCGCGAGTGGGCGCAGCAGTGGACAGATCGTGAAAGGGATTTCCGCAGTGAGTAATTCACCGTCAGCCTCCGATGTAGTCGTCTGCGAGCCGCTGCGCACCCCGGTCGGGCGGTACGGCGGGGTGTTCCGCGACGTACCCGCCACCGATCTGGGCGCCGGGGTGATCACCGATCTGCTGCGGCGCACAGGCATTGCACCCGAGGCGATCGACGACGTGATCTTCGGACAGTGCTATCCGAACGGCGAGGCCCCGGCAATCGGCCGAGTGGTCGCACTCGACGCCGGACTTCCGGTCACCGTGCCGGGCCAGCAGCTGGATCGGCGCTGCGGCTCGGGTCTGCAGGCGGTGCTCGACGCGGCCATGCGTGTCCAGACGGGCGTCGCCGATCTCATCATCGCCGGTGGAGTCGAATCCATGAGCCGCGCCGAGTACTACACCGAGTCCATGCGCTGGGGTGCCAAGGGTGCGCCCGCAGCCCTGCACGATCGTCTGGGCCGCGGGCGCGTGACCGCGGGTGGACGGAACTACCCGGTTCCCGGCGGCATGCTCGAGACCGCCGAGAACCTGCGCCGGAAGTACGGCATCAGCCGGCAGGAGCAGGACGAACTCGCGGTGGCCTCGCATCGGCGCGCGGTGACCGCGATCGAGACAGGAAAGTTCGCGGAGGAGATCGTGCCGATCGACGTCGTAGTCAAGGGCGGCGGTACCGACACGATCACGAGGGACGAGCACCCCCGCGCCGAAACCACTGTCGAATCACTCGCCCGTCTGCGCCCGGTCATGGCGAAGTCCGACCCCGAGGCGACCGTCACCGCCGGCAACTCGAGCGGTCAGAACGACGGCGCGGCTGCATGTTTGGTGACGACCCGAGCACATGCAGAGCGGTTGGGACTGAATCCGCTCGCTCGGCTGGTCACGTGGGCCGTCGCCGGTGTGGAGCCGTCGCTCATGGGTATCGGTCCGGTGCCGTCGACGGCACGGGCACTCGAGCGTGCCGGACTGGACATGTCCCGGATCGACCTGATCGAACTCAACGAGGCCTTTGCCGCACAGGCACTGGCCTGCATGCGGGAGTGGAAATTCGGTGCGGTCGACCGCGAACGCACCAACGTCAACGGATCCGGCATCTCGCTCGGTCACCCCGTGGGCGCCACCGGCGTGCGTATCCTCACGACACTGCTGCGCGAGATGCAGCGCCGCGAGGTGCGCTACGGGCTCGAGACGATGTGCATCGGCGGCGGACAGGGGCTGACCGCGATCTTCGAGAGGGTGTCATGACCGCACGACCGCTGCACGGAATCCGCGTGGTCGACATGTCGTCGTTCGTCGCCGGGCCCACTGCCGGACGCGTCCTCGCCGAACTCGGCGCCGAGGTGATCCGCATCGATCCGATCTCCGGCGCCGTCGACGGCAACCGCTGGCCCGTCACCGAGGACGGTGCCAGCCTCTACTGGGCGGCCCTCAACCAGGCGAAGAAGTCGGTGACCGTGGACCTGCGCAGTGAGGCCGGCCGCGGCTTCGTCACCGATCTCGTTGCCGACTCCGGGATCCTGCTCGAGAACGCCGCGCACGCACCGTGGCTCGCCAACACCGTCCTGACCGAGCGCCGTCCCGATCTGATCCATCTGCACATCGAAGGCCACGCCGACGGATCACCCGCCGTCGATTACACCGTCAACGCGGAAGTCGGCTTGCCGCTCATGACGGGCCCGCAGGGATCCGACGCCCCGGTCAATCACGTTCTGCCCGCGTGGGACCTTCTCACCGGGCTCTACGCCGCACTGGGACTGGTGACGGCGCTGCGCCGTCGGGAGCAGACTGGTGAGGGCTCGTATCTCCGGCTCGCACTGGATGATGTCGCATTGTCTGCGGTCGCGAGCATGGGATGGGTCGCGGAAGCCGACCGCAGCGGCGCGGGGCGGGATCGGCAGGGCAACGCGCTCTTCGGTAGCTACGGCGCGGACTTCGCCACCGCCGACGGGCGGGCCGTCATGGTGGTCGGGCTGACGACCGGTCAGTGGCGGGCGCTCGTCGATGTCACCGGAACCTCCGAGGTCTTCTCCGCACTCGAACGGCATCGCGGACTGAACCTGGCCGTGGAGGCCGATCGGTACGCGGCCCGGGATGCGATCACGGCTGTCCTGCGTCCGTGGTTCGCGTCTCGCTCCCTCGACCAACTCGAGGTCGAGTTCGACGGCACCCGCGTGCTGTGGAGCGCCTACCGCACCCTCGCCGAGGTGGCGGCCGACATCCGCAGCGCCGCGGATGTCGCCGTCGTCCAGGAGATCGACCAGCCGGGAATCGGGGCCATGCTGACCTCGCGTTCCCCGCTCCGCTGGTCCGGCAGCTACACCGACGCCGCCGCAGCTCCGGTGCCCGGGGCGCACACCCGCGAGGTAGCGACTGCGGCGGGGATGGACGAGCGCGCCGTCGACGACCTCGTCGAGATGGGCGTTCTCGGGGAAGCCGAGGCGAAATGAGCAACACCACTGGACGGAACCGCCGACGTTGTGCGCTGATCGCCCCCGGCTCGGACGAGCGCAAGATCCTCAAGGCCCTCGCGTCGACCGCCGACGAGGTAGTGCTCGATCTCGAGGACGCCGTCACGTCTGCTCGCAAGGACGAGGCACGCACCCTGGTGTTCCGACTCCTCGGGGAGCACCGACTCGATCGATCGGTCACCGTCCGTGTCAACGGACTGGGCACCCCGTGGGGTGCGGAGGACATGGGGGCGATCGGCATGCTCGACAGCGTCGGGATCGTGCTGCCGAAGGTCGACACCGCGACCGACCTGATCGCCGCCGACCGGCTGCTGACCGAACTGGGCTCGCCCGCCCGGCTGCAGGCACTCGTGGAGACTCCCCAGGGTGTCTCGTCGATCGACGAGATCTGCACCGCAACCTCGCGCCTCGACAGTGTCGTGATCGGATATGCCGACCTGGGCGCCGCGCTCGGTCGAGGTGGCGTGTTCGTTCCCGAACGCTGGGTGCACGTCCAGGACCGCATCCTGATCGCCGCCCGCACCGCCGGTATCCAGGCGATCGACGGCCCACACCTGTCCATCGCCGACGACGCCGACTTCCGCGCGGCGGCGCAGTGGACCCGAGATCTCGGCTTCGACGGAAAATGGGTCATCCACCCCGAACAGGTCGAATCCCTCACGGAAATCTTCACGCCCACAGCCGAAGCCGTACACCAGGCCCGTCGCATCCTGGACGCGATGGCCGAGGCGGCATCCGCCGGGGCCGGAGCAGCGCAACTGGACGGGCAGATGCTCGACGAGGCCGTCGCGGTTGCTGCCCGGCGCACACTTGCGCAGATCGGAGTCTGACGACATGACTGGACCACACATCGTCGGGGGCCCCTACTTCGACGAACTGTCGGTCGGCACAGTGTTCGACTCAGCCCCCGGCGTCACCCTCACCGACGGCCTCTCGGCAGCGCATCAGGCGATCCTCGGTGACCGGATCCGAGTGGCGCTCGACGCCCACTTGTCGCAGGCGGTCACGGGCGCCCCCACCGCGGTAGTCCACCCGGGTTTGGTGTGCGACATCGCAATCGGGCAGTCGACTCTGGCCACTCACCACGTGAAGGCCAACCTCTTCTACCGGGGACTACGCTTCCACCGGTTCCCTCACCTCGCCGACACCCTGTACACGCGGACGGAGGTGGTCGGCCTACGCGAGAACTCAGCTCGTCCGGGTCGCCGCCCCACCGGGCTGGCCGCGCTCCGGATGACGACCACCGACCAGGACGGACGGACCGTCCTCGACTTCTACCGATGCGCGATGCTCCCGCTGAGCGACACCCCCGACCAGGCACGCGTCGTTCACGCGGACGACCTGTCCTCGATCGGCCCGTCGACCACCCCGGCGTGGTCGGTCCCCGACGACTGGAACCTGAACACGTACCGGGACCGGGTTCCCGGCGAGCGCTTCTCCCCCGACCTGGTCGGTGCGGTGTTCGCCAGCAGCGGCGACGTCGTCACCAGCGCACCGGAACTGGCGCGGCTCACCCTGAACATCGCCGCCGTCCACCACGACGAGCGTGTGGGCGGATCCCGGTTGGTCTACGGCGGGCACACGATCGGCATCGCGCTTGCACAGGCGGTGCGGGCGCTGCCGAACCTGGCAACCGTGCTGGGCTGGGAATCCTGTGACCACACCGGACCGGTGCGGGAGGGCGACATTCTCACCAGCGCCCTCGAGGTGGTGGCGGCCGACCCGATCGGTGACGCCTGGGCCGTGGACCTCCGCTCGATCGTCCACGCCCATGACGGCGGCGCGGATCGTCCGGTGCTCGACTGGCGCTTCACCGCCCTGATGGCCTGACCCTGCCGCCCCCGAACCGGCTGAAGGGTCCCTTCACACGCTGCGAGCGTGTGAAGGGACCCTTCAGCTTTTTCCCCAATTCCATCATCTGATGGAGCTATCCCCCGATGTGCGGAGCCCTACAACCAGGTGTCCTCGCTGGCGGTCGTGAGGAACGCCTCGAGGTCGTCCCGCCACGGCGCCGGCACCGTCTTGTCCGGCTCGATGCCGGTGTACTGGCCGCGGTAGAACAGCAGCGGCCGCTCCGTCTTGATCTCGCTCATCGAGTGGACCCGTCCGAAGACCACGTAGTGGTCGCCGCCGTCGTGCACCGTCTCGACCGTACAGTCGATGTGCGCGAGCGAGCCGTCGAGGATCGGTGATCCCAACGGCGATGGAGTCCAATCGATTCCGGCGAACTTATCAGTTTCCCGGGACCCGAACCGGGCGCAGGTGGACTGCTGGTCCTCGGAGAGAACGTTGACGCAGAATCGCCCGGTCCGCTCGATCGCCGCCCACGACCGGGACCCCTTGGTGGGGCAGAACAGCACCAGCGGCGGTTCGAGCGACAACGCGGCGAACGACTGGCACGCGAACCCGACGGGGGCGTCGTCGTCGACCGTGGTGATGATCGTGACACCGGTGCAGAACTGTCCGAGGACGGTCCGGAACTCGCGCGGATCGATCTCCGCACCCGTTCCCACCCCGGACATCTCCTGCGCGGACATTACTTGAACCCCACCGTGAAGTCGTGCCCCCACAGGCTCACGGCGGTGCTCTCCTTGGCGATCCACTTGTCGTCCTCGACCTCGAGTCCCTCGCAACCGAATTCGACATCGAATCCGCCCGGGGTCTTCATGTAGAACGAGAGCATCAGGTCGTTGACGTGCCGGCCCAGTGTCGCCGACATCTTGACGTTCTTGCGGAGCGCGCGATCGAGGCACAGTCCGACGTCGTCGGAGTTCTCGACCTCGACCATCAGGTGCACGATCCCGGTGGGGTTCGGCAACGGCGCGAACGCGAGGCTGTGGTGGCGCGGGTTGCAGCCGAGGAAGCGCAGCCAGGCCGGCTCACCGTCCGCCGGACGCCCGACGACCTGCGGAGGCAGTCGCATCGAGTCGCGCAGCTTGAACCCGAGCACATCGCGGTAGAACTCGAGGTCAGCCTCGTCGTCCTTGGTCGCGAGCACGACGTGCCCGAGACCCTGCTCGCCGGTGACGAACTTGTGCCCGTACGGGCTCACGATGCGGCGGTGCTGCAGCGCGACGGTGTGGAAGACCTCCAGACGAGCACCGGACGCGTCGCGGCACTTGATGAACTCGACGACGTTGCGTTCGGCCGCCTCCTCCTTGGTGCCTTCCTCGAACTCCCAGTCGGCCTTGGCCAGACGCTCACGAATCTCCTGCAGGCCCTCGGCGTTCGCGCATTCCCATCCGGCGGCGTAGAGCCCGTCGCGCTCCCCGGGCACGATGACCAGGCGAGCCGGGTAGTCGTCCATGCGCAGGTAGAGGTTGTCGGGGTTGGCACCCTTGCCCTCGATCATGCCGAGCACCTTGAGCCCGTACTCGCGCCAGGCGGCCATGTCGGTCGCCTCGATGCGCAGGTAGGCGAGTGAACGGATACTCATCAGTTGCCTCCATCTCGGGCGGAGCCTCGGGCAACGTCACTGTCGAGCAGGAAGTCGCTTGCGAGCCGGTTGAACTCGTCGAACTTCTCGAGCTGCGCCCAGTGCCCGCAGCCGCCGAACACGTGGAGCTGGACCCGCGGAATCATCTTGAGCGCCACCAGGGCGCCGTCGATCGGATTGACCCGGTCCTCGCGGCCCCAGATCAGCAGCACCCGCTGGCGCAGCTTGTACGCGTCGCGCCACAGCATGCCGAGCTCGAACTCGGAGCTGGAGAACGACTTCCCCATGGCCTTCGCAGCCGCCAGCGATTCCGGCGTGCTCGCCGCCGCGAACCGCTCGTCGATCAACTCGTCGGTGATCAGGTTCTGGTCGAACACCATGATCCGCAGGAATGCCTCGAGGTTCTCCCGCGTCGGCTGGTAGCTGAACTTGCCGAGGTTCTTGACGCCCTCGGTGGGATCCGGTGCGAACAGGTTGACGCTGAGACCGCCCGGGCCCATCAGCACCAGCCGTCCGGCCCGCTCCGGGTAGTCGAGGGCGAATCGGACCGCGGCGCCACCACCGAGCGAATTGCCCAGCAGGTGAACACGATCGGTGATACCGAGCGTGTCGAGCAGATCCTTCAGCGCCGACGCGCTGTGCCGGAAGTACTGCGGGTGCTCGGTGGGCTTGTCGGACTGACCGTAGCCCGGCTGGTCGACGGCGATCACGTGGAACTGCTTCGCCAGAACGGGAAGGTTCCTGGCGAAGTTCGACCAGGACGACGCACCCGGGCCGCCGCCGTGCAACAGCACGATCGTGGGGCCGTTGCCGACACCCGCCTCGTGGTAGTGCAGCTTCAGGTCCGGACGGACCTGCGCGAAACGGGAAGTCGACTCGTACGTGAGTTCTTCGGTTGTCGTCATCTGCCGCCCCTAGACCATCGTGTCGGTGAGCGGCAGGCCGAACTCGGCGCCACCGAACATCACGTACGCGCGCTCGGCGTCGTTGGCCGCGTGGACGCGACCCGCATGGGCGTCACGCCAGAAGCGCTGGATCGGAGTGCCGTTCGCCAACGCCGTCGCGCCGGAGTTCTCGAAGAGCAGATCGATCGAGGCGATCGCCCGGCCGGTCGCACGCACCTGGTCGCGACGGGCGCGCAGGCGGAGCTCCATCGGGACCTCCTCGCCGGCCAGCAGGTGCGCGTACTCGTCGGCGACGTTGCCGGACAGCTGACGCCACGCGGCGTCGATGTCGCTGGCCGCCTCCGCGACCCGCACCTTGGCGAACGGATCGTCCTTGGCCTTCTCGCCGGCGTAGGCCGCGCGCACGCGCTTGCCCTGGTGCTCGACGTGGGCGTCGTAGGCGCCGTAGGCCATTCCGACGATCGGCGTCGAGATGGTGGTGGGATGGATAGTGCCCCACGGCATCTTGTAGACCGGCGCGGTGTTCTGCTCGAGCCCGGGCGCGGTGAGGTTGCTCATCGCCTTGAAGCTCAGGAAGCGGTGGCGCGGCACGAAGACGTCCTTGACCACGACGGTGTTGCTGCCAGTGCCACGCAGCCCGACCACGTTCCACACGTCGTCGATCTCGTAGTCCTCGCGCGGGATCAGGAAGCTGCCGAAGTCGACCGGACGGCCGTCCTTGATGACCGGTCCACCGACGACGACCCAGGTCGCGTGATCGGAACCGGACGACCAGGCCCACGCACCGTTGACCTTGTAGCCACCCTCGACGGCCTCACCGGCGCCCATCGGCGCGTACGACGAGGAGATCCGGACGTCGGTGTCCTGGCCCCACACGTCTTCCTGCGCCTGCTGGTCGAACAGAGCGAGATGCCAGTTGTGGACACCGATGATGCCGGCGACCCAGCCGGTGGAACCGCACGCGCTCGCGAGGTTGCGGACCGCGGTGTAGAAGGTGACCGGATCGGCCTCGTAGCCACCCCACTGCTTCGGCTGGAGCAGGCGGAAGAACCCGGTCTCCTGCAGCGCCTTGATGGACTCGTCGGGGATACGGCGCAGATCCTCGGTCTCCTGTGCGCGTTCACGCAGCACCGGCAGTAGCGCGTCGATCCGCCGCATCACCTCGCGGCTGTCCTGGTCACCCACTGGACGCTCCCGTCTGTAAGAGATGTTCACTTGACCTGAGACTAGAACACGTTCTCTTCCGTGTCGAGGAAACCGGAATTCCACTGGTAACCGGCAGTCGATGCAGATCCCAAGCACTCGAAATCTAGCGGAATCCGACGAAGTTCTATAACGTGTTCTAGCAACAGCTAGAAGGGATGTGAGGTACTGATGGCGCAGATTCGTGAGATCGATGTGGGAGCTCCGCAGACGCGTTTCGCACGCGGTTGGCACTGCATCGGCCTGGAGAGCGAATTTCTCGACGGCAAGCCGCACGCCGTCGAGGCGTTCGGCACCAAGCTGGTGGTCTTCGCCGACAGCCAGAACCAGCTGCACGTGCTCGACGCGTACTGCCGGCACATGGGCGGCGACCTGAGCCAGGGCGAGATCAAGGGCGACTCCGTCGCGTGCCCGTTCCACGACTGGCGCTGGGGCGGCAACGGCAAGTGCACGGACATCCCGTATGCCCGTCGCGTGCCGCCGATCGCGCGGACCCGTTCGTGGACCACGTTGCAGCGCAACAAGCAGCTGTTCATCTGGAACGACCCCGAGGGCAACCCCCCGCCGGACGACGTCACGATCCCCGAGCTGCCGCAGGTCATGACCGACGAGTGGACCGACTGGCAGTGGAACCGGATCCTCGTCGAGGGCTCCAACTGCCGCGAGATCGTCGACAACGTCGTGGACATGGCGCACTTCTTCTACGTCCACTTCGGCTTCCCGAAGTACTTCAAGAACGTCTTCGAGGGCCACGTCGCGACCCAGTACCTGCAGAACCACGGCCGGCCGGACGTCGGGAACATGGGCACCCAGTACGGCGACTCGGTGCTCGACTCCGAGGCGTCCTACTTCGGCCCGTCGTACATGGTCAACTGGCTTCACAACAACTACAGCGGGTACAAGGTCGAGAGCGTCCTGATCAACTGCCACTACCCGGTCACGCACGACTCGTTCATGCTCATGTACGGCGTGAGCGTGGAGAAGCCGAAGGGCCTCGACGACGCGACCAGCAACAAGCTCGCCCGCAAGTTCACCGAGGGTGTGGCGATGGGCTTCGAGCAGGACGTCGCGATCTGGAAGAACAAGACCAAGATCGAGAACCCGCTCCTGTGCGAGGAGGACGGTCCGGTCTACCAGCTGCGCCGCTGGTACGACCAGTTCTATGTCGACGTCGCCGACATCGACGAGAAGGCGACGCAGCGCTTCGAGTTCGAGATCGACACCACCAAGGCCGTCGAGGCCTGGCAGCGTGAGGTCGACGCGAATCTGGCACGGCAGGCGGAGCAGAAAGCCGCCGCCGAGGCTGCGGAGAACGAGCACAAGACGGGAGTGTGACGATGACCTCGACCTGGGCCAAGGCCCCGAACTTCGCCGACAGTCCGGCCCGGGTCGAGACTGTCCGTGCACAGACCGCCGTAGATCTGCAGACCTACCTCGAGGACGGGATGCAGGAGGTGCAGTGCCGCGCGTGCGGCACGTGCGTCCTGGTTCGCAAGAACAGCTTCAAGCACACCAGTATCCAGTGGCAGGCCGACCCCGCCGAGGTGTGCCCGGAGTTCACCGAGTCCGGTGGGCAGACCGGGTCGCGGCAGACCTGCCCGCGGCTGCTCAACAGCATCGAGCACGCCGTGATGGAGGGCATCCTCGACGTGCGCGACACACGGGCGCAGTAGGCGATCACCCGCAGCGAGGGGCACGCATCCAGTAGGATGCGTGCCCCTCGCTTCGTTCCGTCGCCCGACGGCACCTGGAATCGCCCGCGGCCCGAATCAGTGCGCGTCGGCCTCGCGCTGTAGCTCGAGGGCGATGTCGATCAACTGGTCTTCCTGGCCGCCGACGAGTTTGCGCCGGCCGGCCCGGACCAGCATCTCGGCGGCGGAGACGCCGTAGCGGTCGGCCTGACGCTCGGCATGCCTGAGGAAGCTCGAGTACACCCCGGCGTAGCCCATCATCAACGCCTGCCGATCGAGCAGGCACTCGGACGGCATCACCGGGCGCACGACGTCCTCGGCGGCGTCGGCGATCGCAAAGAAGTCGATGCCGGTCTCGATGCCGATCTTGTCGCACACACCGACGAACGCCTCGACCGGAGTGTTGCCGGCACCCGCTCCGAAACGTCTTGTGCTGCCGTCGATCTGCTCGGCACCCGCACGCACCGCCGCGATCGAGTTCGCGACGCCGAGCCCCAGGTTCTCGTGCCCGTGGAAACCGACCTGTGCGTCGTCGCCGAGTTCCTGCACCAGCGCCTCGACCCGCTCGGAGACCTGCTCGAGCACGAGCGCCCCGGCCGAGTCGACGACGTACACACACTGGCAGCCCGCGTCGGCCATGATGCGGGCCTGCCGCGCCAGCGTCTCGGGCGGGACGGTGTGCGCCATCATCAGGAAGCCGACGGTCTCGAGGCCGCGGTCGCGGGCCAACCCGAAATGCTGGATCGCGACGTCCGCCTCGGTGCAGTGCGTCGCGATACGGCAGATCGAGGCGCCGTTGTCCTGCGCCTCGACGATGTCCTCCTTGACGCCGACACCCGGCAGCACGAGGACCGCGATCCTCGCCTGCTGCGCCGTCTCCACCGCGATCCTGACCAGTTCCTGCTCGGGTGTCTTCGAGAACCCGTAGTTGAACGAAGAACCCCCGAGACCGTCGCCGTGGGTGACCTCGATGACCGGGACACCGGCGCCGTCGAGCGCAGCGACGATCGAGCGCACGTCGTCACCGGTGAACTGGTGACGCTTGTGGTGCGATCCGTCGCGCAGCGACGTGTCGGTGACCCGGATGTCCCGCGCGCCGTCGACGTGGACGGCGTCCTTCCGGTCTGCCCTGGCGAGAGTCTTGTCGCCTGTGTCGCCCATTGTCGCTCACGCCCTCACGCCGAGTAACTGCCGGGCGATCTCCTCGCCCACCGCGGTCGCCGCCGCGGTCATGATGTCGAGATTGCCCGCGTACGGGGGCAGGAAGTCGCCCGCGCCCTCGACCTCGACGAACGTGGTGACCGTCGCGTGCCCGCCGGAGACGACGGTCGGATCACCGAACTGCGGCTCGTTGAGCAGCCGGTAGCCCGGCACGTACTGCTGGACGTCCGCGACCACCCGACGGATCGACTCGGCGATCGCATCCCGGTCGGCGTCCTCCGGAATCGCGCAGAAGATGGTGTCGCGCATGATCATCGGCGGATCGGCCGGGTTCAGGACGATGATCGCCTTGCCCTTGCGGGCGCGGCCGATCACCTCGACACCACGGCTGGTGGTCTTGGTGAACTCATCGATGTTGGCGCGGGTGCCGGGCCCGGCCGAGACCGACGCGACCGACGCGACGATCTCTGCGTACGGGACATCGACGACGCGCGAGACCGCGTGGACGATCGGAATGGTCGCCTGACCGCCGCACGTGATCATGTTGACGTTGGGCGCATCGAGATGCTCGCGCAGGTTGGCGGACGGCACCACGGCGGGCCCGACCGCGGCCGGGGTCAGGTCCACCGCACGGATGCCGTGTTCGGCGTACCGGGGCGCCGCCTCACGGTGCACGTGCGCCGACGTCGCCTCGAACACCATGTCCGGCTTCTCGGACTGCTCAAGCAGTCGGTCGATGCCGTCCGCGAAACTCTCGAGGCCCATCGCGCGGGCGCGCGCCAGACCTTCGCTGGCGGGATCGATGCCGATCATCCAGCGTGGTTCGAGCCACTCGGATCGCTGGAGTTTGTAGAGCAGGTCGGTGCCGATGTTCCCCGACCCCACGATTGCGACGCTTGCCCTGTTCATGCGCACTCCTACTCGAAACGCAGGGAGACCGAACCGAACCCGGAGAAGCGGGAGAAGTCGGATCGACAGCACGTCCTGCTCCTCGTCGGAGTCGGTGCGTCCCGGGGTTCTCGGTGATGACGGGCGGTCGACACTCCGAACCTCACCCACCGACACCGCGAACCGGCTGGAACGTGTGTTCGTTTGCGAACCACACGATCGGGCGCTCCCAGCAATACTTCCTGGCAGAAAGCATGGACTGGCAGCCACCTCATTCTATAACGTGTTCTACATGAGCAAGCAGGAATACGACATCGTCGTCGTCGGCAGTGGCGCCGCCGGCATGACCGCCGCACTTACCGCCGCCCACCAGGGCCTCAGCGTGGTCGTCGTCGAGAAGGCAGCGCACTACGGCGGCTCGTCCGCACGATCGGGCGGAGGTGTCTGGATCCCGAACAACGAGGTGCTGCAGCGCGACGGAGTCACCGACACGACGGACGCGGCACGCACCTATCTACACAGCATCATCGGCGACGTGGTCGCCCCCGAGAAGATCGACACCTACATCGACCGCGGCCCCGAGATGCTGTCGTTCGTGTTGAAGAACAGTGCGCTGGAACTGCAGTGGGTGCCGGAGTACTCGGACTACTACCCGGAGGCACCGGGCGGACGCCTCGGTGGACGCTCGGTCGAGCCCGTGCCGTTCGACGGCAACCGACTGGGCGACGACCGTCGGAACCTCGAGCCGGACTACGTGAAGGCGCCCAAGAACTTCGTCATCACGCAGGCCGACTACCGCTGGCTGAACCTGCTGATGCGCAACCGCCGCGGACCGGTGCGGGCGATGAAGGTCGGCATGCGCTTCCTGGCCGCGAAGGCCCGGGGCAAGGACCTGCTGGTGCGTGGACAGGCCCTCATGGCCGGACTGCGTCTGGGTCTGCGCGACGCCGGCGTCCCGATCCTGCTGAACACCCCGCTCACCGACCTCTTCACCGAGGACGGCGTCGTGCGCGGCGTGAAGGTCGTCGTCGACGGTGAGGAGCAGATCATCCACGCCCGCCACGGAGTCGTCCTGGGCTCGGGCGGTTTCGAGCACAACGACGAGATGCGCAAGAAGTATCAGCGCGACCCGATCGGCACCGAGTGGACCGTCGGCGCCAAGGCCAACACCGGTGACGGCATCCTCGCGGGTCAGAAGCTGGGTGCGGCAGTCGACTTCATGGACGACGCGTGGTGGGGCCCGTCCATCCCGCTCACCGGCGGACCGTGGTTCGCGCTGTCGGAGCGCACGCTGCCCGGCTCCATGATGGTCAACACCCGCGGCAAGCGATTCGGCAACGAGGCTGCACCGTACGTCGAGGCCACCCACATGATGTACGGCGGCGAATTCGGTCAGGGCGAGGGTCCGGGCGAGAACATCCCCACCTGGATGATCCTCGACCAGCGCTACCGCAACCGGTACACCTTCGCCGGTATCACGCCGCGCTCGCCGTTCCCGGGCCGTTGGCTCAAGGCCGGAGTCGTCGTCAAGGCGAACACGATCGCCGAACTCGCCGAGAAGACCGGGCTTCCGGTCGACACCCTCGTCGAGACGGTGAAGCGTTTCAACGGGTTCGCACGCAACGGCAAGGACGAGGACTTCGGTCGCGGCGACAGCGGCTACGACCACTACTACGGTGACCCGCGCCTGAAGAACCCGAGCCTCGCCGAGATCGACAAGGCGCCGTTCTACGCCATCAAGATGGTGCCGGGCGACCTGGGAACCAAGGGCGGCATCGTCACCGACGTCAACGGCCGCGCGGTGCGTGAGGACGGTTCCGTGATCGAGGGCCTGTACGCCGCGGGCAACTGCAGTTCCCCCGTCATGGGCCACACCTACGCCGGCCCCGGCGCGACCATCGGTCCCGCGATGACCTTCGCGTACCTGGCCGTGCTCGACATCGCCGACCGTGCCCGCGCCGCAGCACAGTCCGTGACGAACTGACAGGAGAACACAGTGCCCATCGACCCGTCGATCGCGATCGGGGCCGAGCTCCCCGCGCAGGAGTTCTCCTGGACCCCGTCGGACGTCCAGCTGTACCACCTGGGCATCGGAGCGGGTGCGCGCCCACTCGATCCCCGCGAACTCAGGTACCTCGACGATGCCAAGCCTCAGGTCCTGCCGACGTTCGCGACGGTGGTCGCGAACATCCACGCGACCGAGGCCCCGCGTGTGTCGTTCCCCGGCGTCGAGATCGACCTGGCCAAGGTCGTGCACGGCAGCCAGGAAGTGACCGTCCACCAGCCGATTCCGGCGAGCGGTTCAGCCCGCACCACCACTCGGATCGCCGAGGTGTGGGACAAGGGCAAGGCTGCGGTGATCGTCCAGGAGTCGTCGACCGTCGCACTGGACGGCTCACCGCTGTGGACGGCGCGATCGTCGATCTTCGCACGTGGCGAGGGTGATTTCGGGGGTGAACGTGGCCCGTCGGAGTCGGTCGCACTGCCCGATCGGGAGCCCGACGCCGAGGTGATCTCGCAGGTCCTTCCGCAGCAGGCCCTGCTGTATCGGATGTGCGGAGATCGCAATCCGCTCCATTCGGATCCCGGATTCGCCTCCGCGGCGGGCTTTCCTGCGCCTATCCTGCATGGACTGTGTACATACGGGATTATTTGCAAGGTAGCGACCGATACCGTCCTTGACGGAAATGCCGATCGTGTCAAGGGATTCCGCGCCCGCTTCGCGGGGGTAGTCTTTCCCGGCGAAACGCTTCGGACACGAATCTGGCAAGAGGCCGACCGGCTGCTCATCTCTGCAACAGTTCCCGAGCGCGACGACTCGCCGGCGCTGGCGGACGTCGTGCTCACCGTCGCGTAGGCAACACGAAGCTGTACCGGTCGGGTCGATGTGCTCGTCGACCCGACCGGGCATATCTGCACCCGGACTTCATTCCCCCTCACACACCTTGGAGTACACGAATGACGCTCAACGACGAGCAGTCCCGGCTGTCGCGGCGAGGATTCCTCGCCGCGGGCGCCGGTGCCCTTGCCGCCGGAGCCGTGGTCGGCGGCTGGACACCGGCCTTCGCGGTTCCCGCCGGATCCGCCGGTTCCCTGGGTTCCCTCGGATCCTCCGGTCCGGTCGCGCCGCTCCCGACGCCGCCGAACTTCCCGCCGAACATCGCACTGTTCCAGCAGGCGTACCAGAACTGGTCCAAGGAGATCATGCTGGACGCCACCTGGGTCTGCTCGCCCAAGACGGCGGACGACGTGGTCGTCCTCGCCAACTGGGCGCACGAGAACGGTTACAAGGTCCGCCCCCGCGGCGCGATGCACGGCTGGACCCCGCTCACCGTCGAGAAGGGTGCGAACGTCGACAAGGTGATCCTCGCCGACACGATGACGCACCTGAACGACGTGTCGGTGCAGCCGAACGGGTCCCCGGCCACCGTCACCGCCGGTGCGGGCGCCAGCATCGAAGCGATCGTGACCGAACTGCAGGTACACGGCCTCGGTTGGGCCAACCTGCCGGCTCCCGGCGTGCTGTCCATCGGTGGCGCCCTCGCGGTGAATGCCCACGGCGCGGCCCTGCCCGCCGACGGCGAGGCACCGGTGGCCGGCCACACGTTCGGTTCGCTGAGCAACCTCGTCACCGAACTCACTGCGGTCGTGTGGGACGGCAGCAAGTACGCACTGAAGACGTACCAGCGCAACGATCCCGACATCACCCCGATGCTCGCCAACCTCGGGCGCTGCTTCCTCACCTCGGTGACGATGCAGGCCGGCCCGAACGTCCGCCAGCGGTGCCAGAGCTTCACCGACATCACCTGGCAGGAGTTGTTCGGGCCGAAGGGCGCGCAGGGTCGGACGTTCGAGAAGTTCATTGCCGAATCCGGTCGCGCCGAGGCAATCTGGTACCCCTTCACCGACAGGCCGTGGATGAAGGTCTGGTCGAACTCCCCGACCAAGCCGGACTCCTCGAACGGCAGCCTCGGCAGTGCCGGTTCGCTCGTCGGCAAGCCTCCGCAGTCGCGTGAGGTCACCGGCCCGTACAACTACGTGTTCTCCGACAACCTGCCGGAACCGATCACCGACATGATCGGTGCGATCAACGCTGGAAACCCCGGTATCGCACCGCTCTTCGGTCCCGCGATGTACGAGATCACCAAGCTCGGCCTGGCCGCGACGAACGCCAACGACATCTGGGGCTGGTCCAAGGACGTCCAGTTCTACATCAAGGCCACGACGCTGCGTCTCACCGAGGGCGGCGGCGCCGTCGTCACCAGCCGTGCCAACATCGCGACCGTGATCCACGACTTCACCCAGTGGTTCAACGAGCGCATCGAGTTCTACCGCGCGAAGGGCGAGTTCCCCCTGAACGGCCCGGTCGAGATCCGCTGCTGCGGACTCGATCAGCCGGCCGACGTCAAGGTGCCGTCGGCGGGCCCGCCGACCATCTCGGCGACCCGTCCGCGTCCCGACCACCCCGAGTGGGACGTCGCCATCTGGCTGAACGTTCTCGGCGTCCCGGGCACCCCGGGCATGTTCGAGTTCTATCAGGAGATGGAGCAGTGGATGCGGTCGCACTACAACAACAGCGACGCCACGTTCCGCCCCGAGTGGTCGAAGGGCTGGGCATTCGGCCCCGACCCGTACACCGACGAGAACATCGTCAAGACCAAGATGCGTGCCACCTACATGGAGGGCGTGGCGAACGTCCCGAACTGGGACACGGCCAACGCGCGGTTCAACGAGATCGACCCGCACCGCATCTTCACCAACTCGTTCATGGATCAGCTGCTGCCGTAGGGTAGCCGGATCCCGATCCACCGACGCCGGTGGTGCCTGGTCAGTGTCCAGGCACCACCGGCGTCGTCGTGGACGGGACCGAACCGGCATTCGGAGTACCGTCGAAGGTGATGCACGACAACCGATGGTGACCTGAGCCTAGGGAGCGCTGTCATGACCGCATCCACGCCGGATCCGACTCCGCCCCCGCCGGAGTCGACTCCTCCCACGCCGCCGGCCCCCTCACAACCGCCCGCGCCGCCGCCACCACCGCCGCCGACCAATGCCGGCTGGGCGGTCGCGGCGCTGGTCGCCTTCTGGCCGCTCGCGTTCGCCGCGTTCAGCAACGCGTTCGAGGTGTATCCGAGGTGGGCCCGAGGCGACTTCGCGGGAGCCCAGTACGCATCCGAGCGCGTCCGCAAGCTGGGCCAACTGTCGCTGTGGATCCTCGGGGGAATCCTCGTGCTGCTCGCGATCGCCTACATCGTGATGGCGGCGGTGTGGATCTCGCACGGCGGGTACGACGACAACTGGCACCGCGGCCGGATGGACTGGTAGCCGCTCAGCGCATTCGGATCGCGTCACCCTCGTCGACGACAGCGCGTGCCTGCACGGCCGATCGCCCGGTCGGGATCGGCACGCAGGTGACGACGACGAGCGCCACCGCGGCCACCGCGGCGCCGAGCCAGAACAGTCGGTCCAGCCCGATCTGGGCCGGAACCACGACGGACCCCGCCATCACGGTCGACGCGGCGAGGACCGCGGCACCCACCGCGCTCGCGGCGGAGGTTCCGACGGAGCGGATCAGGCTGTTGACGCTGTTCGCGGACGCCGTCTGGTCGAGGGGAGCCGACACCGTGATGAGCACCGGCATGGCGGCGAGCGCCAATCCGACGCCCACCGACACGACGAAGGCACTGACCCCGATGACGAGCACACCGGTGCCGAACACGCCGCGTTCGACGAACCCGAGCACGATCGCCGCGCTACCGGCGGCGAGCGTCACCCGTGCACCCCACCCACGGATCATGGCCGCCGACACCGGGGCCAACAGGATCATCACCAGGCCTCCGGGCAACATCACCAGTCCGGCCGCCGCCGCGCTCAGGCCGAGTCCGTACCCGGTCGACGCGGGCACCTGCAGTTCCTGTGTGGAAGCGTACGAACTGAGGAACATCGCGAACCCGAGCAGCAGCGCACACAGATTGGACACCAGCACCGGGCGCAGCATCGTCGTCCGGAGGTCGACGAGCGGGTGGGAGATCCTCAGCTCCAACGGAACCCAGATCATCAACCCGAAGACGCCGCCGACGACGAGGCCGATGGTCGGCCAACTCCCCCACCCCCACGTGCCGCCCTTCGAGATCGCGAGCAGCACAGCCGTCAACGCCGCGGTCAGCAGCACCGCGCCCCGGTAGTCGAACCGCCCGGACGCGCGCGTGTCCGACTCCGGAACCACGAACGGCAACAGCACCGCCATCACCACCGCGAACCCCGCCGGAATCCAGAACAGCGACTGCCAGCCGAGGTGTTCGTAGAGGACCCCCGAGAGCGGCATCCCGAGCACACTGCCGACACCGATCGTCGCACTCATCAGCGCGACCCCGCTGCCGAGCCGTTCCGGCGGCAACACGTCGCGCATCATGCTGATCCCGACCGGCATCAGCGCCAACGCGAAACCCTGCAGACCACGCCCGGCAACCACCGTGGCGAAGCCAGGCCCCACGGCGGCGAGCACCCAGCCCGCCACCATCAGTCCGAGACACACCAGCATCATCGCGCGCTTGCCGAACATGTCGGCGAGCCGGCCGATCAGCGGTGTGCCGACGGCACCGGTCAGCAGCGTGATCGTGACCAGCCACGACGCGCTCGTCGGCGGGACACCGAGGTCGACCGCGAATGCCGGCAGAACCGGCACCACGAGCGTCTGCAGGAGCGCGACCAGGATCCCGCTCAGGCTGAGGGCCCCGATGACGAGCCCGCTCCGGGTGTTTCCCGGAACGGGCCTCGGGATCGCGATCACCCGGTGACGCGTGCTGCGTTACCCGCATCGATCGGAAGGACGGTGCCGCTGATGTGTGCGCTGGCCTCGGCGGCGAAGAAGAGGACGGCCCGGGTGATCTCGAACGGGTCGAGCCACGGCACCGGCTGCGCGTGCAGACTCTGGAACACGGGTGCGACATCGTCCATCGTCGGTGCCTCGAGGTCCGGACGCATCATCGAGTACAGCGCCTTGTTGTGGATCATCCCGGTCGAGATGTTGCCGGGTGCGATCGCATTGACCGTGATGCCGTTCTGCGCCAGATCCAGTGCCGCGCTCTTGGTCATGCCGATGACGCCCCACTTGGACGCCGCGTACGCAGCCATGTTGGTGTTGCCCGCGCGACCGAGCATCGACGAGATCGTCACGATGCGGCCGTAGCCACGCTCGATCATGCCGGGAGAGACCGCGCCGAGGGTGTTGAAGACGCCGGTGAGGTTGGAGCCGATGGCCTCGTTCCACTGCGCCGACGTCATCGACTGGATGGGGGCCGCGACCGAGACGCCGGCGTTGGCGACGGCGATGTCGACGCGACCGAACTCGGACTCGGCGCGCGCGACCAGGGCGTCCATCGCTTCGCGGTCGGCGGTGTCTGCCTTGACCGAGATGACGCGGCGACCGGCGGCCTCGACCAGACGTACCGTCTCGGCCAGGTCGTCCTCTGTCGCGAGCGGATAGAACACCGAATCACTGTCCTCACAGCGATCGCAGATGACGACGTCGGCGCCACGCTCGGCGAACGCCACGGCGTGGGATCGCCCCTGTCCCCGGGCGGCGCCGGTGATCAGTGCGACCTTGCCTTCGAACTCCTCCATTGCTGCTCTCCTCGAGATCGGGGACCGCGAATCACGCAAGTCCGAAACTATCCCTACCTGCTGCCGCTGTGACGACGCGCACAGATCCCGGCCAGTGGGAGGCACGGACGTCCCCTCCGCGCAACCACCGACCACCGCGTGCGACGGCGGGATGCGACGAGATCGTCACCGACCGACGACGAGGATCACGACCGCCGACGCCGCCGCGAGCACGACGACCGTGACCGCCAGCCCCGCCATCAGCGCGAACGGATAGACCACCCGCTCGTCCCCGAACGCGGTACTCATGCGCTCGTAGCGGCGCCGCGCGGTCACCACGACCACCGACGACGACACGATCGCCCACATTCCGACCATCTGGACGACGACCGATGACCCCGGGACGTAACGCAGGCACAGGAACGCGACCGCCGCCAGGCTCGCCGCGGTGCGCACCCACGCGAGTGTCGTCCGTTCCGGCTGGAGTCCCGGATCCCGGTGGGCGGCGGCCGCGGACGTCACCGACTCACCAATACGACGAGCAGCGTGACGCCGGCACCCGCGATCAGCCCCACCAGGAGCGCGGCAAGGGCCGGCACCGGCAGGCTCCGGCCCATCCGCATCGCCGCCTCGACGCCCATCCAGCGCAGGAACGCGAACACGACGAGCAGGATGGCGCCGACGAGCAGACCCACCACGAGGACCGTGTGGACGGTCGGGCCGACGACGTCGGCGCCGAACGCCTCGAGACCGACGGCCGCCGCGATCAGGCCGAGTGCCGTGCGAACCCAGGCCAGGAACGTGCGTTCGTTGGCCAAGGTGAACCTGGGATCGGGATCGTCCCCGTCCCGGAACGCTCTCGGACGCCAGCCGTGCAGTGTCACCGTGACGATCCCTTCTCACACACCGTGTGGTTCAACGGAAGTAGCGCTTCAGCACCGCTGCACGCCGTCGACCGAGAATGTCGCGGCGCTCCTCCGCCCCGAGTCGCGCGGTCGTGGCGGGCAGTGCTGCGAGCACCTTGTCGAACCTCACCTTACGCACCGTCGGCGCCGGCAGATCCGGGGTGGACGCGAGCCACCACCGGTACACGCACCGGGTGAAGGTGTTCCCGGCCGTGGCGAGCCAGTTCGCGACGCCGGGGTCGCGGTGCGCCACGACGGCCCGGAACACCCCGTCCTCGTCGAGCACGGCCTGGTGACCGTTGAGCGAGGTCTGGCGATACGTGTAGTCGAGCGACTGCCCCCAGTAGTCCCCGAGGTGGATGTTCCAGAAGTGACAGTCCGGCGGCGTTACCTCGAGAATCAGGGCCTCGTCCGGACCGATCTCGAAAGATCCACCACCGTAGGCGATATGACCACCGTCGGAAGCGTACGTCGAGCTGACCGGCGGCTGCGTCCGCAGGACGTTGCGTTCGGCGTCGCGCAGACGGTACATCGCGGCCCAGTATTCGGCGAAGCCCCCGACGAAACGTCCGACCGACTCGACCTGCCCCGTGACGGCCACCGGCTCGGCCACCGGCCCCGGCCCGTCGATGTCGAGTCGCTCGATCGAGATGTGGTACGGATCCTCACCGTCCCAGTCGTAGAAGTACTGCCGGGTGATCAGGTTCCCGGTCCGCGGATCCATCGGAAGCCAGTTACCCTCGTGCGGCTGCGCGCTGATGACGACTTCGAAATCCCCGTTGTCCTGCAACGTGATTCCACCAGGGTTCGACGTCGCACCCAGCGTGGATCCGGTGGCCGCCTCGAACGCGGCACGGTAGTCCTTCGGTGCATCGCCGCCGGACTGCACCTTCTCGTAGAGGTTGACGGTGTCGTACAGCGTCAGCCCGATGTACCGGGCCCGACCACCGGTGCCGGTGAGCCGGTAGGATCCGTTCGGGTCGAGGACGGCATGACCGAAGAGGCAGTCCGGCGACTCGGTCGCGTACCGCTTCGTGTTGTCCTGCAGGTGACCGACTTCCGGATAGTCCGGATCCGCGCTGAAGACGACCTGCTCGAGTCCCGCGTTGAGCAGGTTCAGCAGGTAGCGATACCCGGCCGCCCGCATGGCGGGATCGTCGGAGACAGGATTGCTCGCGATCACCTCGGACGCTCGGCTCAGATTGTCACACAGGCTCCGCCACGACGCGTCCAGCTCCGCGTTGCGCAGCATCCGTCCGGACAGATCATCGAGAGATCGAACCATGGTTTTCTTCACTCCCAGTGTCGGTTCGAGGAACCCAGGTCAGGCGGGGACATCCCCGAGAATGGCCACGCGCTCCATCACCCGACGGTGCGGGAAGTAGTCGCTGGCGGCGTAGTGCTGCGTTGCGCGGTTGTCCCAGAAGGCGATCGAGTTGGGCTGCCACTTGAATCGGCACTGGAAGTCGGGAACCTTGGCCTGATCGAACAGGTGCCGCAGCAGTGGTTCTCCCTCCGCCGGGTCCATGTCCGGGATGTGCGTCGTGAACAAACTGTTGACGAACAGGGTCTTACGACCGGTTTCGGGATGAATCCGGACGATCGGGTGCTCGACCGGCGGATACGCCTCCTTCATCTGCGCGAGCTTCTCGGGTCCCATCGATCGACCGAAGGACGGCACGAAGTCGTGGATCGCCAACCTGCCCTCGATCTTCGCCTTGACCTCGTCGGACAGGCAGTCGTACGCATTGCCCATGTCGGCCCACAGCGTGTCGCCACCGGCCCCCGGCACCTCGAGAGCCCGCAGAACCGACCCGAGCGGCGGGCGCTTCTGCCACGTCACGTCCACGTGCCAGATGTTCTCGGTGCCGGGGTTGTCCTCGCCGCGCTCGAAGTGGACCACTTCGGGGACCTCACCCTGCGGCAGCAGCGGGTGGATCTCCAATTCTCCCCAATGTCTTGCGAAGTCACGGTGCTGCAGCCCGGAGATCCGCTGATCCCGGAAGAAGACCACCTTCCATTCGAGCAGCGCCCGACGCAACTCCTCGATCACCGCACTGCTCGGATCCCGCAGGTCGACGCCGTGGATCTCGGCGCCGATGAAGGGCGTGACCGGACGCACCTCGAACTGCGCGTACGGCTTCGACTCGAAACCGTCTGCATTGCGGCGCATTCCGCGCGGTCCGAACTCGATGGAGTGGCCGCCGATCTCCACTGTCCGCGACGTCGTCATGGCTGACAATTACTGCCTCCGATGCTGTGGGTCGCCGGCGACGCCGGCTCAATCCATGGGTGTACAAGGCGCTTCGAGAGCGCCGACCGACATGTCGATCAGATGCGCGACGATCTCGTCGAAACTCGAGTTGGCCACGGAACTTCTGTTCGCCCCGCGCTGCTCGAACATCGCGAGCGCTGATATCGCCATGTTCAGCATCAGCCCGGTCCGTGCTGCTGCGACCTTGCGGGGAAGGTGGGTGAGCGCAGCTTTCAGGCGAGTCGATACTTCCCGACTCGCCTCCGTGACCTGCGCCAGGTCCGGAGTCGAGAAGTCCAGTGATGGCGAGACCCGTGCAATGAACTGCGCGTAGTAGGACTCCGTGCCGGCCGATCGCAGATAGTCCGCGAGCGGTAACACGACGGCCTCGACGAGTGCACGGATGTCGTGCCCGCGGCCCTCCTGGTCCAGTCGCGCGAGGTATTCGGTGCGACTCTGGTTGACGATGTTCATCCGTCGCCGGAACACCTCGAGGATCAGCCCGTCCCGACCACCGAAGTGGTACTGGACGGCAGAGTTGTTCTTCTGCCCGGCAGCAGACGCGATATCCCGCATCGACACTCCGTCGATGCCGCGCTCGGCGAACATTCGTTCCGCCACTTCGATCATGACAGTTTTGGCATTGCCGGAGTTCGACACGATTCCACCCTAGTAAGTCAGTGCCTTAAACGTCAAGGCTCGCGTTCGTTCCGCGTGATACTAGAGCTTGCTCGCCGCAGGATCCCACAGCTTGCGCGCGGTCTCACCGATGCGGTTGAGCGAGAACACGGTCAGGAACAGGACCGCACCCGGGATGAGGACGATGTAGGGGTAGTCCTGGAAGTCCGCCTGTCCGGCCGCGATCATGTTGCCCCAGGTGGGTTCGGGTCGGGGGATGGACAGCCCGAGGTAGCTGAGCGAGGCCTCGGCGACGATCAGGACCGCGACGACCATGAAGCTGTAGGACAGCACGGGCAGCACCAGGTTCGGTGCGATCTCCTTGATCATGATCCGGCGCCCGCCGGCGCCGAGCGATCGTGCAGCGGTGACGAATTCCCGGTTCGCCAGGCGCAATGTGTTGGCGCGGACGAGCCGGATGTAGGTGGGCACGACCATGATGCCGAGAGCGATGGTCACGTTGCGGACGTTCGGCTCCAGGACCGCGACGAGCGCCATCAGCAGGATCAGCGGCGGAAACGCGAGCAGGGTGTCGCTCAGGATGGAGACGGCAGTGTCGGTCTTGCCGCGCAGATAGCCGGCGATCATCCCGATCGCGCCCCCGACGAGGACACCGCAGACCACGCCGCCGATGCCGACGACGAGGGACACCCGGGCGCCATAGACGATGCCGCCGAGGATGTCGAGACCTTGACTGTCCGTCCCGAGCGGATGGGCCGAGAACAGATTCGGTGGCTGCATCGACGGGGTGAGCAGCGTCTTGGACGGATCGCGGGACTCGCTGAGTGGCAGCCAGTCCGCGATGATCGCGCACAGTGCCAGCAGCCCGATCCAGATACCGGCCAGAACCGTGCCGATGTCGATACGGGACTTCGTGCGCCGACGCCGTCGCACGCGACGGGTGTCCGGAGCGGGCTGGGATGCCCGAGGGGCCGGCGGGGTGGTGACCGGTGCGGTCAGGGTGGTGTCAGGCACGGCGAATCCTTGGGTCGATGGCGGCGTATCCGAGGTCCACGAGGGCGTTGATCAGCACGTAGACGAGGGCGATGATCAGCACGCCGCCCTGAACGACGGGGAAGTTCTTGAGCTGCACGGCCTCGACGATCATCGTGCCCATGCCGGGCAGGTTGAACATGGTCTCGACGACGACGGTTCCACCGATCAACCGGCCGAGGCTCACCCCGGCGATCGTCATGAGCGAGACGGTCGACGGCCGCAGCGCCTCGCGGACGAGAATGTGTCCGGTGGGCATGCCCTTCGCCTTCGCCGAGAGCACGAAGTCCTCCTGCAGGGTGCCGATCATGTCGGCGCGCAGGACCCGGGTGAAGATCGCGATCTCGCCGAGCGCGAGGGTCAGCGCGGGCAGGAACACCGTGCGCAGGTTCTCCCCCAGCCCGGCCGGGTCGGTCAGTCGGGAGAATCCCTGACGCGGGAAGTCCGGCAGGAACAGTCCGATCACGCACAGCACGACCGCGACGGCCATGCCCGCGAGCAGGGCCCGACCCCAGGCCGCGCCGACCCGGCCCCCGGTGAGGTTGCTGCGCATCGGCCCCAGCGCCACCCAGATTCCCGCGACGATACCGACGCCGACGATGAGCTGTTGCGCCAGTGAATGATTGAACACGAGCAGGTAGATCAGCAGCAGACCCGCGAGGAAGCTCGGGATCGAGATCAGCGCGAACGACGCCGCCGACGAGAAGCGATCGAAGGCCCGACCGGCCCGATACGCCGACCACACACCGACGGGGATCGCGATCGCCAGCGACAGCACGATCGCCACGAGCGCCAGCTCGAGCGTCACCGGCAGCCGGGACGCGATGATGTCGGTGACCTCCTGGCGCGGTGGCAGCAGCGATGTTCCGAGGTCACCCTGGAGGGCGGCTCCGGCCCAACTGAAGAACCGGTCCATCAGTGGGCGATCCAAACCGAGTTCGAGCCGAACCGCCGCGTACTGCTCGGCGGTGCCGTTGTCACCGACCACCGCCGCGGCCGGATCACCGGGCGTCAGTTCGAGCATAAGGAAGGTCAGGGTGCACACAAGTGCCACCACGACCAGGACATGGGCGATTTTGCCCAGGGCAAAACGAAGCAAGGGTGAAACCCCTTTCGACTGAGATCGACGCAGTCAGCGGATCAATGCAGTGCATTAAACCGATCAAGCACTTGCTTGACAACCCCTCGATTCCTGGGTGAGACTCCTCACAGCCGCCGAGTTAAGAATGTTTCTTACATTGCCCGTTGGCGCGCTGACCAAGGCCAGTCCCACTGAGCGAAACCGTCAGCCGTCGCACGTCTGGAGAGTCGATGCCCCAACCAGCTCCACCGCTGCTCACCGTGCAGAAACTACGCACCACGATCACCACCCCCGCCGGGCCGCTCGTGGCCGTCGCCGACGTCGACCTGACCCTGGACCGGGGCGAGTCGCTCGGCATCGTCGGCGAGTCGGGTTCCGGAAAGTCGATGTTGGTGCGATCGATCATGGGGATCGCGCCGTCGGCGGCGAAGGTGGACGCGACCAGCCGGATCGAGTTCGGAGGACGGGACGTCACCACGCTCGACCCGAAGGAGGCCCGGAAGTTCTGGGGCACCGAGATCGCGATGATCTTCCAGGATCCGCTGACCTCGCTGAATCCGGTCCGGACGATCAGCCGGCAGATCACCGATCCGCTCCGGTACCACCTCGGGATGGGCAAGAAGGAAGCGCGAGCGCGGGCGCTCGAACTCCTCGATCGAGTCCGGATCCCTTCGGCGGCAGCACGTCTGGACGAGTACCCGCACCAGTTGTCGGGCGGTATGCGCCAGCGCATCGGCATCGCGATCGCGCTGTCCTGCAAGCCGAAGCTGCTGATCGCCGACGAACCCACCACCGCGCTGGACGTCACGGTGCAGTACGAGATCCTCGAGCTGCTGCGGGCCATCCAGGCCGAGCAGCAGATGGCGATGATCCTCGTCAGCCACGATCTCGGGGTCGTCTCGCGCTACACGGACCGGATCGGGGTGATGTACGCCGGTCGCCTGCTCGAGACGTCCGCCACCGGGAGTCTGCGCGATCAGGCGCGCCACCCGTACACCGAAGCGCTGCTGCGCTCGATTCCCCGCACGGATCTGCCGCCACACACGCGGTTGCAGGCGATCGACGGGCGGCCGCCGGATCTGCTGCACCTCGATCCTGGGTGCCGCTTCGCGCCGCGGTGCCACTACACCCAGGACCGTTGCCGAACGGTCGAGCCGCTACTGGGCGACGATCCCGACCGGGATCATCCCGCCGCGTGCCACTTCCCCATCGGCACAACCGCTCCCGCACTGATCGGAGAACACTGATGGCCGGCTCGGGCACCGCGCACCTGCGCGAGGACGCGATGTTCGCCGCCCGCGACGTCGTGGTCGAGTACACCACCTCCAAGGGCACCGTGCGCGCGGTCTCGGGTATCAGCCTCGACATCGAACGCGGTGAGACCCTCGGCCTCGTGGGTGAATCCGGTTGCGGCAAATCGAGTCTCGGACGCGGCATCCTGCAGTTGCCGCCACCGAGCGCGGGATCGGTCGTGGTGGGGGGTACCGATCTGTGCGCGCTCACCGGCAACGCTCTCAAGGCTAGGCGCCGGCACGTGCAGATGGTGTTTCAGGACCCCATCTCCTCACTCAACCCGCGACGCAGGGTCGGCGACATCGTCGCCGAGGCCCTGCACGTCCAGCGCCCCGAGATGTCCGCCGACGACGTGCGCGCCAAGGTCGACGAGGTGCTCGAGGCGGTCGGACTCGACCCGGCACGCGCCCGCTCGCGCCGACCGCGGGAGTTCTCCGGCGGTCAGTGCCAGCGCATCGCGATCGCCCGCGCGCTGATTCTCGAGCCCGAACTGCTGGTGTGCGACGAACCGGTCTCCGCGCTCGATGTCTCGGTCCAGGCCCAGATCCTGAACCTGCTCGAGGACATGAAGGACCGCTACGGCCTGACCATGCTGTTCATCTCCCACGACCTGGCGGTGGTCCGCAACATCAGCGACCGGGTCGCGGTGATGTACCTGGGCAAGATGTGCGAGATCGCGCCCACCGAAACGTTGTACGCGCAGCCGGCCCACCCCTACACACAGCTGCTGCTGTCCTCGATCCCCACCCTCGACGACGACGCACCGACCCCGGTCCGCAAGGTGGACGCCGAACTCCCGTCACCGCTCAACCCACCGTCGGGCTGCCGATTCCGCACCCGCTGCCCGCTCGCCACCGAGAAATGCGCCGAGGCCGAACCGGAGCTGCGCGAAGTGCAACCCGGCCAGTACGTCGCATGCCACCATCCACTGCTGGAGAACCGATGAGAACGATCGTCAAGACCACCTCCCTCGCCGTCGCCGCGGCGCTCGCACTCGCGGGCTGCGGATCGGGTTCGGCCACTTCGAACACCACGTCCGGCAACGGAACCGGCGACACAGTGACCCCGGTCGACGACGGTCAGCGCTGTACCGCCGAACGTGTCGGCGGCACCATCACGATGGGCGAGTACTCCATGCTCCCCACGTTCGCACCGGGTCAGGGCGGCTTCGGCGTCCGCGGTGGTGCCCAGTCGGCGGCAGTCTTCGACCGCCTCATGCGGTGGGATCCGGCGACCAACGAGTACACACCGAAGATGGCCGAAGCGCTGACCGCCGACGACGACACCCACACCGCATGGACCCTGAAGCTGCGCCCGAACGTCAAGTTCTCCAACGGCGATCCGGTCACCGCCGACGCCGTGAAGTTCACGATCGGCCTGCACCAGGACCCGCAGATCCGCTCGACTGCACTGTCGGACGTCAAGTCGATCACGAACGTCGAGGTCCTCGACCCCACCACAGTGAGGTTCACCCTCGACTCCCCGTGGGCCACGTTCCCCTACCTGCTGGCCGGACCCGCCGGTGAGGTCGTCAATCCCGCCGTCTACCAGACGATGCCGGCCGATCAGTACGCCCTCGACCCCGCCGGCGCCGGCGCCGGCGCGTACACCGTCAAGCGCAACGCCCCCGGTGAGGAAGTCGTCCTCGAACCCAACCCGAACTACTACGGCGGTCCAGTCTGCGCGAACCTCCGTTTCGTACTCGTCCCCGGCGCTCAGGCCACCTACGACGCCTTCACCACCGGAGAACTCCAGGTCGGAATCCTGCGCGAGGCACCGGTGATCGCCCAGGCCAAGAGGAACGGCACCTTGGGATTCTCCGATATGTCGAACTCCGGCAAGATCCTCACGATCAACAACGGCAACGGCGGCTACACCGGCATCACGACCGACGTGCGCATTCGCCACGCAATTGCGTCCGCGCTCGATCCCGAGCTGATCGACCAGCGCCTCAACGGCGGCACCGGACAGCCCACGTCGGCGCTGGTCGGCGAGACGTCGTTGCTGTCGACCGGCGCCCAGGGCACGCAGTACGACCCGGAGAAGGCCAAGGCCCTCGTCGCCGAAGTCAAGGCCGAGAAGGGGTGGAACGGCGGCATCAACCTGCTGATGCCGTCGACCCCCGTGGGCACCGAGCAGGGCATCGTGACGAAGGCCCTCCTCGACGCCGTCGGCTTCGACACCAAGATCACCAATGTTCCCGTCGCGCAGGTCACCGCACAGGGGTTCAAGGGCAACTACGAGATCGCGACGGGCGGTATGAGCCTGCGGGATTCGCAGCCGGCGTCGGCGCTGCAGAGCTTCCTGGGCAGCACCGGATCCACCAACATGCCGGGCGCCCGCATCCCCGAACTGGACGCTGCCATCGCGGAGCTGAGAGCCGCCGCCGGAATCGACGAGCAGAAGGCGATCATGGCGAGGATCCAGACGATCGTAAACGAGCACCAGCCGGTCGTCAGTTACGGCGCGGTCGAGGAGTTCGTCGCGATGAGCCCGAACGTCAAGGGTGTCGTCCCGACCCTCACCTCGACGATGCTCTTCGATGGAGCATTCGTCGAGAAGTAATACCGCACAGATGATTCCACTACCGGAGGGCGGGCATACACACCGCGTAGCGCCCGCCCTCCCACACCCCGAGGAGTGAAGTCGATGCCCGCGAGTGTTCCCGAGTTCGAAGGCCGAATCGAAACCACCATCTCCAACTCCGAGCCGTGGTGGCCGCCGCGACCGCAGCCACCGGCCGGCGCACCCAACATCGTCGTGATGATCGTCGACGACATGGGCTTCTCCGACATCTCCCCGTTCGGTTCCGAGATCCCCACCCCGCACCTCGATGCCGTCGCGTCCGAGGGCGTGCGCATGGCGAACTTCCATGTGACACCCACCTGTTCGCCTACTCGGGCGGCCCTGATGACCGGCTGCAACGCTCATGCAGTCGGGATCGGCGCCGTCGCCAACATCGATCCCGGGTTCCCCGGATACGCCGCCGAACTACCGCCCGACCAGCCGACCCTTGCCGAGACGGTGCGGGAGCAGGGCTACAGCACACTGATGATCGGCAAGTGGCACCTCTGCAAGGAGAGCGATCTCGGTCCCGGCGGCGATCGGCACTCCTGGCCTCTGCAGCGAGGATTCGACCAGTTCTACGGATTCCTCGAGGCCCAGACCAACTTCTTCCATCCGCACCAGCTGTACGAGGGCAACAACCCGCTGCACGTCGACCAGTACCCCGAGGGCTATTACCTGACGGACGATCTCACCGACCGCGCCGTCCGGATGATCTGCGACACCGTCACGGACGAGCCCGAGAAGCCGTTCATGATGTACTTCGCGCACGCGGCGGTCCACACTCCGCTGCATGCCAAGCCGTCGGAGATCGAGGTCTTCCGGGGCGCGTACGCCGAGGGCTGGGACCGCATCCGCGAGCAGCGCTTCGCCCGCCAGAAGGAACTGGGCCTGGTCCCGGCCGACGCGACCATGGCTCCCCGGTCCGACGAGACCGGACCCGACGTCCCGGCATGGGACGACCTCGACGACGACGGAAGGCTCCTCGCCGCGCGGTACATGGAGGTGTACGCGGCGATGGTGACGAGCATCGACGCGAGCGTCGGACGCATCCGCGACGTGCTGGACCGGCTCGGGATCCTCGACAACACGATCTTCGTGTTCCTGTCCGACAACGGCGCGGCCGGCGACGGTGGCACCGACATCGGCGTGATCAACCATCTCGGCAACCTCGACCGCTCGGGCAAGAAGACGGTGGCCGAACGGATCCCGGAGGAGATCCTGCGGATCGACGAGATCGGCGGACCGTACTCGTGGCCTGCCAACCCCGTCGGCTGGGCCACGACGTCCAACACCCCCTTTCGCCGGCACAAGTTCAGCAGCTTCCGGGGCGGTCACCAGGTTCCGTTCCTGATCTCGTGGCCGAAGGGGCTGTCCGAGGTCGGCGGCGAGATCCGTACCCAGTACGCCCACGTCACCGACATCCTGCCGACCGTGCTGGATCTCGCGGGTGTGCCGGTCGCCTCCGAACGGAACGGGCTCGCGGCCCGCCCGCTGGACGGAACGAGCTTCGCTGCGACGCTGCGAGATCGGGCGAGCGCTACGGCTCACACCGAGCAGTACTACGAGTGCTTCGGCGAACGCGCCTACTACCGGGACGGGTGGGAGGTCGTCGCGATCCGCAAGCCGCTGACACCGTTCGACCAGGACCGCTGGGAGCTCTACGATCTCGCGTCCGACCCGACACAGTGCCACGACCTGGCCGACGATCATCCCGACCGCGTTGCCGAACTGGTGAAGTCGTGGCAGGCCGCGGCCGGGGACAACCAGGTGTTCCCGATGGCGGACGGCACTCCCCTGCACTGGTTCCAGCGACCGCCCAGCGACGACAGGTTCACCCGGCCCCAGGTGATCCTGCCGGAGACCTCGACACTCGAACGGTTCCGCTCGAGCCAGCTGATCGACGGTCGCTCGTTCGACATCGTCGTCGAGATCGACGACTTCACCCGCGCCGACAGCGGTGTCCTCGTCTCGCACGGCGGCCAGGAGGGCGGATACATCCTCTACATCGACGGCGGCCGACTCCGTTTCGTGGAGAACGCCTTCGGTCGGATGATCGAGGCCCCGACGGTCGAACTTCCCGAACACTGCCGGGAGATCACGGTGTCGGTCACGGCCCCGGGTAAGGCGCGCTGGCTCGTGGACATCGCGATCGACGGCCGACCCATGATGCGGGGTTCGGAATTCGTCCAGCTGTCCTGGTTGGTGCCGTACAACGGCATCAACGTCGGCATCGACCGGCGTTCCCCGGTGTCGAGGGAACTGGCGCTCGAGTACGGGACGTTCCCGTACACCGGCCGTATCGACCGGGTGACCTACGTTCCGGGCGTGCTCGCGCCGGACGCGTTCCCCATGATGATCGACCATTTCCGCGAACTCGGCCGAGCCACCCAGTAGCGCACGTACGCACCGCACTTCCCGCTTCAGAGGGGCACCATGAATCGCCATTCGATCCCGATCGTCCACAACGAACCTCCGGTTCCCACTGCGGTGGACTACCGCAACCAGCAGGAACCGTTCACCCGGCCGCAGCCGGTCCGGCCACCGGCCGGTGCACCCAACGTCCTGCTGATCATGCTCGACGACGTCGGCTACGGCACCGCTTCGACGTTCGGTGGTCCGTGCCGCACACCCACTGCCGACCGGCTGGCCGCGGACGGTGTGAAGTACACGCGGTTCCACACCACCGCGCTGTGCTCGCCGACTCGCGCGGCGACACTGACCGGGCGCAACCACCACAGCGTGGGCTTCGGTGTGATCGCCGAGCAGGCCACGGCGGCACCGGGATACAACGGCACCCGTCCGGCCTCGGCCGCGACGGTGGCCCGGGTCCTGCAGGGCAACGGGTACGCGACGGGCGCCTTCGGCAAGATGCACCAGACGCCGACGTGGGAGATCAGCGAGGCCGGGCCGTTCGACCGATGGCCCACCCGTGAGGGTTTCGATCGCTTCTACGGTTTCCTCGGCGCCGAATCCGACCAGTTCGCTCCGGTCCTGTACCGCGACTTCACCGTCGTCGATCCGCCGTGCTCGCCCGAAGAGGGCTACCACATGTCGGAGGACCTGGTGGACCGCGCGATGGAGTGGATCGCGTCGGTCGAGACGATGGACCCGGACAAGCCGTGGTTCTGCTACCTGCCGTTCGGCGCGTGCCACGCTCCGCTGCAGGTGCCGGACAGCTACCTCGACAAGTACCGGGGCGAGTTCGACCACGGCTGGGACCGTCAGCGGGAGATCACCCTCGAACGGCAGAAGCAGCTCGGGGTGGTCGCGCCGGACACCGAACTCGCGCCGTGGGCACCGGGCCTGCCGCACTGGGACGACCTGGACGACGACCAGAAGAAGGTCTCCGCCCGGCTGATGGAGCTGTACGCGGCGTTCCTCGAGCACACCGATGACCAGGTCGGCAGGCTCGTCGACCACCTGCAGCAGTCGGGCGCGCTCGACAACACCCTGGTGCTGTACATGTTGGGCGACAACGGCGCGTCCGCCGAGGGCGGCATGGAGGGCTCGTTCAACTACCTCGCCGGCCTCAACGGCTACAAGCAGACCACCGCCGAGGTGCTCGAGCGGATCGACGAACTGGGTACCCCGACGAGCTACCCGCACTATCCGGCGTCGTGGGCGATGGCCCTCGACACCCCGTACCAGTGGACCAAGCAGGCCGCGTCCCACTACGGCGGCACCCGCAACGGACTGATCGCGCACTGGCCCGCGGGGATCACCGAGTCCGGTATCCGCGACCAGTGGCATCACTGCGTGGACATCACCCCGACGATCCTCGAGGCGGTGGGCGTGCCGGCGCCGGACACCGTCGACGGCGTCCCGCAGAAGCCGATGGAGGGTGTCGCGATGAACTACACGTTCGCCGACGCCGACGCCGAAGACCGGCACACCACGCAGTACTTCGAGATCTACGGCAACCGCGGCATCTACGACCACGGGTGGACGGCGGTGACGCTGCACCGGGCGCCGTGGCTGATGGCGACGTACGGACTGCAGCTTCCCGCGTTCGACGAGGATCGGTGGGAGCTGTACGACACCACCGTCGACTGGTCGCAGGCCCGCGACCTGGCCGCCGAGCACCCCGAGAAGCTCGAGGAACTCAAGCAGAAGTTCCTCGTCGAGGCGGCGCGCTACCAGGTGCTGCCCCTCGACGACCGCACCGTGACGAGGAACGCGGCGCCGAAGGACCGTCCGCCGCACCCGCTGCGCGGCCGGACGAGCATCACGCTCTACCCGCACATGAACGGCCTGCCCGAGAAGGCGGCGCCGCCGTTCTTCAACCGCTCGTACACGATCACGGCCACGCTCGAGACCGGTGGAGGCCCGTCCGAGGGCATCCTGGCGAGCGTGGGCGGCCGGTTCGGCGGCCTCGCGCTGTATGTTCTCGATTCGAAGCCCGTGTTCTGCTACAACTTCAGCGGCGGCGGTCTGACGTTCGTGCGCAGCGAGGTGCCCCTGACCGCCGAGAGCCGGGAGGTGTCGATCACGTTCACGTACGACGGCGGCGGCATCGGCAAGGGTGGAACAGCGACGCTCTCCGTCGACGGTGTCGTCGTCGGCGAGGGTCGGATCGAGCAGACCACCCGCGCCATGTTCAGCATGAACGAGCAGTTCGACATCGGCGTGAATCGCGGTAGCGAGGTGTGCGACGAGTTCGCCGGCCGCTTCGCCTTCACCGGCAAACTGCATCACGTCCGCGTCGACCTGCCGGACGACGGTCGGCCCGAGACGGCCGCGGAGCAGCGGCGGATCGCACTCGCGACCCACTGATCGAACGAGAAGCGGGGTGGTGCATCGAATTCCGATGCACCACCCCGCTTTCGCGTGTGGAATGTCAGACCGTGAGCACGAGTCCCGACGTGGGAACGCCGGTGCCGGCGGTGACGAGCACGTTCTCGACGTCCGGCACCTGGTTCACCGAGGTGCCGCGGATCTGGCGGACACCCTCGGCGATGCCGTTCATGCCGTGGATGTATGCCTCACCCAGCTGCCCGCCGTGGGTGTTGATCGGCAGCCGTCCGCCCAGTTCGATGGCTCCGTCGGCGATGAAGTCACGGGCCTCGCCGCGACCGCAGAAGCCGAGTTCCTCGAGCTGCATCAACACGTACGGGGTGAAGTGGTCGTACAGCACCGCGGTCTGCATGTCCGACGGCCGCAGCCCGGACTGCTCCCACAACTGGTCGGCGACGAGCCCCATCTCGGGCAGACCCGTCAGACCGTCGCGGTAGTAGCTGGTCATGATGTACTGATCCGGTCCGCTGCCCTGTGCGGCCGCCGCGACGATCGCCGGCTTGTTCGGCAGATCCTTCGCTCGCTCGGGCGACGTCACGACGATCGCGATACCGCCGTCGGTCTCCTGGCAACAGTCCAGCAGGTGCAGCGGCTCCGCGATGAACCGTGAGTTCTGATGGTCCTCGAGCGAGATCGGCTTGCCGTAGAAGAACGCGGCGGGGTTGACCGCCGCGTGCTTGCGATCCGCGACCGCGATACGGCCGAAATCTTCACTGGTGGCGCCGTACACGTGCATGTATCGCTGCGCGACCATCGCGACGAACGACGCCGGCGTCCCCAGCCCGTGCGGGTAGGAGAACGCGTTGTCGGTGCCCGACGAGTTGACCTGCTGCACCAGACCGGCGTTGACCTGACCGAAGCGCGCGCCCGAGCGCTCGTTGAACGCGCGGTACGCCACCACGACGTCGGCGACACCGGTGGCGACGGCCATGGCCGCCTGCTGGATGGTGGCGCACGCCGCGCCACCGCCGTAGTGGATGCGGCTGAAGAACTTCAGGTTCGGGATCCCCACCGAACGAGCCACGGCCGCTTCGGTGTTGGTGTCCATCGTGAAAGACGTCAGACCGTCCACGTCCGACGGCTTCAGACCCGCGTCGTCGAGCGCGGCCTGCACCGCCTCTGCCGCGAGCCGGAGCTCGCTACGGCCCGAGTCCTTCGAGAAGTCGGTGGCACCGATGCCGACGATCGCGGCCTTGCCGGACAGCCCGCTCATGCGTCGTCTCCGTTCATGACGAGAGTGACCGTGGAGGTGATGTGGTCGCCGAGGCTGTCCTTGCCGACCACCTTGACGGTGACCAGTCCGTCCTCCGCCGCAACGACCTCACCCGACAGGTTCAGCGTGTCGTACGCGTACCACGGCACGCCGAGTCGCAGCTTGATCGACGTGATCCGTGCCCGCGGGCCGGCCCAGTCGGTGACGAACCGCTGCACCAGGCCGGTGTCGGTGAGGATGTTGACGAAGATGTCCTTCGACCCGCGCTGCTGCGCCTTGTCCCGGTCGTGGTGCACGTCCTGGAAATCCCTGGTGGCCAACGCCGTCGAGACGATGAAGGTGGGATCGCCGTGGATCGAGAGGCCCGGCAGCGTGTCGCCGACGGAGATGTCGAGTGCGCTGGTCATCTACGACTCCTTCACCGGACGCCACGCGTACAGCGTCCAGGGTTCGTTACCGGTCTCGTCATCACCCGGGAAGTCCAGGAACTGGACCTGCACCGGCATGCCGACTGCGACCTCGGACGGGTCGACGTCGCGCAGCTCGCCGAGCATGCGGACGCCCTCCTCGAGTTCCACCAACGCCACCACGAACGGCAGCGAACGACCGGGCACCTTGGGCGCGTGGTGGACGACGAAGCTGAACACCGTTCCGCGACCCGACGCGACGACGTAATCGGTGATCTCCGACTTGTCCTTCCACAGCGCCGGCACCGGCGGGTGCTGCAGCGTCCCGTCCGGGCGCTGCTGGATCCGCAACTCGTGCGCGGACACGCCGTCCCAGAAGAACTGGGTGTCGCGCGACGGCGTGGGACGCAGCATTCTGGTCGGATCCAGATCCTCGGGGACCGAGCCGGTTTCGACGGCGGGCGCATCCTTCGCGGGCGGCATGAACTTCAGGATCCGGAACATCATCTCGGCGACGATCTCGTCCCCGACCTTCCAGAAGTTGCGCGTCGTGAAGAACCAGCCCTCGCCGAGTCCGGTCTTCTTGGGGCCCACGACCTCCTCGAGCGTCGACTCGATCGTGACCTCCTCGCCGGGACGGAGGTAGCGGTGGTAGATCTGATCGCAGTTGGTCGCGACCACCGACGTGTAGCCGGCGTCGTCGAGGATCTGCGTCATCCGGCCCAGCGGATCGTCCTCCTCGCGGACCGCACCGAGACCGCGCATGGTCCACACCTGCGCCATCGCGGGGGGTGCGACGATTCCGCCGTGACCCGCTGCGACAGCGGCACTCTCGTCGACATAGATCGGGTTCTCGTCGCCGATCGCCTCGAGCCAGTTGCGGATCATCGGCATGTTCACCGGATCGCGACCGGCACGGGCCTTGCTCGCGCCACCGGCCTTGACCTGCTCGGCACCCGCGAGGATCTCTGCAGTCGTGTCTTTTCCGGTCATCGCGGCACCCTCGGCAGTCCCAGACCGGCCACGGCGATGAGCTCGCGCATGACCTCGTTGACGCCGCCACCGAACGTGATGACGACGTTGCGCTTGACCTGGACGTCCAGCCATCGCATCAGCGCGGCGGTCTCGGGATCGCCGGGATCACCGTGTGCGCCCACGATCTCGTCCGCGATCCGACCCACCCGCTGAATACGTTCGGTGGCAAAGACCTTGGTGGCCGACGCGTCGGCTATGTCGACGTCACCGGTCGCGGCGGCGACCTGCCAGTTCAGCAGCTCGTTCAGGCGGTACGTCGCGTGGATCTCGCCGAGTCCGCGTCGGACGTCCGGAAGCGACAGCAGATCCCGCTTCGCGGCCCACTCGTACACCTTCTCGTACAGCCCGGCGACACGGCCGGCCGGCCCGAGCATGACGCGCTCGTGGTTGAGCTGGGTCGTGATGAGCTTCCAGCCCTTGTTCTCCTCGCCGACGAGCATGCTCGCCGGCACCCGCACGTCCGAGTAGTACGTGGCGTTCACGTGGTGCGCGCCGTCCGCTGTGATGATCGGCGTCCATGTGAAACCGGGGTCCTTGGTGTCCACGATGAGGATCGAGATGCCCCGGTGCCGCGACTCGGCATCGCCGGTGCGGACCGCGAGCCAGATGAAGTCGGCGTCGTGACCACCGGTGGTGAAGATCTTCTGTCCGTTGACGACATAGTCGTCGCCGTCGCGGACGGCGGTGGTGCGCAGGGCCGCCAGGTCGGTACCGGCGTCGGGCTCCGAGTAGCCGATCGCGAAGTGCACCTCGCCGGCCAGGATCGCCGGGAGGAACTTGCGCTTCTGCTCCTCGGTGCCGTACGTCATCAACGTCGGGCCGACGGTCTGCAGCGTCACCGACGGCAGCGGAACATCCGCTCGCACAGCCTCGTTGACGAAGATCTGCTGCTCGATCTCGCCGAAGCCACGGCCACCGAACTCCACCGGCCAGCCGACGCCCAGCCAGCCGTCCTTGCCCATGCGGCGGATCACGTCCCGGTACGTCGGGCCGTGGCGTTCGGTGAGCATGATCTCGGCCTCGGCCGGCGAGATCAGTCCGGAGAAGTAGCGGCGCAGTTCCGCCTGCAGCTCACGCTGTTCGGGTGTCAGATCGATGAACACCGGGCCCCCACGAGGTCGAGTCGGTACGAGGCTCCGCCGACGAGACGGGCCAGATCCTTGGCAATGGAGAAGTAGCGGTGCATGGGATAGGTGACGTCGACGCCGAGCCCACCGTGCAGGTGGTGCAACGTGCGCATCGCGGCGGGCACCTCGGCCGCGATCCAGTACGCCATCACGTCGAGATCGTCCTCGGCGTCCAGCCCTTCGGACACCCGCCACGTGGACGCCAGCGCCGAAACGTGCAGCGTGCGGGACGTGACGTACACGTCGGCGATCTGCTGGGCCACCGCCTGGAACGCCGCGAGCGGCTTGCCGAACTGCTCGCGGGTGGTCAGATGGTCGGCGGCCAGTCCGGTGGCACCGGCGAGAAGCCCGTCCGCGAACGCGCCGATACTCGCGAGCGCGATCCGGTTGAGGGTCGCGACACTGTCGAGCCCCTCCCCCAGGACGTCGGCGGAGGGCACCCGCACCGCGTCGAGCCTGATCGAGAACTCCGGTCCACCAGCGGAAGTCGCACTCTTGGTGAGCGTGACGCCGGGGGCATCCGGCGCCACCACGACGACACCGGCATCGGTGGGCACCAGGATCCGGTACGCGATGTCCGCGAACGGCACCGCGACCTTGTGTCCGCTCACGACGACGTGGTCGCCGTCCACGACGGCGGTGGTCGCCGGCTTCGCAGGGAACGCCGAACCCTGCTCCGCGACGGCCGCGGTGAGGATCCGTCCGCCCGCGACGCCGTCGAGCAGGGCGCCCTGCTGCGCGGTGGTCCCCAACGCGAGAACCGGGAGGACGCCGAAGCCCAACGTGGCGAGCGCCGGTACCGGCGCCGCACCACGGCCGATCTCGGTGAGCATGGTCGCCACCTCGGCGACGCCCAGTCCGTCACCGCCGAGCCGCTCGGGCACCGCGAGCGAGAGCAGGTCCGCCTTCGCGAGCGCCTGCCACAACTCGGCGTTGAAGCCACCGGTGTCGGCCGGGTCGGAGTGCTCGCGCGCCAACAGGCCCACGACTATCTCCGCCACCGTTTCCTGAGTCTGATCCTGAGTGAAGTCCACGCTGCCAATCCCGCCTGTGATTTAGAACGTGTTCCTGTTCTATCACCTGCAGGTGAATGACGAAAGGCCCGGGGGGGGGGGGGGGGGGGGGGGGGGGGGGGGGGGGGGGGGGGGGGGGGGGGGGGGGGGGGGGGGGGGGGGGGGG
>NZ_JBXAJP010000009.1:0-18026 GCF_058797375.1 Prescottella sp. GW823-FHT02E09
GAGATCGATGTGCCGCCGCGTGATGCGGCCGAGCGTCTGACGTTCGCGTCGTGGGCCGTGGTGACGGGTAAGTCGGCAAAGAGCATCTTCGCGACGTTGCCGATCCTCGACGACGCGGCTGCCGCGAAGTTGGCGGCGCGTCTGTCGGAGCGGTCCGGCGGCGAGATCACCGTCGACGACGTGCTCGATGCGGAGACGATCGAGCAGTTGGCCGAGACGGTGCGTCAGCATCTCGAGGACGGTCTGAAGATCGACGGTCTGGTGCGGACGCTGCGTCCCCGCGCCGAGGGTTCGGATGCGGTGCCGGTGTTCGTGTTCCATCCGGCGGGCGGGTCGACGGTGGCGTACGAGCCGCTGCTCAAGCGTCTGCCCGCGCACACCCCGATGTTCGGCCTGGAGCGGGTCGAGGGTCCGATCGACGAGCGTGCCGCGGCCTACGTGCCGTTGCTGCGGGAGATCCAGGGCGACGGTCCGTACGTGCTGGCCGGCTGGTCGCTCGGCGGCGTGCTCGCCTACGCGGTCGCCCGTCAGTTGCGCGAGCAGGGCGCCGACGTCCGCATCGTCGGGCTGATCGACACCGTCATGCCCGGCGAGAAGATCGAGGACACCCCCGACGAGATCCGGGCCCGCTGGCAGCGCTACGCGAAGTTCGCGAAGAAGACCTACAACCTCGACGCGCCGCTCCCGTTCGACAAGCTCGCGGAGGCGGGCAGCGACGAGGAGCAGATCGAGATCCTCATGGACCTGCTCAAGCTGAGCGGCGCGAAGATCCCCGGCGGCATCATCGAGCACCAGCGCACGTCGTGGCTCGACAACCGCGCCATTCCCAGTACCGACCTCGAAACCTACGACGGTGACGTCGTGCTCTACATGGCCGACACCTATCTGGACGACCAGATCGCACTCGAGCCCGCCTTCCGGATCCGGCGACCCGACGGCGGCTGGGGCGAGGCCGTGCAGAAACTCGAGATCGTCCACGTCGACTGCGACCACATCCAGATCGTCGATGAACCGTACATCGCGAAGGTCGGTGCGGACCTGAGCGAGAAACTCGCGGCCATCGAGAACAACTAGCCATCCACCCTGCGCTGTCCGGCAGCACTTCGGGCGAGTCGGAGTAGACACGCCCGATTGATGTTTCGATCCCCCGCCGCCCGAGCGGCGGGGTCCATGCACCCCTACGGAAAAGTCAGCGCCGGACATACTCCTGCAGACACGACACCGACGCGGCCTGTTCCCCGTCGTCCCCGAAGACCCACGCCAGGAACTCGCTCGCACCGGCCTCGCGTAGACCGTCGAGCCTGTCGAGAACCTCACCGCGCGAACCGATCAGCGCGACATCGGCGGGATCAGCGGCACCTTCCTTGTCGAGCATCGCCCGGTACGACGGGGTGCTGGTGTACGCCGAGAACTCCTCACTGCACCGCTGCCGCGCCGCGTGGACGTCGGCCGTCACGCAGATCGGCAGCCCCACAACGATCCGCGGCGCAGGGCGTCCCGCGGCAGCCGCGGCCACGCTGATGGTCGGCACGATGTGCTCGGCGACGGTGCGGACCCCGGTCATCAGCGTCACCGTCCCGTCGGCGTGTTCGCCGGCCAGCCGCAGCATCGCCGGACCCAGCGCGGCAAGCAGCACCGAGGGCGGCGGAGTGTCGAATGTGTCCAGCGGGCGCGGCAACTCGGCCCGCAATCGCACGCCGTCGACGTGCGTCTGCTCGCCGTTGAGGGTGGGTATCAGCGCCGCCAGATAGTCGCGCGCCCACTGCACCGGCCGCTCGAAGCTCAGGCCCCACACGTCCTCGACGATGAACCGGTGCGAGACCCCGATGCCGAGTTGGAGGCGCCCACCGACTGCCGCCTGAGTGGTGAGCGCCGACGCGGCCAGCAACACCGGATGCGTCGGATGTGTCGGCAGTACCGCGGTTCCCAAACGGATCGACGACGTTCGCTTCCCCGCCAGCGCGAGTACCGTGAGCGCGTCCCATCCGAAGATCTGCGGCACCCAGGCCGCGGCGAACCCGTCGGCTTCCACCTGCGCCACCTGGTCGACCACCTCGTCGAGGCCGGCCGACGGCCACACCATCCGACCGATCTCCATCACCGACTGCCCCTTCCGACGCCCGACTCAGGCAGTGTCCCAGCTCTGAGCCGCGCGCCCTCGCAGATCGGGCCACAAAGCAGGAGAGGGTGCCCGCCGCACACGCGACGGGCGACTCCTGAACGACGAGAACACAGCCAACCGGCGCGGTGGTGGCGGTCGACGGGTCGGCCGATCAGCCGAGTCGACCAGTCACGCCCGATCGAGATTTCAGAGGCCCCGCCGCTGAGAGCGGCGGGGCCTCGTTCCGTTCCGGGTCACCACGCCCCGAAACGGCGACATGCCTCCCACGCATTGGTCGCGGAAGCATGTCGTACAGGGCGGACGCGGAGGCGTTCACGCTTGCAGATTCAGCCGAAATCGGCTGCCCCTCACGCAGACTCGCGCACCGCAAGGTGCGTCGCCAACGACAACGTGTCGCCTGAGCACCCCCCGAGAATTGACATTTCGATCACGGCCGTCAACACAAAAATACCGCACAACCTCTTAATGCAGACCGCCGTAACATACCCCGGCAAACCCGACGTGTCTCCCTTTTCGGTCGACATTCTCGAACCCGATCGAATTGCACTCCGGACCATTTCCCGATGTCATACAACAGTCGATTACTGCACCGCAGTGCGGCCTTGGACAGAAGTGCCCTTGCCGAACTTCGCCGACACACATACGGGAGGGCGCCCACCGCACACGCGACGGGCGCCCTCCCGGACTGTGCGACTTCAGCGCTGCAGCAGATTGCTTCGCCCTGCCACGACGGGAATCCACAGCGCCGCAAGGAGCGTCATCGCCGCCCACTCGACGAGCAGGCCGTAGCCGAGGCTGCCGGCGTGGGCGCTGCGAACGCTGTGCTGGGACCAGTACATCAGCACCCCCAGCGCGGTCCCGACCGTCACACCGGCCATCGCGATCCACGCGAAGACCCAGCGGCGGGTCCACGCCGCGAGCGCGGACGCTCCGATCCCGAACACCACCACGAACCACGTGAACAGTCGCGCCAGAGCCGCGACCTCGTCGTGCCCGCCCGCGAGCACGTGCCACGCCCGCAACTCGTCGACCTGCGGTGCGGCAAGCGCGATCAGCAGGATCAGCACGGCGGCTGCGATGAACGGTCCGCGCCCTCGCGGGTCGAACTCGCGGGCCACCCGCGCCTCGATCATGGACAACTCACGCCGCAGCAGCGACAGATCCTCGCTCATCCGGTCACACCGGCCGATGCTCGTCTGCGTTGAAACACGCCGACGACGATATCGACGGCCACGAATCCGATCAGGCTCAGCCCCAGCAGCGGCACGAACCACCCGACGAGTACGGCGCCCGCCACCAGCGCGACCGCGGCAGCCGGATGCAGGTCCCGCAGAGCCCCACGGGTCGGGGGACGACCCCACCGCCGTGCACCGCGCGTCGGGCGGCGCCGCCACCACATCGTGTAGCCGAGGACGATCATGACCAGCAGCGCGATCGCCAGCGCCAACAGCGCAACCTGATTCAGCAGTCCGAACAGGATTCCCATGTGCAGGGCGATGCCCCAAGTGGTGAGCTTCGCCGCGAGCGGCCAGTCGGCGAACCGGGAGGTATCCGTGATCTGGCCGATGGCACCGTCGACCGCCACCGAGTCGGTGGAGAACTGCCACGGCTGCCGCGTCTGTGCGACAGTGAAAGCGGTGTCCGGTGTGGGCGGGACGGACACCTCCAACGCGCCGGTGACGCCCGCGTCCGCGGCGACCGCAAGCACATCGTCGATGCGTCCGACGCCTGTGTCCGGCACGTTCGCCCCACCGGCCGCGGGGGCGTCGTGCCCGCCGTGGCCGTCATGCCCACCAGAAGGCGCCGGCGCGACGCCGCCGAGCGTCCTCGACACCGACGGCGTGGTCCAGCCGAGCGAGGTGCGCAGGTCGGTGACGTGCTCGCCCGCATACTTCGACCAGGTCAGCCCCGTCACGGACAGGAACACCAGGCCCACCGCGATCCACAGCCCGATCGCTCCGTGCCAGCCCAGTGCGCGAGTGCGTCCGCGCGCACCGCGTTTCACCGTCCACAAGCGGGGTGCCGCCGCGCCGGATCGCGCCCGCACTGCCCGGTACCGGCGCACCCACAGGTAGGCGCCGCCGAGCGCGATCACCCACAGCCACGACGCCGCCAGTTCGCTGTAGATCCGGCCGGGCTCCCCCAAATGCAGGTGCCGGTGCAGTTGTGAGATCCACGTCCGCATCGGCAGCGCGCTGCTGCTGCCGTAGACGACGAGTTCACCGACCGGCCGCGCGGTCACCGGGTCGACGAACACCGAGAGGCGTTCCGACTCACCGAGCGTCGGATCGGTGAACAACACCCGGGTGGTGTCCCCCGATTCGGCGGCCGGCCGGACCGCCGACACCGTCAGGTCGGGGCGTTGCGCCTGCGCGGCCGCGATCTGGTCGCTCACCGGCACGGCGGGTCCGGTCGACTCGACGTGCAGATAATCGCGGTAGACGAACTGTTCGAGGGTGGGCGCGATCGCATACAGGCCACCGCTGACGGCGGCAATGATCAGGAACGGCGCGACGAGGATGCCGGCGTAGAAGTGCAGCCGCAGGACGAGCCTGCGCAGGGCGCCCGGCGGCGACGAGTCTCTCGACTCCGGGCGGGTTCTCGGCTCGTGCGGAACGTGCGCAGGGGTGGTCCCCACGCCTTCGGAAGCGTGCATGGCACAGGCTCTTTCCTGAAGTCTCGGATCGACGCGCGAGACGGAACGCGCGCCGCGAAGGACACGCCGACACCCACCGGCACACAGTCGGTGCGCGGGCGTCGGCGGTGAAGACAGCGGCAGACGCCGGGCACGCGGGTGCGTGACCGGGCGTCTACCGGGAAGGAGCCGGAGGTCCCCGGGTGCCGCCGGCGGACCGGGCGATCGCACCGATCGTGGGGTCGAGACGACGGACGACGGTGGGCGTCCACCGCCGGACGTCCGGGACGGGCGGCACCGACAGCACTGCGACGACGACCCGCACCAGTGACGCCATCACGCCCAGGAGGGCGCGCTCGGCGGACCGGATCAGCGTCGCACCGACCACCGTGGCCGCCGCGTGCGCGGCGAGCATCTGCGGCGTCAGGTGCAACCCGTGACCGTGGTCGGACGCCAGAGTGAGTGTGAGGTGCCCGATGCCCTGCCCGGCCGCGAGCACGGCGCCGAGGAACAGCAACGGATGGCCCACAGTCCGTGCCGACGCGGTGACCACTCCTATGAGGGCACTGGCGGCGACGAGCAGGACCACCGCCTGCTCGCTCGGGACGGCGACCCCACCGCCGAGTCCGTGCGCGGCGATGCTCGACGCGCCGGACGCCGCGCCGACGAACATGCCGCGCATGCGCGCGACAGCACCGGCCCGGGAACTCACCCCGCGAGAGTAGCGCCTACTACAGCGGCTAGTACATAAGGCGGGTGCAGCAGACCGGACCAATCGCCCCACCGTGATGCGCATCACAGTTAGGCTGTGCCTGCCCGCAGGTAGACCGACGACGCTCATCGGGGGTAACCATGCAGGACACACTGACGAAGATCACCGACACGCTCAGCGCGGTGCGAGTGATGGCACGCTCCGGACTGATCCCGTTCCCACGCGTCGACGAGGGCATCGGGGTGCTGCTGGCCGTCGGCAAGTACGGACCGTTCGCCGGGTCCGTGCACGCCCACGCCGCCCAAGGACACGACCGCGTCGCGCTCATCGACGAACGCGGTCGACTCACGTACCGCGAACTCGAGGCGCAGTCCAACGCGCTGGTGCGGGCGTGGCAGGCCGAGGGCATCGGCGTCGGATCCTGCGTCGGCGCCATGTGCCGCAACCACCGCGGCCTCGTCCTCACGATGCTCGCCGCCGCGAAGAGCGGTGTGCGCCTGGTCCTGATGAACACCGGCTTCGCCCGCCCGCAACTGGCGGACGTCGCGACACGAGAGGGCGTGCGCCACTTCGTCTTCGACAGCGAGTTCGCCGACATCGCCGACGCACTCCCCTCCGACGTCACCCCGTTCCTGTCGTGGGTGGACGAGCCGCTGTCCACTCCCCCGGCGGAGACACCTCCGCGCACCCTCGACGACCTCATTGCCAGGCAGTCCACCGACTCGGTCCCCGCCCCGAAGGATCACGGCGTCTTCATCCTGCTCACCAGCGGAACGACCGGCACCCCCAAGGGCGCGCCGCGCGGGCGTACGTCGCCATTCGTCACCGCACAGTTCCTCGATCGAATCCCATTGCGCCCCAAGCAGACCATGCTGATGGCCGCACCTGCGTTCCACGGCACCGGCATCTCACAGCTTGGCCTGGGCCTGGCACTCGAGAACACCGTGGTGATGCAGCGACGCTTCGACCCCGAGACCACAGTCCGACTGCTCGCCGAACATCACGCCGACACCATGGTGCTGGTACCGACCATGCTGCAGCGCATCATCGACCTCGGCCCCGAGGTCCTGTCCAAGTACGACACCTCCTCACTGAAGGTCATCTTCGCGGCCGGGTCGGCCATCGCCCCGGACCTGTCCGTCCGCACCCAGCAGGCATTCGGGAAGGTGCTCTACAACTTCTACGGCTCCACCGAGGTCGCCGCCGTCACCATCGCCACCCCCGACGACCTCGAACGCGCCCCAGGCACCGCCGGACGGGCGCCGGCTACCTGCCATATCGCGCTGATCGACGACGACGGCAACAGGATCACCGAACCCGATGTCGTCGGACGCATCTTCGCCAAGAGCGGACTGAGCTTCGAGGGCTACACCGACGGCCGAGACAAGCAACGCATCGACGGCATGCTCTCCACCGGCGACGTCGGGCACTTCGACCGCGACGGCCTGCTGTTCGTCGACGGCCGCGACGACGACATGATCATCTCCGGCGGCGAGAACGTGTACCCACTCGAGGTGGAGAACCTCATCACCGAACGCCCCGATGTGCTCGAGGCCGCGGTGATCGGTGTCGAGGACGACGAGTTCGGCCACCGCCTACGGGCATTCGTCGTGCCGGCCCCGTCGTCGGCACGCGACGCGAGCGAGATCCGCACGCACGTGAAATCGAACCTGGCCCGCTACAAGGTGCCGCGCGACGTCGTCTTCATCGAGGAGTTGCCCCGCAACGCCACCGGCAAGCTTCTGCGCCGGGTACTGATCGAGATGGAGGTGGAGTCCGAGTAGCCGGGGGCTCGATCGCCGTCTCGGTATCAGCCGTCTCGACATCCGCTGTCACAGAAAGCGAAGAACCCCCACCCTGAATCAGGACGGGGGTTCTTCATTGGTAGCGGGGACAGGATTTGAACCTGCGACCTCTGGGTTATGAGCCCAGCGAGCTACCGAGCTGCTCCACCCCGCGTTGCATGAACGAAGTTACACGAGCCGGGGAACGGAAGGCAAATCGCCTGCAGGAGGACCCATTCGGGGGGGTTCGCAATCCCGGAAGGACCAGTTCATCGTGACGCAGTTCACGAAAAACCGGTAATCCATCTCACATAACGCGCATGTAACGCTCCGGTGGCAGTACGGCAACGGGCCGTCGCCACCTGCGGAAACGTAGGCGTCGGTGTAGAGAAAACGGGTCGACCGGCCCGTTTTGTCGACGTGACTGGCTGCGGATCGCTGACGTACGTTCGTGATCAGCTCGTGATGTTCGAGTGGAGGACCGACCCGCCGCTGCCAGCTCTGCCCCCGCGGGATCGGACACAACCAAACCCTTCGAGGGGCAGGGACGCGAAAGATCGCACGCCCGGGACGACCGACCACGTCGCCCGCAGGCCGCTCGCGTCGGCGCAGGAGAGGATCCACCCCGCATGACCAACGTCAGCTTCAGCAAGCGTGCCCTCGGCTGGGCCGCCGTGACCGGCGCCCTCGTCGCCGTCCCGTTCGGCCTGTCGACCGGCACCGCCTCCGCCGCCACCCACAACTGGGACGGCGTCGCCCAGTGCGAGAGCGGCGGCAACTGGGCCATCAACACCGGCAACGGCTACTACGGTGGCCTGCAGTTCTCGCAGAGCACGTGGACCGCCAACGGCGGCACCGGTTCCCCGCACACCGCGTCGAAGGAAGAGCAGATCCGCGTCGCCGAGAACACCCTCGTCTCGCAGGGCCCCGGCGCCTGGCCCACCTGCGGTCAGTACCTGACTCAGGCCGCGCCCGAGCCCGCTCCGGCCCCGGCTCCCGAGCCCGCACCGATCGCGGAGCCCACCCCGGCCCCCGGCGTCGTCGGCGCCGTTCCCGCGGAGTGGCGCGCCACCGCCGCCGGATACATGGACCAGGCCCTGCAGGTCGCCGGCGACACCGCCGCCCAGCACGGCTACGCCGACCAGTTCCAGCAGCTGCTCGACGACCACGGCACCACCATCGCCGACGTGAAGGCCGCGCTCACCAACTAGGCCCCACAAGCTGAAGGGTCCCTTCATGCGCTCGCAGCGCACGAAGGGACCCTTCAGCTGATTCCCGGGTCGGGACCTACCGATCAGCCACCGGCCGTCTGGTAGTCCTGAACCGCCTTCTGCAGCCGGTCGAGCGCGTCACCGTACGACTTGAAGTCGCCGCCCTGCTGCGCGGACTGCAGATTCTTCAGCGCCGCATCCAGTTCCGCGACCGCAGCATCCTTGCTCGGCGACTGGCCCGGTGCCGGCGGTGCCGGAGTGCCGGTCGTCGGCGTGGGGGTCGTCGGAACGTTCTGCTCCGACCCCGGCCCCGACGGTGCCGGTTCCCCGCTCTGCTCGGTCGCCACGTTGCCGGTGCCCGAACCGAACACCTGATCCAGCGCCTCCGCCAGTGTCGGCGCGTAGCCCACCCGGATGCCCGTCGTGTCGGTGAAACTGACCAGGACGGCAGTGAGCTGCGGGAACGCGTTCGCCGAGTTGCGCTGCGTGTACAGCGGTTCGACATAGAGGATGCCGCCGTCCGCGATCGGGAGCGTCAGCAGGTTGCCGTAGATCACCTTGTTCGACTGCTTGAGCAGCGACAGCGCGCTGGCCACCCGCTGATTCGACGTCATCGCGGTCTGCGCCTGCTGCGGACCCTGAGTCTGCGTTTCCGTCGGCAACTGCAGCACCGTGAACTTGCCGTAGTTCTCCGGGTCCGACTGCACCGAGATGTACGCGGACAGCAGCTCACGCTGGTAGCCCACCATCGGACTGGTCAGCACGAACTGAGGCTTCGCCGTCTCCGGGTTGCCCGACAGCACGTAGTACGGCGGCTGGTTCTTGTCCGTCTCCACCGTCGGATCACTCGGAACCGACCAGAACGCGTTGTTACTGAAGAACTCGCCCGGATCGTCCACGTGGTACTTGGCGAGCATCTCGCGCTGGACCTTGAACAGATCCTCCGGGTAACGGAAGTGCGCCTGCAGGTCCTCGGTGACCGCCGACTTCGGCTGCACCGAGTCCGGGAACACTCCCATCCACGCCTTGAGCACCGGGTCCTGGTCGTCCACCTGGTACAGGGTGACGGTGCCGTCGTACGCGTCGACAGTCGCCTTCACCGAGTTCCGGATGTACGAGACCTCCTTCTTCGGCAGCATCCGGCCCGTCGCCTGATTGGTGCTGTCCTGCACCAGTCCCTCGAGCGACGAACGCTGCGCGTACGGGTAGTTGTCGAGCGTGGTGTAGGCGTCGACGATCCACTGCATCCGCCCGTCCACCACGGCCGGGTACACGGTGCCGTCCGTGGTGAGCCACGGCGCCACCTTGTTGACGCGCTCCGCCGGATCCCGGTTGTAGATGATCTTCGAATCCGAGCCGATGGCACCCGAGAACAGGATGTTGCGCTCGGTGTACTTGGCGGCGAACGCAAGCCGGTTGAACCAGTTGCCGATCCCGACGCCGCCCTCACCGGTGTAGGTGTACTTCTGGTCGTCGGTGTCGTACTCACGCGGCGCACTGCCGGGCTCGCCCCCGACGATCGCGTAGTCCGCATCGGACGACGCGATGACCGGCCCGTAGTAGATGCGCGGGTTCTCGACCTCGAGCGCCGGGTCCGCCGGCTTGGTCTTCAGGTCGCTGATGCTGTAGATCGGGTAGCCACCGGTGTTGTTCTGGCTGTCGCCGCTGACCGTCGTCACCTGGTTGGCGTACGCCGCGACGAACCCGTTGCCGTGCGTGTACACGGTGTGCTTGTTGATCCAGTCGGTCTGGTTGCCCTGCAGGCTCGACGGGGACAGCTCGCGTGCCGCGACGACGAAGTCACGCAGTTCGCCGTTCATCTCGTAGCGGTCGATGTTGAGGGCCTTCGGGAACGCGTAGAAGTTCTTCAACTGCTGCTGCGCGGTGAACGTGGGCGAGAGGATGTTCGGATCCAGCAGGCGGGTGTTCGCGATCGTCGTGACGTCCGCGGGCACGTCCTTCGGCGCCTTCTTCGCGGTGCCCGGATACGGCACGTACTCGACGTTCTCGTCGGTGATGCCGTACGCCTGTCTGGTGGCGGTGATGTTGCGCTCGATGTACGCGCGCTCCTTGTCGGCCGCGTTCGGCTTCACCGAGAACTGCTCGACGACCAGCGGGTACACCGCACCGACCAGGATGGACGAGAACACCAGCAGCACCACAGCCATCGCCGGGATGCGCAGGTCGCGCAGGAAGATCGCCGCGAAGAATGCGATGGCGCAGATGATCGCGATCGCCATCAGGATCAGCTTGGCCGGCAGGACCGCGTTGATGTCGGTGTAACCGGCACCGGTGAACGTGGGCTCCTTGCGGCTGCTCGAGAGCAGCGCGTACCGGTCGAACCAGTACGACACCGCCTTGAGTAGCACGAAGGTGCCGGCGAGGACCGCCAACTGCACGCGCGCCGACCGCGTCAGCGCGCCCTGACGGCCGCTGAGCCGCAGCCCGCCGAAGATGTAGTGCGTCACCAGGCTCGCGAAGAACGCGATGACGACAGCGACGAACAACCAGTTGAGGACGAACTGATAGAACGGCAGGTCGAACGCGTAGAACCCGATGTCCTTGCCGAACTGCGGGTCGGTGATCCCGAACGAGTTGCCGTTGAAGAACAGCTGCACCGTCGACCAGCTCGCCTGCCCGACCAGACCCGCGAACAGGCCGATCACGACGGGAATGCCGATCCCGAACAGCTTCTGGCGGGTCATCACCGCGGTGCGGTACCGCGCCACGGGATCGTTCGCACCCGGCGAGGGCAGGAACATCGGCCGGGACCGGTAGGCCAGCAGCAACGCCAGCCACACGATCGCGCCGACGACGAGTCCGACGATCAGGAACAACGCGATCCGGGTGATCAGTACCGTGCTGAACACGGCCCGGAAGTCGACCTCGCCGAACCACAGCCAATCGGTGTAAATGTCGATGAATCGCGGTCCGACCAGCAACAGTGCTGCGGCGATCAACGCCAGAACCAGCAGCACACGTGTGCGTTTCGACAACGAAGGTAAACCGGCGGGGGGCCGCATGCCCACTTGCCACTCTCCCAACAATCCGGCGACGCCCTCGCGCCGCAGCCAATGGCACCTTATCCAGCGTCACCTGGGAGTGACCGTTTCGTCCCACTCTACGTAACCGACCGGCCGTGTCGCGCCTGCGACCGAGCCGCGCCGCCGTTACCCCATGGTGCAAGGATAAGGACGTGATCGATAGCAATGGCGGGTTCTACGGGGATCAGTTCCCCGGGAACGGCGCGAATGTGAGCCTGTCCAGCGAGTCTTTGAGCCGATGCGTGCAGGAAGTGGTGGAGTTCGTCGACGCCGGCGGCTGGGGTCAGCCGCCCACGATGTTCGCGATCGTACCCACCGCGCTGGTAGCCGCGGCCGAGCCCGCGCTGCTCGATCAGCTCGCCGACGGCGCCGAACTGACGCCCATCGAGCAGGCGGCGCTGCCCGACGACGTCGAGGGCGGCTCCCCCGCGCTCGACGAGTTCCTCGCCACCACCAGCTGGCCGGAGGAAGTGGTCGGCTGCGCGCTGGTGCAGGAGATCATCGTGCTGCCCCCGGACGCCGAGTCCGACCTCGACGACGCGCTCGCGCCGCTGCTCGCGGACCGGCACGCCGCCGACGCGGCCGCCCGCGCGACCGCCGAATCCCATCCGGAGCGCCGCGAGGCCCGACTGATCGCGGCCGTCCTGCGCGACGGCCCGTCGCTGGCGCTGCTGCAGATGCGCCCCGACGAGGACAGCGACCCGTACGCGGGCATCGAGCTGCTCACGTACGACAACCTGGCACCGAACCTGGTCGGTGCGCTGTACGCGACGCTCGACGCCACCGAAGACTGAGCTACCTGCCCGGCCTCACCAGCCCGAGCTGTCGAACCGCCGCGCGGCTCAGCAGCCCGGTGCGGTGCCGCCGGCGTTGATCTCGGCGAGGGCGTCGACGGCACCGCTCAGGGTCTCGACCTTCACCAGCGTCAGCCCGTCCGGCTGGTTCGCGAGTGCCTCGTCGCAGTTCTTGGCGGGGACGAGGAACGTCGTCGCGCCCGCCTCCTGCGCCGCGGTCAGCTTGTGCGGGATGCCGCCGATCGGCCCGACGTCTCCCTCGGGGTCGATCGTGCCGGTGCCTGCCACGAACTTGCCGCCGTTGAGTTCTCCGGGGCTGAGCTTGTCGACGACGGCGAGACTGAACATCAGGCCGGCCGACGGACCGCCGATGTCGGCAAGGTTGAAGTCGATCGTGAACGGCACGTTCGGCACCTCTCGGGCGCCGACGCCGAGGTAGCCGCGGTTGGCGTCCTCGGCGGAGTCGCCGTCGGCGGGCGGCCGGGATCCGAGCGTCACCGGCGCGGTGGTCTCCACTCCGTCGCGCACGTACGTGATGTCGACGGTGGATCCGGCACCGGCGGCGCCGACCGCGTCCTGCAGTCCCTGCACGGTGTCGACCGGCGTACCGCCGACGCGGAGCACCAGATCGCCCTCGCGCAGCACACCGGCGGCGGGCCCGTCCGCACCGACGGTCCCGATCTGCACCGCGACCGGCAGGTTCAGGTAGCGCAGCGCCGCGAGTTCGGCGGCGTTCTCGGACTTGGCGAACTGCGCGGAGTTCTCCTCCTGCACCTCGTCCTTCGACTTCTGCGGGGGATACACCTCCTCGCGCGGCACCAGGCTCTGGCGGCCGCTCGCCCACAGGCCGAGTGCCTCGAAGAGCGTGAGCTTGTCGCGCACCGCGACCGTCGTCATGTTGAGGTTTCCGGTGGTGGGGTCGACCTCGGTGCCCTCGATCTCGACCACCGGCTTGCCGTCCACGTCGGCGAGCGTGTTGAACGTCGGGCCGGGACCGAGCGCGACGAACGGCACCTTCACCGTCGTCCCGAGAACTCCCAGTGCCACGACCGGGGTCAACGCTGCCAGCAGGGTCACGATCCGTCGGTTCACCAGGCCCAGGATAGAGCGCCCGCCGAGACACCCCTCGGAACCCTCGCTGGTGTTCGCCGTCAGCGTGATCTCTGCACGGGCCATGTGCGGTGACGCCTTGTACCGTTGAACTATGAGCGATCTGCCCTTTGGCTTCTCCCACTCGGACGACGACCCGGACCGCAAGAAGGATTCGACGGGCCGCGAACAAGGCGGGGGTCAGGGGGGATCGGCCGGGATGCCGTTCGGTTTCGATCCGAGCGCGTTCGGCGCCGCCGGTGGACCGGGCGGCGGCGGTTTCGATCCGGCCGCGCTCGGCCAGATGCTCAGCCAGTTCGGCCAGATGCTCAGCGGCATGGGCAGCGCGATGGGTACCGGCCAGACGGGGCCGGTCAACTACGACATCGCCAAGAATCTCGCGCGGCAGCAGATGGGCACGATCACCCCGATCACCGAGGGCACGGCGTCGGCCGTCGCCGACGCCTCCCGCCTCGCCGAGCTGTGGCTGGACGGCGCTACGACGCTGCCGGCCGGCGCCACCCGCACGGTCGCGTGGACGCCCAACGACTGGCTCGACGGCACCCTCGACACGTGGAAGCGCCTGTGCGACCCCGTCGCCGAGCAGGTGTCCGGGATGTGGGTCCAGGGTCTGCCCGAGGAAGCCCGGAACATGATCGGCCCCATGGCCGGGATGCTCACGCAGATGGGCGGACTCACGTTCGGCTCCCAGCTCGGCCAGGCGCTGGGCCAGTTGTCGAAGGAGGTCCTCACCTCCACCGACATCGGGCTGCCCCTCGGTCCCGCCGGCACCGGGGCGCTGCTGCCCGCCGCGATCGAGGCGTTCAGCGAGGGTCTCGAGCAGCCGCACCGCGAGGTGCTCGTCTTCATCGCCGCCCGCGAGGCCGCGTACCAGCGCCTCTACGCCCACGTGCCGTGGCTCCGTCAGCGTCTGCTCGCCACGGTCGAGGACTATGCGCGCGGTATCAAGATGGACTTCTCCGCCATCGAGGAGGCCGCACAGGGCCTCGACCCGTCCGCGCTGACCGACCCGTCGCAGATCGAGAAGATCCTGCAGCAGGGCGCGTTCGAACCGCAGACCACACCCGAGCAGAAGCAGGCGCTCGAGCGTCTGGAGACGATGCTCGCGCTCGTCGAGGGCTGGGTGGAGACCGTCGTCACCGAGGCGCTCGGGGAACGGCTCCCCGGCGTCGCCGCCCTCACCGAGACCCTGCGCCGCCGCCGTGCCACCGGCGGACCGGCCGAGCAGACGTTCGCAACCCTGGTCGGTCTGGAGCTGCGGCCCCGCAAGGTACGCGAGGCCGCGCAGCTGTGGCGTCGGCTCACCGCCGACACCGGCATCGACGCGCGCGACGGCGTGTGGGCGCACCCGGACCTGCTGCCCGACTCCTCGGACCTCGACAACCCGACCGCGTTCGTCGACCGGATCCTCGGCGGCGACTCGGGCACATTCCACGATCCGATCGCGCAGCTCGAGCAGACCGAGGCCCGCGAGCGGGAAGAGAAGAACCGTGACAGCGGCAGCGGCAGCACCGACGACGAGGGTGAATCCTAGCCCGTTGGGCTCGCGACGTCGTCGGCGGCCGCACAGTCGTCGACGACGTCCACGAGGCCCGGTTGCCGGGTCACCACGGCATACGCCTCCAGATACCCCATCGCGCGCTCCGTCCGCGGGTAGCGGCGCACCTCGCTCCAGAACCGGTCGTTGTGCCCACCCGCCACGTACAAGTGCACCAATTCGTGGATCAGCACGTAGTCCAGCACGTACGACGGCACGGTACGCAACAGTTCGCTGACCCGGATGGTGCCGTCGGTGGGGGTGCACGATGCCCACCGGGTCTTCATCGAGGGCACCCAGCGGACCGACACGGGCGCTGCGGCACCGCCGAGCCACCGTGCGGACAGCCGGGCGCACCGCTCGGTGAGCTCGACTTCGCTGCGCTCGGCCCGCGCCGCGGCGCGGCGGTCGGCGCGCTCGAGCTTCCCGAGCATTTCCGCGACCAGCTCGGCCTCGGCCTTCTTCGACAGCCCGGTCGGCATCAGCACGACCACCTTGTCGCCCTCGCGGCGCGCGCTCACCGTCCGGCGCCGCCGGGCGCTGCGGCGGATCTCGACCTCCGGCCGATCACCGTCGACGCTTACTGGGCCAGTCACGAGGCACCACGCTAGCGGCCCGCTCCGACACCGTTCTCGGCGCGTTTCGGACCAATCCGCGCCGGAACCCGAAACTGCACGTCAACCACGATGCGGCCCTGTGGACAACACGTCACACTCGGCCGTTCGACGGTCCCCGAGGTGAGATCGTCCCCCGCATGACACGCGTATCGGTCGCGCGCACCAGCCGACCCGCACTCGATCCACGGCTACCCATCGTGATCCGTCCCAGTGGCCGCATCCAGATCGGCTGGGACCCCGACACGGCGCTGATCCTCACCCCGCCCGACTCCGTCGACCCGACGGCGCTGGTCGCCGTGCTCCATCTGCTCGACGGCCGCACCTCCCGCCCCAACATCGTGTGGCGTGCCGTCGAGTACGGGATCACGCCCACCGACATCTCGGTGCTGCTGGGGGAACTCGACGAGGCCGGGTTACTGCTGCGCCCCACGGTCTCCGGTCCGGACGTCCCGGCCGTCCGCGTTCACGGACGCGGCCCGCTGGCGGATGCGATCGCCACCGGCCTGACGTCGGGCCGGGCACGCGTGTCCCGCTCCACCCACTTCACCGCCGACACCGACGTGACGCGGTGGAACTGCACGTGCGTGGTCCTCACCGACGACCTCATCGCCGACCCACGCCTGGTGGAGGCGCTCTTCGACGCCGGGATCCCGCACCTGCAGGTCCGGCTGCGCGACGGCCGGGGCGTCGTGGGGCCGCTGGTGCTGCCGGGCAGCACCAGTTGCCTGCGGTGCGCCGACCTCACCCGCTGCGCCGCCGACGAGGAATGGCCGCACGTGGCGGCGCAGCTGCTGGGCAGAGTCGGTCACGCGAGCCCGGCGACGGTGATGGCGACCGCCGCCGTCGCCCTCGGACAGCTCGAGCTCGCACTGTCCGGCGTATCCCACCCGGCCCCCGCGAGCCTCGACGCGACCCTGGAGATCGACCTGGTCAGCCACCGATTCGCGGTCCGGCCGTGGCCGCGGAACCCACGGTGTGGATGCTCACGTTCGACAATCTTCTTGGACGAATCCGCGAATCTTCGGCCATGATGGTCTGGTGCCCGACATTCCCCGCAGAAGCACCGCCCGCACTGCCAAGCTCGCGAGCATTCCGCTGGGTATCGCCGGTCGGGCCGCGATGGGCTTCGGTAGGAGACTGGCCGGCGGCGACAAGGACGAGATCGACGCGCAGTTGACCGCGAAGGCCGCCGAGCAGCTGTTCACGGTGCTCGGCGAGCTCAAGGGCGGTGCGATGAAGCTCGGGCAGGCGCTCAGCGTGATGGAGGCCGCGATCCCCGAGGAGTTCGCCGAGCCGTACCGCGAGGCCCTCACCAAGCTGCAGGCCGAGGCGCCGCCGTTGCCCGCGAAGCAGGTGCATCGAGTACTCGACCAGCAACTCGGCACCCGGTGGCGCGAACGGTTCGCCGAGTTCGACGACACCCCCACCGCGTCCGCCAGCATCGGCCAGGTCCACCGGGCCGTGTGGTCGGACGGGCGCGAGGTGGCGGTCAAGGTCCAGTACCCGGGCGCCGACGAGGCCCTGCGCGCCGACCTCAAGACGCTGTCGCGGTTCGCCGGGCTGTTCACGTCGGTGATGCCGGGCACCGACATCAAGCCGGTCCTCGACGAGCTCAGCGCCCGCACCGAGGAGGAACTGGACTACCGGATCGAGGCCGACAACCAGCGCGCATTCGCGAAGGTCTTCGACGGCGACCCGAAGTTCGTGGTGCCGCACGTGGTGGCGAGCGCGCCGAAGGTGGTCGTCACCGAGTGGATGTCCGCGACGCCGCTGTCGGCGATCATCAGCGGTGGGACCACCGAGCAGCGAAACACCGCGGGCGCGCTGCTCGCGGAGTTCCATTTCGTCTCCCCCGCCCGTGTCGGGCTGCTGCACTGCGATCCGCACCCCGGCAACTTCATGCTCCACGACGACGGCCGCCTCGGGATCATCGACTTCGGCGCCACCGCGCCGATGCCGGACGGACTGCCGCCGGTGTTGGGCCGAATGGTGCGGCTGTCACTGAACGAGCAGTTCGACGAACTCGCGGAACTGTTGCGCGACAACGGTTTCGTGTTGCCGGGGCGTACCGTGACCGATCAGGAGATCGCCGACTACCTGCGCCCGTTCACCGACCCGATCCGCACCGATTCGTTCCATTTCACCCGCGCCTGGCTGCAGAAGGCCGCCGGCACCGCGACGGACTTCTCGAGTGCACAGTTCCGCACCGCCCGTGCGCTCAACCTGCCGCCCGAGTACGTGATGATCTTCCGGGTGCTCCTCGGTTCGGTGGGCATCTGCGCACAACTGGACGCGTACGCGCCGTACATGGCGATCCTCACCCGATGGCTGCCGGGGTTCACCGACGACCCCGGGACCGCCCCGCTCGACGATCTCACCGAGAGCCTCGACGGCGCGTAGACCCCCGACGGCGAGCAGTGCCCGTGGGCATCCTTGCAAGGATGCCCACGGGCACTGCTC
>NZ_JBXAJP010000009.1:18036-203197 GCF_058797375.1 Prescottella sp. GW823-FHT02E09
CCCCCCCCCCCCCCCCCCCCCCCCCCCCCCCCCCCCCCCCCCCCCCCACTGCTCTGTCTCACGGTCAGGCGCAGACCAGGGTCTTTCCGGGCGCCGGACTCTTCCGTGGTCGACCTCGTGGCCTCTTGCGCGCGATGACGACGCCCTGATCGAAGATCTCACCGCCCCAGACGCCCCACGGCTCGGCCCGGTCGAGCGCCGCACTCAGGCACCGGCTGCGGATCGGGCACTGTGCGCACAGCGACTTGGCCTGTTCCAGGTCGGCGGGTGTCTCGGCGAACCACAGGTCGGGGTTCCCGACTCGGCAGGGCAACTGCTCCCGGAGTGCCGAGCCGACGACTGACAATCCGTTCGAAACGGTGCTGTTCTCGGTCTGTACTCGGCATGTCACGGTAGACACGTCTTCTCCTCTGTTTCGTTCGCGTATTTCGTTCGCGGCTGGTGCCGGCTGTCGGGGTTTCGCGAACCGCGGGCGAGGGCCTGGAGCGATGAAGCTCGAAACACGAAGGCCACGGTTCGCTGTGCGATCCGTGGCCTCGGGAGGAAGGGCGGGAGTGCCTACCGAACGAGAGTTCGGTGTCTGCTCCTGGACACGGATGCGGGGGCTGCTGCTGCGCGTGCTGCTGCTGCTGCTGCGCGGATTCCTGCTGCGCGCAGACGGATGGCGTGCGGTGCGCTCGCCGCGTACCTCGCGGCCGCCGCTTCGGCTGCTGGGAGGTAGGCGCATGCGAATGCGGGCACCGATGCACGTGCCGCAGTTGCGTTCCAATCGTTCATCGTTGCCACCTCCCTTTCATCTCGTTGCCGACATTGTCACCGCACACGAGTTTCCCCGTGGCGTGCAGTCCAGGGTATGCAACCCGAACAGACCGCACAAGTTATTTTTGACCTGCGGTTTTACCGCGATCTGTCCGTCATGTCAGATCCAGTGCCGGTGCCGGGCGCTCGCCCCGAACCACGGCGAGTACCTCCTCGCCGAACCGTTCGAGCTTCTTGGCCCCGATCCCGGGGATCGCGACGAGGGCCTTGTCGTCCGCAGGCTGCTGCTCGGCGATCGCCGTCAGCGTGTTGTCGCTGAACACCACGTACGCGGGCACCTTCAGCTCGCGCGACTTCTCCCGACGCCAGTCCTTGAGCGCCTCGAACAGCTCGAAGTCCACGTTGGACGGGCACGCCTCGCAGCGGCCCAGCATGGTGGACGTCGTCCCCGTCAACTGCTTGCCGCACACCCGGCAGCGTGGACGCTGCTTGCGTGACTGTGGCGGGGCCGCGATCTTCGACGCCGGCGAGTCGTCCGGGATCAGTCCGTGCAGGAACCGCGAGCGCCGGCGCGACTTGCGACCGCCCTCGTTCCGGGCCAGCGCCCACGACAGCGCCAGATGCTCACGCGGGCGCGTCACACCCACATAGAGCAGGCGGCGCTCCTCCTCGATCCCGGCCTCGTCGTCCGGCGACTTGGAGTCGCCGAGGACGTGCGCGATCGGCAGGGTGCCCTCGGTGAGCCCCACCAGGAACACGGCGTCCCACTCGAGACCCTTCGCGGCGTGCAGCGACGCCAGCGTCACACCCTGCACGACAGGTGGGTGCCGAGCCTCCGATCGTGCCGCCAACTCCGCGAGCAGCCCGCCGAGCGTGAGCTGTGGGTCGTGTGCGAGCTGTTCCTCGGTGAGCGCCACCAGTGCGGTCAGCGACCCCCACCGCTCCCGGGCCTGCACACCAGCCGGCTCCTCGTCGGTGAGGCCCAACGGGGCGAGCGCAGCCCGCACCAAAGTCACCAGCGCCTCGCCGGTGTCGGCACCGTCGGGCAGGTCGTCGCGGCCGGCTGCCTTACGGAGTTCGTTGATCGCCTGCCGCACCTCCTGGCGCGTGAAGAATCCCTCGCCGCCACGCACCTGGTACGGGATCCCCAGTTCGGTGAGCGCCTGCTCGTGGACCTCGGACTGCGCGTTGATGCGGTACAGCACCGCGATCTCCGCCGGCGGGGTGCCCTTCTCGATCAGCTTCTTGATCTGCCGTGCCACCGCGGCGGCCTCGGCGGGCTCGTCGTCGTACTCGGCAAAGGTCGGTTCGGGTCCGGACGGCCGCTGGCCGATCAGCTGGAGCCGGGTTCCGGCGATGCGACCGCGCGCCTCCCCGATCACCCGGTTCGCGAGGGAGACGACCTCGGGGGTGGACCGGTAATCCCGTTCGAGACGGACGACGGTGGCGTCCGGGAAGCGACGGGAGAAGTCCAGCAGGTACTTGGGGGTGGCGCCGGTGAAGGAGTAGATGGTCTGGTTCGCGTCGCCGACGACCGTGAGGTCGTCCCGCTCCCCCAGCCACGCGTCGAGCACGCGCTGCTGCAGCGGGGTCACGTCCTGGTACTCGTCGACGACGAAGCAGCGATACCGGTCCCGGAACTCCTCGGCGACCGCGGAGTGCTCCTCGAGCGCGGCGGCGGTCAACATCAGCAGGTCGTCGAAATCGAGCAGCATGCCGTCGTCGTTGCGGGCCTTGAGTTCCTCGTATCCGGCGAAGACCGCGGCGATCTTGGCGGCGTCGGCCGGAATGTCGCGCCGCGCACGGGCCGCGGCCGCCGGGTAGTCCTCGGGTGCCACCAACGAGCCCTTGGCCCACTCGATCTCGCTCGCGAGGTCGCGGATGGACTCGGTGCTGGTGGACAGCCCGGCCCGGCTCGCGGCCTGCCCGACGATCTGGAACTTGCGGTCCAGGAGCTGCCAGTCGGTGTCGCCGATCACCTGCGGCCAGAAATACTTGAGCTGCCGCAGGGCCGCGGCGTGGAAGGTACGAGCCTGCACCTGCGGGCCCCCGCCCCCGATGCCGAGGGAGCGGAGGCGTCCGCGCATCTCCCCGGCCGCGCGCGCGGTGAACGTCACCGCCAGCACCTGCCCCGCCGACACGTGCCCGCCCGCGACGAGGTGCGCGATCCGGCGTGTGATGGTGCGGGTCTTGCCGGTACCGGCTCCCGCGAGGACGCAGACCGGGCCGCGCGGCGCGAGGACCGCGGCCGACTGCTGCGGATCCAGACCCTCGTCGGGCCGAGTTTCCGGGAAGGCATCCGCTGACATGCCGTCCATACTCTCAGGGCGCACCGACATGACCACCCGCACCCACTCCACGTGTGACGTGCGCCCGCACGGGAACAGTCCGAACCGACCGTGGTGTTATAGGCGCCGTGACTACCGAAGCTCCCGCCCTGACCATGTACTCGACCACCTGGTGTGGATACTGCCGTCGCCTCAAGAAGCAGCTCGACGAGAACGGCATCTCGTACACCGAGATCGACATCGAGCACGATCCCGCGTCGGCCGACTTCGTCGGCAGCGTCAACGGCGGCAACCACGTCGTTCCCACCGTCAAGTACGCGGACGGCAGCACCGCCACCAACCCGTCGCTCTCGCAGGTCAAGAAGGCGCTGGGGCTCTAGCCGGCTTTCGCCCACGATTCGACCATCACCCGGGCGATGGAGATCGAACCCGGCAGCAGCAGGTCGACGTCCGACGCCTCGCGTGTTCCGGACGTCCAGTCGCCCGCGGCCAACGCCGCGCGCACCTGCTCGCGGGTGAACCAGTGGGCCTCGGCGATCTCGCCGTCCGCGAACGTCAACGCGGCGGCGGGATCGCCCACGGCCGCGAACCCGATCATCACCGACCGCGGGAACGGCCACGGCTGGCTGCCCAGGTAGCGGACATCGGAGACCTGCACTCCGACTTCTTCGCGGATCTCGCGGATCACACACGTCTCGAGCGACTCGCCGGCCTCGACGAAACCTGCCAGCACCGAGAACATCCGCGGCGGCCAACTGGGCTGACGGGCCAGCAGCACCCGGTCCGCTCCGTCGTGGACGAGGCAGATCACGGCGGGATCGGTCCGCGGGAACTCCTCGTGCCCGGTGCTGCTGCTGATCCGCGACCACCCCGACATCGTCGGAGTGGTCGGTGCGCCGTCGATCGCACTGAACCCGGCGTGGTCGTGCCAGTTCAGCAACGCGACAGCCGTGGTGGCCAGGCCCGCACTCGACTGGTCGAGACGATGCCCGAGCATCCGCAGGTCCCCCAGCTCACCGGTCATCGCCGGAACCCGCACCGCCCATACGTGGCGGTCTCCGCGCAATCCCAGGAACACCGCACCCGCGACAGGTTCCCCCGCCGACGAGGTCGCCGGTTCCAGGACCATGTCGCCGTCGGCCACCCGGAACTGGCCGCGGTGGTTCACCCGGAGCAGCAACGCGTCCGGCCACCCCGCGCGCAAAGCGTCGGTGTCCGAACGCAATTCCTCGGCGCGGTCGACGGCCGCACGGGACAGCAGGGGTGTTTCGGTCAGTGTGAAATCGGGCACGGCAACGACCCTACTGCGGCGACTCTCGCCCCACTCGCAACCGTCCCCGGACGATCAATTCGTGACGCGCCGGATGTAGAGCAGGAGGTCGTCGGCCTCGACGGCGTCCACTTCGGGCGAACCGACCCGCAGCAGGCGGCCGTCACGCACGACTCCGAGCACGATGTCCGACAGGTGCCGCGGCGAGCCGCCGACCTCCTCGGGCTCGACCTCACGCTCGGCGATCGCGAACCCGGCCTCGGGTGTGAGCAGATCCTCGACCATCTCCACGACGCTCGGGGTGGTGCGGGCGATGCCGAGCAGTCGGCCGGCCGTCTCCGACGAGACCACCACCGAGTCGGCTCCGGACTGGCGCAGCAGGTGAGCGTTGTCGGTCTCCCGGATGGCCGCGACGATCTTCGCCTTCGGCGCCAACTCGCGGGCGGTGAGCGTGACGAGCACCGCGGTGTCGTCGCGGTTCGCGGCCACGATGATCGACGCGGCGTTCTGCACCCCGGCGAGACGCAGGACGTCCGACTTGGTGGCCGAGCCGTGCACGGTCACCAGTCCCAGGCCGGCCGCGGTGTCCAGGACGGCCTGATCGGTGTCGACGACCACGATGTCCGACGGCACGATGCCGTCACCGAGCATCGCATCGATGGCGGTGCGCCCCTTGGTGCCGAACCCGACGACGACGGTGTGGTTGCGCACGCGATGCCTCCAACGCTGAATCTTGAACGTCTGGCGGGAACTCTCGGTGAGCGCCGAGAGGGTGGTACCGACCAGGACGATGAGGAAGAAGATCCGGAGCGGCGTGATCACCAGGACGTTGATCAGTCGCGCTTCCGGGGTGATCGGGGTGATGTCGCCGTATCCCGTGGTCGACAGGGACACCGTCGCGTAATAGATGCAGTCCAGCAGCGACAGCTGATTGTCCTGCGCGTCCTTGTAGCCGTCCCGGTCGATGTAGACCACCAGCACCGCGAGGGTCAGCGCCGCAAGAGCGTACGAGACGCGGCGGGCGATGGCACGGGCCGGGCTGGTCTGCATCTCCGGCACCTTGAGGACACCGACGAGTGCGAAGTCCGGACGATCCGTCAGCGTGTCCGAGTTCCGGAGACGCGCACTCAACCTACCGGGCATCCACTCGTTCCTATCGCCTTCTGGGTGTCGAACATCGGATCGCAGCCTAGCCCCGGTTGCCGGGATTGCGGAATGCCGGTGAAAATCCATGCAATCCCGCACAGACCCGAGCGCGCGGTGGCGGGTCGGCGCCGAGTCGGGCAGTGTGTCGGTATGCCGTCGAACCCGAACCGTTCGAGTCGAGCCCCCGCCATCCGACTGGCCGTGCTGCTGTTCGGCTCCGGGGTCCTGCACTTCGCGAAGCCCCAGCCGTTCGACGCGATCGTGCCGACGATCCTGCCGGGGCGGGCACGCACCTACACGTACGTCTCGGGTGTCGCCGAACTCGCGACGGCGACCGCCCTCGCGGTGCCCCGGACCCGTCGACTCGGTGGCACAGTGGCCGCCGCGCTGTTCGTCGCGGTGTTCCCCGCAAACATGCAGATGGCGGTCAGCTGGCTGCGATCGGACCGCGTCTCGATGCCGTCGAAGGCCGTCGCGGTGGCCCGCCTTCCTCTCCAGATCCCGTTGGTCACAGAGGCGCTGAAGGTCCGTCGTCACGCCGGGTGACCGGGCCCGCGTTCACTGTTCGGGTGTCTTCTCGGCTCCCGCGGTCCTGATCAGCCGCGCCAGTTCGTCGGCGTCGGGCAGATTCTCCGGTGCGATCGTTCGGCCCGTGCGCACGTAGTGGAATGCCGCCCGCACCTTGTCGAGCGGCAGCTCGGCCGAGCGGCCCGTGACGTGCGACAGCCGCGCCGCCATCAGTTCCGCCCACGCCAGCCGGTACGCGGCGAGCTGCATCACGACGGCCTTCTCGTTCGCGGCCGACGGCTCCGCGCCGGTCTTCCAGTCGATGACGGTCCAGCCGCCGTCCGGGTCGGCGAAGACCGCGTCGATCCTGCCGCGCAGCACCGTCCCCGCGACGGACGTCTCGAACGGCACCTCCACCTCGACGGGGTTACGATCGGCCCACCGCGACCGCAGGAACGCGTCCTGCAGCAGCGCCAGTTCCGTCTCGGTGCCCACCCCCGTGTCGGCGGCGCCGGGCAGCTCGTCGAAGTCGAGCAGCCGCGTGGCCCCGAACCGCTGCTCCACCCACGCATGGAACGCGGTTCCGCGTCGCGCCAACGGGTTCGGTGGGAACGGCAACGGCCGGCGCAACCGCGCGGCCAGTTCGCCCGGGTCCGCCGCGAGATCCACGAGCTGGCTCACCGACAGCTGTGCGGGCAGCTCGACATCCGCCGTCCCGGACACCCTGGCGTTGCGCTCGGCGAGCAGCGCGTCGACGTCGGCGGCCCAGTTGTCCGGATCGTCGAGCGGATCGGGTGCGGACTCGGGCTCCACGGGGCCGGCCTTGCCGAGATCCGCGAGGGCCGCACGCACCGACTCGGCGCCGCGCTCGACATCCGCCCGTCGCCGGCCCAGCGGATCCCGCGGCCACATCGCGGTCCTCGGTGTGGCGGTCAGCGGGTTCTCGCTGCCGTCGTCGGGCGTCGGAGCCCACACGTCGATCACGCCGAGCGGCTCGCCGTGCGCGCTCGCGGCCGCTGAGACGAGTTCCTCGAGCTCGAGTAGGAACGGCGAGGGCCCCTTCGGTTCGGAGCCGGTCTCGGTCCAGTGGTGCCCCGAGACGAACAATGCCCGTTCGGTGCGGGTGAGCGCGACGTAGAACAGGCGGCGGTCCTCGTCGAGTCTTCTCGTGCCCAGTGCCTTCTTGTGCCCGGTGATCGCGTCCTCGAGATCCTTGCGGTGGTACAGGTCCTCGAGTCCGAGAACCGGTACCCCGTCGGCCGATTCACCGTCGAAGGCTCGGTCGCCGCGCAACACCGGCGGCAGCTCGGCCACCGAGCCGAGCCACGTCGCCGACGCCTGGGTGGACGGGAACACTCCCGCGGTCAGGTGTGGCACCGCGACAACCTCCCATTCGAGTCCCTTCGCCGAGTGCACGGTGAGGATCTGCACGCGGTCCGGCGCGACCTCGATCTCGCCGGGAGCGAGCCCGTTCTCGACGTGTTCGGCGGCGGCCAGGAACGACAGCAGGCCCGTCAGCGTCGCCGACGTGCGGTTGGCGTAGCCGGAAACGACGTCGGCGAACGCGTCGAGGTGCTCGCGGCCGGCGCCGCCGACCTCCGACGAGCGGGTGCGTGCCTGCGCCTCGATCCCGATGCCGATCACGCGCTCCACCTCGGCGACCAGTTCGGTGAGCGGCTGGCCGAGCCGCTCGCGCAGCGACGCCAGTTCGGCCGCGACCGCGCAGATCCGGATGTAACCGGCCTCCGAGTACCGGCCGGCCGGGCCGGGATCGGCGAGGGCGTCGGCCAGTCCGGCTTGCTCGGCCTGCTCCCCTGGCAGTGCGCTGCCGAGTGCCTCGTCCAGGGCGGCGCTGTCGGTGACGGCACCCGCGGCCCCGAAGCCGGTGCGGATGCCCAGCTCGCCGGCCCGCTTCCACAACGCCCGCAGGTCCGCCGCGCCGATCTGCCAGCGCGCTCCGGTGAGGACACGCACCGCGGCGCTGCCGGCCATCGGGTCGGCCACGAGTCGCAGCATCGCCACGACGTCAGCGACCTCCGGGGTGTGCAGCAGGCCACCCAGGCCCACCACCTCCACCGCCAGTCCCCGTGCCCGCAGCTCCTCCGCGATCGGTGCGGCATCGGCGTTGCGGCGCACCAGGACCGCCGCGGTGGGCGGCTTCCCGCCGTCGACACGGGCAGCCTCGTACTGCTCGGCGATGCGGTCGGCCACCCACGACCGTTCCGTCTCGATCGTGTCGAGCAGCGCGAGACGGACATCGCCGGGTACCGCGCCCGGGCGGGCCCGCAACGTGCTGACCTCGACGCCCCTGTCGCGCAACGGGTCCGACACCATGTTCGCGAGCGCGAGCGCCTCCGGCGGGTTGCGCCAGCTGGTGAGCAACTCGAGCTTGGGCGCCGGGGTGCCGTCGGCGAGCGGGAAGTCGGTGGCGAACCGCGGCAGGTTGGCGGCGGAGGCACCACGCCAGCCGTAGATGGACTGCATCGGGTCGCCCACCGCGGTGAGCGCCAGGCCGGCGTCCTCGCCGCCGCCGAACAGCGACGACAGCAGCACCCGCTGCGCGTGACCGGTGTCCTGGTACTCGTCGAGCAGCACCACCCGGAAGCGTTCGCGCTCGCTGCGGCCCACCTCGGGGTGCTCGGACGCGACCCGCGCCGCGAGCGACATCTGGCTGCCGAAATCCAGCGCGCCCTCACGGCGCAGCGTGTCCGCGAGCCGCCGCACCAGCGGCAGCAGATCGAGACGCTGATGCTGCACCTCGAGGATGTCGAGCAGCGTCTTCGACGGTCCCCCACGCTGCTTCGGACCGGCCGGCAGCGTGTGGATCAGCTTGTCGAGTTCGGTGTGCGCCTCCCGCAGGTCGTCCGGTTCGACGAGGTGCTCGGCCAGCTGCCCCGACAGCGCCAGCACCGACTCGGTGATGGACGCCGGGTTTCGGTCGGTGTCGAGGTCGCCGTCCCACGCACTCACCACCCGGTACGCCAGCTGCCACAGCTCCGTCTCCGACAGCAGCGTCGCGGACGGTTCGATCGGCAGCAGCAGGCCGTGCTCGGACAGCAGCCGTCCGGCGTACGAGTGGTACGTGCTGACCTCGGGTTCGCTCCCCAGGATGCGGGACCGCAGACCGCCGCTGGGGTCGAGGTCACGGACCAGCGTGGACCCGGCCAGCTTCGCGAGGCGCTGCCGGATCCGGCTGGTGAGCTGCTGAGCGGCCTTGCGGGTGAACGTCAGACCCAGCACCTGTTCGGGCTCGACCAGACCGTTGGCGACCAGCCACACGACGCGGGCCGCCATGGTCTCGGTCTTCCCGGCGCCGGCCCCGGCGACCACGAGCGTCGGGCCGAGCGGCGCCTCGATGACCGCGGCCTGCTCGATCGTGGGCGGGAACTGCCCGAGCGCCTCCGCCAACTCGGCGGGGCTGACGTGGCGCCCGTTCCCGGACCTGTCGGGCGTGGTCACTCCGACGTCACCTGCCGTCCCTCGTCGTGCGCCGGGCAGCTCGAGAGCACCGGGCAATGCCTGCAACTGTCGTTGATCCGCGCCAGGAACGTGGGCCCGCGGGTGGCCGCCGCGGCGGCGTGGATCGCGTTCTCCCACAACGCGAGGCCCTCGTCGTCGAGTGGCTCCTGAACGCGCTGGGTGGCGCCCTCCTTCTTGTGCGGCTTGGCGACGAACACCAGACGCGCACCGCCGGGCCGCGACGCCGGTTCCCCCTCGACGGCCCCGTGGGCGGCCGCCACCTGGTAGGCCGCGAGCTGCGCGTGCTGCTGCGCCTGCTCCTTCGTGACCGCGGCCTTCGCGGTCTTGACGTCGATGATCACCGGCCGGCCGTCGGGGTCGCGCTCGAGCCGGTCGATCCGGCCCCGGATCCGCACCTGCGGGTCACCCTCGACGCGCGGCTCGAGGACGCCGTCCACCGAGACCTCGACACCCACCTCGGCGAGCTCGGAACGCGTACTGCGCAACCAGTTCGCGAACGCGTCGAGCATGCCGCGGGTGCGTTCGAGCTCGCGCCGCGAATACCACTGCGAGCCGAGGTCCACCGAGTCCCAGGCCGATTCCAGCGCGCGATCCACCTGGTCCGGGGGGATGTGCCCGGCGAGCGCCTGCACCAGTGTGTGGACGAGCGTGCCGGCGATCGCGTGTGTGGTGTCGCCGTCGCTGCCACCGTGCCGTTCCAGCATCCAACGCAGCGGGCAGTTGGTGAGCAGCTCGATCGTGGACGGCGAGAGCGGAACCGGCCCGTCCTCCGGATCCCACAGCCCCACATCCGAACTCGGCTCGGCCGTGCCGTACCACTGGTCCGGGTGCGCCCCGCGGACTCCGGCCTGCGCGAGCCGCGCGAGTTGGTGCGCCGCCCGCTGCTGCCGCTGCGGGTCGGTCTCGGCGATATCCGGATCGCACACGACGCTGCGCAGTTCGGCGACCAGTGCGGGCAGCGCCAGAACCCGCGGGGTGTCCTGTTCGACGGGAGGCACGTCCACGTCGTCGTTCTCGTCGCCGCGGAGCAGGTCGTCGACGAAGCGGGAGCGGACCAGGTCGGCGTCGCCGCTCGACGAGTCCACCGCGGTCACCAACAGCGAACTGCGCGCACGACTGCACGCCACCAGGAACAGGCGGCGCTCCTCCGCCAGCAACGGGGCGGTCCGCGAGAGCGTCTTGTCGATCTCCCCGACCCCGCTGGTGAGGTCGATCAACTCCTCGGTGCCGAGCAGTGTCCCCCGCGCACCGAGGCTGGGCCACAACCCTTCCTGAACGCCGACGACCACGACCACCTGCCACTGCCGACCCGCAGCGGAGTGCGCGCTCAGGACCGTGACGGTCTCCTGCTCCGCGACGACCCGGGACCGGGCCGGCCCCGGGATCTCCTGCTCCACCAGGTAGTCCACGAACCCCGACAGCTGCGCCCGCGGCAGCCGGTCGACGTAGTTGGCGGCCGCGTCGAACAGGGCGACCACCGCGTCGAGGTCACGGTCGGCCTGCGCGCCGATGGGGCCACCGAACGCCGACGCCGCGGCCCAGCGGCGTTCGAGTCCCGTCGCCTGCCACGCGGCCCACAGCACTTCCTCGATGCCGCGGTCGCGCTGCAGCGGCACCCGGGCCCGGCGCAGTACCTTCAACACCCTTCGCAGAGACAGTGATTCGACATCGGTGAGCCCGCGGAGCAGGTGCTCGACACCCTCCGCGTCGGGACCGTCGACGATGATCCGGCGTAGCAACTCCGCCGAGTCCCGATCACCGCCCGACGCGAGTTCCACCCGCCGCAGTCCGCGGCGCAGGCGGCGCAGGCTCACCGGTTCGGCACCGCCGATGGGACCGGACAGCAGAGCCAGCGCGTCCTCGCCGGTGAACTCGCCGCCGACCAGTGCGCGCATGACCGACAGCAGCCCGGCCACACCGTGCTGACGGGCCAGCGGCAACTCGCTGGCCGCGGTCGTCACGGGCACCCCGGCGGCGAGCAACGCCCGGCGCAGCGGCGGCAGCACCCGGGGCACCGAACGCGCGATGATCGCCATCTGGGACCACGGCACGCCGTCCACGAGGTGCGCCCGGCGCAGCGTGTCCGCGACGAGCGCGGCCTCCTTCGCCGGCGTGGTCAGCACCCGCACCGCGGTCCGGCCGGGTGCCTCGTCGTACTCGGGCCCCGTGGCGGGCACGCTCACCCCGCGATGCGGCGGATTGCCGGGAAGCCGCGCCGCGACTCGGGCGGACAGGGCGGCGACCGCGGGCGCCGCCCGGAAGTTGGTGTCCAGAACGACCTGCGCCGGATCGCCGCGGTCCGCGATCTCGGTGAGGAACCGCGGGTCGGCGCCACGGAAAGCGAAGATCGACTGGTCGGGGTCGCCGACCACCGCGGTCATCGCGGTCCCGGTGCCGATGAGCCGCACGAGCTGCGCGGCCTGCGGGTCCAGGTGGTGCGCGTCGTCGACGAGCAGGTGCCGTACCCGGATCCGTTCCCGTTGCAGCAGTTCGCGGTCGGTCGCGAACGCGGTGAGGGCCGCGCTGATCAGTTCGGCGGCGTCGAGGGCCGGCGCGGTGGCCTCGGGCGCCTCCATGCCGACCGCGCCGCGCAGCAGCATGCCCTGCTCATAGTGCATCGCGAACCGGCCCGCGGCCACCCACTCGGGCTTCGCGTGCTCCCGGCCCAGATCGATGAGGTCCTCCGGGCCCAGGCCCCGCTCGTTGGCACGCAGCATCAGGTTCCGCAGTTCCACCGCGAAACCCGTCATGCCCAGCGCGGGCCGCAACCGCTCGGGCCACATGTCGCCACCGTCGGCGATGTCACCGCGCAGCAACTCGCGCAGCACGGCGTCCTGCTCGGCACCGGTGATGAGCCGGGGCGGCGGGTTGCCGTGCGCCGCGGCCTGCAGTCGCAGCACCGCGAAGGCGTACGAGTGCACCGTTCGTACCAGGGGCTCCCGCGTCGCACGCGGGCCGGCGTCCGCGCCGATCTCGGCTTCCGCCGCGAGCAGCCCGGCGGTGATCTGCTCCCGGACCGCGGTCGCGGCGCGCCGCGACTGCGTCAGCACCAGCACCGATTCCGGGTCGGCCCCGGCCGCGATACGCGCCACCGCGGCGTCCACGATCAGCGACGTCTTCCCGGTACCGGGGCCACCCAGGATCTGCCACGGGTGCCACCCGCGCCCGGGCGGGGCACCGGTCAGGACCCGCGCCGCGTCGGGCCCCCACGTCCGGCCCGCCGGCACCGCGGGCGCGCGGGCGACCAGCCGCGCGACCGGGGCCGCCGACGGTCGAGTGCGGGTGCCCGGTTCGGTCATGAAAGGAATCTCACCAGACGGGTCCGACATCGACCACATCCGGCATAGTGGACGCCATGCGCGGTCTCCACACCTACCTGTTCGGCACCCCCGGAGCGCCCGAGGTACTCGCGATCCACGGCCTCACCGGGCACGGCAGGCGGTGGGAGGCCCTCGGGTCCGGGCAGCTCGCCGATACCCGGATCATCGCCCCCGACCTGCGTGGGCACGGCCGCTCCACCTACACCCCGCCGTGGGGCCTCGACACGCACGTCGACGACCTCCTCGCGGTGCTCGACGAGCACGCGACCGGCCCGGTGGTCGTGGTCGCACACTCGTACGGCGGCGCGATCGCGCTGCACCTCGCGCAGGCCGCGCCCGAACGGATCCGCGGACTGGTCCTGCTGGACCCGGCACTGGGCCTGGACCCCGAGACGATGAGCCGCATCGCCGGACTGGTCGTGGCGCACCCGGACTACACCGACGTCGCCGAGGCCCGGGCCGAGAAGCGGCACGGCGCGTGGGCAGACGTGCCCGCCGCTGTCCTCGACACCGACCTCGACGAGCACCTGATCGAACTCGACAACGGCCGCTTCGGCTGGCGGATGTCGGTGCCCGCGGTCGTCGCGTCGTGGGGCGAGATGGCCCGCGGCTTCGTCCTCCCGCCACGCGGCATGCCGACCGTGCTGGTGCAGGCGCTGCGGGTACAGCCGCCGTACGTGACCGCGGAGTTCCGTGCCGCGTTGTCCGAGCACCTCGGTGCCGATCTCACGCTCGCCGACCTGGACTGCGATCACATGGTCGCGCACGCCAAGCCGGACGAGGTCGCGACCTTCGTCCGCAAGCTGCTGTAGGACCGTCTCGCATGGCCTCCACCACCGACGAGCAGATCGAACTCGTCCGCGAACTGGTCGCGTCGATCCCGCCGGGCAGCGTCGCCACCTACGGTGACATCGCCGCCGCGGCAGAACTGTCCAGCCCGCGCACGGTGGGATGGATCATGCGCACCGACTCGTCCGACCTGCCGTGGCACCGGGTGCTGGGCGCCTCGGGCCGACCCGCGGCGCACCTCGCGCACCGTCAACTGGCCAGACTCGAACTCGAGGGCGTCCCGATCCGGGACGGGCGCGTCGATCTCGCGGTGGCACGACACCGGTTCTGAGCACCGATCCACACACCCGTCCCCGATGCGGCAGCATGGGGCCATGACCTCCACCGGCCGCACCGTCGAGCCCACGGACGCGATCGTCCTCGCCGGCGGACGTGCCACCCGCATGGGCGGTGTCGACAAGCCCGCGATCGTCGTCGGCGGTCGCAGTCTGCTGGACACCGCGCTCGCCGCCGCGGCCGACTGCGACCGGACGGTGGTGGTCGGGCCCCGTCGGGACGACCTGCCGGCGAGCGTCGTGCAGACGCAGGAGACCCCGGCCGGTTCCGGTCCGGTGGCCGCGCTGTCCGCCGGACTGGCGGCGCTCCCCGGCTCCACCGACGGCGTGGTCGTCGTCCTCGCCGCAGACCTGCCGAGCCTGGACCGGGCAACGGTGCGCTCGCTGGTGGCCGCCCTGCTCGAGCACCCGGACGCGGAGGCGTCGTTCGCGGTGGACGGGTCGGGCCGCATGCAGTTCCTCCTCGGCGTGTGGCGGCGTGCGGCACTCACCGAGCGGCTCGACGCCCTGGCAGGCCGGGAGAACCAGCCGATGAAGGTCCTGGTTCCGGACCGCCGCGTCACGGTCGAGTGCACCGGCGTCGCCGACTGCGACACCCCGGCCGACGTCGAGCGCGCCCGTGCCGCCCACGTGCCCGCTCCGATGACCGTCGCGCACGCGCGGGATGCAGTCCGAGAGCTGCTCACGCCCTTGCCTGTTCGTCACGCTCCATTGATCGAGACGCTCGGGGCGACCCTCGCCGCACCGGTTGTGGCGGTCGAAGCACTGCCGCGTTTCGACGTCTCCGCGATGGACGGGTTCGCGGTGTCCGGTCCGGGGCCGTGGCGGCTGCGGACCGAGATCCGGTACGCGGGTGCGTCCGCCGCGTTGGAACTGAACGACGGCGATGCGATGCGGATCGCGACCGGCGCACAGGTCCCGACCGGGGCGACCTCCGTGGTCCGCGACGAATTCGTGGACATCGCACCGGATTCCGTCGGCAAGCTCGTGGTGCGGCGACCGGGAACACCGGTGCGCGACGACACCCGCCACCGCGGCGAGGACTGGCAGCCCGGACACCTTCTCGCGGACGCGGGTACCGCGATCGGCCCGGCGGTCGTGTCCGCGGCTGCGAGCGCCGAGGTCACGTCAGGTTCGGTCCGCGGGCCGGTCCGGGCACACATCGTGGTGACCGGGGACGAGATCCGGCGCGGCGGCCCCCTGCGTGACGGCCAGACCCGCGACTCCCTCGGACCGGTGCTGCCGGATGTACTGGCCCACTGCGGTGTTCGTACCGTCACCGACACGCACCTGCGCGACACCGCGGACGGCTTCGACGCGCTGCTGCACGATGCGCGAGACACCGACGTGATCGTCGTGGTGGGCGCGACCGGCGGCGGCGCCGCCGACCAACTGCGCGGCGCTCTGCGACGGGCGGGTGCCCGGATCGTCGTGGCCCGGGTGCAGTGCCGACCCGGCGGATCGCAGGTGACGGCATCACTGCCGGACGGGCGCGTCGTACTGGGGCTTCCGGGCAACCCCGTGGCAGCGGTCTCGACGCTGCTGATGATGCTGCCCGCGATCGTCGACGGGCTCACCGCGCGGACGCCGTCGGCGCCGGCGACCGGCACCGTGGTCAACGCGGGGGACGCCGCGGCCGACCTCACGCGGATCGTGCCCGTCGCGCGCCAACCGGACGGCACGTGGCGCGCCGACGCCGTCGTACGCACCGCGCACCTGGCCGGACTGATCGGGCGAGAGGCACTGGCGCTTCTCCCGCCTCATCCGGTCGATGGTCAGACCGTCGAGTTGTTGGCCCTGCCCTGCTGAATCAAGTTCCGTCGGACGGAAACCGCGCAGGGACCGGCGCAGTCCCGGAGAGCGGTCAGGCGCCCGAGCCGGCGTCGCGCTGCTGACGACCGATGCGACGCTGTTCCTCCGCGCGTTCACGGCAGCGGCGCAGGAACTCCTCGTCCGCCTCCGAGTGCTGCGCGACGTGGCGTCCAGGGCGGTCGTACTCCGGGAACGCCGACCTCGTCGCCGACCGCCGCGGTGCGCCGTAGCCGCCCGCGGGTCGCCCGGCGACGAGCCACAGCACCGACCCGATCAACGGCAACAGCAGAACGACGATCGCCCAACCGACCTTCGGGATGTTCCGCACGGCGTGCTCGTCGGCGACGATCACATCCACCAGACAGACAATCCACAGAACCATCACGATCACGCCCAGATACGGCATTCGACGCCGACCCTCCCCAGTCATCCCCGACCACAGTGAAGTCCCCGACCACATGTGCCCGTCGATGAAACCAACTCGCAGGTACGTAGCGCAACTATCGAACGCCGGACATTACGGACACGACGGTCCTCCGGCCGCGACACGAAACCCAGTGGCAACGGCCGCGCCGCGCCGCTACAGTGGTCGCCGAACGTTCGGACACGAGTGAGACAGGGAGGTGAGTCGATGTTTGCGGTGAAGACCACTGCCACGGGCAGTGCCCGGACCATCCTCACGTCCCGGGTCCCGGTCTGAGTCGTTTCCCCCTTTCTCGTCGACGGTGCGCACCTGTACGTACCGGGGGGGGGTGAAGCGTGTCCTCCGATCGGGCCCGAATCCCGAAGGGTCTCGTCATGTCTTCATCACAACCGTCTTCATCACAACCGTCTTCGTCGCACCCGGACGCCTCCCCCGCTCTCGATCTCACCGCACTCGGCTGGGACGACACGTTCGCCGAGATGTTCACCGTCCACGCCGAGCAGGGCGCGATCCCGGCCCGTGTCACCCGAGTCGATCGTGGCCGCTGCGACACCCTGACCGCGGCGGGCGCGGTCCGCGCCGACAGCACAGCGGTCGTCACTCCCGACCCCGAACACACGGTGTGCACGGGTGACTGGGCAGCGCTCCGTCCCGGTGCACAACCCGAGTTGGTGGCGCTGCTGCCACGCCGCAGCGTGATCGCACGCGCGGCGGCGGATCGAACCTCGCATCGACAGGCGCTCGCCGCCAACGTCGACACCGTCGGCGTCGTCGTCTCGCTCGCGGCGCCGATCAAGCCCGGTCGGATCGAGCGGCTACTTGCCCTCGCCTGGGATGCGGGCACGACGCCGGTGATCGTGCTGACGAAAGCCGATGTTGCCGAACGTGACCCGGAAGGGGTAGCTGCCGAGGTGGCTGCCGTGGCGCCCGGCGCCGACATCGTCACCATCAGCGCTCACACCCGTGCGGGCATCGAGGTCCTGCGCCGGTCGTTGGCGGGGACGACGGTGCTGCTCGGGCCGTCGGGCGCCGGAAAGTCCTCGCTCGCGAACGCCCTGCTCGGCACCGAGCGGATGGAAACGCGAGAGGTCCGCGCCGGCGACCGCAAGGGACGGCACACCACGGTGCACCGGGAACTGCTCCCACTCCCGGGCGGTGGCGTGCTCATCGACACCCCCGGGCTGAGGGGTATCGGCCTGCAGGACGTCACCGACGGCGCCCGACACGTGTTCGCCGACATCGAGGAACTCGCCCAGGGCTGCGCGTTCCGGGACTGCGAGCACCGCAGCGAACCGAGATGCGCAGTGCAGGACGCGGTGACGGACGGTCGACTCGACGTCGGCCGACTCGACCGCTACCGCAGAATGCTGAGAGAGAGCCGATGGGCGGCGTCCCGTTCCGACGCACGACAGGCCGGCAAGCGCACCGAGACCGACAAGGCCATCACCCGCGACATCCGGGCCCTCTACCGGTTCCGCGACCGCCGGCGCTGACCTCCACCCGAACCACAGAAACGGGAGAACCGCATGAACGCCCACACGCACTGGACCACACGCCCCGAGACCACCGCCGACATCGAGACGGTCCGCCGGATCACCCTCGCAGCCTTCGACACCGCCGAGGAAGCCGACCTCGTCGACGCGCTGCGTGAGGATCCGGCGTGGATCGACGGGCTGTCGATGCTCGCTCTCGGCGACAGCGGCGACGCGGTCGGGCATGCCCTGCTCACACGCTGCCACATCGGCGAGACCCCCGCACTGTGCCTGGCACCGTGTTCGGTACTCCCGGAGTATCAGCGAACCGGTGCCGGTTCCGCCGCCATCGGCGCCGTCCTCGACGCCGCGAATCAGCGCGGTGAGCACTTCGTGACCGTCCTCGGCCATCCGGACTACTACCCGCGGTTCGGGTTCGCCCGCGCGTCCGAGCACGGCGTCCGGATGAACGTCGATGTCCCCGACGACGCACTCATGGTGCTCGCCCTCGGCGGAAGCCCGATCCCGAGCGGCGCGATTCGCTACGCCGCGGCATTCGGCGACATCTGACGACGGCCCAGGGCGAAGGACCCGTACGCGACCGCCGCCACGACCAGTAGCAGCGTGAGCGCACCTGCGACGTACACCCACGTCGGGGCCCGGTCGGCGTCGGCGTCCGGGGCGGCCTGCGACCCCGCATCCGTCCCAGGCGCCGGCGCCTGCGCTGATGGCAGCGCCTTCGACGCGTCCGAGACGTTGGTCGAGAGTCCCTGGACCACATTGGTGATCGGTCCTGTCCCGTCGACCAGCTGGCCGGTGCCGTCCGCGAGCGCCTTGCCGCCGTCGTCGAGGAGAACCAGCCCCTCGCTCAGTTGCCGCGCACCGTCGGCGACCTGGCCGACGCCGCTGACGAACTGGGCCGAGGGATCGCTCAACTCGTACGACAGCTGCCGGGCCCCGTCCTCGAGCATCGTGAGCTGAGCGAGTGTGTCCGGTCCGAGCCCCTCGGTGTCGAGTTGCGCCACCAGATCGTTCACGCGGGCGGCCGCACCCTGCACCACCGGGTCCGCGGACGCCGACAGCCCCGATGCGACCTGCCTCAGCGCGCCGGTGACCTGCGCCTGCATCTGTCCCAGCCCGGTGAGCCTGTCCACGACCTGGTCGACGCCGGCGCTGATCTGCTGCGCTCCGTCACCGAGTTGTCCTACGCCGCCGCTGAGTTCGGTGAGACCGTCGGACAGTTGGCGCGCCCCCTCCCGCGCCTGACCGAGTCCGGCCGAGAGCTGATTGGCACCGTCGTCGAGCTGGCGGCCCCCGTCCACCAACTGGCTCACCCCGCCGTTCAGCAGCGACAGCGGCAGACTCGTCTGCTGCAGGCTGCGGCGGGCCTGCGCGAGGGCGTCGGCACCGGGATCAGTCGGCGGACCCGCCTCGAGGGACGTGTCGGGATCGGCTCCCGGCGAGGAGTCGTCGGCAAACACGGTGAAGTACGACACCGCGCCGACGACGGCGACGACGAGCAGGGCGAAGAGGGAGACGACCTGTCGGGTGGAGAGTCTGCGGCGGGAGATTTCGTGTTCGCTCATAGGTCCGCGAACGGTAGCCGCGGCATTTAAGCGATCTCTGAGATCGAGACACCCCTCACATCGTCGAAGCCGACTGCGCGGCAACCTCCGCGATCGCGGCCGCGTCCTCCTCACCGAAGGTGTCCTCGAGCGCTTCGGGTGAGTAGTCGAGGTCGATCTCCTCCACGGGCCGGCCCCGCGCCGATTCGATCGCGCCGAGGCGCCGTTGTGCCCGGTCCGCGGCGTAGTCGAGGAAGTCCTGCGGAGCGATGCCGAACGGGGGTTCCTCGAACTGATCGTTGACCCACTGGATCATGTTCAGCGCGTGCGGAAGGAGCTCCCCCATCCGCTGCTGGACGAGGTCCCAGTTGCTGTCGTCGGCGGCGACGTGCCGGCGGCACGTGAACGTCCCCCACGCCATGTGCCGTCGCTCGTCGTCGCCGATGCGTTTGATCAACTCCTGCATTCCCGGGAAGATTCCGCGTTCGGTGCACACGCGCTGCCACGCGTAATAACCGGTGAGTGCGAGGCTGCCCTCGATGACGTGGTTGTAGGTGACGCTGGCGCGGATCTGGTTGGCCGGGCTCGGATCGGTCTCTAGGATCCGCAACGACCGCGGCAGTTCCTCGTAGAACAGGGTGCGGTAGTGCGGGTTCTCGGCGACGAAGGGATGCAGGTCACCGTCGAGGCCCACGGCGTCCATCCACCGCCGGAACACCTGGACGTGCTTGGCTTCCTCGAAACAGAACTGTGTCAGGTACATCTCGTCGTTGAACCGCCCCTCGGCGGCCATCGCCTTCATGAACGGCTGGATGTCCTCCGTCACCGCCTCCTCACCGGCGATGAACTGGCTGCACAGGTAGGTGGAGCTGCGCTTCTCCTCGCTGGTGAGCGCGGCCCAGTCCTCGGCGTCCTGTGTGAAGTCGATTTCCGCAGGGTTCCAGAACTTGGCGTTGCCCTTCACGAACAGTCTCAGCGGAAACGCATCCCAGTTGAGGCCACCCCGCCGAAGCGAACTGAATCCCTGTCTGTCGACTGATGTCGCGGTCATCTGAAGAACCTTCTTCCCGGCCTCACGCCCACGTCCGTCTCGCACGCCACGAGTCCTGGACCTGCATGTGTCGCTGGGCCGGGCGTGCCCGGTCATTCCTCACGGTAGTCCGGCACCGGCCGCCGCGTGGCGTCATTTGCACATCGATGCGCACGTAGTGCGGCACCCCCGAGGCGGACCGCGGCGTGCTGCACGTCACTCACAGTGTCGTATGTTTCGGTAAGCAGCCACACCGAAGGAGCCCGGGCACATGACCGAATCGATCGCTTTCCTCACCCGCGACGGCGACGGATTCTCGCCGCTGCCACTGGGGATCAGCAAATGGTCGGCCGACATGATCAACGGACCCGCCCTCACCGGGCTCCTCGCCCGGGTCATCGAGAACGACCACGGTGCAGAGGGTTTCGTTCCGGCCCGGCTCACGGTCGACCTGTTCTCGCCCGCGCGGGCCGAGCGGATCGACGTCGTGACCCGCAGTGTTCGCGAGGGCAATCGGATCCGGGTCGCCGACGGCGAACTCCTGCAGAACGGCGAGGCGGTCGCGCGGGCGACGGTGGTCTTCCTGCGCAGCTCCACCCAGCCGCCCGGCGAACTGTGGACGCGGCCCGAGAGCCCCCAACCGCCGCCGCTCAGCATCCTCGAGCCGCTGCAGGCACCGTCGCATCCGTGGATCGGCAGCGACGACCACCCCGTCGGCTGGTCGCCGTCTCTCGGGGATCACGAGGGGGCCAGCCGGAAGCGCCTGTGGCAGTACCAGGTTCCCGTGGTTGCGGGCGAGGAGCCGTCGCCGTTCGTGCGCGCCGCGATGGTCGGCGAGACGACCAGCCTGATGACGAACTGGGGAACCGAGGGCATCGGCTTCATCAACGCCGACCTCACGTTGGCGCTGTCGCGGCTCCCCGAGGGGCCGGAGATCGGTCTCGAGGCCGACAATCACATCAGCGTGGACGGCATCTCGGTCGGCAGCACCACGATGTTCGACCGGCGCGGTCCCATCGGTACCTGCATCGTCAGCGCGCTGTCGAACGCCCGACGCCAGCTGGGATTCGCGCGCTGAACGGGTAGCGCCGGCCCGCCAGGAACCGCTGCGCGATCAGGTCGACGATCGCCGGGTCCGCGCCCAGCGGCGCGGCGACACCGTCGGCGCCGGCCGCGTGCAGCCGGGTGTGGAACAGGCCCGGCGCCAGCAGGTACGACGCGACGAACACCCGCCGCTCCCCCGCCGCCCGCAGCCGCGCGACGACCTCGGGCACCGTCGGCGACCCGGTCGCGATGCAGGCGACGGGGATCTCGCGGCGCACCCGGACCGAGAGCATCGCCGCGGCCCTCCGTACGTCGTGACGGGCCCGCGGATCCGACGAGCCCGCCGCGGCCAGCACGACGGCATCTCCGGGTCGCCAACCGGATTCGCGTACGCGCCTCTCCAGCACACCCGCCAGGACCGGGTGGGGGCCGAGCGCCTTCGTGACGGCGACGTCGGGGTGCCCGCTCTCGGCGACGAAGCGCGGGACGTCGGCGTGGACGTGATATCCCGACGCCAGGAACGCCGGCACCAGCACCACGGGACCGTCGACGGCGCGCAGTACCTCGTCCGGCGAGGGCCCCAGCACGTCGACGAACGCGGCACGCACCGGCCCGATCCGGTCGGCGATCGCGGCAGCGAGTTCCGCTACGGTGTCGACCCCGACACGACTGCGGGTGCCGTGCGCCACCAGTACGAAGCCGGGACCGGTCACGGCCGGCTCGTCTCGAGCAGGCGGTCGTAGTCCGCCGGGTCCAGCGCCAACCGATAGCCACGCTTGACGATGGTCTGCACGGCCTTGGGCGCGCCGAGATGACCGCGCAGTCGCGCGATCGCCGTCTCCACCGCGTGCGTGTCGTCGCTACCACCCGGCAGGGCCGCCAACAGGTCCGCCCGCGAGACCACCAGCCCGGGGCGTTCGGCGAGGCGACGCATCAACGCCATTCCCGCCGGTGGCAGTTGCCGCACCTCGCCGTCGACGACGACGCAGTTGCCCCGCACGCTGATCTCGTGACCGCCAGCGCGCACCCGCCCGACCCGCCGCGGTAATTCCTCCGCGATGTGCCGGGCCATCGACCCCAGCCGAGACCGGGCCGGAGCGGTGGTCGGCACCCCCAGCGCGGTCAGCGGCGCCGCCGTCACCGGGCCCACGCACACCGCCGCGACCCCGCCGACGAGCGCCCGCAGCAGCGGCTCGAGCATCCCGGTCTCCTTGGCCCGCCCCAGGATCGAGGCCACGGCGGGTGCACTGGTGAAGCTCAGGGCGTCGAGTCCGCCCGTCGCGGCGCAGTCGATCATCCGGTCCAGCGCTGCGCAGTCGTCGGGCGGTGTCCAGCGGTAGACGGGCACCGCGATGACATCGGCGCCGGCCGCGCGCAGCGCCGCGCAGAAGTCCGGGATCGGTTCCCACTCCGTCGTCGCGCCGTGCAGTTGGACCGCGATCCGCCGCCCGGCCACCCCCTCCGCCAGCAGATACTCGAGCACCTCGGCCGACGATTCCGACTCCGGCGACCACTCCTCGCGCAGGTCGGCCGCCCGGACGGCGCCCTTCGCCTTGGGCCCCCGCGCGATGATGCGACTGGCCCCCAGCGCGACCAGCAACTGCTCGGAACGACCCCAGCCCTCGGCGGCACCGATCCAGCCACGGAACCCGATGCCGGTCGTCGCGACCACGACATCCGGCGGATCGCCGACGACCGCGTCCGTCACCCGAGCCAACTCCACGTCGTCGGCGAGCGGGATGATCCGGATCGCGGGCGCGTGCACGACGGCCGCCCCGCGCCGGGTCAGCAGCGTCGCGAGTTCGTCGGCCCGCCGCGACGCGGTGATCCCGACCGTGAACCCGCGCAGTTCGTCGCCGCTCGGCGGACCCCCGACCGTCACGGTGAACCCTCCCGCGTCGGGATCACGCACACCTGCACGACGTCGTCGCCGCGACCGGCGACCACCCGCACCGGGTACACGGGCAACCGAATCCTGCCGTCGTCGAGGCAGCGCCCGTCGTCGAGCGAGAACACCTGCTTGAGCAGCGGGGACGCCACCGTCGGCTCGCCCCCGCGGTCCCCCACCAGGCCGCGGGACATCACCGCGGCCCGCCCGAACGGATCGATGTTGCCCACCGCCCTCAGGCTCCCGTCCGCCAGCAGGAACAGCGCCGCCTGCGCCCCGCCCCGCAGCAGCACGGCCACGCCGCGGCCGGGGATCAGATGTCCCCGCGCGCACGCCGACGTCCAGTACCGCTCCTCCGTGAGGAGGGCCGTCTCGTGGGTGTCGGTCGTGCCGGACACCCAGCTTTCCATCACCGTCATGGCAGTCCTCCTGCACACTGTGCTCGTTCGAATCTCATTGAACGGTCGGGTTGTTTCTTCCGAGTTACCCGGCGATTACCGGCGCGAGGAGCTTTCGGACGCCCTGTCCGGTACGTCCGGAATGCCGATCAGGACCGGAATCCTGCGCGGGCCGGAGTCGTCGAACGCGACGGTCGGATCGGGCACCTCGGGGGCGTTGACGAACGAGACGAACCGCGACAGTTTCTCCGGATCGTCGAGCACGCCCGCCCACTCGTCGCGGTAGCCGGCGACGTGGCGGGCCATCGCGGCCTCGAGTTCGTCGGCGATGCCGAGGCTGTCGTCGCACACCACCGCCTTCAGGTGGTCGAGTCCGCCTTGCCCGTTGTCACCGAGGGATTCGACCCACGGTGCGGTGCGCTGCAATCGGTCGGCGGTGCGCACGTAGAACATGAGGTAGCGGTCGATGTACCGGACGAGCGTCTCGTCGTCGAGCCCACCGGCGAGCAACTCCGCATGCCGGGGCGACTGGCCGCCGTTGCCGCCGACGTACAGGTTCCAGCCGTTCTCCGTCGCGATGACACCGACATCCTTGCCCCGCGCCTCGGCACATTCGCGCGCACACCCCGACACCCCGAACTTGATCTTGTGCGGCGACCGTAGGCCCCGGTACCGGTTCTCGAGCCGGACCGCCATGCCCACCGAGTCCTGGACGCCGTACCGGCACCACGTGGACCCGACGCAGCTCTTCACGGTGCGCAGCGACTTCCCGTATGCCTGACCGGATTCCATCCCGACGTCGACGAGCCGCCGCCAGATCTCCGGCAACTGCTCCACGCGGGCGCCGAACAGGTCGATCCGCTGGCCCCCGGTGACCTTGAGGTAGAGCCCGTAGTCGCGGGCGATCTCACCGATCGTGATGAGCTGCTCGGGCGTGCACTCGCCGCCGGGCATCCGCGGCACCACCGAGTACGTGCCGTTGCGCTGGATGTTGGCGAGGAAGTGGTCGTTGGTGTCCTGCAGCGACGCCTGCTCGCCGTCGAGGACATGCTCCGACGACGTCGACGCCAGGATCGACGCGACGACGGGCTTGCAGATGTCACAGCCTGTTCCGGTGCCGTACTGCCCGATCAGGCCGGAGAATGTGCGGGTGCCGGTGGCCCGGACGATCTCGAACAGTTCCGCGCGGGACTGAATGAAGTGCTCACACAGGGCTTTCGACAGCTCCACCCCGGACGACGCGAGCAGCGCCTTCACCGTCGGCAGGCAGCCGCCGCACGTGGTGCCCGCATTGGTACAGGCCTTGACCGCCGCGACGTCGCACGCGCCGTCGGTGATCGCCGCGCAGATCGCACCCTTGGTGACCGCGTTGCACGAGCACACCTGCGCGTCGTCGGGAAGCGCTCCCGCGCCGGGCTTCTCACCGGCCGGCGAGATCAGTGCGGCCGGATCGCCGGGGAGTTCCCGCCCGACGAGCGGGCGTAACGACCCGTAGGCCGACGCGTCGCCGACCAAGATCCCGCCGAGCAGGGTCCGCGCGTCGTCGGAGACGACGAGCTTGGCGTACGTGCCCTTCGCGGCGTCGCTGAGTACCACCTCGAGCGCGCCCGGCGTCGCGGCGTGCACGTCGCCGAAGCTCGCGACGTCGACGCCGAGCAGCTTGAGCTTGGTGGACACGTCGGCGCCGGGGAACACGGCGTCGCCGCCGAGCAGGCGGTCCGCGACCACCTCGGCCGTCGTGTAGCCGGGGGCGACCAGCCCGTAGCACCGACCCTCCACGGCCGCACACTCCCCCACCGCGAACACCGCGGGATCGGATGTGACGCACGCACTGTCGGTGAGGACGCCGCCACGCTCGGCGATGTCGAGGCCGGCGGCGCGGGCCAGCCGATCCTGCGGGCGCACACCGGCGGAGAACACCAGCAGCGCGGCGTCGATCACCGAGCCGTCGGACAACTCCACCCGCACGCCGTCGGATCCGTCGGCGATCGAACCGATCCCGGTTCCGGTGTGCAGCGTGAGCCCGACGTCGGTGACCAGACGGGCGAGCACGGCGCCGCCGCCCTCGTCGACCTGCAGCGGCATGAGCCGGGCGTTGTGCTCGACGACATGGGGCGTCATGCCCAACTGGCGCAGCGCGTTCGCGGCCTCGAGCCCGAGCAGGCCACCACCGACCACGACGCCGACAGCGCCCGGCCCGGCTGCCTCCGCTCGGGCCCGGATACCGTCCAGGTCGGCCGGAGTGCGGTAGACGAAACACAGATCGTGATCGTGCCCCGGCACCGGCGGCACGAACGGGTACGAGCCCGTCGCGAGCACCAGTGCGTCGTAGGTCAGAGTCTCGCCCGCCGACGTCGTCACGGTGCGCCCGGCCCGATCGATCACCTCGGCCCGCACCCCCACCCGCAGATCCACGACGGGATCGGCGGCGAAGTCGTTGCCCGCCAGCGCGAGTTCCCTCGCGTCCCAGGAACCGACGTACGACGACAGGGCCACCCGGTCGTACGCGGGCAGATCCTCCTCGCACAGCACGGTCACCGACCAGGCGCCGGCCTCGTCGCGAGCCCGTAGCGCCTCCACGAAGCGGTGTCCCACCATGCCGTGTCCGATCACGATCACGGTCCGTTCGTTCATGCCGCACCTTCCTTCCGGGCAGGTGTTTCTCGTTGGTCGTCGGTGTCGTCGTCGCTGCGGGGATCGGAGGTCTGGGGGTCGGTCTGGGGGTCGCTGCTCCGCAGCCATTTGCAGATGCCCTCCACCGCCGCACCGCATCCGCCGCAGCCCGTCGTCGCGCGGGTCGCCGTCGCGAGCGCGGCCGTCGACCGGGCCCCGGACCGCCACGCGACGGTGAGATCGGACTTGGTCACCGAGTTGCAGCGGCAGACCACCGCGCCACCCGGCATCCCGGCAGGGCTCGCCGACTCGGTGGTCGCCCTGCCGCGCCCGGTCAGCAGCACCATCCGGTCCTGCGGCACCGGCAGTCCGGCGTCGAACAGCTGGGTGACGGTACCGACCACGTCTGGGCTGCCGAGCAGGACCGCGCCGACGATCCGGTCGTCACGCACCACGACCTTGGCGTAGCGCCCGCGCGCCGGATCGGCGACGGTGAGCACCTCGTGGTCCTCGCTGTGCAGCTCGGCACTCACGTCCCCCATCGACGCGAGGTCGATGTCGTGGGCCTTGAGCCGGGTCACCGTCTCGCTGCCGCGGTACTCGGATTCCGGATCGGCACCGGCGATCCGTTCGGCGACCACGGCCGCCTGCTCCCAGCCCGGCTGCACCAGCCCGTACACCTCGCCGCGGTGCTGTGCGCACTCCCCGATCGCCCACACGTGCGGGACGCTCGTGCGCAGTCCGTCGTCGACCACCACCCCGTGGTCCACGACGACGCCGGCGTCCCGCGCCAACGTGGTGTCGGGCCGGATGCCCGCCGTGAGCACCACCAGGTCGGCGGGCAGTTCGGTGCCGTCGTCGAGGACGAGCACGCGCGCTGCGTCGGCGCCGCGCAGCGCCACGGCGCGCCGGGTCAGCAGCAGCCGCATCCCCAGGCCGGTGAGCACGCGACTCAGGACCGAACCGCCGCCCGCATCCATCTGCCGTTCCATCGGCACCGGTTTGGGGTGCACGACGGTGACGTCGGCGCCGCGCAGCAACAGTCCGCGCCCCGCCTCGAGCCCGAGCAGCCCGCCACCGAGCACCACCGCCCGGCACCCCGGTGCGGCGACGTCGGCGATCCGCTCGCAGTCCTCCACGGTCCGGAACGCGACCACCCCGTCGGCGGCGGTGTCGAGCCCCTCGATCGGCGGCACGAACGACGTGCTGCCCGTCGCGAGGACCAGGTCGTCGTAGCCGAGTGCCGCACCCCCGGCGGTGTGCACCACCCGCGACGCGGCGTCGATCGCCTGCACCCGCACCCCGACGCGCACGTCGATGTGGTTGCGTGCCCACCAGTCGTCCGGCCGCAGTCGGGTGTCACGCGCAGTGATGCTGCCCGCCAACACGTTCGACAGCAGGATCCGGTTGTAGGCCGCCCTCGGCTCCGCGCCGAACACCACCACTTCGAGCCGCTCGGGGTCCCGCTCGCGGCGACGCAACTCCTCGGCCAGCCGCGCGCCGGCCATACCGTTGCCGACGATCACCACACGCCGCGTCACGGCCGAACCCCCGCCCCTGCCTCGAGCCGCACCGCGCACACCTTGAACTCCGGCATCCGACTGGTCGGGTCGAGCGCCGGGTTGGTCAGCAGGTTCGCGCGCGCGTCGCCCGCGAAGTGGAACGGCAGGAAGACGGTGTCGAGCCGCATCGACTCGTCACACCGCACCGACGCCTCCACCCGGCCGCGCCGCGCCAGCACCGTCGCCGGGTCGCCGTCGCGCAGACCGGCGCGGGCCGCGGTGTCGGGATGGACCTGCACGAACATCGGGCCCGCCGCGGCCTCGAGTTCACCCACCCGCCGCGTCTGCGCGCCCGACTGGTAGTGCGCCAGAACCCGTCCCGTGGTCGCGAGCAGCGGGTACTCGGCATCCGCCGTCTCGGCGGGGCCTCGATGCTCGACGGCGGTGAACCGTGCGCGCCCGTCGTCGGTCGCGAACCGGTCCAGGAACAGCCGCGGCGTTCCCGGATGCTCGACATCGGGGCACGGCCAGTGCAGGGCCTCCCCCGCGTCGAGACGGTCGTACGTGACGCCCGCGTAGTCGGCGACCCCGCCCGCCGACGCGCGACGCAGTTCGTCGAACACAGCCTGCGGCTCGACCGGGAACCGGGATGCGGGCTGTCCGAGCCGAACGGCCAACTCCTGCAACACCTCGAGCTCACCGCGCGCCCCGTCCGGCGGGGTCACCGCACGACGTCGACGCAGCACCCGGCCCTCGAGGCTCGTCATGGTGCCCTCCTCCTCGGCCCACTGCAGGACCGGCAGCACCACGTCGGCCATCGCCGCCGTCTCCGAGAGCAGGAAGTCGGACACCACCAGCAGGTCCAGCGAGCGCAGGCGGTCGACGACGTGACCGGCGCGCGGCGCCGACACCGCGAGATTGGCGCCGTGCACCATCAGCGCCCGGGGTCCGTCGGCGCGGCCGAGCGCCTCGAGCAGCTCGTACGCGCTGCGCCCCGGACCGGGCAGGTCCGCCGGGTCGATCCCCCACACCCGCGCGACATGTTCACGCGCAACGGGATCGGTGATCTTGCGGTAGCCGGGCAGCTGATCGGCCTTCTGTCCGTGCTCACGTCCACCCTGCCCGTTGCCCTGTCCGGTGACGGCGCCGTAGCCGCTGCCCCGACGTCCCGGCAGCCCCAGTGTGAGCGCGAGCGCGATCCACGCCGAGACGGTGTCGGTGCCGGTCGCGTGCTGCTCGGTGCCGCGGGCGGTGAGGAGGTAGGCGCCGGTCTCGGAACGCCTGGAGCGCGCCAGGATCGCCACCGCCCGGCGCAGCGACGCGACGGGGACACCGGTGACGCGTTCGGTGCGCTCGGGCCACCACTGCGCCGCTGCGAGCCACGCGTCGTCGAAGCCGTCCGTGCGGGCCGCGACGTACTCCCGGTCCAGGTGTCCCTCGATGACCGCGAGGTGCAGCATGCCCAGCGCCAGCGGCAGATCCGTGCCGGGCGCCAGTTGCAGGTGCAGTCCACCACCGACCAGCGCCCGGTCCGCGGTCGCGGTGCGGCGCGGGTCGACGACGATCAGCCCGCCGGCGTCCGCGGCGGCGGTGAGGTGTCCGACGAGCGGCGGCATCGTCTCGGCGACATTGCCTCCGGCCAGCAGGATCGCCTTCGCCGACGTCAGATCCGAGACCGGGAACGGCAGCCCGCGGTCCAGCCCGAAAGCCCGGATCCCGGCCGCCGCCGCGGACGACATGCAGAACCGACCGTTGTAGTCGATGTTCGACGTACCGAGCGCGACACGGGCGAACTTGCCGAGCATGTAGGCCTTCTCGTTGGTGAGCCCGCCGCCGCCGAAGATCCCGACGGCGTCCCGGCCGCCCGCAGCGTGCGCGGCCCGGAATCCGTCGGCGACCCGATCGAGGGCGTCGTCCCATGAGGTCGGCTGCAGTCTCCCTGCGACCCGGACCAGCGGGCGGGTGAGCCGGTCGGGGTGGCGCAGCAGCTGGGCACTGGTCCACCCCTTCTGGCACAGGCCTCCACGGTTCGTGGGGAACTGTCGTCCCGCGACCGTCACGGAGCCGGACTCACGGGTGAGGGTCATCGCGCACTGCAGACCGCAGTACGGGCAGTGCGTCGCCGTCGCGGCAGCGATGGTGGCCGTCACGACGGCACCGCGATCCGCTGTCCGGCAATGTCTTTCGCAGTGGACGTCCGGCGCAGGAACACCAACCACGTGACGATCGCGCACACCACGTAAAAGCCGAGGAACACCCAGAACGCCATCGTCGCCGACTTTGCGGGGCTGCTGTACGACGCCCGCAGCACCAGGTTGATCCCGACGCCACCGAGACCGCCGACCGCGCCCGCGAAACCGATGAGCGCGCCGGACATGTTGCGCGACCACGCCGCCCGGCCGTGCTGATCGAGCCCGTCCAGCCCACGCGAGCGGGCCTCGAAGATCGACGGGATCATCTTGTACACCGACCCGTTGCCGAGTCCCGAAAGCACGAACAGCGCCACGAACCCGATCACCAGAGCCGTCATCGCGCCGACACCGGCGGCACCGGGTGTGCCGTCGTCTACGGTGCCGGCCGCGACCAGCACCGCGGTCGCGAACACCATGGCCACGAACGTGTACAGCGTGATCCGTCCGCCGCCGATGCGGTCGGCCAGCCTGCCGCCGATCGGCCGGGCAACGGACCCGAGCAGTGGCCCGATGAACGCGATCTGCGCGGCGTGCAGCGCGGCCTGTGCGGGACTCGCGCCCCCGGCGAGGAAGTTGATCTGCAGCACCTGGCCGAACGCGAAACTGAAGCCGATGAACGAGCCGAACGTGCCGATGTAGAGGAAGCTGACGATCCACGACTCGCGGATCCGCAACGCCTGCACCATCGAGCGCAGGTCCGCCTTCTGGTTGCCGAGGTTGTCCATGAACAGCGCTGCGCCCATCGCGGCGACCGCGAGCAGCACCAGGTACACCGCGCACACCAGATACGGCGCGGCGTTGCCGACGGTCGCGATCACCAGCAGCCCCACCAGTTGGATCACCGGCACACCGATGTTGCCGCCGCCCGCGTTCAGTCCCAGGGCCCAGCCCTTGAGCCGCTGCGGATAGTAGGCGTTGATGTTCGCCATCGACGACGCGAAGTTGCCACCGCCGACGCCCGCGGTGGCGGCCACCAGCAGGAACGTGGTGTACGACGTGCCCGGGTGCATCACGAACCACAGCGTCAGCACGGTGGGGATCAGCAGCACCAACGCGCTGAACACCGTCCAGTTACGGCCGCCGAACCGCGCGGTGGCGACGGTGTAGGGAATGCGGAGCACCGAGCCGACGAGGGTCGGGACCGCGACGAGGAAGAACTTGCCGGCCGCGTCGATCCCGAACACGTCCGTCGGCATGAACAGCACCATGACCGACCAGATCGACCAGACGGAGAACCCGACGTGCTCGGCGACCACCGACCACACCAGATTGCGGCGGGCGATGTCCTTGCCGCCCGCCTCCCACGCGTCGACGTCCTCGGCGTCCCAGCGCGCGATGTAGTGCCCCTGCACCACCGGCGCGTGCGCATCCGGCGCTGTGGACCGATCGGAGATTGTGGTCACCTGGGCCTCCTACCTGTGTGGGAAACCCCAAGGTAGGAGGCCGATGTTGCCGCGGTGCTGCCCCCGGTGACCCGTCCGTCAACTCTCGCTCACCCACGCAGTTGCGGGCGGTGAGGTCGACGGACCCCAGGTCAGGCGGTCTTCGCTCCCCAGCTGTCCTCGAGCATGCGCGGCTTGCACGCCGCCCACGCGGAAATCAGGACGACGACGACGGCGACGCCGAGCAGCGCGAACGGCGCGCCCCACCCTCCGGTGGACTCGTGCAGCACACCGAAAAGCAGCGGGCCGATGCATGCGACGGTGTAGCCGATGCCCTGCGTGAAACCGGACAGGGCGGCCGAGCCGGCGTGGGTGCGGGTGCGCAGGTTGATCAGGGTCAACGCCATCGGGAACGTGCTGGGCCCGAGCCCGATGACGATCACCCACAGGATCGGCACCGACATCGGCGCCAGGAACAGTCCGGTGAAGCCGATCGCGTAGCAGACCGCGCAGCCGACGACGATCGGGAACGGGTTCCGCATCCGCGCACACACCGTCGGCGCGCCGAACGCGGCGATCAGACCCATGAGCGAGAACAGCGCGACCATGCTGCCGCCGAACGACTCGCTCGCCCCGGCCTCGGTGAGGATCTCGGGGATCCACGTGAACATCGAGTACGTGATGAGCGAGGTCATGCCGAACATGCCGGCCATGCCCCAGCCCACCGGCGAACGCCACGGGCGACCCGGCGCGTGCGACTCCGCCGGCAGCGCCGCGGCGGTGGTGGCGCCGTTCTTCTTGCGTCCACGCGCCAGGATCATCAACCACGGCGCGGCGGCCGCGAAACCGAGCAGCGACCACACGCCGAGCGAGACGCGCCAGTCGAAGGCGTCCGCGAGCGGCACCGCGACCGTCGCCGGCAGGATCGTCCCGATCTGCACACCCGTGATGTAGACCGAGCTCATGAGCGCCAGACGGTCGCTGAAGTACCGCTTGACCAGCGGCGGGATCACGACGTTGCCGATGCCCATGCCGCCGAGCGCCAGGGCCGACAGCGCCAGCAGCGACCACGTGTCACTCACCATCGCGCGAGTGAGCATGCCGATGCCGGCCATCATCATCGCCAGCAGCGCCGTCCACTCGAGTCCGAGTCGGCGCGCGATCGCCGGGGTGAGCAGACCGAACACCGCGAACATCGCCGTCGGCACCATGCCGAAGACGCCGACGACCGTGGACGAGAAGCCGAATTCGTCACTGATCTGCGACGCGAGCGGCGAGAACGACGTGACCGCCAGACGGAGAGTCAGCGCCGACATGACAATGGCCGCGAACACCAGTACCCGGCCCGCGAGCAGGGGCTGCCGGCCTCGTGTCGGTGCGGACGTCGCGGACGCGGTCATCTACTGCCTCGTTCCCGGTGGGAGATGGTGAATGGGGAGTACTCGCCTGACGGCCCTTGCACTCGACCCGAGAAATCATAGGATGACCGGATGAAAGTGTGCAAAGCATAAAGTTCGTGAGCCCCGACACTCGATCCCAGGAGCACCGTGCAACCCGTCCGCCGCAGCACCCTGATCGCCCAGGTGACCGAACAGCTCCGTGACGAGATCCGGTCCGGCAACTGGCCGGTCGGGACGCGTATCCCCACCGAACCCGAGCTGTCCGAGCTGACCGGGACCGGTCGCAACACCGTGCGCGAGGCCGTTCAGGCCCTCGTCCATTCGGGGCTGCTCGAACGGCGTCAGGGTTCGGGAACCTTCGTGCTCGCCGACTCCGAGGTGAGCGGCACCCTCGGCAAGTACTTCGCCGGCGCCCACGAACGCGACGTCCTCGAGCTCCGCCAATCGCTCGACGTCACCGCGGCCGGGCTGGCCGCGCAACGCCGCGACGACGCCGACATCGAGACCCTGCGCGCCCTGCTCCACGCCCGGATCACCGCGTGGCAGTCGGCCGACCTGCGCACCGCGATCACCGCCGACATCGCGCTGCACCGCGGTATCGTCGCGGCCAGCCACAACCGGGTCTATCTCGAGTTCTACGACTCACTGCTGCCGGTGATCGAGGCAACGGTCTTCAAACACGTGTCCGCCACCGGCGCCGCCTTCCACGACGAACACGATGCGCTGGTCGAGGCCGTCATCGCCGGCGATACCGAGCGCGCCGTCGGGGCCGCCCGCTGTTTCTTCGACGAACTGCTCGCCGGGTACGGGAACGAACCCTAGAGAATCAACCGCACCAGTTCGGCGGTGCGCATCAGACCGGGCAGCGCATCGGGCGTGGACCGCGGGTGCAACGTGTGCACCGACAGGCGGAACAGCAGCGCCCGCAGCAGCATCTGCGGCCACTCCGGCAGGTCTTCCCAACGTCCGATCAGGCCCTCGTCGGCGCCGCCCCACGACAGCGCGTCGACGACGGCCACCCCCGCCGCCCACGGCGCGGGACGCCAGTACGGCGTGATGTCGGTGACACCCGGCGCGGCACTGCCCGCGAACAGGACGGTGCCGAACAGGTCTCCGTGCACCAGCTGGTCCGGGGACCGCACCGGCTTGCGCAGCGACGCGAGCTGTCCGATCAGCTCCACACTGCGCTGAGCGTCGGCGGACAGGTCCTCGAGCGCGCCCGCTGCACGCGCCGACCGCAGCGGTACCGTCTCCCACGCTGCCCGGTCGGCCGCGACGAAGACGTCGACATCCGCCCACGGCGCGACGGGCGGCTGCGCGAGGAATCTCGGACGCTCCAACTGCGCCGTCGCGGCGTGCAGACGCAGCGACAGCGAGACGACCTCGTCGTGGCGCGGCTCGGGGGTTCCGACGATGAACGTGTCCGCCCGCCAACCGGATACGACGTAGCGTCCGTCCGTGGCACGCACCGGCCGAGCGAGCCGAACCGCGTCCACGGCCAAGGTTTCGCGCACCTTCGCGGACCATGCCGCGCGGGCGTGATCGGCGACCGGGGAGAGCACGACGTCGCCCAACCGCCAGCCGCCCTCCCAGTCCGCGCCCAAGGCCACCGGTTCGACCTCGCGGAGACCGAAGGTCGAACACACGTGCTGGGGCGGTTGCGCAGAGCTCACGGCCCTGAGGCTACCGCCGCCGAACGCTCGTTTCGGTGAGGCGCTCCGAAGGCCACGCTGGATCGGTCGGAGGGGGTCGGCTCAGTAGACCGGAAGCGACGGATCGACCTGGTGCGCCCACGCGATGACGCCGCCCTGCAGATGCACCGCGTCGGCGAAACCCGCCCGGCGAACCGCGGCGAGGGCCTCCGCCGACCGGACCCCGGTCTTGCAGTGCAGCACGATGCGCCTGTCCTGCGGCAGCTCGGCGAGCGCCTCCCCGGAAAGGATGCGGCCCTTCGGGATCAGCGTCGCACCGGGCAGGTGCACGATGTCCCACTCCACCGGCTCACGGACGTCGACGATCGCGATGTCGGCGCCCGAGTCGATCAGCTCCCGCAGTTCCAGCGGCGTGATCGTCGCGTCACGGTCCGCGTCCGCCACCGGCACCACGCCACAGAACGCGTCGTAGTCGATGAGCTCGGTGACCGGCACCCGGTCCGGATCGCGGCTCAGCTTCACGGTGCGGTAGTTCATCGCGAGGGCGTCGTAGATCATCAATCGGCCCAGCAGCGAGTCGCCGATGCCGGTGATCAGCTTGATCGCCTCGGTCGCCATGATCGACCCGATCGACGCGCACAGCACACCGAGCACGCCGCCCTCCGCGCACGACGGCACCGTCCCGGGCGGCGGCGCCTCCGGGTAGAGATCGCGCAGCGTGATGCCGCGACCGTCCGGCGCGGCATCCCAGAACAGCGACACCTGACCCTCGAAGCGGTAGATCGAGCCCCACACGTACGGCCGGCCGGCGAGCACCGCGGCGTCGTTCACGAGGTAGCGGGTCGCGAAGTTGTCGGCGCCGTCGAGGATCAGGTCGTACTGCTCGAACAATCCGACCGCGTTGGACGCCTCCAACCGGAACTCGTGCAGGCGCACGTCCACGTGGGGATTGATCTCCCGGATCTTCTCCCGCGCGCTCTGCGCCTTGGACCGTCCGACGTCGGCGGTGCCGTGGATGACCTGGCGCTGCAGATTGGACTCGTCGACCACGTCGAAGTCGACGATGCCGATCGTGCCGACACCGGCCGCCGCCAGGTACATCAGCGTGGGCGAACCCAACCCTCCGGCGCCGATCACGAGCACCCGGGCGTTCCGGAGTCGCTTCTGTCCGGTCGTCCCCACGTTCGGGATGATCAGATGTCGGCTGTACCGGGCGACCTCGTCGCGGCTCAGTTCCCCTGCGGGTTCGACCAGTGGGGGAAGCTGACTACTCGCGGGCACCGCACACTCCTGACATCGACCGTTCAACGCTCGCGTCCAGCCTAGGCCGTCGGGAAACGCACCTCGAGGTCGCTCAGGTCCGAGACGACGACGTCGGCTCCCGACTCGCGCAGCGCGTCGGCGTGATGGGTCCGGTCGACGCCGACGACCACCCCGAAGTCGCCGCGCCGGCCCGCCTCGACACCGGACAGCGCATCCTCGAGGACGACGCATTGCGAGGCCGCCAGGCCCAGCCGCCTCGCACCCTCGAGATACGTCGCCGGGTCGGGTTTACCGGCCAGCGACAGCCGGTCGACGTCGATGCCGTCGACGCGGGCGTCGAAGCTGTCGGCCAGGCCCGCCGCCGACAGCACCCGATTCGCGTTGCGGCTCGCGGTCACCAGCGCGACGGGGACGTGGGCGGCCCGCAACCGCTCGATCAATGTGACGGTTCCCGGGAACGCGTCCGCGCCGTTCTCGTCGAGTTCGTGCAGGAACAGCGCATCCTTGCGCGCCGCGAGACCGCAGACGGTGCTCGCGTCCGGAGGATCGGACGGCGATCCGTGCGGCAGATCGATCGACCTGGACGCGAGGAACGACGCGACCCCGTCGACGCGGGGCCGCCCGTCGACGAAATCGACGTAGTCGTCCGCGGTGAAATGCGCGTCGCCCTGGCCCCGCGCGTCGAGGAACTCGTCGAACAGCCGGGTCCAGGCCCGCGCGTGGACCCGCGCGGTGTCGGTGACGACACCGTCCATGTCGAACAGGAACCCCGAGCACGCGGTGTGGCCGACGTGGACGACGGGACCACTCGAGGACGATGCGACAGACACAGCCGACCTCCTACTCGGAACCTTCTCAGACGCGCGGGTACGGCCAGGGATTGAACCGGCACACCTTGCCGTCCATCGGGACGACACCCTCGGGATCGAGCACGGCGATGTCGTTGTTCGCGGTGCCGAAGGACTGCTGCATCATCACCGGTGCCAGTCCGCCGTCGGTCTCGCACGGCTGATGCTCCCGGTAGCCGATCGCGTGCCCCACCTCGTGGTTGATCTGGTACTGCCGGTACGAGCCGATGTCACCCTGGAATCCGATGGCGCCCCGCACCCAGCGCGGCTCGTTGAGAACGACCCGTTCGATGCCCGGGTTGTAGCAGGACACCTCGAGCTGGATGTCGTATCCGCACGCCTCGCGGATCGTCATCTGCGACGTCAGCGAGATGCGGAAGTCGACGTCCCCCTGATCGACCCTGCGGAACGCGAAACGGGGGTCCTGGGTCCAGCTCTTGGGGTTGCCGAGGGTCTGGTCCACCATCCGGCCGAACGACTCGTCGCCGCCGAATCCGGCGGTGTCGATCCCGTCCTCCACCTCCACCGTGTACGTGAAGACCCGCTCGGTGCCCTGACCGACCTGCCCAGTCGTACCCGGGACCACGTGCCACGTGCCGGCACCCGTCGCGGTGAACGGCCCGCCCGCCGGCAGCGCGCCCGCAGGCACGGTGTCGGCGAAGTTGCCGTCGGCCAGCGGCGGGACACCGATGATGTCCGTGCCGTCCTCGTGGCTGAGCTCACCGAATCCGGGATCACCCGACGCCGCCGGACCCGAATCGCCGAAGCCACGGACCGCGTCCACGACGACCAGCACGGTCACGATCAACAGCACCGGGATCGCGTACGCCCGCCAGCCGTACATCGAGACGAACTTGCCCAGCCGGCTCTGCTTCCTCACTGCGCGGTCCGGGCGCGGCACGCGCGGGCGCCCGATGTTCCGCCGCGTGGGATCCCACAGCGCGCGAAGCGGCTCGTGCGGATCGGGCACCCGACCGGGATCGATTCCGTTGTTCCTGCTCTCACCGTTCCTGATGTCGTCGGACGTCGGGTCGTCGGACACCTCGGGAACTGTGCCCCCCAGGCGCGGTCCTCCTCGGTCAGTCACCCAGCCAGAATCTCACAGTCCGCCGAGCGGTTCACCCGGTGCGCCGGAATCCGCGGGCTCTCGCCTCGCGACCCGGTGCTCTACGTGGGATCCTGGAAGACACATCACCAGGAGCCTCGTCGATGGCCCTTCGCCGGCCGCTCGGGCACCGTCGGCGCAGCGCCGGTGACCATGGACGACGACTCCGCACGACAACTCAGTACAGCGAATGCGGCCGAGAACCGTCCGGGTATCGTTCAAATGATTTATCTTGCCCCGAGGCGTTCGTGATGTCGGACACCGAACGAAGCGGGCTCTTTGTGCAGATTGGGAGCGACATGACTGAACTCGCGGATCGGACACACTCCGATCGCGCCGCCACGACCGCAAACGGTCAGGGCACCCGCCGCAGCACCCGCCTACCCCGGGATGCGCGGCGCCTTCAGTTGCTCGCGGCCGCCAGCGAGGTCTTCGTCAGCCGCGGCTATCACGCCGCCGGGATGGACGAGATCGCCGAGTGCGCCGGCGTGAGCAAGCCGGTCTTGTACCAGCATTTCCCCGGCAAGCTCGAACTGTACGTCGCGGTGCTGCAGAGCTACGTCGACAGCCTCATTTCGGGAGTGCGTCAGGCGCTGCGGTCCACGACGGACAACAAGCAGCGAGTGCGCGCCGCGGTCCAGGCGTTCTTCGATTTCGTCGACAACGACTCCCAGGGCTTCCGGCTGGTCTTCGAGTCCGACCTGATGGGTGAGCCGCAGGTGGCACGACGCGTCGAGCAGGCCACCGAGGCATGCGTCGACGCGGTCTTCGACCTGGTGGCGCACGACTCCGGACTGGACCCGTACCGGGCCCGCATCCTGGCGGTCGGCCTCGTCGGGACCAGCCAGTTCACCGCCCGGTACTGGCTCGAGGCCGCGCGGCCCATCCCGAAGGAGGAGGCCGTCGACACGACGGTCGCGCTCGCGTGGGGCGGGCTGTCGCACGTGCCGCTGCACGCCGAGCCCAAGTAGCCGGGACCGTCACCGTCCGGACACACACGAAGGGCGCGCAGTCGAGATGACTGCGCGCCCTTCGTGTGTGTCTCGGTTCTAGCTCGTAGCCGCGAAGCCGACCCTGCGGCTGTCCGACGGGCCGATCTCCACGTAGGTGATCCGTCCCGCCTGCACCAGGAACTTGCGTCCCTTGTCGTCGACGAGCGCGAGAACACCGTCGGCCTTGCCGGCGACCGCGTCCTTCACGAGCGCCTCCACCTCGTCGGGCGACTGTGCGCTGTTGACGACGAGCTCACGCGGGCTGTCAGTTACACCGATCTTGACCTCCACGGTCAACCTCCGAACTCTCCGAGCGCTTTCAGCTGTCTCGGCCAGATTAGTGCAGCACCGACCCGTCGAGCCCGCTGTGCCGCTGTGCTGTCAGCGAACAGTCGCCTCAGTGCAGGCCCAGTACCGCCATGCGCTCGGAATGCTTGGCCTGCATGTTGTCGAACAGTGCGGCCACACCGTTGAGGCTGCCGGTCGCGGTCATCACCAGGTCGGTGAGGTCCTCGCGCTGGGCCAACACGAACTGCGCCTGCGTGATGGCCTCGCCGAGCAGCCGCCGACCCCACAGCATCAGCCGGTCCTTCTCGGTCTTGCTGGCGGCGACCGCCGCCTGCACCTCCTGCACGACGAACTCGGAGTGCCCGACCTCGGCGAGAACCTCGCGAACGATGCCGCCGACCGCGGGGTTCAGGGAGTGCGCGATCTCGCGGTAGAAGTCGGCGGCGATACCGTCACCGACGTACGCCTTGACCAGCGACTCCAGCCACGTGGACGGGTCGGTGGACGCGTGGTAGGCGTCGAGGGCGCGGACGAAGGGATCCATCGCTTCGTAGATCTCGAGACCGCGATCGGTCAGTGCCGCCTGGAGGGTCTCGAAGTGCCCCATCTCGGCCGCGGCCATGCTCGCGAACGCCACCCGTCCCTGCAGCGTGGGCGCCATCTGGGCGTCCTCGGCCAGTCGGTAGAACGCGGAGATCTCGCCGTAGGCGAGAACCGCGAACAGCTCGCCCACACCGGGGTGATCGGCGGCAATGGTCGGCACGGACGACGTGGACGAATCGGCTCCCATGACGCCACAGCCTAATCCGTGAGTCCAGCTCACCTTCCGCGACGGGACACGCCGAGAATCGTGATCTGCGCCATGCATGTGCGAGGTTCCTTCGCCCCGGCCGCTACAATTGCGACGGGAGACCGTTATTTCCGCCCGCAGTTCCGCGATTCGGAACCGACGATCCGAACTCGAATTCGTTCGCGATCCGGTCCGATTCGCACGCGGCTCGAACCCGGACTCCTGTAGATAATGTGCGCGCACCTGATCGACGGCGCCCGCCGCGTCTCGCCGAGATCCACACGATCTCCGCGCTGAGACGGAGGCTGGGCCACCGCACAAGAGGGCACCGACTCGGCCGACTTACGGCCTGGCCCCTTACCTCGTGCGTGCGTGCCGATACGAGGAAGGCCAGTTCCCTGAGCAAGATCACGATCGACCACGAAGACAGTAACCACGCGGCAACCGAGACCACGCTGTCCGCGCAACTGGACGAGACCCACACCCCGCCGACCTTCGGCGAGCTCGGTGTCCGCGACGAGATCGTCAAGGCGCTCGCCGAGATCGGCATCGAGCGCACCTTCGCCATCCAGGAGCTCACGCTCCCCCTCGCCCTCGCCGGCGACGACCTCATCGGTCAGGCCCGCACCGGCATGGGCAAGACCTTCGGCTTCGGTGTTCCGCTGCTGCACCGCGTGGCCACCACCGATTCCGGCACCACCCCGCTCGACGGCACCCCCCGCGCGCTCGTGATCGTGCCGACGCGCGAGCTGTGCATCCAGGTCACGCAGGACCTGGAGAACGCGTCGAAGTACCTGAAGTCCGGCAAGAAGAAGCTCGAAGTCCTTTCCATCTACGGCGGTCGCCCGTACGAGCAGCAGATCGACGCGCTGCGCAAGGGCGTCGATGTCATCGTCGGCACCCCGGGCCGCCTCCTCGACCTCGCCAACCAGGGTCACCTCATCCTCGGCAAGGTCGGCGTCCTGGTTCTCGACGAGGCCGACGAGATGCTCGACCTCGGCTTCCTGCCCGACATCGAGCGCATCCTCGGCATGGTTCCCGACAAGCGCCAGACGATGCTGTTCTCGGCCACCATGCCGGGCCCGATCATCACGCTCGCACGCACGTTCCTCACGCAGCCGACGCACATCCGCGCCGAGGAGGCGGACTCGTCCGCCGTGCACGAGCGCACCACCCAGCACGTCTACCGCGCCCACGCGCTGGACAAGGCCGAGATGGTCGCCCGCGTACTGCAGGCCGACGGCCGCGGCGCGACGATGATCTTCACCCGCACCAAGCGCACCGCACAGAAGGTCGCCGACGACCTGAACGAGCGCGGCTTCAACGTCGGCGCCGTCCACGGCGACCTCGGCCAGATCGCCCGCGAGAAGGCGCTCAAGGCCTTCCGCAGCGGCAAGGTGGACGTGCTCGTCGCGACCGACGTCGCGGCCCGCGGCATCGACATCGACGACGTCACGCACGTCATCAACTACCAGTGCCCCGAGGACGAGAAGACCTACGTGCACCGCATCGGCCGTACCGGTCGCGCGGGTCGCACCGGTACCGCGATCACGCTGGTGGACTGGGACGACATCCCCCGCTGGCAGCTGATCGACAAGGCGCTCGACCTCGGTGTCGCCGAGCCCGTCGAGACGTACTCGAGCTCCCCGCACCTGTACGAGGATCTGGGGATCCCGACCGATGCGAAGGGCACGATCCGCAAGCCCCGCGCCGAGCGCGCCGAGCCGGCCGACAAGCCCGCGCGTGCCGACGGCGAGAAGGCCGAGAAGTCGGATGCCCCCAAGCGCACCCGCAGCCGCCGGCGTACCCGCGCCGGTCAGGCCACCGACGGTTCCGCCGCGGCCGAGAAGTCGGCCGACGGCAACGACACCGCGTCGGCGAGTGCCCCCACCGTGGGACCGGCGTCGGACGACGCCGCCGCACCCCGTCGTCGCCGTCGCCGCCGCCGCACGTCCGCGGGAGCCGACGTCCAGTCCGGCGCCGAGCCGGTGAGCGTCTCGGCCGCGGCCGAGTAGGCCCGAGGTAGTCTGCCACCTGTGCTGGCACCCGAGCGTCGTACCCGTCTGGACGTCGCCGTCGCCGCGATCATCGCGATCGTCGTCGCGATCGCCGCGGCGGTGATCTGGCTCCGGAGCGACGCTCGGGGTACCACCTCCATCACCTCGAACGCCCCTGCGGCAGAAGTCGATACGGTGCTGTCGCCGCCTGAGTCGCTCGACGAGATCTGGCGGGCCGACAGCCCCGAGACCACCGCCCCCCTCGTCGCGGCCGGAGTGGTCGCGACCGCGGACGGTGGCACCGTCACCGGTCGTGATCGGCTGACGGGTGACGAGCTGTGGCGGTATCAGCGGGACATGCCGCTGTGCGGTGCGATCGGCGCCTGGAACACGGTGGTCGCGGTCTATCGTGATCAGCGCGGCTGCAGTCAGGTCACCCAGCTCGACGGCGCGACCGGCGAACGGAAGGCGCAGCGTTCGAGCGATGCCGACGACGACGTGACACTGTCCTACGACGGCACCTACGTCGTCTCCCGAGGCTCCCAGCGGATGGAGTTGTGGCGCTCGGACCTGGTGCGCACCCTCGAGTTCGGTCGGGTCGACGCACCCATCAATCCCGGCAAGCAGCCTCATCCCGGCTGCGAACTGCGTTCCGCGGCGGCCGGCGGTACCCGGGTCTCGGTGCTGATGGACTGCCCGGGCGAGGCCGCCGACCGGCTCAGCGTCCTCGACGCGGCCCCCCAGGACAATCAGGAACCCCAGGAGTTCGGGACGATCCTGCTCACCGGGCCCGGCTCCGACTCGCCGGGCGCCCGCCTCATCGCGGCGTCCGGCGACCACACCGCGGTGTATCTGCCCGCCGGTCCGGTCAGCAGCCCCCGCTTCGCCGTGCACGACGGCACCGGGAACGAGGTGGCGTCCTACCCCGTCCCCGGGGACGTGAGCCCACACGCGACGGCCGCACGGAACGGTTCTGTGTTCACGTGGTGGACGGGCTCGGAACTGATCGCGCTGTCCACCAGTGAACTCGCGCCGCGCTGGACGTTCCCGGGGGCGCTCGGCCCCGGCGCGGTCATGGCGGGGTCGCTGCTGGTCCCGGTGCCCGACGGAATCGCGGTGCTCGACCCGGCGACCGGCGCGGAACAGCGGCGGATTCCGGTGACCCGCGACAGCGACGCCGTTCCCGTCGCGACCGCCGTCGCCGGCGACGTCGTCCTGGAACAACGCGGCGACCAGGTCGTCGCCCTCCGCTGACACCGCACCGATTCGCCACACCCTGCGGATGCAACGTGTTCTAATTCCGAAATGTCGAACATCGTCGTCACCGGCGCGGCCTCGGGCATCGGCGCCGCCACCGTCAATCTCCTCCGCGACTCCGGCCACGACGTCGTCGGGGTCGATCTGGCGGGTACGGAGATCACCGCCGACCTGTCCACCCGCGAGGGGCGGACGCGGGCCGCGTCCGCTGTCGTCGAGGCCACCGGCGGGGTCCTCGACGCCGCGGTGTGCTGCGCGGGCCGCGGGCCGCTGTCGTCGTACACGGGCGGGGAATTGGTGGCGGTCAACTACTTCGGTGTCGTCGACTTCCTGAACGAGCTGCGGCCGGCCCTCTCGCGCGCCGAACGCGCGTACGCCGTCGCGATCTCGTCGAGCAGCACCAGCACGCAACCCGGCATCCCCCAACACATCGTGGCGTCCTGTCTGGCCGGGGACGAGACGGAGGCCGTCGAGCTGGGCGACGAGGTCGGCGCCATCCCCGCCTACCCCGCGTCGAAGCTCGCGCTGGCCCGGTGGGTGCGGCGCCAGGCGGTGACGCCGGAATGGATCGGTTCGGGCATCCGCCTCAATGCCGTCGCACCGGGCATGATCGACACGCCCATGACGTCCGGCCCCGACCTCGATCCGGAACTGGCCAAGGCACTGGACTTCTATCCCGTCCCGATCGGACGCCGCGGGCGCCCGGAGGAGATCGCCGCACTGATCGAATTCCTGGTGGGCGACACCGCGTCCCTATTGTGCGGCAGTGTCCTGTTCGCCGACGGCGGCACGGACGCGCTGCTGCGCCAAGCCGATTGGCCGGCGGTCTGGGAGCCGACACCCGAGGATCTGACCCGCCACTTCGCGCGCTGACCTACGCTGGGGGCGGAACCACCCGTCCCGACCGAGCGAGGTTGAGTGATGACCGGACCCGACACCTCCCGCACCGCACCGTGGCTGGCGGACTTCTATCGCGACCTGCACCAGCACCCCGAGTTGTCGTTCGCAGAGACCCGTACTGCGGGCCGGATCGCGACGAAACTCGGCGAACTGGACATCGACACGACGACCGGGGTCGGCGGGACCGGCGTGGTGGGCATGATCCGCAACGGTGACGGCCCCACCACCTTGCTGAGGGCCGACATGGATGCCCTACCGGTCGAGGAGAAGACCGGGCTGCCGTACGCCAGTACGGTCCGCACGACGGATTCCGACGGCCGCGAGGTCCCGGTCGCGCACGCGTGCGGACACGACATGCATGTGACCTGCCTACTGGGCGCGCTGGAAGTGCTGGTGCACGAACGAGATTCGTGGTCCGGTACGGTGATGGCGGTGTTCCAGCCCGGCGAGGAACTCGGCTCGGGGTCCGAGAAGATGATCGACGACGGGCTGTTCGAACGATTCGGGAAACCGGACGTCGTACTCGGCCAACACGTCGCCCCCTTGCCCGCCGGCATGATCGCGGCCCATCCCGGCCCCGCGTTCGCCGGCGCGGACTCGCTGCGGGTCCTCCTACACGGCACCGGCTCACACGGGTCGATGCCCCAGGAGTCCGTCGACCCCGTGGTCATGGCGGCCGCGACGGTGATGCGCCTGCAGACCGTGGTCTCGCGCACCGTCGCCCCGACCGACACCGTCGTGGTCACCGTCGGCGCGCTCCAGGCCGGCACCAAGGCCAACGTGATCCCGGACCACGCCGAGCTGAAGCTCAACATCCGCACGTACGACCCCGCCGTTCGCACCCGCGTACTCGACGCGATCACCCGCATCGTCGAGTCGGAGGCGGAGGCGTCGAATGCCCCCCGCGCACCCGAGATCTCCCCGATCGATTCGTTTCCGGTCCTGGTCAACGACGCCGACGCCGTCGCCCGGACGACGGCAGCCTTCCGCACCCGGTTCGGCGACGACAACGTGATCGATCCCGGGGCCGGCGCCGCCAGCGAGGACGTCGGAGTCTTCGCGACCGCGTCGGGTGCCCCGATCTGCTACTGGATTCTCGGCGGCGCCGACCCCGAGGTCTTCGCGCAGGCCGCGGCCGCCGGCACCGCACCCGACCTGCCACCCAACCACTCCCCCTACTACGCCCCGGTGATCGAACCGACGATCACGATGGGTGTCTCGGCGCTGGTGACCGCCGCCCGGGAGTGGCTGGACTGACCCGCTACCCGGTCAGGCCGTCCCCTCGTACGGCGAGAACGTCACCAGTTCGACTCCCCCAGACCAGTGCGCCGAAAGATGATGCGCCAGTTGGCGGTAGGCCTCGGCACCCTTGTTCTTCCGGCCCGCGAGCACCGTCGAACCCGACGCCGACGCCTCCGCGAACCGCACCGTCCGCGGGATGGGCGGTGCCAGCACCGGCAGGTCGTAGCGGTCCGAGACGTCGGAGAGCACGTCCCGGCTGTGGGTGGTGCGGGCGTCGTACAACGTCGGCAGCGCACCCAGCAACACGAGGTCGGGATTGGTGATCTGCTGGACCTCGGAGACCGTGCGCAGCAACTGTCCGACACCGCGGTGCGCGAGCGTCTCGCACTGCAGCGGCACGAGCACCGACTGCGCGGCAGTGAGCCCGTTGAGGGTGAGCACCCCCAGCGACGGCGGACAGTCGACCAGAACTACGTCGAAGTCGTCGAGGACCGGTACGAGGGCCCGCTTGAGCGCGAACTCGCGGCCCGGCCGCATCAACAGCAGCGCCTCGGCACCGGCCAGGTCGATCGTCGCGGGCAGCAGCATCACCCCGTCGTCCGTCTCGAGCAGAACATCCCGAACCGACGCGTCCCCCGTGAGCACGTCGTGTACCGATGTTTCGAGCCGATCGGGGTTGTGCCCCAAGGAAAATGTCAGACACCCCTGCGGGTCGAGATCCACGACCAGCACGCGCTGACCGAGGTCCACGAGCGCCGCCCCCAGTGAAGCAACCGTCGTGGTCTTGGCTACCCCACCCTTTTGATTCGCTACAGCCAGTACCGTCGTCACGGGCTAGATCCTTGCGTACTCGAGGCCCGAACGCGAGGGTTCCGCCGCACCCGGCATGATTGGACCCATGACCTCACCCGACCGTCGGCTCGTCCTGATGCGACACGGTGAGACGGAGTGGGCCCGGCTCGGCCGCCACACGAGCACGACCGAGGTCCCGCTGACCGAACGCGGCGCGGAGCAGGCGCGCGACGCGGGACGGCAACTCGCCGCTCTCCGGCTACGCTCCCCCCTGGTCGTCACGAGCCCGCGCCGCCGGGCGCACGTCACCGCGGCTCTGGCAGGGCTCACCGAGGACCGCCGGTGGGATGCCCTCACCGAATGGGACTACGGCGAGCTCGAGGGTCTCACCACACCCGAGATCCGCGAACGGATCCCGCACTGGACGGTGTGGACCCACCCTTCCCCGGGCGGCGAGACCCACGACATGGTGATGTCCCGCGCCGACATGGTGGTGGGGACGTGCGAGGCCGCGCTCGCGGACCGGGACGTGGTGTTGGTGGGGCACGGCCACTTCTTCCGCGCACTGATCGCCCGGTGGGTCGAGCTGCCGGTCGCCGAGGGGCGGCGGTTCGCACTCTTCCCCGCGGCCCACACCGTGCTCGGCTACGAGCACGGATTCCGAACGATCCTCACCCACAACGTCTCCCCGAGAGAAGGCACACCGTGAACGCACGAACGAACGTCGGACAGGCCGTGATCCGTCGAGCCACCCCTGACGACGTCGCGGCGATCACCGGTCTGATCTACGAACTCGCCGAGTACGAGAAGGCCCGGCACGAGTGCACGGTGGTTCCGGAGCAGATCGAGACTGCGCTCTTCGGACCCGAGCCTGCGGTCTTCGCGCACGTCGTCGAGGTTCCGGCCGACGGTGCGCAGGCACCCGTGATCGTCGGCACGGCGCTGTGGTTCCGCAACTTCTCGACCTGGGACGGCGTGCACGGGATCTACCTGGAGGACCTCTACGTCACCCCCGAGCACCGGGGCTCCGGCTACGGCAAGGCGCTGCTCGCGACCCTCGCCGACGAATGTGTCGCCAACGGGTACACGCGGCTGGCCTGGTCGGTGCTGAACTGGAACACCCCGTCGATCGGGTTCTACGAGTCGCTGGGTGCGGTGGCTCAGGACGAGTGGACCACGTACCGGCTCAGTGGCGAGGCGCTGGTCACGCTGGCGACCCAGGCGCGGTAGCGGTCGGGCCTAGTACTCGTCGGGGGCGCCGTAGCCCTCGGCCACCCACCGCGACGTGCTGTTCCAGAACAACAGTGCCAGGGCGGCGAGCACCACCGCGCCCAACAGGATCCCCCAGAGCACGCGGTGCGAGGTGAACACGTACCACGTGACGGGCAGCAACAGCAGCTGCGTCATGACACCGATCGTGCGGCCCCAGCGGTGGCCGAGGAGCAGCCCGATACCCGCCGCCAGGACGGCCCCTCCGAGAATCGCGAACCACGCGGCCGTGCCGTACCCACTGGTCATGCTCTGATCGGCACCGAGCAGGCCACGGATGATCAGGACGAGCGCAACTCCGACTGCGGCGGCGCCCTCGAGGGTCACCAGGGCGCCGGCGCCACGGACAGTACTGGGAATCGGGGTGGGCGCAGACTGGTTCGACACGCAGCCAGCCTAGAACACCCGCAGAACCCCGCTAGGCTGATGCCCCGTGCGTGCGCTGCTGATCGTCAATCCCAACGCCACCTCGACCACGCCCGCGGGGCGCGACCTACTCGCGCACGCACTGTCGAGCCGGGTGCGGTTGACCGTCGCCCACACCACGCACCGCGGTCACGCCGCGGAACTGGCGGCACAGGCCCACACCGACGGCATCGGGCTGATCATCGTGCACGGCGGCGACGGCACCGTGAACGAGGTCGTCAACGGCCTGCTCGGTGAGCCCCGCCCCCGGACGATGCGGTCGGTCCCGATCGGCCCCATCCCGCTGCTCGCCGTCGTCCCGGGCGGCTCGGCCAACGTGTTCGCGCGGTCGCTCGGTATCGCACCGGACCCTGTGGATGCGACGAACCAACTGATCGATCTGCTCGCCCGGCGCGCCCGGCGAACCATCGGCCTGGCGCACTGCGACAACCGCTGGTTCACCTTCAATGCGGGGATGGGCCTCGACGCCCAGGTGTGCGAGGCGGTGGACAACGGCCGCACGAACGGACAGGCCGTGACGCCGGGGCGCTACGTGCGGCACGCCATCCGCGCGTTCTTCCGCGCCAAGCGTGAGGAGCCGACACTCACGGTCGAACTCCCCGATCAGGATCCGATCGACCGCGTGCACTACGCGTTCGTGTCGAACTCGACGCCGTGGACCTATCTGAACAACCGCGAGGTGCACACCAACCCCGGAACGCGCTTCGAAGCGGGACTGGGGCTCTTCGCGATGCGAACAATGGGCGTCCTTGCCAGCCTTCGCGTCGTTCGTCAACTACTTTCAGCCGGATTATCGCCTAAATCACATTCATTGATTCGATTCGACGATGTGCCGCAAATCCGCATCCACGCAACGGCGCCGATCGGACTCCAAATGGACGGCGACTATATCGGGCTGCGAAGTGACGTGACATTCGTCGCGGTCCCCGATGCCCTGGAGGTCGTTGCACCTCAGTCGCGCTGACTCCCCGGCCATACCGCCGAGGCCCCGAACCCACCTATCCCACTGGATCGAACGCCCGATCGGGCGCGATCCGGCGCCATCCGGCGCTCGATCAGTCACGATCGGGGACTGAAATGCCCTGATGGGGTGCGCATCGCCGCAGGTGGGTGTACAAAGGACAACGGAGTCACGCAGGGCAGCCTTACCGAGTGAGCTTCCCCACGGTGCAGTCGATATCTATTGACTTCCCCCGCGTTCGTGAAAGCATTCACAAGTAACAGTGCTGAAACAACCAAGTAAGCACCCATGAACTTGTAAATACATTACGGTGCCCGGCGCACCCAGTTAAGGAGTAGAAGGATGGACTGGCGCCACAACGCAATCTGCCGCGACGAGGATCCCGAACTGTTCTTCCCGGTGGGAAACAGTGGCCCGGCTCTCGCGCAGATCGCTGATGCCAAGGTGGTGTGCAACCGGTGCCCCGTGACCGCGGAGTGCCTGTCCTGGGCCCTCGAGTCCGGCCAGGATGCGGGCGTCTGGGGCGGCATGAGCGAGGACGAGCGTCGCGCACTCAAGCGCCGCAACGCCCGCACCCGCGCGCGCACCGCAGTCTAGTCTCGATCGAGACGAAGGCCCGGCACCCTGGAGGGCGCCGGGCCTTCGTCTTTCGTGGTCCGAACGTAATACCAGGCCTGCGGTCCGCGAGTGCGAAAACGTCAGAGGCGTTGCGCCCGCCGACCCAACGGCACCCTCAGCACGGCGTCGGTGCCACCGCCCGGGGACGGATGCAGCCCCAGCGATCCACCGAGTTCCGCGTCGACCAGTGTGCGCACGATCTGCAAGCCCAACCGATCGGACTTCTCGAGGCTGAAACCGCCCGGGAGGCCGCGACCGTCGTCGTGGATGACCACGTCGAGCCATCGAGCCGAACGATCCGCGCGCAGGTACACCGTGCCCGGCTGCCCCGGCTCGAAGGCGTGCTCGATCGCGTTCTGCACCAGTTCGGTCAGCACCATCACAAGTGGTGTGGCGCGCTCCGCCGAGAACACCCCGAGGCTGCCCTCCCGCCTGATCTGGATGGGCATGTTGACCGACGCGACGTCGGCGAGGATCGGCACGAGCCGATCCACGAGCTCGTCGAGATCGACCTCCTCGTCCACCGACATCGACAGCGACTCGTGGACCAGCGCGATCGACGTCACGCGCCGGACCGACTCGCTGAGCGCCTGCCGCGCCTCCTCGTTGTCGGTGCGGCGGGCCTGCAGGCGCAGCAGGGCCGCGACGGTCTGCAGATTGTTCTTGACCCGATGGTGGATCTCGCGGATCGTCGCGTCCTTGCTGAGCAGCGCGCGATCGCGGCGCTTGACCTCGGTCACGTCACGGATCACGACGGCGGCGCCCACCACCTTGCCGTGCGGTTTGAGTACCAGTGCCCGCAGCAACACGATCGCGCCGCGCGCCTCGATCTCCATCCGGTGTCCGAGGCGGCCGGCGAGTGTTCCGCTGATGTAGTCGGCCACTTCCTGCGACTCGAACGGGTCGGTGATGAGTGAGTGGGTCGTCGACGCCAGGTCCTGACCGTTCAGGTCACTGTTCAAACCCATACGGTGGTACGCGGACAACGCATTCGGGCTCGCATACACGACCCGTCCCTGGGGGTCGAGGCGGATGAAACCGTCGCCGGCGCGGGGGCTCGAGTTGGTGTCCGAGCGCGTCTCGGGATTGGGGAAGGTTCCCTCGCTGATCATCTGACACAAGTCCGCGGCGCAGTCCAGATACGCGATCTCGAGGGGGCTCTGGGCGCGCTGCTGCGCAAGATTGGTGTCCCGGCTGAGGACCGCGATGACCTCGCCGCCACAGCGCACCGGAACCGCTTCCCGCCGCAACGGGGTGCCGTCGCGCCACGAGTGGTCGACCTCGGTGACGATCTCACCGTCGACGAGCGCCTTGAGAACCTGGGGGTGTTCGGACTCGGAGACCACGGATCCGACGGCGTCCTCGGGGAACGCCGTCGACGCGGTCGTGGGACGGCACTGCGCCACGCACACGACGGTGCCGGGGCCCGCATCCGCGGAGTCGGTCTGGTCGTCCGGCCGCTCGGTCGCCACCCACAGCAGGACGTCGGCGAAGGACAGATCCGCGAGTAGCTGCCATTCGCCCACAACCTGCTGCAGGTGATCGACCGCGCTGCCGGGAAGATCGGTGTGCTCGGCGAGCAGGTCGCTCAGTGTCGACATGTGCCAGGCTCCGATTCGCTTCTCGGGTTCAGCTGATGGTGGCGATCAGGTCGCCCTGCTGGATGACATCGCCGACCTTCACGTCGACGGACGTCACCTTGCCGGCAACCTCGGCCAGAACCGGGATTTCCATCTTCATGGACTCGAGAATCACGAGGGTGTCGCCCTCGGTCACCTCTTCGCCTGCACTGACAACGACCTGGTAGACGGTCGAAACCATTTCGGCGCGCACATCTTCTGCCACCTGGCACCTCACTGTTCGTGGACGGTCGCGGACCAGCCAATGGAACCACAGCCAATCACACGTGAAACACTAGGACGAACTCGAGTTCGAACACAGAAGGAGCTACTCATGGGTAAGCGTGGTCGCAAGAAGCGCAGCCGCAAGGGCAACGCCGCCAATCACGGCAAGCGTCCCAACGCCTGAGACGCGTTGACAGACGGATCAGGGGCCGGCAAGCACACCGCTTGCCGGCCCCTGATCCGTTTCGGGCACCCGCCCACGTCGTTCGTCTAGTCGTCCGACTCGCGGTCGCCGACGAGTTCGGTCTCGGTGATGATCACGGTGCGCCGGATCTCGAACGAGAGCCTCTCGCGCAGCCCGTCCGGGGCGTGCTCGCCCCCGCACTTGCGGCCGATGAGGCTCTTGACCTTCTCCTCGATGCCGTACGCCTCGAAGCATGCGCCGCAGTTCTCCAGATGCCGCTGGATCCTCGCGCGCGAGTTCGCGTCGCACTCGCTGTCGAGCAGCAACCACACATCCGCGATCACCGCCGAGCAGTCCAACTGCTCGAATTCGTTCTCCCCGGTCACCGAGTAACCTCCTGCTCCGCTGTTCCGCTGCGCTCGGCGCGGTTGAATCCACGTTCGCGAGCGACGTCCGCGAGGAGTCCGCGCAACTGCTTGCGCCCACGGTGCAGGCGCGACATCACGGTGCCGATCGGCGTGCCCATGATCTCCGCGATCTCCTTGTACGGGAATCCCTCGACGTCGGCGTAGTACACCGCCATGCGGAACTCCTCGGGGAGTTCCTGCAGTGCCGCCTTGATGTCGTCGTCGGGCAGCGCGTCGAGGGCCTCGACCTCCGCCGACCGCAGCCCGGTCGACGTGTGTTCGGCCGTCGCGGCGAGCTGCCAGTCGGTGATCTCGTCCGTCGGGTACTGCGCCGGCTGGCGCTGCTTCTTGCGGTAGGAGTTGATGTAGGTGTTGGTGAGGATCCGGTACAGCCAGGCCTTGAGGTTGGTTCCCGCCTTGAAGGAACGGAACGCCGAGTAGGCCTTGATGTAGGTCTCCTGGACCAGGTCCTCCGCGTCGGCCGGGTTGCGCGTCATGCGCAGCGCGGCGCCGTACAACTGATCGAGGAGCGGGAGCGCGTCACGCTCGAACCGCTCGATCAGCTCGGCATCCGACTCGGGACCGTCACCCGTGGGGCCGGTCGGGGTGTCGGGTTCCTTCTCAGGGTCATGATCGTCGCGCACACTGATCCCTTCGCTTGCCGTAGGGGTCAAGGCTACCGCCAACCCTGCCACGACCACCGGACCAGTCGACGTCGTCGCGGACTCCGGACGAGCCCGCTCCGCGCACAACACCGCCACCGGCCACTCCCTTCGCTGTTGCAGCTTCTCGGCAGATTTCAACAGCACTCGGGCGCGGTGTGTTCCCGAGTCGTGATCGCGGCGAGATGACGCGAGATGCCGGGCCCTAGAGTTGTCGCCATGGCCGGAACTTCGACCCCTGCAACCAAGCTGCTCGACAAGGAGAAGGTCGCGCACCGGATCCACAGCTACGACCACGATGCGCGTGCGGCGTCGTTCGGTGACGAGGCCGTCGATTCGCTCGCCGGTCATCTCGGGGTGGAGCCCGCACAGATCTTCAAGACGCTCGTGATCAAGACCGACGCGGGCAAGCTCGCGGTCGCGGTGCTCCCCGTGCCGTCGAAGCTGTCGCTCAAGGCGGCCGCCGCGGCGGTGGGCGCGGGCAAGGCCGTCATGGCGCAGCAGGCCGACGCCGAACGCTCCACCGGCTATGTCCTCGGCGGCATCTCCCCGCTCGGGCAGCGCAAGCGTCTGCCGACGGTGATCGACGCGTCGGCGCTGGAATGGGATCGGGTGCTGTGCAGTGCGGGCCGTCGTGGCCTCGAGATCGAGCTGGCGCCACAGGACCTGGCTCGGCTGTCGGGTGCGGTGGTCGCGGAGATCACCGCAGGCTGAGCCGGCGGTTCGGTGCAGCCGGCTGAGGAATGCAACGGCCGCGCACCGCGTTCCACTCATGACCTGTCTCGACGAACGAAAGCCGGTGTCCCCGTGACGGCTCCCCTCGATCTTCCCCTCTCCATCCTCGACCTGGCCCATATCGGCACGGACGAGACTGCGGGAGACAGCTTCCGGGCCAGCGTCGAGATGGCGCGGAACGCGGAGCGGTGGGGATACAGCCGGATCTGGTATGCCGAGCATCACAACATGCCGTCGATCGCGTCGTCGGCGACGAGCGTACTGATCGCACACGTCGCAGCGCACACCGAGCGGATCCGGCTCGGCGCGGGCGGCATCATGCTGCCCAACCATGCGCCGCTCACCATCGCCGAGCAGTTCGGCACGCTCGCCGAACTGCACCCCGGCCGCATCGACCTGGGCCTGGGCCGCGCGCCGGGCAGCGACCAGCAGACCATGCGGGCGCTGCGCCGGGACCCGAGCTCGGCCGAGTCGTTCCCGCAGGACGTGCTCGAACTGCAGGGCTACCTGACGGGGCCATCGCGGGTACCGGGCATCGAGGCGACCCCAGGCAAGGGCACCGACGTTCCGCTCTACATTCTCGGGTCGTCGCTGTTCGGCGCCCGACTGGCCGCCGCGCTGGGCCTGCCGTACGCGTTCGCGTCACACTTCGCACCCAACGCCCTGATGGACGCGATCGCGATCTACCGGCGCGAGTTCCGGCCGTCGGCGCAACTCTCCGAGCCGCACGTGATCGCCGCGGTGAACGTGATCGCCGCGGACACGGACGCGGAGGCGCAGCGACTGTTCCTCGAGACCAAGCGCAAGCGGGTCGGGCTGTTCGTCGGCCGTGGCCGGACGTTCACGCCGGAGGAGGCCGACATGATCCTCGAGTCGCCCGCCGGCCAGCAGGTGCTCGCGATGGTGCGGTACTCCGCGGTCGGCACCCCGGACGTCGTGTACGACTACCTGGGCCGGTTCGCCGAGCAGACGGGCGCGGACGAGTTGATGGTCGTGTCGTCGGCCACCGACCGTGCGGCCTGGATGCGGTCGCTGGAACTGGTCGCCGACGTCACCGATCTCGCGTCGCGGCAGCCGGTCACAGCAGGCTGATCTGCTCCCCCTCCCGCTCCCCCGTGTCGGGCGCCAAGAGTTCGGGGCCGTTGTTGCGGACGCTGTTGACCTTGGTGGACACCCGGCGGATCTCGACCGCCGCGACCGACTCGAGGCTGGGCGCGATCAGGTCGGGGTGACCGAGGCTGTCCGGGTCCAGCCAGGCGTCCCAGCGATCGGGCGGCAGGATCAGCGGCATCCGGTCGTGCACGTTCGCCAACTGGTCCACCGAGTCGGTGGTGAGGATCGTGGTGGACAGCAGCGGCGTCTCCCGGGGCGCCTTCGGGTCGTGCCACACCGACCACAGCCCGGCCATGAACAACCGTTCGCCGTCGCCGCGGGACATGTAGTACGGGACCTTCACGGCCTTGCCGTCCGCGGTGGGCTCGGTCTGCCACTCGTACCAGCCGTCCATCGGCACCAGGCAGCGCTTGAACCGCAGCGACGTCTTGAACGCGGCCTTCGTGGCGACGGTCTCGGAGCGGGCGTTGAACAGCGGTGCGCCCTTGCCCGGCTCCGTGGCGTACGACGGCACCAGCCCCCAACGCATGCGGCGGATCCGACGGCGCACCGAACTGTCGTCGTCGCCGCGGTCGTGGCGTGCGACGACGGTGAGGACCTGGGTCGTGGGAGCGACGTTGAAGTCCGCCGCCTCCGGACCGGACTCCCCTGTCTCGTCGACCGCATCGAGTTCCACCGCGAGCGTCGCCGGGTTCGCCGTCGTCGCGTACCTGCCGCACATGTCTGCCGCACTCCTCGTCGTCCGGGCCCTGTCTGGTGTGACCGTCCGCTCCCCATGCTGGCACGGTTGCCACACGCCGCCCACCCATAGGCGAAGATGGACGGGTGAGTCGTGAGAGCCTGTGGACAGCGCCCCGTGCCGAAGCCCCCGTGGATGCGTCCGTGACGCTGCCCGGATCCAAGTCGATCACCAACCGGGCTCTCGTTCTCGCGGCGCTCGCGGCCGGGCCCTCCACGATCACCGGCGCGCTGCGCAGCCGCGACACCGACCTCATGATCCAGGGGCTGCGCGCGCTCGGCGTGTCGATCACCGCGACGCCCGACGCCGCGACCGGCACCACCCTGCACGTGGCGCCGGGACCGATGACCGGCGGCAGCGTCGACTGCGGCCTCGCCGGCACCGTGATGCGCTTCCTGCCCCCGATGGCTGCTCTGGCCGCCGGCACCGTCGCGGTCGACGGGGACGAGCAGGCCCGCACGCGGCCGCTCGGCACGATCCTCGACGCCCTGCGCGGGCTGGGCGCCGACATCGACGGCGATGCGCTCCCCTTCACCGTCCGCGGCCACGGCGGTCTGCGCGGCGGCACGGTCACGATCGACGCGTCCGGCTCGTCTCAGTTCGTGTCCGGACTGCTGCTGTCCGCTGCCCGCTTCGACGAGGGCGTCACCGTGCGCCACCAGGGCGGCTCGCTGCCGTCGATGCCGCACATCGACATGACCGTCGAGATGCTGCGCACGGCCGGTGTCACGGTCCTGACGCCCGGCGAGAGCGGCGACGCCGACACCTGGAAGGTGTTGCCGGGCAAGGTCGATCCGGTGGACTGGGTCGTCGAGCCCGACCTGTCGAACGCGACGCCGTTCCTGGCCGCGGCGGCGGTCACCGGGGGCACCGTCCGGGTGCCGTTGTGGCCGTCGCGCACCACCCAGCCGGGGGACGCGATTCGCGACATCCTCGCCGACATGGGCGCCGAGGTGCGGCTCGAGGATGGCGTCCTGTCGGTGACCGGACCGAAGTCGTTGCGCGGCATCGACATCGACCTGCACGACATCGGCGAGCTCACGCCCACGGTGGCCGCGCTCGCCGCACTCGCCGAGGGGCCGTCGGTCCTGCGCGGCATCGCGCACCTGCGCGGGCACGAGACGGACCGACTGGCGGCGCTGGCCACCGAGATCAACAAGCTCGGCGGCGCGGTCACCGAGACGGCCGACGGCCTGCGCATCGAACCGCGGCCGCTACACGGTGGACAGTGGCATTCGTACGCCGACCACCGGATGGCGACCGCCGGAGCGATCATCGGCCTCGTGGTCGACGACGTCCGGATCGAGGACGTCGGCACCACCGCGAAGACGCTGCCCGGCTTCGAGAATCTGTGGGCGGCAATGCTGGACGCGGCAGAGTCCCCATCGGGTTCCGCCGAACAGGGAGCACTGTCCTGAGCCGCCGGCAGTACGACGAGTCCGACGTCCGGATCCGTCCGGGCAAGGGCACCCGCCCGCGGACCAAGACCCGGCCCGAGCACGCGAGCGCCGAGGACGCCATGGTGGTCTCCGTCGACCGCGGCCGGTGGGGCTGTGTGCTCGGCGGCGACCCCGACCGGCCCGTGGTGACGATGCGCGCCCGGGAACTGGGCCGCACGCCGATCGTCGTCGGCGATCAGGTGAGCGTCGTCGGCGATCTGTCCGGCAAGCCGGACACCCTCGCCCGCATCGTGCGCGTGGCCGAACGCAGGACCGTCCTGCGGCGCACCGCCGACGACACCGACCCGTACGAGCGGATCGTCGTCGCCAACGCGGCGCAGTTGCTGATCGTCGTCGCCCTGGCCGATCCGCCGCCGCGGACCGGCTTCGTCGAGCGGGCGCTCGTCGCCGCGTACGTCGGCGGCCTGAAACCGATCCTGTGCCTCACCAAGAGCGACCTCGCCACACCCGACGAGTTCGCCGCCACGTTCGCCGACCTGGACATCCCGGTCGTCGTGGCCGGACGGGACGATCCGATCGAACCGGTGACGGCGATCCTCGCCGGGCAGGTGACCGCGCTCATCGGGCACTCCGGGGTCGGTAAGTCGACCATGGTCAACCGGCTCGTACCCGACGCGGACCGCGCGACGGGTGTCGTGTCCGGCGTCGGCAAGGGCCGGCACACGTCGACACAGTCGGTGGCCCTGCCACTACCCGGCGGCGGCTGGGTGGTCGACACCCCCGGCATCCGGTCGTTCGGGCTTGCACACATCTCCCCCGAGAACGTCGTCGCCGCCTTCACCGACCTCGCGGAAGCCGCCGAGGACTGCCCCCGCGGGTGCACCCATCTCGGCCCCCCGGCCGACCCCGAATGCGCGCTGGACAAGCTCACCGGCAAGTCCGCGGGCCGTGTCGAGGCGGTCCGCCACCTGCTCGTCGCATTGATGTCGAACGAGTCCTGGGCCTGAGAACCCTACACACCGGGGCCTGCAGGCCTACGGCGTCGGAGACCCCTGCGCCCGAGCCGCGAGGACTCGATACTCGTCCTCGGTGATGGCCCCCGAGTCGAGCAGGGACTGCGCCGTGGCCAACTGCTCGTCAGTCGACGTCCCGGCCGCGGTCCGAATGTACTCGTCCTCGGCCCGCCGGTACTGCTGTTCGGCTGCGGCCGCCCGCTGCGCCATGGCCGGGCCGCGAACGATCAGGTACACGCACGACGCGACGACCGGCAGGACGAACAGGAAGAACACCCACACAGCCTTCCCCCATCCGGACATCCGGTGGTCCCGGAACAGGTCGGCGAGGATCATGAAAAGAACCATCAGATACGCCGCGAACGCGAAACACGCGAAGACCAGCCAGAAGTAATCCCAGAATGAGTCCATTGACCGCTCCGTTCACGAGACGATGTCGAACAGGCTCTTCCCCACCACTCTCCCACCACACGAGACCCACGGTCCAGGGAACCGCTGTCCGACGCCCGCGCCGCTACGGGTCACCGATCCGCGGCGCAGTCGCGAGCCCGCTGCCCGAGTCTGCGCGCGAGCGCCGTCACCCGAGGCGCCAGCCCGGACCAGTCGTCGACGGCAGTCCCGAGGTAGGCGGCTCCGGCGCGCTCCATCAGGTCCCGGTCCGGCGCGGGGAGCGTCGGCGCGACAGTACGGGCCGCGCCGTCCTTCGGGACGATCCTGCCGGTCTCCAGGGTGACGACGATGCGGGCGAGTGCGAGCAGGGTGTTGCGTTCGTCGCCCTCGATCTCTTCCAGGATGTCGGGGATGACGGCGAGCAGCGCTCGGCGGAGAAGATCAGGGGGGACGGCGGCAAGCACCTCGCCGAGCCGTGGCCCCCGCAGCACGCGGTGTGCGGCCTGGGCCGTCGCGATGAGGATCGGCACGTCGGGGTCGTCCGCCGCCTCGGGGACGACCCCGCTCTCGAGGTCTCCGCGGAGCCATTCGCCGTACTGGAAGTCTCGCCGGGGCCCGTCACCCCACAGGTGAGCGCCGTCGATCACGATGCTCGTCACCTCGAGCGGCCGACGGGATGCCGCGTGGGGGAACGTGGCTGCGTGGCCACTCCACCCGGACACCCTCAGCAACACCCGGACCCACGAGGCCCGCTCCGCTGCGGTGAGCGATCGCCGGGTGAGCACGAGGATGTCGACGTCGCTGTCGGGGCGCAAGCCCCCTGCGACAGCGGAACCGTAGAGGTACACGCCGATCATGTCACCGGGATTCTCCCGGTCGACGTGATCGAGGACCGGTGCGATCAGTTCGGCTATCTCCCCGACACCGGACAACTCGCGGCGAACTACCTCGACAGCAGCGCGCGCAGGCCGCGGCGCTTCTTCGATGCCCTGATGGCCGTCACCAGTCCGCGACGGCGACCGGTGAGCGGGTCGACGGTGGGGACGGCATTGCCGCCGAACTTACGCTCCGATGCCGTCTCGGGCGCGTCGTCGGACGTGTCCTTGAGGTACTTGTTCGGCAGCGACAGCTTGGCGATGGTGCGCCACGACTTGGCATACTGCACCGGCAGCGGACCCGTCGTGTACGGCAGGTCGTACTTCTCGCACAGCGCCCGCACCTTGACCGCGATCTCGGAGTACCGGTTCGACGGCAGGTCCGGGTAGATGTGGTGCTCGATCTGGTAGCTCAGGTTGCCGGTCATGAAGTCCATGACGGGACCACCTGAGATGTTGGCGCTGCCCAGCATCTGCCGCAGGTACCACTCGGCCTTCGTCTCGTTGTCGACGTCGGCCTTGGTGAACTTCTCGGCGCCGTCCGGGAAGTGTCCGCAGAAGATCACCGCATTGGTCCACAGGTTGCGGATGACGCCGGCCGTGAGGTTCGCGGTGAGGGTCGTCTTCCATGCCTTCCCGGTGAGGGCCGGGTAGACCACGTAGTCCTTGAGGGTCTGCTTGGCGATCTTCGCGCCGACCTCTTTCGCGTTCCGCTTGGTGAACTCGCGGTCGTCGCGTCCGGCCGCGACCTTGCCCAGCTCGAGCAGCTGGATCGCGATGCCGTACTCGAACAGCAACGCCAGGATCGCGTTGTAGGCGAGGTTGCCGTAGTTGAACGGCCTCCAGCGCTGGTCGCGGGTGACGCGCAGCAGGCCGTAGCCCACGTCGTCGTCCATGCCCAGGATGTTCGTGTACTTGTGATGCAGGTAGTTGTGGGTCTGCTTCCAGTGCGCCGACGGATCGACGTTGTCCCACTCCCAGCTCGCCGAGTGGACCTCGGGATCGTTCATCCAGTCCCACTGCCCGTGCATCACGTTGTGCCCGAGCTCCATGTTCTCGATGATCTTCGCGACGCCCAGCATGCCGGTACCGAGCACCCACAGGGGGCGCTTGCGGCTACCGAACAGCACTGCGCGCCCGCCGATCTCGAGTCCACGCTGCAGTCGGATGGTGTTGCGGATGTAGCGCGCATCGCGCTCGCCACGGGAGTCCTCGACATCACGACGGATCGCGTCGAGCTCGCGACCGAGCGCCTCGACGTCCGCATCCGTCAGATGCGCGTACTCCTTGATGTCGGTAATCGCCACGCGGCTACCGTACCGTAAGTTACGACACCGTAGGTTAACTCCGCATGACTGTGAGGTAAGTCACTTCCGCCTACTTTCGGCGCTTTGCGCGACGCTTCGCCACCCGCACCTCGGCGTGCGCACGCAGCGCCGACAGCAGGCCACGGTGCTGCCCGGTCTCCGCGTCGACCCGCAGCGCCTCGGCGATCCGTGAGCCGCTCAGCCGGAACTTGAGCTCCGACGACGTCTCCGGCGCATCGTCGGACGTCCGCTTGAGGAAGCGGTCCGGCAACGCGAGCTTGTGGATCGTCCGCAAGGCCAGGAAGTACTGGCGACCGAGCGGACCGGAGGTGTACGGCAGGTCGTACTTGTCGCACAGGGCCCGCACCCGCACCGCGATCTCGGAGTACCGGTTGGACGGCAGATCCGGAAACAGGTGGTGTTCGATCTGGTAGCTGAGGTTGCCGGTCATGAACGCCATCACCGGACCGGCGTCGATGTTGGCGCTGCCGAGCATCTGCCGCAGATACCACTGCGCCCGGGTCTCGTTCTCGAACTGTTCGACCGTGAACTTCTCGGCGCCGTCCGGGAAATGTCCGCAGAAGATCACCGCGTACGCCCACAGATTGCGTGCGAAGTTGGCGGTCGCGTTCGCAGCGAGGGTGTGCTTCCACGCCCGGCCCGTCAGCGCGGGGAACAACACGAAGTCCTTGCCGACCTGACGAACGATCTTGACCGCGAACTGCTTGTTGGGCGCCGAATTCCACTGCGCCGGGTCGACACCCTCGAGCTGCTTCTGCGCCGACAGGTCGTGCAGCGCGATACCCCACTCGAACGTCGCCGCCAGGATCACGTTCGCGATCGGCTGCAGCAGGTTGATCGGGCGCCACTTCTCGTCGCGCGTCATCCGCAGGATGCCGAATCCCACGTCGTCGTCCATCCCGACGATGTTGGTGTAGGTGTGATGGGTGTAGTTGTGCGCGCGCTTCCAGTGCTCCGACGGACCCGTCATGTCCCACTCCCACGTCGTGGAGTGGATCTCCGGATCGTTCATCCAGTCCCACTGGCCGTGGGTGACGTTGTGCCCGAGTTCCATGTTCTCGATGCACTTCGCGAGCGTGAGCAGCGTCGTGCCCACCACCCAGGCCGGACGGTGACGGCTGCCGAACAAGGCCGCCCGTCCGCACAGTTCGAGCGAACGCTGCAGCCGGATCGTGCGCCGAATGTAGCGGGCATCCCGTACGCCCCGGGACTCCTCGACGTCGCGACGAATCGCATCCAACTCGCGCCCGAGGGCGTCGATATCGGCGTCGGTGAGGTGGGCGAACTCTTTGATGTCCGTAATGGCCACCGAGGTCCTCCGTTGAATATGTAGATCAGATCACCGGCGTCGGTCACCGACGCGAGGCACTGGGTACCACGCAGGTACTGACGACAACGATACGGGAAACCGGACACCTGTCGGACCGGCCGCCGGACGGATCACACGAGGTCTCAGACCTCGAGCGTGCAATCGCCCGCCGCTGCCGAGATACAGGTCTGGATACGTTCGCCCTCGGCGTGCTCCTTGCCGTTGCGCAGGTCCACCGCGTGACCCGATGCGAGCGGGACCACGCAGGTCTGACAGATGCCCATGCGGCATCCGAACGGCATCAGCACGCCGGCCTTCTCCCCCGCCTCGAGCAGGGTGGTGGCGCCGTCCACCTCGACCGACTTCTCCGACCGGGTGAACGTGACGGTGCCGCCGGCACCGGACAGATCGGCCCGGGACACGGCGAACCGCTCGAGGTGCAGCTTCGGGGTGATGCCCTCGCGTTCCCAGGTCTTCTCGATGTCGTCGAGCATCCCGAGCGGCCCGCACGCCCAGGTCTGCCGCTCGCGCCAGTCGGGGCACACCTCATCGAGCTCGGCCAGCGCGAACTTGCCCTCGGACCGCGTGTGCCGGACCCGGCAACTGAACGAGGGGTGATCCTTCTGCAGCTCCGCGAGCTCGTCGCCGAACATGACGGAATCCTCGGTGGGCGCCGAGTGGATGTGGACGACGTCGGGGAGTTCCCCGCGCCGGCTCATCGTCCGCAGCATCGACATCACCGGGGTGATGCCGCTGCCCGCGGTGAGGAACAGGATCTTCTCCGGCGGCGGCTCCGGCAGCGCGAAGTTTCCGGTGGGCGCGGCCAGGCGCACGACCGTCCCCGACGGCACGCCGGTCACCAGGTGACTCGACAGGAAGCCCTCGGGCATCGCCTTGACGGTGATCGAGATCAGCTTGTGGTCGACGTTCGGGGCCGACGTGAGCGAGTAGGACCGCCAGTGCCACCGGCCGTCCACATGGATGCCGATGCCGACGTACTGGCCGGGCTGGTACTCGAAGTCGAAGCCCCACCCCGGCTTGATCACCAGCGTCGCGGAGTCGGCCGTCTCGGGCCGGACCTCGACGATGCGTCCACGCAGTTCACGCGCGGACCACAGGGGGTTCACCAGGTGCAGGTAGTCGTCGGGAAGCAACGGCGTGGTCAATCGGGTGACGGCACCGCGCACCACGTTCGCCACCGACCGGTCCGAGCCCGCGACCCTTGCCGCCGGCGCCTCGATCCAGCTCTTCAGTCCCATCCGACCTCCATCTCGCACTTCGAGCGTACGGCCAGCGTAGGGCATGAGCCTACGGTGGCGTAAGTTACGGCCGAGTAGTAAGGCGGGCTAACGACTCGTCGGGCGGATCCGCCGCCGGTCAGAGTAGCTCGAGCAGGAACGGAAGCTCTTGTGTCGCGTACCAAGCGAGCTCGTGATCCTCGGCATCGCCGAGCACGAACTCCGCGTCCGGATCCCCGAGATCGGCGGCGTCGACCACCTCTGCCGCCTTCGCGATGTCGGACTCCGCCTCCGCCAGATCGACGTGTACCGACGCCACCTGGGACAGCGAGAGGACGTGCGCGAGACGCACCACCGCGTCGTCGAGATCGGGTCGCAGCTTGACGTCGTCGACGTCGGCGGCAATCACCGCGCGGCGCGGCAAGGGCACGCTCTCCCCGTCGTCCCGCCCGTCGTCATCGCCCTCGCCCGCGTCGGGTGTGGCGGCCGCGATCAGCCGCAGCGACGCCCGCGCCGCCTCCGCCATGGCCACCTCGGCGAGCTCCTCGTCGTCACCGGAGTGATACGCCTCCCGCAGGGTCGGCGTCACCGCGAACGCGGTCCGGCTCACCGGGGACAACTCCCGCTCGGCGACCAGCTGCCGCAGCATCGGGATGGTCGCGGGAATGTAGACCCTCACGCCCGACCTCCGGCCTCTTGCGTCCGTACCGACCGCGATTCCGACTCAGCCACTGGCTTCCACCAACTCCTCGAGAGACTCGTGCAACGACGCGGCGACCACATCCACGTCGGCCATGGCGTCGCGATCCGCATTCAGACCGTAGTAGACGTGGCCGTCGTACGACGTCAACGCAATGCTCAGGGTCTGATTCTTCAGCAGCGGCGACACGGGATACATCTCGATCATCCGCATCCCCACCACGTAGAGCGGAATCTGCGGTCCCGGCGCGTTGGTGACCATGAGGTTGAACATCCGCTGAGACAGGCTGCTCGCCGCTCGGGCGCCACGGGCGTGCAGGGACGCGGGCGCGAACCCGGACAACCGGATCATCGTCCGGGCCGTCACCTGCCGGCTCTGCCGGGCGAACGCCTCCGTCGCGTGCGCGACGTGCGAGAGCCGGACCACCGGATTGGGCTCGCCGACCGGCAGATCCACCAGGAACGACGACGTTCGGCCGTGCGGCAGGCCGACCTCGCCGTCGTCGCACACCTCGATCACGCTCGCACCGCCCGTTCCCGGCCGCGCCTCGCAGATGGACATCGGGGCCAGCACGCGCAGGGTGGTCGACTCCGACACCGGCTCACCGCGGGCCAGGAGCCAGTTCCGCATCGCACCCGCCACCACCGTCAGGACCACGTCGTTGATCGAGCATCCGTAGCGGGCGCGGATCTTGCGGTAGCGGTCGAGATCGGTGCGCGCCACCGCGAACCGGCGGTTGCGGGAGATCGGGGCGTTCAGCGGGCTCGACGGCGCCGGCTGCGCCGCGGTGCGGGCCAGGGCAGCGAGCTTCCCGACCACGTCGACCGCCTCGTCGACCACCGACGCCATGTCCCCCAACGTCATTCGCAGTGTCGCGATCCCCTCGCCGGGCCGCGAGACCAGTTGGGCGAGGGCGGCCGCGACCAGCGCCGGCTCCCCTGGCGCCGGTTCCGCCATCCACAGATCGTCGCTCGCGACCGCCGGTGCATCGTCCTCGTCCAGGATGACCTGACTCAACTCGAGGGCGGTCTCGCCGTCGACCAGCGCCGAATGCGACTTCGTGAACACCGCGCACCGGTTGTCCGCGAGGCCTTCGACCACGTACATCTCCCACAGCGGCCGGGTCGTGTCCAACGGCCGTGAGGTCAACCGGGCGACCAGGTCGTGCAGTTGATCGTCCGTGCCCGGCGACGGCACGGCGGAACGTCGGACGTGATAGGTGATGTCGAAATCGGGATCGTCGACCCACACCGGCCGGGCCAGCCCGAACGCGACCTCGCGGACCTTCTGTCGATAGCGCGGCACCAGGTGCAGGCGACTCTCGATGAGCCGGAGCACGGCCTCGAAGTCGAGACCCGAATCGGGAAGCTGCAGGATCGCGAGTGAACCCAGATGCATCGGAGTGTTGCTCGCGTCGAGAAAGTAGAACGACGCGTCCTGCGTCGTCAGTCTGGTCGCCCTGGCCACCTATCGCCCCCTGCCCTCGGATCCCTCGCCCGCTCGATCCTCACTGTCCGATTCGGGGCGGATCCCCGAATCGAGAAGAATCGCAATCTCTTCCACGGCCACCACCGAGTCCACGTGGTGCACCCCCACCATGCCCGCGGCAGCCGCCGCGCGCACATTGCCGACGAGGTCGTCGACGAAGACGCACTCGACGGGCGCGAGCCCGAGGCGCGCCGCGGTCAATTCGTAGATCCGCCGATCCGGTTTCGCCATACCCACGTCACCCGACAGCACGACCTCGTCCACGAACGGACCCGCCAGGTCGCGCAGTCCCTGAGCCCCCGGACCGCCGGGATCGTTGCTGAGGATCGCGGTGCGAACGCCCCGCCTGCGCGCGTTACGGACGACGCCTGCCATCAGGTCGGCGTCCGCGCCGGGTCCCCCCAGCACCCCGCCGAAGTCCAACACCAGTCCGCGCACACGCTCACCCTAGAACTCGCGGGCCCCGCTGGCGACACGGACGGCACGCGCCGGGCCGAATCCGATCGCGTGGACCCCTCGCTTTTCGGAATCGAACGTGCCATGCTGTCCGCCAGATTCCGTACCTCTCCGCGGAGTCGACCTGCAGCACCCGTCGACACTTGTGTATCGGCTGCCGCCACGTCCCGGCGAACGCGATACTGGAGAGGCCAGATCATGAACGCACCGCACCGGTTCCTGTCCCGGGCACCGCAATTCGAACCACCCGTATCCGAGTCCGCCGGGCCCACGGCGTGTCCGCCCGCGCCGCGTCCCGGATCGGTCCGCTCCGCAGCGCGCTCACCGCACGACGGCCGGTCCCCGCGCCGAGCCCCGTCGATCGGACCGGATTCGATCGCACCGCCCGATGCGCGCCGGTTCGCCGAGAGTGCGTTGCGTCTGACGCTCGAGGTCCTCGACCGCCGCCGCGCCCCGGCGCAGCTGCGCTCGATCGTCACCCCGACCGTGCTGGACCTCGTTCACGTACTCGCGCGCACGTCGCCCGCCGGCAGCCGACTGGGTACGGCCACGCTCGCGCGCGTCCGAATGCAACCGGTCCACGCGAACGCGACACCGCGGCTCGAGGGGTGCGACGGGTGCGAGGTTTTCGAGGTGTTCGGCACCTACAACCGAGGCAGCCGGGTGTTCGCCGTCGCCGCGCGTATCGAACGCGGCAACGGCAGACACCCGGCCGGCTGGGCGATCACATCACTGCGAATCGCCTGAGATCGGCGTCAGCGCTTGCGCTTGGAGCGCGGAGCCTTCTTCGCCTTCGTATCCTGGCGGGCGGCCTCACGGCGCTCGCGGCGCGTGCCCGCGCCCCCGTCCTGCTCGTCCGCGGACCGGCTGATCTGGGCGTTGCCGTCCTCGGCGGGGCCGGAGAAGGTGAGCCCGCGCGGCTGCATCTCGTCGAGCCCCTTCGCCTTGAGCGCCGACGGGGCCGCCGAACGGGCCGCGTCCTGGGCGGCCTGCTGCGACGGGAGCGGCTGTGCGGGCTGCTTGGCCAGCGACGGACCACCGCCGGCCGTGGCGGCCGCCGAGGCTGCGGTGACGCTCACCGGGGAGCCGCCGCCCTGCGGGGCACCGGCCTCCACTTGGAGGTTGAAGAGGAACCCGACCGACTCCTCCTTGAGGCCGTCGAGCATCGCGATGAACATGTCGTAGCCCTCGCGCTGGTACTCGACCAGCGGATCGCGCTGCGCCATCGCGCGCAGGCCGATGCCCTCCTTGAGGTAGTCCATCTCGTAGAGGTGCTCGCGCCACTTGCGGTCCAGCACGGACAGCATCACGCGGCGCTCGAGCTCACGCATGCCGCCCTCACCGGCGATCTCGTCGATCTGCTGCTCGCGCTTGGCATACGCATCCCGCGCGTCCTGCAGCAGCGCCTCGAGCAGCTCCTCACGACCCAGGTCCGACTCTCCGGCCTCGGCGGCGCCCACCAGCTCCTTGTGGTCGATTCCCACCGGGTACAACGTCTTCAGGGCCGTCCACAGCTGATCCAGATCCCAGTCCTCGACATAGCCCTCAGCGGTGGCGCCGTTGACGTACGCGGTGACCACGTCCGTGATCATCGACTCGACCTGACCCTCGAGGTCCTCTCCCTCGAGGATGCGGCGACGCTCCTCGTAGATGACGGTGCGCTGCTTGTTCATCACCTCGTCGTACTTGAGGACGTTCTTGCGGATCTCGTAGTTCTGCTGCTCGACCTGTGTCTGCGCGCTCTTGATCGCCTTCGAGACCATCTTCGCCTCGATCGGGACGTCGTCGGGCAGGTTCAGCCGCGTCATGATCGACTCGAGCGCCGCACCGTTGAAGCGCCGCATCAACTCGTCGCCGAGCGACAGGTAGAAGCGCGACTCACCGGGATCGCCCTGCCGGCCGGAACGACCGCGCAGCTGGTTGTCGATACGACGTGACTCGTGCCGCTCGGTGCCGAGCACGTACAGGCCACCGGCGGCGCGCACCTTCTCCGCGTCCTCCTTGACCTCGGCCTTGACCTTGTCGAGGACACCTTCCCACGCGGCCTCGTACTCGTCCGGGCTGTGCACCGGATCGAGGCCCTGCTTGCGCAGCACGAGGTCGGCGATGATGTCGGGGTTGCCGCCGAGTACGACGTCGGTACCACGGCCGGCCATGTTGGTCGCGACGGTCACGGCGCCGGAGCGTCCGGCCTCGGCGACGATCGTCGCCTCCTGCTCGTGGAACTTCGCGTTGAGCACACTGTGGACGACGCCACGCTTGGTGAACTGCTTCGACAGGTACTCCGAGCGCTCGACGCTGGTGGTACCGATCAGGACCGGCTGACCGTTCTGGTGCCGCTCGACGACGTCGTCGACGACGGCATCGAACTTGGCCTCCTCGGTCTTGTAGATCAGGTCGCCGTTGTCGACGCGCAGCAGCGGACGGTTGGTCGGGATGGGGATGACGCCCAGGCCGTACGTCTGGTGCAGTTCGGCGGCCTCGGTCTCGGCCGTACCCGTCATGCCCGACAGCTTGTCGTACAGGCGGAAGTAGTTCTGCAGCGTGATCGTGGCGAGGGTCTGGTTCTCGGCCTGGATCTCGACCTTCTCCTTGGCCTCGATCGCCTGGTGCATGCCCTCGTTGTAGCGGCGGCCCACCAGCACACGGCCGGTGAACTCGTCGACGATGATGACGTCGCCGTCGCGGACGATGTAGTCCTTGTCGCGCTGGTACAGCTCCTTCGCCTTGATGGCGTTGTTGAGGTAGCTCACCAGCGGCGAGTTCGCGGCCTCGTACAGGTTGTCGATACCGAGCTGGTCCTCGACGAACTCGACACCGGCCTCGTGCACACCGATGGTGCGCTTGCGGATGTCGACCTCGTAGTGGACGTCCTTCTTGAGCAGCGGCGCGATCCGCGCGAACTCGCTGTACCACTTGCTGGACGCGTCGGCGGGGCCCGAGATGATGAGCGGCGTGCGGGCCTCGTCGATGAGGATCGAGTCGACCTCGTCGACGACGGCGAAGTTGTGGCCGCGCTGCACCAGGTCGTCGAGGGTGTGCGTCATGTTGTCGCGCAGGTAGTCGAAACCGAACTCGTTGTTCGTGCCGTATGTGATGTCGGCCGCGTATGCCTTGCGCCGCTGCGCGGGCGTCATGCCGGACAGGATCACGTCGACTTCGAGTCCCAGGAACCGGTGGACGCGGCCCATCCACTCCGAGTCGCGTCGGGCCAGGTAGTCGTTGACGGTGACGACGTGCACGCCCTCCCCGGAGATCGCGTTCAGGTACGCGGGCAGCACACAGGTCAGGGTCTTGCCCTCACCGGTCTTCATCTCGGCGACATTGCCGAAGTGCAGTGCAGCACCACCCATGACCTGGACGTCGAAGTGACGCTGGCCGAGCACGCGACTCGCGGCCTCCCGGGCCGCGGCGAAGGCCTCGGGCAGCATCTCGTCGAGCGTCTCGCCGTCGGCGTAACGCTTCCGGAACTCGTCGGTCTTGGCCCGGAGTTGTTCGTCGGACAGTTTCTCGACCTCGGGAGAGAGGGAGGAGACATGGTCGGCGATGTGCTTGAGCCGCTTGACCATGCGACCTTCACCTACACGGAGCAGCTTCGATAGCGACAGTGACGGCACGGTCCTCTTTGTCCTCAATCCAGTGTCAGGAATTCAGCGTCAGGTACATGACAAACGGAATCCGGCCGAGGTCGGGCGACCCCAGCCGGATCCCATGGTATGCGCAATCACGGTCGGGCGAGTAGACCGACCGTCCGCGACATCACGCCAGACGGATCAACCCGTAGTCGAACGCGTGGCGTCGATACACGACAGAAGGCCGATCGGTCTCCTTGTCGTGGAACAGATAGAAGTCGTGCCCGACCAGTTCCATCTCGTACAGCGCGTCGTCGACGGTCATCGGCTCGGCGGAGTGGACCTTCGTGCGCACGATCTGACCCGGACCGGGCGGAGCCTCGCCGTCCAGCGACAAATCGCGATCGATCGCCAGCGAGTCGTCCTGCGCCAGCGCGGCCGTGGCCTGCGCGACGGATACCGGAGTCTTCTCTCCGTAGTGGACCTTGCGGCGATCCTTGGTACGACGCAATCGACTTTCCAGCTTGGCAGTCACGGATTCGAATGCCGCGTAGAAACTGTCCGCGCTCGCTTCGGCGCGGGCGACAGGACCCTTGCCGCGGGCCGTGATCTCGACTCGCTGGCAACTCTTCGCCTGTCGGCGGTTACGTTCGTGCTGGAGTTCCACGTCGAAGTGGAAGATGGTGGGATCGAAACGCTCGAGTCGTGCGAGCTTCTCGGAAACGTAGACCCGGAAATGTTCCGGCACTTCCACGTTGCGTCCTTTGACGACGATTTCGGCGTTGTTCACGCCCGTAGTACTTGGAGCCTCCGCGATGGCGGTGTCTTCGTCGACGAAAACCGAGGCTTGCGTAGGGGTCGTCACTCGTACCTCCCGATAAACGGCCGGCTCACATTGATGGAGACCGGCGAGTTCGATCTCGACCGGGCGGGGAACCACCCGGCTCAGAACGTGAAATATCACCTCCCACCTGTGTCTTCGGGTGTGAACGCGACGCTAGTACGTAACCGCTCGGTGTGCCACTGTTCAGCCATATTTCACCGGTGTGTCGTCTGTGACATCTGTCCCGATCCGGTGAATTCCCCGGGCGTTTCGCCAGCCTCCGCGCGTCGCCGGAATTGTCCGGTCATGCCGCCGCGACGACCAGCACCGCTCCGACCTGCACACCTGCCGATCCGAGCACCCGAACCGCCTCGGCCGAGGTCGCCCCCGTCGTGACGACGTCGTCCACGAGAACGATTTCGGCACCCGCTCGACCGAGCCGGACGATTTCGTCACGCCGCGCGGCGGAAATGCGAATCCGACCCGCCAGGTTGTCCTGGCGCTGCGCCGCCGACAGCCCGACGGAATCCCGCACACCCCGCCGCATCGACAGTGCCGGACAGACCCGGCAACCCGTCTCCAGCAGCCGCGCGGCGGCGTGCGCGGACCGCAGCACCGGGTCGCCACCACGCGTGCGCGCGGTGCGGGCCCGGCTCGGCGCCGGAACGAGCAACAGCGGCGCCAACTGCGGCGGATCCAGCTCACCCCAGCGCCGCAGCGTGTCGATCGCGTCGGCGAGCGCGGCACCGAGCGGAGCCGCGAGATCTCGCCGCCCCCGTTCCTTCGCCGCGATCACCGCGCGCCGGCGCGGACCCCCGTACGGGCCCAGCGCCCACACCGGCACGCCGGGATCGACCCGCGGGCGCACCGTCACCGGATCGTCGGACAGGGCACGCCGGCACCGATCGCACCAATCCGTGCCGGGTTCACCGCAACCCCCGCACTCGGCGGGGAGAACCAGATCGAGGAGCGCTCGCATCCGCCGAGTGTGCCCCGCGCCCCCGACAGAATCCGCCGGGCAGTTGCAGTGGTCAGCCCGGCAGCACCGGGATCGCCTTCGACCCGGTCAGGCCGGGAACCTCACGCCAGTAGCGGTCGCCGGCCGGGTCGTTGTTGTTGAGCTGGAACACCGCCCGCGAGTCCGCGACGAACTCGGTGGTCGACGTCGCGTCCACCGCCAGCACCGGCGAGGTGAGGTTGCGGCTCGGCAACGAGTCCATCCGCGAACCGTCGACAGCCAGCTGCACGACCGGAACATCCGACCCGGAACGGGCCACGACCACCGTGTCCCCCGTGCTCCAGTCGAGCGACACCGCGGGACTGCCGAGACCGTGCGCGATCGCGCGCGGGTTGGTGAGCGAGAACTCACCGTCCGGCTGCTGCACCACCGTCGCCACGTAGACCTTGCCGTCGACGATCAACGCCGCCCGCACCCCGTCCCGGGACAACCGCAGCTCGGTGATCGGCCCGCCGAGCGCGCTGATCGCGCCGGTCTCGACGTTCGTCGTCGTGAGTTTTCCGGTGCCGGTCTCGCGCACCACCCGCACCACGGCCGAACCGTTGATCGCGGCCCACACGGTGGAACCGTCGAAGGCCCACGACGGCCGGGTGATCGACTGCGCCTCGAGCGCGGTGGCGACGTTTCCGTCGTAGGTGCCCACGACCAGCGCGGTCTGCGGCTCCGGCGCCGGTCGGCGCGTCTCGGCCACCGCCGCCGCGAGCGTCCCGTCCCGCGACAGCGCGATCGACCGGAGGTTGTCCGAGGCACCGAAGTACCCGGGGACCGGCACGACGGCCGCGTCGTTCACGGAGACCAGCCCGCCGCCGCGCAGCGCGTGCAGGCCGACGCTGGCGCTGGACGTCGCGAGCGGATTCAACGACGCCACATCCGCCGTCGTCCACCCCTCGCGGTACCTCTCGTCGAGCGGCTGACCGTCGGCCAGCAGGACGTACGGACCGGAGATGTCGGCGTTCGCCAACGTCCAGACAACCTGCGCGGCAAGAAGTTCCCGCGACTGCGTGTTCATCCGCCCGAGCCCCTGGAAGTCGATACTGACCCCGCCCAGCCCCACCCCGACCTGGGACGCTCGGCCGTCGGCCTTGGTGATGGTGCCGAGCACGGAGACACCCGCGCCCAACTCGTTGCGCACCGCACCGGCCAGCGACGGTTTGGGGCCGTCGATGAGCAGACCGATCAGCTGCGTCACCATCTGGTCCGGGCTCGCCGAGATCCAGCGGGGATCGGGAACGACCGTCTGCGCCGTCGGATCGAGGAAGTACAACGACTTGCGCTGATACGCATTGAGGAACTGCGGACGGTCCATGATCACGCCGTTCGGCAGGTCGTCGATCCGCCATTCACCGTCCACCTTGGCCCAGCTGAACTTGGCCTCGAACGTGCCCTCCTGCGCCTGGTACAGGCCGCCCGGCTCGAGCTGACCCACCCGGTTGGCACGAATCGTGTAGACCGCCCGGTCGGCGGTGCGGGACTCGAGGATGAGGTCGATCTTGTCGACGATCGTCGCGCTCGCGGCGTCGTCCCACCGCGCCGACATGTCCTTGGTCAGATACTGCCGGGCTGCGAGATGCCGATTGGCCGGGTCGGTGCTGGCCTTGACGAAGTCTCGCAACAGCAGATCCGGCTCGCGGCCGTGTGCCGGTGCCTCGACGCTGGTGCTGACCGGCGAACGCTCGATGGTCCCGATCGCCTGCGGTGTCGACGAGTCCGGCAGATTCGCGCAGCCCGCCGTGCCGAGCAACAGCGCGGCCAGTGCGACCGCTGCCACCGTCGTCCGCGAGCGTCTGCCGTGACGCCGCACCCGCGTGCCGGTCACGACTCACGCTCCCGCACCCGGGGCACCGTCGGGGACTCGTCGGGATCCGGCTGGCGCGACGGCGCCGAAGCCTCCGAGAGCGTCGAAGCCTCCGCAGGCTGTGGCGGCTGTGGCAGCTGCTGCGGCTCCTGCTGCGCCGACGGGGCGGTGTCCGGGCCCGCGGCTGCCTCCTCCGGCGTGGGCGTGACCGGGGGCAGCGGCTGTCCCTGGACCAGCTTCTTGGTCGCGGGCTTCAGCGGCAGCGGGCTCCGGGTGACCTTGCGCCCGCGCACCCGTGGCAACGTCAGACGGAAGCACGCTCCCTCGCCGGGCTCGCCCCACGCCTCGAGCGTGCCGTTGTGCAGGTTCGCGTCCTCCACGCTGATCGCCAGGCCCAGCCCGGTTCCGCCGGACCGCCGGACGCGGGAGGGGTCCGACCGCCAGAACCGGTTGAACACCAGCTTCTCCTCCCCAGGGCGCAATCCGACACCCTGGTCACGCACGATGAAGGCGGCCGCGTCGTCGTCGGCCCGCAACCGCAACAGGACGGGCTTGCCCTCGCCGTGGTCGATCGCGTTCGCGAGCAGATTCCGCAGGATGCGCTCCACGCGGCGCGGATCCACCTCCGCGATCACGGCGTCCTCCGGCAGATCCACGATCAGTTCCGTCGAGGTCTCCTTCGCGAGGTGGCGAACCGTGGAGATCGCCGCGCGCGCACACATCCGCAGGTCCAGCTGTTCGGCCGCCAGCTCCGCGACACCGGCGTCGTGCCGGGAAATCTCGAGCAGATCCCCGAGAAGGCTCTCGAACCGGTCCAGCTCCGCGACGAGCAGCTCGGACGACCGCTTCAGGATGGGGTCGAGTTCGTCGCTGCTGTCGTGGATCAGGTCCGCTGCCATCCGGACGGTGGTGAGCGGGGTGCGCAGCTCGTGGCTCACGTCCGACGTGAAGCGCTTCTGCAGATTGCCGAACTCCTCGAGCTGGGTGATCTGCTTCGACAGGCTCTCGGCCATCTCGTTGAACGACATCGCCAGCCGGGCCATGTCGTCCTCACCGCGGACGGGCATGCGTTCCTTGAGCCGGCCGTCGGCGAACCGCACCGCGATCCGGGACGCCGACCGGATCGGCATGACGACCTGGCGGGCGACGAGCATCGAGATCGCGGCGAGCAGCACGGCCAGCACCGCACCGCCGATCAGCATCGTGCCCCGCACCAGGGACAGGCTGCGGTCCTCACTCGCGAGGGGAAACACGAGGTACAGCTCGAGCGTCGCGATGTCCGACGACGTGGGGCTGCCGATGATCAGCGCCGGACCCGAGTAGCCGTTGGCGTCGGACACGGTCGCGAACTGGTAGCTGATCTGGTTCGCCTGGACGAAGTCGCGCAGGCTCGCCGGAATCTGGGTCGCCGGCCCGCTCGTGGTCGGCTCCCGAGGGCCGTCTCCCGGCACGATGAGCACCGGATCGAAGGTACCTGCGGATCCGGATGTCTGGCCACCGTCGGGCTGCCGGTTCGTCAAGGCCAGGCGGGCGGCCTCGAGCCGCACCTGGAGCGATCCGCTGTCGTCGGCACCGGAGAGCTGCGCCTCGACCGTGCTGCGCGCGCGGTCGAGCTCCTCGGTGGCGGCAGTGATCTTCGCCTCGAGAAGCCGATCGGTGATCTGGCTGGTCAACACCACGCCGAGAATCGTGATCACGATCAGCGACAGCGACAGCGTCGACACGACGACGCGCAGCTGCAAGGACCGGCGCCATGCGTGGGCAAGCCAGTTGCCACACGCGCGACACCAGCGGATCAGCGGCGAGAAAGCCCGGCTGGCTCGCCGCCGGTTCCGGCGGGCACCGATCACGGCGGTCCGGCCTTGTAGCCGACCCCCCTGACAGTAAGCACCACCTCGGGATTCTCGGGATCCTTCTCGACCTTGGCGCGCAGTCGCTGCACGTGCACGTTCACCAGACGCGTGTCGGCCGCGTGACGGTATCCCCAGACCTGCTCGAGCAGGACCTCACGGGTGAAAACCTGCCGCGGCTTGCGCGCGAGAGCGACCAGGAGGTCGAACTCGAGCGGCGTGAGCGAGATGAGCGCGTTGTCGCGGGTCACCTTGTGCGCCGGCACGTCGATCATGATGTCGCCGATGCTCAGGACCTCGGCCGGCTCTTCCTCCGTGCGGCGGAGCCGAGCGCGCACCCGGGCAACCAGTTCCTTCGGCTTGAACGGCTTCATGATGTAGTCGTCCGCGCCCGACTCGAGGCCCAGGACCACGTCGACCGTGTCCGTCTTGGCGGTGAGCATGACGATCGGGACACCCGATTCGGCCCGCAGCACCCGGCACACGTCGATACCGTTCATGCCCGGCAGCATGAGGTCGAGGAGCACCAGATCCGGTCGGGTCTCACGAACGGCCGACAACGCCTGGCTTCCGTCACCGACCACGAAGGGTTCGAATCCCTCACCGCGGAGCACGATGGTGAGCATCTCGGCGAGCGCCGTGTCATCGTCGACAACCAGAATCCTTGGCTTCATATCCCTATCGTTACATCTCTGAGGCTGCTAAATGCGGAAAGGCGCGTTCACTGCCGCGGCGTGCCGCTCAATGTGGCCGGGCGGACCCCGGTACTACTGCGCTGCGCTGCGCCGCTCATGCAAGAGTGCCAGTTTATCGGCGAGAGCGCCCGGATCCACATCGGGCGCGACCGACCACCACGGCGAGTTCCAGTCCGCGGCGGCCAGCTCCCGGTACACCTGCCCCGTGCGGGCCTGCAGGCCACTGTCCTTCTCGTAGGCGTCCAGTGTGCGCGAACTGTCCGCGGCCCCACGCCGCCGCGCCCGCTCTTCCGCGAGCGCCACCGGCACATCGAGGTACATCTGCAGGTCCGGCCGTGGCAGCCCCAGACGGTCGAACTCGAGTTCCTCGATCCACCGCACGAACTCGCCGTCCCCGTGCTGGTGCAGCCGGGCCGCGCCGTACGCCGCGTTGGAGGCGACGTAGCGGTCCAGTATCACCACGTCGTCGGCCGCGAGCAGGCCCTGCAGCTGTGGTGCGGCACCGGCCCGGTCGAGGGCGAACATCACCGCCATCGCGTGGACCGACTCGCTGAGGTCGCCGTGCGCACCCTTGAGCGCCTCCGACGCGAGATCCGCATGGATCGACGCACCGTAGCGGGGGAAATCGAGCGTCGCGACCGTCAGACCGCCCTGCTCGAGCTGCGCGACGACCTTGCCGACCAACGTCCGTTTGCCGGCGCCGTCGAGCCCTTCCAGGGCGATGAGAGTTCCCACGGTCGCCGAGCCTATCGGTGCTCGCCGCCGCGCCTCGGATTCGACGCTGCGAGGGCTGTCACAACGCGGTGAGGACAGCAGTGGCCGGGGATCGCGTCACGATCCCCGGCCACAGTCGTCGGTGCAACCGACTCGGTCCTACGTCACGGGTCAGTAGCGGTAGTGCTCGGGCTTGTACGGGCCCTCCACGTCGACGCCGATGTACTCGGCCTGATCCTTCGTCAGCTTCGTGATCGAGCCGCCGAGCGCCTCGACGTGGATCTTCGCGACCTTCTCGTCGAGGTGCTTGGGCAGGCGGTACACCTCGTTGTCGTACTCGTCCGGCTTGGTCCACAGCTCGATCTGCGCGATCGTCTGGTTCGCGAACGAGTTCGACATCACGAACGACGGATGTCCGGTGGCGTTGCCGAGGTTCAGCAGACGTCCTTCGGACAGCACGATGATCGAGTGGCCGTCGGCGAACGTGAACTCGTCGACCTGCGGCTTGATGTTGATCCGCGTGACGTCACCGGCGCGCTCGAGGCCCGCCATGTCGATCTCGTTGTCGAAGTGGCCGATGTTGCCCAGGATCGCCTGGTGCTTCATCTGCTTCATGTGCTCGAAGGAGATGATGTCCTTGTTGCCGGTGGCCGTGATGACGATGTCGGCCTGACCGATGAACTCCTCGACGGTCTTGACGTCGAAGCCGTCCATCATCGCCTGCAGCGCGTTGATGGGGTCGATCTCGGTGACGGTGACGCGGGCGCCCTGGCCGCGCAGCGCCTCGGCGCAGCCCTTTCCGACGTCTCCGTAGCCGCACACCAGCGCAGCCTTGCCGCCGATCAGCACGTCGGTGCCGCGGTTGATGCCGTCGAGCAGCGAGTGGCGGGTGCCGTACTTGTTGTCGAACTTGCTCTTGGTGACCGAGTCGTTGACGTTGATCGCCGGGAACGCCAGCTCACCGGCGGCGGCGAACTGGTACAGGCGCAGCACGCCGGTGGTGGTCTCCTCGGTGACGCCCTTGACCGACTCCGCGATCGCGGTCCACTTGCCGGCGTCCGCCTCGAGCGACTTGCGCAGCAGCGCCAGGAACACCTTGTACTCGTCCGAGTCGTGCTCGTCGTCGGTGGGCGGCACGACGCCGGCCTTCTCGTACTGCGCACCGCGAAGCACGAGCATCGTGGCGTCACCGCCGTCGTCGAGGATCATGTTCGCCGTGGTGCCGGGCCACGTGAGCATCTGCTCGGCCGCCCACCAGTACTCCTCGAGGGTCTCGCCCTTCCACGCGAAGACGGGAACACCCTTGGGCTCCTCGACGGTGCCGTGCGGGCCGACGACGATGGCCGCGGCGGCGTGATCCTGCGTCGAGAAGATGTTGCACGACGCCCATCGAACTTCAGCACCGAGGGCCGTCAACGTCTCGATCAGGACCGCGGTCTGGATCGTCATGTGCAGCGAACCGGACACGCGAGCACCCTTGAGCGGCAACACGTCCGCATACTCACGGCGCAGCGCCATCAGACCCGGCATCTCGTGCTCCGCGAGGCGGATCTCCTTGCGACCGAACTCGGCGAGCGAAAGATCCGCCACCTTGAAATCGATACCGTTACGGTGCTCGGCCACGGGCGCCGCTGAAACTGAGGACGTCATGTGTCTCTCCTGTTCGCTGTCTGGAATGACACCCAGGTTATCGGGTAGCCGATCCACCCGGGGACGTGCCGTACCCCGTCAGACGTGTGCGACCACGTCCACGAACGGCGCGAGCAGGGCGGCAAGGTCGCGAGCATCGTCACCGTCGGACGCGGGCGGCATCGATACGTAACTCAGCGCGACTCGCACGACACCCCGCGCCAGCACCGCCGAGTCGGCTTCGGACGCCTGAATCCAGCTCCGCCGGAACGTCTCCGCCAGCCGCCCCGACGCCCGCTCGATCAGCGGCGCGCTGTCGGTCGTGACGATCCGCAGCAGGTCCGGTTTGGCAGCACCGGTCCGCAGCGAGCACACCAGCGGGTCGTCGGCGCTGGCCCGGAAGAACGCGCCGAACCCGTCGACCAGCGCAGCCCGCGCGTCCCCGACGTGCGCGTACACCGCTGCCGCCACCGCGTCGACGAACCGGTCGACCAGTTGCAGCGCGTACCCCTCCGCCAGGCCCTGACGCGACCCGAATTCGTTGTACAGCGTCTGCCGAGAGATCCCCGCGACCGCGGCGACATCGGTCATCGTCACCTTCGACCAGTCCCGCTCGAGCAGCAGGTCGTGGACCGCGCCGAGGATCGACTCGCGCAGCAGCAGCCGCGAGGCCTCCTGATAGGGCACACGGGGTTGCAACTCGGTCATGCCACCGACCCTAGTGACATCGGTCACCTGCGCTCGACTTCGACCATGAAGAAGTCCTCCTTGGCCGCGCCGCAATCCGGGCAACTCCAGTCGTCGGGGATGTCCTCCCAGCGGGTGCCGGGCGCGATACCGTCGTCCGGCCAGCCCTTCGCCTCGTCGTACTCGAATCCGCACTGCGCACACTGGTAGAGCTTGTACTCGGTCACGATCACCCTCCTACGGGTTCGAAGTCGATCTTCTCGCGAACGCCGCAATCGGGGCAGCACCAGTCGTCCGGCACCGCATCCCACGCCGTCCCGGCCGGGAAACCCTCCCGCGGAGCGCCGACGGACTCGTCGAACACGAACTCGCACACCGGACAGCGATACGCGCTCATGCCAGTCCCCCGTGCGCCGCGAGCAGCTTCTCCCGCTTGCTCGGCTGCAGGTTGGCCCGGGTGACGTCGCCGTCGTAGTGGGCGAGGACCTTTCGATCCATCACCGCCCGCCACAGCGGCGGCACGTACGCGAGCATGATCATGCTGGCGTAGCCGCTGGGCAGATTCGGCGCAATGTCCATGCTGCGCAACGTCTGATAGCGCCGCGTCGGGTTCGCGTGGTGATCGCTGTGTCGTTGCAGGTGGTACAGGAAGATGTTGGTGCAGATGTGGTCGCTGTTCCAGCTGTGCGCCGGCGTACAGCGCTCGTAGCGACCGCTCTCGGTGCGCTGCCGGAGCAGACCGTAGTGCTCGAGGTAGTTCACCGTTTCTAGCAGGGAGAATCCGAACACGGCCTGCAGCAACAGGAACGGGGCCACATCCCAACCGAAGATCGCGATCATCGCGCCGAACAGCACGACCGACATCAGCCAGGCGTTGAGCACGTCGTTGCGAATCGTCCACGGCCCCTTGCCGAGCCGCTCGAGCCGCGCCTTCTCCAGCCCCCACGACGACCGCAGACTCCCCCACACGCTGCGCGGCAGGAAGGCCCAGAAGCTCTCCCCCAAACGCGAACTCGCGGGATCTTCCGGGGTCGCAACGCGGACGTGATGTCCGCGGTTGTGCTCGATGTAGAAGTGACCGTAGAAGGACTGTGCGAGGGTGATCTTCGACAGCCACCGCTCGAGATCGTCCTTCTTGTGGCCCAGCTCGTGGGCCGTGTTGATCCCGATGCCGGCGACACAACCGACGCTGATTGCCAGGCCGATCTTCGAGACCAATCCCAGCCCGCCGTCGATACCGAGCCAGCCCAGGTCGTCGGCCGACCACAGGTAGCACGCGACCACGACGGTCACGATCTGCAGCGGGATGTACGCGTAGGTACACCAGCGGTAGTACCGGTCGTTCTCGAGTTGCTCCATGACCTCGTCGGGCGGGTTCTGTCCGTCCGCGCCGAATGCCAGGTCGAGGATGGGCAGCAGCACGTACACCAGCAGCGGACCGATCCACCACCAGACGGGTGCCACCGCCTCGAGGCCCACCCGGTTCGTCGCCCACACCAATCCGAGGGCCAGGAAGATCGCCGTGGGCGGAATGAGCCCCAGCAACCACAGGTACCGCTTCTTGTCCCGCCATACCGCCGTATCGGCCGGCGCGTGCGTCGCCATCGACGTCCCCTTCCACGAGACCGCCCGGTGTGGGCGGCATCACCATGAAGTGGACGATACTCGGCAGCACGTATGCCGTCTAGACAATGAAGCCGATTTGTAAAGCAATCACGTGGTGTCGCGTTCGGCTTCCCGGGCCCGGATACTCAGCATCGAGTGCCGCCGACTGTAGGCGAAGTACACGACCACGCCGAGCGCCATCCAGACGACGAACCGCAACCACGTCTCGACAGACAGGTTGACCATGAGCCACACGCACGCGATCACCGCGAGGATCGGGACCAGGGGCACGAGCGGCACCCGGAACCCGCGCGGCAGGTCGGGACGAGTCCGCCGCAGCACCACGACGCCGATCGACACCAGCACGAACGCGAACAGCGTGCCGATGTTGACCATCTCCTCGAGCGTGCCGATCGGGAAGAAGGCCGCGAGGAGTCCGACGACGACACCGACGACCAGCGTGATCCGCACCGGTGTCCCGCGCTTGCCGGTGGGCGCCAGCGCCCGGGGCATCAGACCGTCCCGGGACATCGCGAACAACACGCGCGTCTGCCCCAGCATCAGGACCATGACCACCGTCGTGAGGCCCGCCAGTGCACCGAACGAGATGAGGTTCTTGGCCCAGTCCATTCCGTTGAGCGCGAACGCCGTCGCGAGCGTGGAATCGTCACCCGCCAGATCGGTGTAGTTCACCATCCCGGTGAGCACGAGTGACACCGCCACGTACAGCACCGTCACGATCGCGAGCGAGCCGAGAATGCCTCGCGGCAACGCGGTCTGCGGGTTCTTCGTCTCCTCCGCAGTGGTCGCGACCACGTCGAACCCGATGAACGCGAAGAACACCAGGCTCGCGGCGGCCAGCAGTCCGTACCAACCGAACGTGCTGCCACCGGCGCCGGTGACGAACGAGAACAGCGACTGGTGGATGCCCTCGCCGGTGGAACCTTCCTCGGACGGCGGAATGTACGGCGAGTAGTTCGATGCCTTGATGAAGAAGGCGCCGACCACCACGACGAAGAGCACGACGGCCACCTTGATCGCGGTGATCACCGCCGAGACCCGCGACGACAACTTGGTCCCCGTCGCCAGCAGCACGGTGATGACCGCGACGATGAGGACGGCACCCCAGTCGATCTTCAGCGAACCGAGATGCACGACCGGAGTGGCACTTCCGAGGACCTCACCGAGATACAGCGACCAACCCTTCGCCACCACCGATGCCGCGAGCGCGAACTCGAGAATGAGATCCCAGCCGATGATCCACGCGACGAACTCGCCGAATGTCGCGTAGGAGAAGGTGTATGCACTGCCCGCCACGGGCACGGTCGACGCGAACTCGGCGTAGCACAGCGCGGCCAGCGCGCAGGCGACCGCGGCGAAGGCGAACGCAAGCGACACCGAGGGCCCCGCGACGTTGCCGGCGGTACGGGCGGTCAGCGTGAAGATGCCGGCGCCGATCACGACCGCGACACCGAAGACAGTCAAGTCCCACGCGGTCAGGTCCTTGCGGAGTTTGGTCTCCGGTTCGTCGGTCTCGAGAATCGACTGTTCGATCGACTTGGTCCGGAACAACCCGGAGCGGGGTTTCGCCGCCTTCCGGTCGGGTGTCACCATCACGTCCTCCTCGGGAGGTAGGGATGGACGTCAGCCTATGCCCGCACGCGGACCGCAGCACGGTTTCCGGATCGGCGGTCCATCGGCGGTCCGACACAGGTCGGGGTCGGGACCGGGGCGGACCAGCGGTGGGCGCGCTCTCAGCGCGTCACGTCGCCGACCGCAGCACGGAAGATCTGGGTGTCGTCGGCGCAGGCCTGGATGTGAACCACGTTGTCCGATGCGGATATCCATGCCGCTGCGCCCCGCTCGAGCATCAGCGACCGCGAATCGCACTCGAGTTTGGCGGCACCCGACGTGCACAGCAGGATCTGTGGACCGTCCGGTTCGAACATCGTGGCCGCGACCGCACCGGCCCCCGATGGGTCGAGGTCGATCCGGGACAGTTCGAACTCCGGGGCCGGCGTCCGGTATGTCGACTCCCCCGTGCGACCGGTCGCGACCGGTGTCAGAACCGGTACATCCACCGACTCGAAATCCAACACCCGCAACAGTTCCGGGACGTCGACATGCTTGGGGGTGAGGCCACCACGCAGCACGTTGTCGGAGTTCGCCATGATCTCGACCGCGGTGCCGTTCAGATAGGCGTGGAGGTTGCCGGCGTCCAGGAACAGTCCCTGGCCGGGTTCGAGGGTCACCCGGTTGAGCAGCAAGGACGCCAGGACCCCGGCGTCCCCGGGATAGCCCTCGCTCAACTCCAGTGCCGTCCGCGCCTCCTGCGCGAACTCCGCACTCCCCGAATCCGACAGGTACGCCACGCAACCGTCGAGCACCGCCGGCAGCAGGGCCGCGAGCGCGTGCGGCGGCAGCGTGATCCATGTGGTGAACAGGGCCCGAAGCCCGTCCGGGTCGGGCTGTCCCGCGAGCAGACCCGCGTAGGGCTCGAGCTCCGGCACGTTCAGTTCGCTCAGCAGTCGCACCGTCCGATGCGGATCCCGGAAACCGGCGAGCGCCTCGAACCGGGTGAGCGCCACGACGAGCTCGGGCTTGTGACTGGCGTCGCGGTAGTTCCGTTCCGCCGAGTCGACGGGGATGCCGGACGCCTCCTCGCGCGCGAAGCCCTCCCGAGCCTGCTCGGCGCTGGGGTGCGCCTGCAGCGACAGCGGCTCCTCCGCGGCGAGCACCTTGAGCAGGAAGGGCAGTTGCTCGCCGAACGCGGCGATGCTGCGCTCGCCCAGTTCCCGGGCCGGGTCGTCGACGACGACGTCACGCAACGAACGGCTGCCGCCGTCCTCGATCACTCGCGCAGGATCACCGGGATGCGCTCCCAGCCACATTTCCGCCTCCGGATGCGCGCTGGGGCTCTGACGGCCGCACAGTTCCGCGAGCGCGGTCCGTGACCCCCAAGCGTAGGACCGGAGCGCACCTTCGAGTTGGCGCACTAGTTACCACCGATCAAACGTAGGTAGGCCGCGCTCATCTCGAGCCGACCGACGAGTACTGCTATCTGCTCGATCTCCGTCCGGGCCGCGGGTGCCGACGGCTCGGCCGTCGATCCGGGCGGTGCACCAGGTCGGGGACCGGTCGTCGCCCCTTCCGGCACCGTGTCAGATTCTGCGACGACGATGTCGACGTCCGGCAGGGCCGCGACACGGCGTTCGACGAGCGGTCGATTCGCCTCCGATGCGAACACCAGCACCCGAAGCGGCGCACCCGGTGGCGGGCCGTCGAGCTGCTCGTCGTGGAAGAACGGGTCGTATCCGGCCGGTGCGACCGAACTCGCCGCGGAGAACGTGCGGACTCCGGCGACGACGTCGGCCAGCTCACCGGCGGCGGCCACTCCCGCACCCATCCGGAGCAGCGTCTCGCTCCCGTGGCGGGCGAGGTGGGTGGTGGCGCGGGTGTCGCCGCTGAACACCACCCGGCGACCCTGCATGCGTGCCGCCAGGGACTTGGCCGGATTGTGGAAGATCTCGTTGCGGGGGTGGTCGCGGAGCGCTTCCTCGTCGACCGCGTCGGCAAGCCGCCCCAGGTCGGGGCACATCTTGGCCGCCCTCTCCCCCTCGACCGCGATCAGGACGGCGAGGAACGCGGTGAGGTACCGCAGCAGGCCGTGGTGGTCCGGGACCGCGATCCGCGGCGGGAGGACCGTCGCGCGACCCGCGGCGGCGGCGCGGAGGGGGCCCTCGTCGGGCGCGGCGACGACCACTTCCGCACCCCGGCGCAGGGCACTGTCGACGGACTCGACGAGCCGCGGGTCCCCGGCGTCGTCGCCGGCGACGACCATGATGTCGAGGGGACCCACCCACGGCGGCGCACCGACGCTGACGACCAGCGGCATGCCGGTCCGGCCGCCGACGGCCGCCACCACGATCTCGGCGGCACGCGACGCACTCCCGTCGCCGGTGACGAACACGATGCTGCGTGGCTGCAGACCGCGCAGCCTGACCAGACCGTTCTCCTCCACGGCGGCCTGGGTGGCACGAATCTGAGCACCGCCGAGCGCGGCGAAACGGAGCACACCGTCGACGTCGGCGGCCAACAGAGCATCGGCGTCATCGAGATCGAGCAGAGACGACGGAGCTGTCATCACGAACTCACCTCCCTTTCCCCGAGTCCCTGTCCCCCGACGAGATCAGGTGCCTCGAGTATCCCAGCAATTCGGTGACTAGGCGCGGACTGCTCCGAGGATCTCGGCGACGAGAGCATCGACGTCGACGGGCGTGCGTGCCTCGACGTTGAGGCGCAGCAGCGGCTCGGTGTTGGATGCCCGGAGGTTGAACCACGCACCGTCGCCCAGATCGACCGTCACGCCGTCCAGTCGGTCGACGGAGACGGTCCGGTCCGCGAAGAGATCGACGACGGCGGCGGTCCGTTCCGCGGCGTCGTCGACGGTCGAGTTGATCTCCCCGGACGCGGCGTAGGCCTCGTACGACTCCATCAGCTCCGACAGCGGACGATCCTGTTCGCCGAGGGCGGCCAGGACGTGCAGGGCCGCGAGCATGCCCGAGTCTGCACCCCAGAAGTCGCGGAAGTAGTAATGGGCGGAGTGTTCGCCGCCGAACACCGCGCCGGTCTCGGCCATCTGCTGCTTGATGAAGGAGTGGCCGACGCGGGTGCGCACGGCGGTGCCACCGAGCTTCTCGACCAGTTCCGGCACGAAACGCGACGTGATCAGATTGTGGATGACCGTGGCCCCGGGCTCCTTCGCGAGTTCGCGGTCCGCGACGAGGGCGGTCACCGCGGACGGCGAGACCGGGTTGCCCTTCTCGTCGACGACGAAACAGCGGTCGGCGTCGCCGTCGAAGGCCAGACCGATGTCCGCACCCGTCGCACGCACGTGTTCCTGCAGATCCACCAGGTTCGCGGGATCGAGGGGGTTGGCCTCGTGGTTGGGGAAGGTGCCGTCGAGCTCGAAGTACAGCGGAAGGACGTCGACGGGCATCGGACCGAACACGGCGGGGACGGTGTGTCCGCCCATGCCGTTGCCGGCGTCGACGGCGACCTTCAACGGGCGCAGCTCGGCCAGGTTCACCAGGCCGCGGACGAAGCTGGCGTACTGGTCGAGCAGTTCCTGCTCGGAGACCTGCCCGACCGGACCCTCGTACGCGGGGACGCCCTCGGCGACCTCGCGCGCGATCACGCCGAGGCCGGTGTCCTGGCCCACTGGCTTCGCGCCGGCACGGCACAGCTTGATGCCGTTGTACTTGGCCGGGTTGTGGCTCGCGGTGAACATCGCACCGGGGCAGTCCAGGATCCCGGACGCGAAGTACAGCTGGTCGGTGGAGGCCAGGCCGATGTGGATCACGTCGAGGCCCTGCGCGACGACTCCCTCGGCGAAGGCACGCGACAGCTCGGGTGACGACGCACGCATGTCGTGGCCGATCGCGACCCGCGTCACCGCCTCGGCGCCGGACTGCTCGTCGCGCACCAGCCTGGCGAACGAGGCGCCCACGTCACGCACGAATTCTGCATCGATCTGCTCTCCCACGACGCCACGGACGTCGTAGGCCTTGATCACGGCATTCACGGATTCGACAGATCGAGCCACTTCTGGTTACTCCTGCTTTTCGTAGATGCGACACATTGTTCGTCCACTGAGTCTTGTTCGCCGACTGAGTCGTCCCACAGAGCCTAGTGGGGAGCAGGCCAACCGCGCTTCCTGAGCGGAATGTCCGGATACGTCGTCCGAGGTCGAGCAGGAAAAGGACAGATCAGACACAGACCGAAGCCGCGACGGAACCGATCAGTTCGCAGGGTCGGGTAAGACCCGGAGATGCCCGCGGCGCCCGGTGCGGGCGGTGGGCGGTGCCGACGGGGAGGCCGCGCCGGAGCGGGAGTCGGTGGCGGATCCGTCGCTGCGGGGGCGCTCGCCCAGACCGGCCTCGCGGACCGCCTCGGCCAGCGCGGTCAGGTCGTCCTCGTCGGGGGTGCTGGAGGAGAATCCACCCTCGTACCGCACGAGTTCCCAGCCCTTGGGGGCGGTGATCCGCGAAGCATGGGTCTCGCACAGGTCCCACGAATGGGGCTCGGCGACGGTGGCCAGCGGGCCGACGACAGCGGTCGAATCGGAATAGACGTACGTCAAGGTCGCGACAGCAGGGTTCTTGCACCCAGGCCGGCAGCATCGACGCAGTGATCTCACAAGGAAGGAGACTAACCCCATGTGTCCGGTTGGCCTACTCGGACACACCGACGCGACCGAGACGTGACACCGAGGCGGCGCCGGGACATGACACCGAGGCGGCGCCGGGACGCGACACCGAGGCGGCGCCGGGACGCGACACCGGTGACACGTGGGTACGGCAGGAAGAAGACACAAAGCTGGACCGGGACGGACGCGGTGGGGGTGTCGGGGCGCCGCTGTAATGTCCCCTTCATGGCCAGAGCTCGTCGTCCCCGCCCGCTGACGTCGCGTTCGGTCGCGCGGCGAGGTCGAGGTATCCGCGGTCCGTTGTTCCCGCCGGATCTACCGGCGGCCCGTACACGTGCGGAGAAGTTCGATCAGCTGGTTCTGGGCGCGTTCGAGCCCATCGACGCGCGTTGGCACGATCGACTGACGAAGCTGGACATCGCCGTGGACGACGTGCCGCGGATTCGCGCGATCGACCCGGATTCGGTGAACTGGCCACCGGAGGTGGTGGCCGACGGACCGGTGCCGCTGTCGCGGCTCATTCCGGCCGGCATCGATCGTCACGGCACCGCGACGCGAGCACGCATCGTCCTGTTCCGGCGCCCGATGGAGTTGCGCGCCAAGGATCCTCACGATCTCGAGGACCTGGTTCACGACGTGCTCGTGGAGCAGGTGTCGACGTATCTGGGCGTCGATCCCGAGGTTGTCGACCCCGATCTTCAGGGGCCCGACGAGCAGTGACGAACTAGACGACTCCACGCTTGAGGCGCCGGCGCTCACGCTCGGAGAGCCCACCCCAGATGCCGAATCGCTCGTCGTTCGAGAGTGCGTACTCGAGGCACTCCCCGCGGACCTCGCAACCCATGCAGATGCGCTTGGCCTCGCGCGTGGATCCCCCCTTTTCCGGGAAGAACGCCTCGGGATCGGTCTGCGCGCACAGCGCGCGGTCCTGCCACTGATCCTCGATGGAGTCGAACATCTCGTCGAAGCCTGGGATCAGACTGAGCTGCGGCACTGTCACACCCAGCTCGAACTCGTCGTAGCTGACGCCTACTGCTGCGCCCGCTTCGGAATCGGTCCGCGGTTCGTCGCCGACCACGCTCAGAGGAGTTTCGAACTCGTACTGCTGGTAGGGCATCGCTCCGCCTCCTCACCTGTATTAGCGCAGATAATGTCGATTGATCTCGAACATCGTGCTGTCGTTCCCACCCCGACACTCGTCCTGACAACCGCCCGAACGATGGTTCGAGTCGAGGGCCGCTCCAAGTGAACTCGCCCCTCGAACTTGGAATGACATACATGTGATTAGACATGCCCTGGCGTGTCGGGTCAAGCCGAAACCGAAAAGTCGTTTACCATCCGCCACCCGTCGCACAGCGTGGTACAACCCGGCCGATGAGACGGCGTCGACCGGCACACGGCGGCACCGCTTAGGCTTCGAGTTGTGAACGTGACTGTATTGGTTGGCGGCGTCGGAGGGGCCCGTTTCCTCCAGGGAGTTCGAAGTCTGCTGGACGGACTCGACTCCGGCGACCCGAATTCCGGCCCCGCGAACGACCATCGGATCACCGCGGTGGTCAATGTCGGCGACGACGTGTGGATGCACGGACTGCGCATCTGCCCGGACCTGGACACCTGTATGTACACGCTCGGCGGCGGCATCGATCCCGAACGCGGATGGGGTCACGTCGGTGAAACATGGAATGCGAAAGAGGAACTCGCGGCATACGGTGCGCAGCCCGACTGGTTCGGACTCGGCGACCGGGACATCGCGACGCACCTCATCCGCAGCCAGATGCTGCGCGCCGGCTACCCGCTCTCGGCGGTGACCGAGGCCCTGTGCAAACGATGGCAGCCCGGGGTGGACCTGCTTCCCGTGTCGGACGATCGCAGCGAAACACATGTTGTCGTAACCGATCCTGAAGATCCGACCGGAGAGCAGCAGCGAGCGATCCACTTCCAGGAGTGGTGGGTCCGTTACCGCGCACAGGTTCCCACGCACAGTTTCGCGTATGTCGGTGCGGAGCAGGCGAAACCGGCACCCGGCGTGCTCGAGGCGATCGAATCGGCCGACGTCGTACTGCTCGCACCGTCGAATCCGGTCGTCAGCATCGGCGCCATCCTGGCCGTACCCGGTATCCGCGGTGCACTGCGGACCACGAAGGCCAAGGTCGTCGGCCTGTCCCCCATCATCGGCGGAAAGCCGTTGCGCGGCATGGCCGACGAGTGCCTCGAGGTGATCGGTGTCGAGACGTCGGCCGAGGCGATCGGCCGCCACTACGGCGCCCGGTCCGGCACCGGCATCCTCGACGGCTGGCTGGTCCATTCCACCGACGAGGCCGACGTGCCCGGCGTCGAGGTGCGCAGCGTCCCGCTGCTCATGACGGATCCCGACGCCACCGCCGAGATGGTCGGAGCCGCATTCGACGTGGCCGGAGTGAGCTGGTGAACGACCGGAGTCGCAGTGCTGAGCTGTTGACGGTTCGCGATCACGGTGCCGGGCGGGCGATCGAGATCCTGCCGGTGCCCGGGCTGCCCGAGTTCCGTCCCGGCGACGACCTGGCCGCGGCGATCGTCGGCGCGGCACCGTGGCTCGCCGACGGCGATGTCCTCGTCGTCACGAGCAAGGTCTTCTCGAAGGTCGAGGGTCGCATCGTCGCGTCGCCCACCGATCCGGAGGAACGCGACGCCGCGCGTCGCCGCCTGGTCGACCAGGAGGCGGTGCGGGTGGTGGCCCGCAAGGGACGCACGCTGATCACCGAGAACCGGTTGGGCATCGTGCAGGCCGCGTCGGGAATCGACGGTTCGAACGTCGACGGCGCGGAACTCGCGCTGCTCCCGGAGGACCCGGACGGCAGCGCCCGGAAGCTGCGTGACCGGATCCGGGACCACCTCGACGTCGACGTCGCGGTGGTGGTGACGGACACGATGGGGCGTGCGTGGCGGATCGGCCAGATCGACGTCGCGATCGGCGCGTCGGGCATCCCGGTCCTGCACGCGTACGCCGGCGCGGTCGACGGCCAGGGCAACGAGCTGATGGTCACCGAGGTCGCGGTCGCCGACGAGATCGCGGCCGCGGGCGACCTGGTGAAGGGCAAGCTCGGCGGCATGCCGGTCGCGGTGGTCCGTGGGATCGGGCTCGACGACGACGGCTCGGTCGCCGACAAGCTGATCCGGCGCGGTCCGGAGGACCTGTTCTGGCTCGGCACCGCGGAGTCGATGGAGCAGGGCCGCCGCGAGGCGCTGCTGCTGCGTCGCTCGGTGCGCGCATTCTCCGACGAGCCCGTGGACGCCGAGATTCTTCGCGAGGCGATCGCCGAGGCGCTCACGGCCCCCGCGCCGCACCACACGCGTCCGGTGCGGTTCGTGTGGCTGCGCACACCCGAGGTCCGGGCGCGCCTGCTCGACGCGATGCAGCAGCGGTGGCGCGACGACCTCGCCGCCGACGGCATGAGTGCCGAGCGGATCGAGCGTCGAGTGGGCCGGGGCGACATCCTGTTCCGCGCCCCCGAGGTGGTGATCCCGTTCTGTGTGCCGGACGGCGCGCACGACTACCCGGACGAGAGGCGCACGCGGGCCGAGTCGACGATGTTCACCGTCGCGGTCGGCGCCGCCGTGCAGGGTCTGCTGGTCTCGCTCGCGACCCGGGGCATCGGGAGCTGCTGGATCGGGTCGACGATCTTCGCGGCCGACACGGTGCGGGCCGAACTCGGCCTACCGGACGACTGGCAGCCGCTGGGTGCGATCGCCGTCGGGCATCCCACCGAGGCCCTGACGCCCCGCGAACCAGCCGCGCCCGACGACGCGCTGCTGGAGCTGTAGATGTCGGCACAGTCACTGCACGCGTCGGCCGTCGGCGCACTCGAGCACTGGGACACCGATTCCGACGACGCCGAGTCGTTGCGGCACACGATGCTCGCGTTCCTCGGTTCGGCGCCCGACGGCTGCCTGCGTTCGCACGCGGCCGGGCACATCACGGCGTCGTCGCTGGTGTTGGACGCGGACGGCTCCCACGTGCTGCTGACGCTGCACCCGCGGGTGGGCCGCTGGATCCAACTCGGAGGGCACTGCGAGCCCGGTGACGACACGGTCGTCGACGCGGCGCTGCGGGAGGCGCGCGAGGAGTCGGGGATCGAGGGGCTGCGGATCGATCCGCAACTGCTGTCGGCCCACACGCACCCCATCACGTGCTCGCTGGGTGTTCCGACGCGGCACCTGGACCTGCGGTTCCTGGTCCGGGCGCCCGGACACGCCGCGGCCGTGCCGATCGCGATCAGCGACGAGTCGCAGGATCTGCGGTGGTGGCCGGTCGACAACCTGCCCGACGGTGCCGAGCAGGAGACGATCGACCACCTGGTCGCGCTGGCGCAGCGGCGATGACGAACGCCGTCCGGGCCGCCTCGCTGTGCGTGCCCTCGAACACCGGTCGGCACTGTCGCTGCCCGATGCGCTCCCACCGCCACCCACGTCGACCATCCGCTCGCGGCGGTCGGATCGCCGCTGCCGGTCGGGGTGGTCGTCGCGGCAGCGGCGATCGTGATCCGTGGATCGCGGTCAGACCAGCAGTGTCGCGGCGGTAGCGGCGACGACCTCGTCGACGCTGACGCCGGGCGCGGTCTCGACCAGGCGCAGGCCCTCGTCGGTGACGTCGAGGACGGCCATGTCGGTGATGATCCGCTGCACGCACGCCTTGCCGGTGAGCGGCAGGGTGCACTCGTCGAGGATCTTCGACTCGCCCTTCTTCGACACGTGCTCCATCATCACGATGACGCGCTTGGCGCCGTGGACGAGGTCCATCGCGCCGCCCATGCCCTTGACCATGTGGCCGGGGATCATCCAGTTGGCGAGGTCACCGGTGGCGCTGACCTGCATCGCGCCGAGGACGGCGACGTCCACCTGGCCGCCGCGGATCATGCCGAACGACTGCGACGAGTCGAAGTACGACGCACCCGGCAGGACCGTGATGGTCTCCTTGCCGGCGTTGATCAGTTCGGGGTCCAGCTCGTCCTCGGTGGGGTACGGACCCACGCCGAGGACACCGTTCTCGGAGTGCAGGACGACGGTGATGTCCTCGGGGATGTAGTTCGGGACCAGCGTCGGCATGCCGATACCGAGGTTGACGTACTGGCCGTCGGCGAGTTCCAGGGCGACGCGTGCCGCCATCTGCTCGCGGGTCAGCTTCTGCGCAATAGCCTGAGTCATGCTCGTACCGTTCGCTTCTCGATTCCGACAGTGACCTTGCCCACGTGCACGACGCGCTGCACGTGGATGCCCGGGGTGTGGATCTGGTCCGGGTCCAGCTCGCCGGGTTCGACGAGGTGCTCGACCTGAGCGATGGTGATCCGGCCCGACGCGGCGGCCGGGGGGTTGAAGTTGCGGGCGCTGCGCCGGAACACGAGGTTGCCGTGGCGGTCGCCCTTCCACGCGTGGACGAGGGCGTAGTCGGCGGCGATCCCGCGTTCCATCACGTAGGTCTGCCCGTCGAACTCGCGGGTCTCCTTGACCGGGCTGGCGACGGCGATGCCGCCGTTGCCGTCGTAGCGGCGCGGCAGGCCGCCCTCGGCGACCTGGGTGCCGACGCCGGCCGGGGTGAAGAACGCCGGGATGCCGGCGCCGCCGGCGCGCAGTCGCTCGGCGAGGGTGCCCTGCGGCGTCAGCTCCACCTCGAGCTCGCCGGACAGGTACTGCCGCGCGAATTCCTTGTTGTCGCCGACGTACGAGCTGATGGTCCGGCGGATGCGGCCCTCCTCGAGCAGCACGCCGAGGCCGAAGCCGTCGGTGCCACAGTTGTTGCTCACCGTCTCGAGATCCGTGGCGCCCTGTTCGAGCAACGCGTTGATGAGGATCTCCGGCACTCCTACCAGGCCGAATCCGCCGACGGCGATCGTCGCGCCGTTCGGCACATCTGCGACGGCCTCGGCCGCTGTGGCAATGACTTTGTCCATCATGCAGGCCAGCATACGACGACTCGTGCGTATTGTGAACTACCGTCCGCATGACGAACACAAAGGCGGTGGATCATTGATTGCGCCACCGAAAGCCACTAGCGTGTTCGCATAGCGTCCTGTTGTCCATCTAGCGAACACCCTCGATTCCCCCTCACCCACCGCCCCCACTACGAGGTCGTCACATGCTTCATCTGCCCCCGCAATATCGGCCGGTCGGCACCGGCGTGAATGCTCCGCCGGACTTCGCGGACTACAAGACCACCGGGCTCCGCAGCCCGCGGCAGCCGCTCGAGCTGCTGCCGCAGCGACTGGGCGAGGTAACCGGGCCGGTGTTCGGCGAGGACCGTGTGCAGCCGGGCGATGCCGACCTGACGATCGCCAACGGCGGCGAGGCCCAGGGCCAGCGGATCGTCGTCCACGGTCGTGTGCTCGACAGCAACGGCAAGCCCGTCCCGAACACCCTGCTCGAGGTGTGGCAGGCCAACACCGGCGGTCGCTACCGGCACATCGGCGACAACTGGCCCGCACCGCTCGACCCCCACTTCGACGGCATCGGCCGGTGCGTCACCGACGCCGACGGCCACTACACCTTCACCACGATCAAGCCCGGCGCCTACCCGTGGCGCAACCACGACAACGCGTGGCGGCCGTCGCACATCCACTTCTCGCTGTTCGGCACCGCCTTCACGCAGCGCCTCGTGACGCAGATGTACTTCCCGGACGATCCGCTGTTCTTCCAGGACCCGATCTACAACGCGGTCCCCGCCGCCGCCCGGCACCGGATGGTCAGCGTCTTCGACTACGACGCGACCGTGGCCGACTGGGCCCTGGGCTTCCGTTTCGACATCGTCCTGCGCGGACGCGACGCCACCCCGTTCGAGGACGACGAGGATCACGATGACTGACACTTCCCCCAAGAACACTGTCGCACCGATCTACGACGTCACCCCGGGCGACTTCACCACCGCAGAGTTCGGCGTCACCCCGTCGCAGACGGTGGGCCCGTACTGGCACATCGGGCTGCCGTGGGCGGACGGCCCGGATGCCGCACCCGAGGGCGCACCCGGTCGGATCACGTTGCGCATCACCGTCATCGACGGCGATCGCGTGCCGGTCGCGGACGCGATGGTCGAGACCTGGCAGGCCGACGCCGACGGCCGCTTCGCGCACGCCGACGACCCGCGCGGCGCCATCGAACCGGTTCCTGCGGGATTCCGGGGCTTCGGCCGGGCCGGCGCCGAAGAGACCGGCACCGCGGCGATCCACACCGTCAAGCCGGGTCCGCTCCCCGCCGAGAACGACACCGTCGAGGCCCCGCACGTCAACGTGGGCGTGTTCGCCCGCGGCATGCTCGAGCGCCTGTACACCCGGCTGTACTTCCCGGAGGACACCGCCGCGCACGCCGTCGACCCGGTCCTGACGTCGCTGCCCGAGTCGCAGCGGCCGAAGCTGATCGCGCGCAAGACCGACGACGGCTACAGCCTCACGGTCTATGTTCAGGACAGCGATCCCGACGGCGTCGAGACGCCGTTCTTCGAGCTGTGACCAGGAGCCTCTCGTGACGCACACCCGCGGTGAACTGTTCGATCCCCTCTTCGGCGCCGCTGACGAGCCCGCGCTCGCCGAAGAGGTCTCGGACCACGCCTGGGTGGTCGCACTGCTCCAAGTCGAGGCCGCTCTGACCCGGGCAGCCGGGGCCGTCGGCCTGGTGTCGGCCGCGCACGCCGCCACCGTCACCGCCGTCGCCGCGGCGCTCGGCACGCCCGGCGCCCTCGACATCGCGGACCTGGGCCGCAGGTCCGCCGCGGGCGGCAACCCGGTGATCCCGCTGGTGAAGACCCTCCGGGCTGCGTGCGCCGAGGCCGGCGTCCCGGCGTCGGCCGTGCACGTGGGCGCCACCAGCCAGGACGTCATGGATTCGGCCCTGATGCTGTTGTCGCGCAGGGCCGGTCGTCTGGTCCTCGCCGACCTGCGAGCGGCGGCGAACGCCGGTGCCGAGCTCGCACGCGCGCACCGCGACACCCCGATGGTGGCGCGCACGCTCGGTCAGCAGGCCCTGCCGACCACGTTCGGCGCGCTCGCGGTGTCCTGGTTCACCGGTCTCGACGACGCGACCGCGCAGCTCGAGCGGGCGCTGACCGCGCTGCCCGTCCAGTTCGGCGGTGCGGCAGGCACTCTCGCAGCCGTCCATCCGCACGGCCTCGCGATGGCCGACGCCCTCGCGGACGAGCTGGGGCTGGTCCGGCAGGTCGTGCCGTGGCACACCACCCGCACCCCGATCGCGGCCCTCGCGTCCGCGCTCGGCATCGCCGCGGGAGCGATCTCCAAGCCCGCCACCGACATCACCGCCATGGCGTCGACCGAGTTCGGCGAGGTCGCCGAGGACGCGCCCGGCGGCTCGTCGGCCATGCCGCACAAGCAGAACCCGGTCGCGGCCGTCACCGCTCGTGCCGCCGCGCGGCGGGTGCCGGGGCTGGTCGCAACGGTCCTGTCGTCGACGGACCACGAGTTCGCGCGGGCCGCGGGTGCGTGGCACGCCGAGTGGGAGACGGTCACCGATCTGCTGCGGCTCACCGGCGGCGCCGCGCACAGACTGGCGTCGAGCCTCGCCGGGCTGCACGTCCACCGCGACGCGATGGCACGCAACCTCGACATCACCGGCGGGCTCATCCTCGCCGAACGGGTCACCGGAGCGCTGTCCGCGCACACCGACTCGGCGCGCGACATCGTCACCGCCGCAGCGGCTTCCGGAGTCCCGCTCGACCGGGCCCCCGACATCACGGCCCACCTGTCCGCCGACGAGCTGCGCGACCTGCTGGATCCGTCGAACTACCTCGGCCACGCCGTCGACCTCGTCGACCGTGCGCTGGCCGCCCGCACCACACAGACCGATCGAACCTTCGGAGGACTCGGATGACCCAGGACGGGCCCTGCGCCCTGCACTTCGAACTGCACGGCGATCCCGCCGCCCCACCGGTCCTGCTACTCGGCTCGCTGGGCTCGGACCTGCACATGTGGGATCCGCAGATCCGCGCGCTGTCGACCCGCGCCCACGTGATCGCCGTCGACCACCGCGGCCACGGCGGCTCCCCCGCTCCCGCGGGGCCGTACACGATCGCCGACCTCGGCGGCGACGTCGTCGCACTGCTCGACACACTCGGTGTGGACGCGGTGCACTTCGTGGGCCTGTCCCTCGGCGGGGCCGTCGGACAGTGGTTGGCCGCGCACCACCCGCAGCGCGTGCAGACGCTCACGGTGATGTGCACGGCCGCGCAGTTCGCCCCGGCCCAGCCGTGGCTGGACCGGGCCGCCACGGTCCGCGCCGACGGCATCGCGTCCATCGCGGAGTCCGTCGTCGGACGCTGGTTCACTCCCGAACTGGCGCAGCGTGATCCGGAACTCGTGACCCGCCACGTCGCGATGGTGTCCGGCACCTCGGACGAGGGCTACGCGGCGTGCTGCGAGGCGCTGTCCGAGTGGGACGGCCGCGCCGACCTCGCCCGGATCGCCGCACCCACGCTGGTGATCGCCGCGGAGCAGGACGGCCCGACACCACCGTCTGCGCTGCAGGTGATCGCCGACGGCATCGCCGGCGCCGAACTCCACATCCTGTCCCCCGGCGCGCATCTCGCGAACGTCGAGCAGGCCGGCGCCGTGACCCGCCTGATCGAGGCCCACGTCGAACGACACGGGGCCCCGTCCGTCGCCGCCGCCCGCCGCGCGGTACACGACGTCGGAATGTCGGTGCGCCGCTCGGTCCTCGGTGACGCCCACGTGGATCGCGCGATCGCGGGCAGCACCGCGTTCACCGACCCGTTCCAGGACTTCATCACCCGCACCGCGTGGGGCGACATCTGGGCCCGCGACGGCCTCGACCACCCCACCCGGCGCCTGCTGACGATGGCGATCCTCACCGCGGTCGGCAACGAACACGAACTCGACATGCACATCCGGGCCGCGCTGCGCGCGGGCATGGACCCGGATCTGCTCGTGGAAGTATTCCTCCATACCGCGGTGTACGCGGGTGTGCCGAACAGCAACCGGGCCTTCGCGCTCGGCAAGCAGGCTCTCGCCGACCTGGCGGGCGCCACCGAGGGGAGTACCTGACAGTGACGAATTCGAGCGGGAGCAACTCGACCGGGACCGAGCCGACCGGGGCCTCGACCGATTACGTGCAGTCGCTCGCACGCGGCCTGTCCGTCATCCGGGCCTTCGACGCCGAGAACCCGCAGCGCACGCTCAGCGACGTCGCCCGCGCCACCGATCTCACCCGGGCGACAGCCCGTCGGTTCCTGCTCACCCTGGTCGAGCTCGGCTACGTCCGCACCGACGGCTCGGTGTTCTGGCTGACGCCCCGCGTCCTCGAACTCGGCTACAGCTACCTGTCGAGCCTGTCGCTGCCCGACATCGCCCGGCCACATCTCGAGGCGCTGTCCAACCAGGTCCACGAGTCGACGTCGGTGTCGATCCTCGACGACGACGACGTCGTCTACGTCGCCCGCCGACCGGTCAGCCGGATCATGACGGTGTCCATCACGATCGGGACCCGGTTCCCCGCGTTCGCGACGTCGATGGGCCGCGTTCTGCTGGCCGGGCTCGGCCCCGCCGAACTCGACGCCTACCTGGACCGCATCGAGCTGACTCCGCTCACCGGCCACACCATCGCGACGCCCGACGCGTTGCGCGCCGAACTCGACAAGATCCGGGCCGACGGTTACTGCGTGGTCGACCAGGAACTCGAGGAGGGCCTGCGCTCCCTCGCCGCACCGATCCGCGACCGGTCGGGCGCTGTGGTCGCCGCGGTGAACATCTCGACCCAGGCCGCACGCTACGCCACCGAGGCGGTGTACGACACGCTCGTTCCGGCTGCCGTCGCGACCGCCGACGCCATCTCGGCGGACCTCGCCCGTACCCAGACTCAATCATCACCGCACCAAGGAAAACGACATGTCTGACGCAGTCATCTGCGAACCGCTCCGCACCCCCGTCGGCCGTTTCGGCGGCGTCTTTCGCGACGTCGCCCCCGAGGATCTCGCGGCCACCGTCATCACCGAGCTGGTCACCCGCACCGGCATCGCCGGCGCCGACATCGACGACGTGATCCTCGGCCAGGCATCACCCGGCGGTGAGGCCCCGGCCATCGGCCGGATCGCGGCACTCAATGCCGGACTGGGCGTGGACGTTCCGGGTCTGCAGGTGGACCGCCGCTGCGGCTCCGGTCTGCAGGCGATCATCCAGGCCGTGATGCAGGTGCAGTCCGGCGGCAGCGACCTCGTCCTCGCCGGCGGCGTCGAGTCGATGAGCCAGGCCGAGTTCTACGCCACCGGTATGCGGTACGGCGTGCGCGGCGAATCCCTGGCCCTCAACGACCGCCTGGCCCGCGCCCGCGTCACCGCCGGCGGCCGCAACTACCCGGTGCCCGGCGGCATGATCGAGACCGCCGAGAACCTGCGCGCCGAGTTCTCCATCAGCCGCGAGGACCAGGACGCCCTCGCCGTGCAGTCGCACCAGCGTGCCGTCGCCGCGCAGCGCGGTGGCATCTTCGCGCAGGAGATCGTCCCGGTGTCGGTCCCGCAGCGCAAGGGCGATCCGCTGGTCGTCGACACCGACGAGCACCCGCGCGCCGACACCAGCGTCGAGTCGCTCGCGAAGCTGCGCCCGATCCGCGGCAAGGTCGACCCCGAGTCCACCGTCACCGCCGGCAACGCCAGCGGCCAGAACGACGGCGCCGCCATCGCCATCGTCACCACGCCGGAGAAGGCGAAGGCCCTCGGCCTGCGTCCGCTCGCCCGGCTCGCCAGTTGGGCCGTCGCCGGTGTGCCACCGCGCACGATGGGCATAGGCCCGGTGCCGTCCACCGAGAAGGCCCTCGCGCGACTCGGGCTGTCGCTGGCCGACATGGGCGTCATCGAACTCAACGAGGCGTTCGCGGCGCAGGCCCTCGCGGTGACCCGCACGTGGGGACTCGAGCCCGACGACGCGCGCCTCAACCCCAACGGTTCGGGCATCTCGCTGGGCCACCCCGTCGGCGCGACCGGCGCCCGCATCCTCGCGACCCTGCTGCGCGAGATGGACCGTCGCGAGACCCGCTACGGCCTCGAGACCATGTGCATCGGCGGCGGCCAGGGCCTGGCCGCGGTGTTCGAGCGCATCGCCTGACCCGAGCCTGACTCGAGTACGAAAGGGCCGGTTCCACCGAATGATTCGGTGGAACCGGCCCTTTCGCGAATGTCAGCCCGCGTGCACGCGAACCGGAATCGAACGCCAGCCGCGCAGCACGTTGTGCAGCCAGGGCTCCGGGTCGCCGGCCGGCTCGATCCGCTCGACGCGTGCCGCCAGCTCCCGCAGGACCAGTTCGATCTCGAGGCGCGCGATCGGCTGGCCGACACACTGGTGCAGTCCCATACCGAACGCGACGTGACCGGAGGCGCTGCGTTCGAGGTCGAACGCAGCCGCGTTCTCGCCCCACTTGCGCGGATCTCGGTTCGCAGCGCCCATGAACAGCAGGATCTTCGAATCCGCCGGGATGGCGACACCTTCGATCGTGGTGTCGACGGTGGTGGTGCGGTGGAACATCTGGAACGGGGACTCCACTCGCAGCGCCTCGTCGACCGCGAACTTCGCCAATTGCGGTGCCGCGCGCAGCTTCTCCCACTGCTCAGGGTTGCGGGCCAGGTTCAGCAGCGTGTTGCCGATACCGAAGATCGTGGTGTCGACGCCCGCGGACAACAGAGCCCGGACGAGCAGGATCGCCTGCTGGTCGGAGATCGTGCCGGTGTCGGCGACCGCCCAGATCTGCTCCCCCAGGCCGCCGGGCGCCAGGTTCTCACGCCGGCAGCTGTCCATGATCCAATCAGCCACCGCCTCGCCGCCGTCGAACGCCGCCGCCCAGATGTCGTTCTTCGGCCCGAACGCGTTGAACGCCATGCTGCCGTAGGGCATCAGGTTCTCGCGCCCCTCCGGACGCAGCCCGACCGCGTCGGGGAACACCCGCAGCGGGAACGGCTCGGCGAGATCGGTGACGGCGTCGAACTCGCCGCGTGCCACGACGGACTCGACGATCTCCACCGCGGGGCCGGCGAACTGCTCGCGCAGCGCGCGCATGGCCCGCGGCGAGATGACACCGCTGAGGCCACGACGCATCGCGGTGTGCGTCGGCGGGTCCGACTCGAGAATGCTCGGCGGCCGCCACCCGTCCTGCTTCCGGATGTCCTGCGGGCCGAGACCGCCACTGGAGCAGAAAGTTTCGAAGTCGGCCAGGACCTCGTACACCGGCGCGTAGCGGGACAGCGCGTACACGCCGCACTCCTCGAGCCAGACCACCGGCCCCGCCTCGCGGAGCTTCTCGTGCAGCGGATACGGGTCGACGATGTTCTCGACCGCGTACGGGTCGTCGGGAAGCGACACCACGTTCCCGGACAGTGCTGTCGTCATCATTTCTCCTTAGGGGACAGGTCGTTCACAGATCGAGAACCAGCGTCGAGCAGCCGGCCGCAGCGCGTGAGACGCACACCATGAGCGAGTCGGCCGTGGCCTTGTCTGCCTCGTCGAACAGCGCGTCACGGTGTTCGACCTCACCGGCGAGCACCCGGGTCTCGCATGTTCCACACACGCCGACCCGGCACGACGACAGCACCCGCACGCCGACGGATTCGATCGCGTCGAGCACGGTCTTGTCGGTGGGCACCTCGACCGAGGTGCCCGAGCGGCGCAGTTCCACGGTGAACGGCTCACTGCCGGCGCCGCCGCCCCCGCCGTGCACGAACCGCTCGAGGTGCAGGGCACCCGGCGGCCAGCCCAGGCAGTAGTCCTCGATCGCGGCGAGCATCGGCTCCGGGCCGCACGTGTAGATCGACATGTGCGCCCGCGGCAACGCGAGCAGCGAGGCCAGGTCGATGCGTCCGGTCTCGTCCTCGGGGCACAGCTCGACACGATCGCCGTATCGGGCGACCAACTCGTCCGCGAACGCCATGCTCGCCCGGCTGCGCCCGCCGTAGACCAGGCGCCATTCGCGGCCCTCACGTTCGGCCTGCTCGACCATCGGAATGATCGGAGTGATCCCGATGCCGCCGGCGATGAACAGGTACTTCCGCGAGTCCCCGAACGGGAAAGCGTTGCGCGGCCCGTTGATCGAGATCCGGTCACCCGCGGCGAGGGTGTCGTGCACGTACTGCGAGCCGCCCCGCGAATCGGGCGTGCGCAGCACCGACACCTGCAGTACCGACGGGTCGGCCGGCGACGAGCACAGCGAGTACTGGCGGATGACGTCCGGCAGCACGAGGTCGATGTGTGCGCCGGGCTCCCAGCGCGGGAAGGCAGCGCCGTCGACGTTGCGCAGCGTCAGCCGCCGGACCCCGTCCGCGACCTCCTCGATCCGCTCGACGACCACCTCGTGTCCGTCGAGCGAGGTGGCCGCGCCGCGGTCGACAGTCTCAACCGTGATTTCCATCGAATGTGTCCTCGGCGCCGCTCAGGCCGTCGCGGCCGGTTGGGTGGTGCGGTGTGCCGACAGTCCGCCGTCGACACACACGTCGGTGCCGTTCACCCACACCGCGCCCTCATCGATGACGAACCGGACGACGGCTGCGATGTCGTCGGGGCGACCGGCCCGGCCGACGAGCGCCATCGCGCCCTCGACCTTCGCGACTCCGTGGTCCTTCTTGAAGTCGTCGAGGATCGGGGTGTCCACCGGGCCCGGGCTGACGGAGACGAACCGGGCACGGCCGAGGTGGCAGGCGGCCCGGTCGAGGGTGAGCCAGCGGACGCACTCCTTGGAGAACCGGTACGAGTTGTCGGTGATCTCCGGGTCGGCCTCCGCCATCGCGAGCGCGGCGTCCCGGTCGGCTGCAACGAACTCGCGCACGAGGTCCGCGCGGGCGGCCCAGCCGTTCGCGACGTTCGACGCCAGGTTGACCACGACGCCGCCGTCGACGAGCTTGGGCAGGAGCAGCTCGGTCAGGTCACGCAGACCGAACACGTTGACCGCGAGCACGGTCTCCCAGGGCGCGGTGCCAGGTACGCCCGCGATGTTCGCGATCGCATCGATCGGGCCGGCGATCGCGGCGGCCGCGGCCTCGACGCCCGCGAGGGTCGACAGATCGGCCTGCACCGTCTGCCCCGGGAATTCCGGCATCGGCTGCCGGTCCAGTCCGACGACCGTGGCGCCGGCCGCAGTCAGCGCCTGCGCCGTAGCCGCGCCGATACCCGACGCGGCGCCGGTGACCACGATCGTCTTTCCCTCGAGTGCCATGTGTTCAATCCTCTGCGGTAGACATCCCGGCCCGGTGTGGCGGGCCTCACGACGTCACTATGGGAGTCGGCCGCCGTCACAGGCAATCAAGCTCTTCCACTGGACGGAAAGGCGGTGTTGCCGGTCACCGTGACGGGCTTGGACCCTGGACGAACCGGCCGCGACCTGCGGGCGCGCCCGGGCGACCAGCGAAGGGAATCATCCATGACAATTCTTCCCGGCACCACCTACGACGTGGTCGATCCGGCCACGCTCGAGGTGGTCGGCGAGGCCCCGCGCCACGGCGTCGACGACGTCCGCGCCGCCATCACCCTCGCGACGCAAGCCGGCCGCGACTGGGCTCGCGACCGCGACGCGCGGCGCACCGCACTCGCCGCGGCCGCGGACTCGGTTGCCGCCGGCGCCGCCGCGATGGGCCACCTGCTCTCCCGCGAGCAGGGCAAGCCGCTGGCCGAGGCGATCGGCGAGTTCCAGGTCGCCGCGGGGCTGCTGCGGCACGCCTCCACGATGGAATGGGATGCGACCGAGACCCTGCCGGATCGCGACGGGCGGGCCGTCAAGGTCAACTACCGACCCGTGGGCCTGGTCGCGGCGATCACCCCGTGGAATTTCCCCATCTCGCTGCTCACCGTCAAGCTGGCCCCCGCACTCGTGTCGGGGTGCCCGGTGATCGCCAAGCCGGCGCCGACGACGCCACTGTCGACCATCGCGCTGGTCGAGACGATCAACCAGCACCTACCGCACGGTGTCCTCACCGTGGTGACCGGCGACGGTGACGTCAGCCGCGCCCTGAGCGAACTCCCCGGCGTCCGCAAGGTCTCCTTCACCGGTTCGACGCAGGTGGGTGCCGCGATCATGGCGCAGGCCGCGCCCACCGTGAAGCGGGTGACGCTCGAGCTCGGCGGCAACGATCCCGCGATCGTGCTGCCCGACGCCGACCTCGAGGACGCGGCGCACCGCATCGCCGGATCGGCCTTCCGCAATGCCGGTCAGGTCTGCATGGCCGCCAAACGCGTGTTCGTGCCGCGCTCGCTCGCGCCGGACTTCACCGACGCCCTGGTGTCCGCCGCATCCCGGCTCACGGTCGGCCGCGGCATCGACCCGGCGACCACGATGGGGCCGATGCACAACGCGCGCCAGGCCGCGTTCGTCCGGGACCTCGTCGCGCGCGCGGTCTCGGCCGGCGGCCGGATCGTCCACGGCGGTGGCCGCGGCACCGACCTGCCCGGTCATTTCATGGAGCCGACGATCGTCGCCGGCCTGACGATGTCGGACGAACTCGTCGCGGTCGAACAGTTCGGCGCGGCCCTGCCCGTCGTCGCCTACGACGACCTCGACACGCTGGTCGACCGCCTCGACGACGAGGAGTTCGGGCTCGGCGCATCGGTGTGGTCGCGGGACCTCGGCCGGGCCGACGCCGTCGCGAGCCGGATCGAGGCCGGCACCGTGTGGATCAACCAGCACACCCAGGTCGAACTCGACGCCCCGTTCGGCGGCTGCAAGGCGTCCGGCGTCGGGCGTGAGCGCGGCCGGTGGGGCCTGGACGAGTACTTCGAGACGCAGACGGTCAACGTCCGCCTGCCCTGACCCGCACTCCCGACCGCACAGACGGGCCGCGCCGACACCGGCGCGGCCCGTCTGCTTTCCCGGTCCCACACGTCGTCCGGGCCACACGAGAACGCGCGTGCCGGTCGGGACATCCCGACCGGCACGCCTGTGGCGGATCCGGATCAGTTGTCGTTGGGCACCAACGCCCGCCCCGTACCGGCCGGGGGAAGTGCCGGCGACGTGATCGACACGTCGAGGCCCAGTCGCCGCCGCTCCCGCTGCTGGTTGATGAACACCAAGGCCAGGGCGCCGATCACGAGCAGCAGGGCCGCGGTGAGCCGGAAGGCCGACTGGTACCCGTCGACCTGCGTCGCGGCCCGGCCGACGAAGAATCCGGCGACGGTCGGGGCCACGACGCCGCCCGTGGTGAACACGGCGTTCGCGACCGACAGGTGCGAACCGCGCCGGGAGACGGTCGTCAGCTCCGCGACGATCAGGTAGGTGATCGCGAAAAGTGCCGGGGCGGTTCCGAACCCGAGACTGAGCATGACGAGCGACAGCACCGGCGCCGACGCGGTGAACGTGGCACCGAGCAGGTTCGCACCCGCGAAGACGGCCGCGCCACCGAGTACCCACCCTCGGGCCTTACGCGTCGGCACGCCCCGCAGATCGAGTCGCTGTGTCAGCGCGCTGAGGCCGATCGTGCACAGCGCACCCCACGCGGCCGGGACCGCCATGAAGCTGCCCGCCACGAGGCCGCTCAGGCCGACGACCTTCTCGAAGTAGGCCGGCCCCCACGACGTCGCCAGCGCGAACGTCCAGTACCCCATGAACGACACGAGAATCGCCAGCACCCAGGTCGGGTTCGCGATCGTCCGCCAGAACGGGACCTCGACCTCGACGGCCTTCGTGTCGGATTCGGCGGCCGCCGGGTCGGTGTCCGGACCGTCGATCGCACGCTCGGCTTCCAGGCTCGTGTACGGGCCCTCCTTGCCGACCCACAACCAGAACGCCGACCACACGACACCGATGACCGCGACGAAGAGGAACGCCGAACGCCACCCGTGGTGGGAGACGATCCAGGCCATCACAGGCGCGAACGCGACGATGCCGAGCGTCACGCCCGACGACGCGAGCGCGGCGGGGGTGGCGCCCTTCTTGGCGGGGAACCACTTGTAGACGCCGTGCATCATGACCGGCGCGAGCGGCCCCTCCCCCGCACCGAGCAGCAGCCGACTGACCCATAGCGCGGGCAGCGTCGCGAACAGCAGGATCGGTAGCTGCGCGATCGACCAGCTCACACACAGCACGAGCAGGATCCAGCGGGTGGCGACCTTGTTCGTCAACGGTGCGAGCACGAACTGCGAGACCCCGAACGTCAGGAACATCGCACTGCTGACCAGGCCGAACTGCTCCGGCCCGATCCCCAGGTCCTTCATCAGCGGGACCGCGGCGATGCCCAGGATGGCCTTGTCCGCCCAGCTGAGCATCATCAGGAACAGCAATGTCACGGTCATGAACCAGCCGTAGCGTCGCCGCTTGGTGGGAGACCACAGCGCTGGGTCTCCGTGTCGATCTGTCGTTGCCGTCCGACTCACAGGGTGTCCTCGAGGTCTTGGGAGCAGGAAGTGCTCGCGGAAGAGGTGCCGCCAAAACTAGGGAACTGTGGCCCACGCAACAAAGAACTGCTTTCCGTCCAGTGGAAGAGGCTGGGGGGCCGTCGCGTGGGCCCGCTGCAATCCTGAACGCGAGCGAACGTCCACCACAACGATTGGATCCACTCCCCATGCCGAGCCCCCAACGCCACCCCGAGACCTTCGACAGCGGGATGCACGTCGTGACGCTCGGCGTCGCCGCCGGCCCCGCCATCCGCAGCGCCAGCCCCGGCATCGCGACCGCGGTCGTCGTCGACGGGCAGTTCTACCTCGTCGACTTCGGGCTCGGCGTCACCCGCGCCGCCCACGCCGCTGGCCTGCGCGGACGCCGGTGGCGTGCCGGGTTCGTCACCCACCTCCATTCCGACCACGTGGTCGAGATCCCCGGCTTCCTGCTGTGGAACTGGGGCAAGCCCGTCGACGGCTTCGAGACCCCGATCCCGATCCTCGGGCCCGCCGGAACCCAGGACATGGTCCGCAGTGTGCTCGACGCCTACAGCTATGACATCGGCATCCGGATCACCGACGAGGCCCGCCCCGACCTCGCCGCGCTCGTGCAGGCCCGGGACATCGTGCTGCCGCCGGCGGTCGCCGCCCGTGCCGACGGCCACACCACGCCGCCGATGGAACCGTTCCGGATCTACGAGGACGAACTGATCACCGTCACCGCGATTCTCGTCGAACACCCCCCGGTCTTCCCGGCGTTCGCGTTCCGCATCGAATCGAAGTACGGCTCGGTGGCGTTCTCCGGCGACACCGCCGAGTGCGCGAACATGGTCACGCTCGCGACGGGCACGGACCTGCTCGTCCACGAGGCCGTCAACCTCGACTTCTACCGCCGCCACGCCTTCGCGCCCGAGTTCCTCAACCACCAGGAACAGGCACACACCACGCCCGCGGGAGTCGGCCGCGTCGCCGCCGCCGCCGGCGTCCCGCACGTCGTGCTGTCGCACCTGGCCGGCGTGGCGACGGACGAGGAGTGGTCCCACGACGCGCGACGCGAATTCACCGGCGACGTCACCGTCGCGCATCCCGGGGACGTGTTCGCCGTCAATTCCAATCTGGCTGCTCCGAGTCCGGTCTGATCAACGGCTTCATCTCGCGCGCAATACCTTTCGCCGCGATCTGCAGCGCCATGACGCTTCGCTCGGTATCGGCGACGTCGGCCCCGACGACGACGATACCGAGCGCGGCGATGAGCACACCGGTGTCCAGACGCACCGGCACCGCGACACCGCGGGTGTTGATGGCATGCTCCTCGAGCGTAGTTGCGTAGCCCAGTCGGCGCACCCGCCGGATCTCGGCGATCAGCCGCATCGGGTCGACGATGCTGTGCGGGGTCTCCCGCACCAGCACCTGTTCCCGAACATCCGCGTCCTGCGCATACGCCAGGAACACCTTGCCGGCGGCGCTCGTGTGCAGGGGCAGCCGGTCGCCGGCCTTGGCGACGGGCTTGCCCACCCCGGTTCCGGAGATCCGCTCGAGCAGGAGCGCGGACTGCCCGTCCAGGACGAAGAGGTTGACGACCTGACGGGTCACGAACAACAAGTCCTGCATGTACGGCGCGGCCACGTCCCGCAGACCGCGCTGTACCGGGGCGAGCATTCCCAGGCTCCACAGCCGATGCCCGACGTGGTAGTAGCCGCTGGGGGTCCGGGCGAGTGCACCCCATTCCGTGAGTTCGGCGAGCAGGCGATGGCACGTCGCGACCGGTGTGCCCGATCTGCGCGCGATCTCGGACAACGTCAGGAGTGGATGTTGCGAGTCGAACGCACCCAGGATGCTCAACGCCCGGGAGGTCACCGACCGGCCCTGCTCTCCAGATCGACCCGCCACGCAGACACTCCTCGTCCCGCTCGTTGCCGAATGACCGGCACCTGCCACACCCGACATCCGCACGGAGAAGGACACGCATGACCCGGATGGACGAACGTACCGCCGATGAGGCGGCCGCAGCACGCGAGCCGGACTACCGCTTCACGCTCGCGAACGAACGCACCTTCCTCGCCTGGATCCGCACGTCCTTCGGGCTACTTGCCGGCGGTGTCGCCGTCGATCACCTCGTGACCCTGTTCGGGTCGGAATCCGCCGGCGCGGTCGTGTCGGTGGGATGCATGCTACTCGCCCTGGTCCTGACGGTCGGCGCGTACTTCCGGTGGCGGGCGGTCCAGCGGGCGATGGTGCACGACCGACCGCTGCCGCCGTCCCAGCTGATGCTGGTCCTGGCTGTGGGCGGCTCGGGCATCTGCGTCGTGTCGGTCTGCGCGGCACTCCTGACATGAGCGGCCCCGCACGCGACCCGGGCCTGCAACCCGAGCGGACCGCGCTCTCGTGGCGGCGGTCGACGCTGTCAGCCGCGGTAGCCTCCGGGCTGTTGGTACAGCGGGCTGTCCAGAACGGCGACCCCCTCGCGGTCGCAGCGGCGGCGGCGGCGCTCGTCACGACCGCGGTGCTGCTGTGCCTGGCGGTGCACCGCAGCCGCGTACTGACGCAGGGTGTGCGCGGCATGCGCGCGGCCTCCGCGGCCGGCGTCGCCGCGGCATGCGCGGTAACGGCAGCACTCGTGGTCGCCGACATGTGCCGCGGACTTCCGGGGCACTGAGCGCACTCGAACTCGTCGGGCACCGAGCGCCCCGGTCGGGACGGCCGGGCGGGAGCCACGGCCGTCCCGGGAACGATCAGCGCCCAGCGGCCGCCTTCACGACGTCGTGCATCTCGGCGATCGCCCGCGCGCAGTCGTTCCGCGTGTAGGCCAGCAGTTCGACATCCGCGGCAGCCGGCTCGTACGCGATGACGTTGCCACGCCCCTGGACGATGAAGCTGTCGGGCAGCAGCGGGTGCTCCTCGTCGCGCTCCTCGATGACCCGGTCGCCGCCCGCGGCGTCGACGAGCAACTGGAAGTACTCACGGAAGGTGAGGTTCTGGTCGCCGATCAGGTACGCCTTGCCCGACTCGGCGCGCTGCAACGCGCCCCAGATCGCCTCGGCGAGCGAGCCCGCCGACAGGTAGTTGGTACCGCCCGCGGGCGCGAAGTCCGGGATCTGCGGCTCGTTGCCGGCCGCCCACGAGAACAGCTTGCGGTAGCGCTTGGCGGACACCCCACTGATGGCACCGAGGATCGACGGCGGGTTCAGGGTCGAGACGGTGAAGTTCTCGTCGGCCAGCGCGCGAGCACCCTCGTCGGCCGCCTTGCGCGCAGCGACGTACGGCATGGTCTCGGCGTACTCCGGCCGCAGGTGGTGGTAGTAGCTGCCCACCTGGACGAACCGGGCGACGCCGGCCTCCTTGGCCAGCGCGGCGAACCGCGGCACGCCGCCGGTCTGGGTCTTCTCCCAGAACTCGGCCTCGTCGACACCGCGACCCATGTGCCGGATGTCCTGGCCCGCCGCGAACACGATGCCCTCGAACGGCGCCAACTGCGCGGCGGTGAAGGTCTGCTCGGTGTAGTCCCCGAGCAGCACCGGGAAGTCGGACACCGGTGAATCGTCGGCCAGCGGGTTGCGCGCGGCGACGGTGACGTCGTTGCCCTGCTCGCGGAGGTGAAGTGCCGTGTGGGCGCCGATCATGCCGGTGCCGCCGACGATCAGGATCTTCATGGAAAGCCTCTTCTGTAGGTGGTGCGGTGCTACGTCTCCCGAACTTACGGACGACGCGTCCACCCGCACCCCTTTCTTCTCACCGAACGAGAATTCACCCCCGTCCGACTTTCGTCACACGACGAAACCGAGGTGTACCTGAGTACACCAAATCGGCCGACCCCGAAACGAGCTCGACCGATTGGTGCGGTGCGGGTCAGCCCAGCGGGGTACCCACGTAGTTCTCGGCGATCAGCGTGCGACCCGCGACCGAGCGGGTCACCATGTCGAGCTCGGCCACCTGACGCTTGTGGTCGAAGCCGGACGCGTCGGGCAGGCGATGCAGCATCGAGGACATCCACCACGAGAAGTGCTGCGTGCGCCAGATGCGCGGCATCACGGTCTCGGTGTACCCGTCGAGCGGACCCCGGTTGCCGGTCTCGAAGAACTCGGCCATGCCCTTCGACAGCACGTACACGTCCGCGACCGCGAGGTTGAGGCCCTTCGCGCCGGTCGGAGGCACGGTGTGGGCGGCGTCGCCCGCGAGGAACAGGTTCCCGTGCTGCATCGGCTCGCACACGAAGCTGCGGAACTGCAGGATCGACTTCTCGAAGATCTTGCCGTCCTTGATCTCGGCACCCTCACCGTCGACGCGGGCGTGCAGCTCCGACCAGATCCGATCGTCGGACCAGTTGTCCACCGAGTCGTCCGGGTCGACCTGGAGGTAGTGGCGCTGCACCTCAGGGGTGCGGGTACTGATGAGCGCGAAGCCGCGCGGGTGGTTGGCGTAGATCAGTTCCTCGGACGACGGCGGCGCCTCGGCGAGGATGCCGAACCACGCGAACGGGTACTGGCGGAAGTGGTCCCGACGGATGGACGGCTCCGGGATCAGCTTGCGGGTCTTGGTACGCGAGCCGTCGCAGCCGCCGACGAGCGCGCACTTCAACGTCTGCTCACTGCCGTCCGCGTCGGTGTAGGTGATGTACGGGTTGTCCGTGGTGTGGTCGTGAACCTCGACGTCGGAGACGCCGAACCGGATGTCGCCACCGTCCGCGAGGCGCTTGGCGATGAGGTCCTCGAGGACCTCGTGCTGCGGGTAGACCGTGACCGCACGACCATCGGTGAGTTCGTCGAACGCGATGCGGTGGCCGCGGCCGCCGAAGCGCAGTTCGATGCCGTGATGCTCGAGACCCTCGGCCTTCAGCCGGTCGCCGAGACCGGTCTCGACCATGAGGTCGACGGTGTTCTGCTCGAGTACACCGGCACGGATGGTGCCCTCCACCTCGGTGCGGGTGCGGGCCTCGAGAACGACGGATTCGATGCCGCGCAGGTGCAGGAGGTGGGACAGCATCAGTCCGGCCGGGCCGGCGCCGACGATGCCGACCTGAGTGCTCGAGTGGGTCATGCGGTTACTCCTCGGTAAGTCGTGATCGCCACCACTGTTCCCGCCGTCACCCCGATCCGATACCTCCACTTTCACTCAGTGAAAGACCGATTCCGGGCGCCCGGAGAGATCTCCGTCACGCCAGGCCGCGGGAGACGCCCCGCGCGGCGGCCCGTAACGCGGGGATGAGTGGCGCCGGATCCGCGGCCGACGACACCACGACCGAGATCGACGCGACCACCTCCCCGCCCGCCCGGAACACCGGGGCCGCGACGGCGAGGGTGCCGATGTTGAGGTGCTCGCGGCACACGATGAAGCCCTTGCGGCGGACCTGGTCGAGGGTGGACCGCAGCCGGTGCTCGGTGGTGATGGTGTTGGGGGTGAATCGCTCGAGCCCGGCGGTCAGCACCTCGCCGAGAAGTTCCGTACCACCGTGCGCGAGCAGAACCAGCCCGCCACTCGATGCGTGCAGTGGCAGCCGGCCACCTGCGCGCCCGACCACAGTGACCGCACCACGTGCGGAAAGCCGCTCGATGTAGAGCGCTTCGAGGCCCTCGCGAACGATCAGTTGGACGTTCTCGTGCGTAGCCTCGTAGAGGTCCTCGAGGTAGGGCATCGCCACCTGCCGGAGACCGTGCGCCCCCGGTGCGAGCGCGCCGATCTCCCACAGTCGGACGCCGATCTCGTAGCTGCCGTCGGCGGTGCGTTCGAGCGCGCCGTTGTCCGTCAACTGGACGCACAGCCGGTGCACGGTCGGCAACGGCAGACCGGTGCGCCGACTCAATTCGGACTGCGTCATTCGCGGTCGTTCCACGGAGAAGGAGTTGAGCACCCGGAACGCCCGACCGAGCATGCTGCGGTCGATTCCGTCTTCGTCGATCACCCGTCCAGTGTGGCCGGACCACACCGCGACGGGGTCACCAACCCCGTGGTTTGCGGCTTGACTTTCGCTTGTGACCCACCCAACAATGGCCCAGTTCTTGAATTGAACGGTGGTTCGTATTGCGAACACCTGGAGTCTGGAGATCGAATGAGCACCATCGAACGACCCGCGACACGCGGTCGCGCCGCGATGTGGGTCGCCCCACTGTGTTGGATCGCCGTCCTGCTCGACGGCTTCGATCTCGTGGTCCTGGGTGCAGTCATCCCCTCGCTGCGCGAGTACGGCGACTGGAACCTGAGCACGAGCGCGATCACGACAATCTCGACGTTCGGACTCGTCGGCATGACCATCGGCGCCCTCGTCATCGGCACCCTCACCGACGTCATCGGTCGGCGCCGGGCACTGATCTACGCCGTCGCGGCGTTTTCGATCCTCACCCTGCTGTGCGCGATCGCACCGAATCCGTTCATCTTCGGCCTGCTCCGCTTCCTCGCGGGCGTCGGACTCGGCGGCGCACTGCCCACCGCCCTGGCACTGGTGAACGAGTTCTCCAAGAAGCAGGGCGGTGGATCCGCGTCCACGATGCTCATGACGGGCTACCACGTCGGCGCAGTCGCCACCGCGGCCCTGGCCATCGTGCTCATCGACCCCTTCGGCTGGCACTCGATGTTCGTCGTCGGCGCCGCACCGGCGATCGTGCTGATCCCGCTGATGATCAAGTACCTGCCGGAGTCGCCGTCGTACCTGCTGTCCAAGGGACGCCGCGAGGAAGCCGAGGCCATCGCCGCTCAGTACGGTCTCGCACTGGAGGCGGCACCGGCCGCCGACGCCACCGTCGCCACCGCCACCGATCCCGTCAAGACGCTGTTCTCGCCGAAGTTCCTGCGCAACAGCATCGCCATCTGGGTCACCTCGTTCATGGGCCTGCTGCTGGTCTACGGCCTCAACACGTGGCTGCCGACGATCATGCGTGAGGCCGGGTACGAACTGGGCGCGGCCCTGACGTTCCTGCTGATCCTCAACGCCGGCGCCGTCGTCGGCCTGCTCATCGCCGGCCGCGTCGCCGACAAGGTCGGACCCCGCACCGCAGCCATCGTGTGGTTCACCGGTGCGGCCATCTTCCTCGCGGCGCTCAGCATCGACGTCGCGGGCGGCATCTACGTGATGGTCTTCCTCGCCGGCTGCTTCGTGTTCAGCGCCCAGGTGCTCGTGTACGCCTTCACCAGCGCCAACCACCCCGCCGCCATCCGTGCGACCGCGCTCGGCTGGTCGGCAGGTGTCGGACGCGTAGGCGCAATCTGCGGCCCGATCCTCGGCGGCGCGCTGCTCGGGGCCGGATACGCGGTGCCGTGGGGCTTCTACGCCTTCGCCCTCGTCGGCCTGATCGGCCTCGTCGCGATCGCCACGACCCGCAACCTCGGTACCGACTGACGGACCCGACCAACAGCAGAGGGCCGACCGGGATTCCGGTCGGCCCTCTGCCGTTGGTCGGTGTCCGCTAACGAATCGGCGCGAGCGTGGGCCGCTTGGCGCTGACACCGTCGCCCGACGATGTGCCCCGGACACGCCGCCCGATCCACGGGATCAGGAATCCCCTGGCCCATTCGAGGTCGGCCCGACGCTGCGCGGCCTTGTCGGTCGGCAGGTCGGGTCCCAGCGGATCCATCACGATGTGGTGCTCGACGCCGAGCGTCTCGAGCACCCGGATCGCCATGTTCTGGTGGCCCGGCGTGGACATGTGCAGCCGGTCCCAGTCCCACATCCGCAGGTCCTGGTACTCGTCGAAGCGCCAGAAGTCGACGAGCTGCGCGCCGTGCCGGTCGGCGACCTCGCGAACCAGTTCGTTGTAGATGGCCGAGCGGCCGCGGATCCTGGAGAACACCGCGGACCAGCCCGCGTCGTACGCGGTCCACATCAGCACGGTCGCGCCGGTCGCGGTCAGCTTCCCGACGGCCTCGTCGTACCGCGCGGCGAGGGCGTCGAGATCGATCTTGGGGCGCATCAGGTCGTTGCCGCCCGCGTAGATCGTCACCAGATCGGGCTGGAGCGCGATCGCGGCGTCGAGTTGCTCGTCGACGATCGGGCCGAGCAACCGCCCCCGGATCGCGAGATTGGCGTAGCCGAAGTCGGCGCTGCGCCGGGCGAGCTCCTCGGCCACCCGGTCCGCCCAGCCGCGCAGGCCGTTCGGGCGGGTGGCGTCGGGGTCGCCGACGCCCTCGGTGAACGAGTCACCGAGGGCGACGTACCTGTGGAAGGCGGGTTCCTGCGACATCATGCTCCCAGTATTTCAGTAGCAAGACTAAGAAAACCGATCAGTGCCGAATCACACGTCGCCGAATCACACGTCGCCGAATCACACGTCGGTGCTGAAACGCACTCCACCGTCGGGCAGCTTGACCCCGGGCCACACGCGCGCCCCGCCGATCAGCTCGCACCGGGCGCCGACATCCGCGCCGTCACCGATCACGGCGTCACGGATCAACGCGCGCGGACCGATACGAGCACCGAAGCCGATGATCGACCGCTCGACCACCGCACCGGCCTCCACCTGGGCGCCGTCGAACAGCACCGCGCCGTCGAGTCGAGCGCCCGCGCCCACCTCGGCGCCGCGCCCCACGACGGTCCCGCCGATCAGCAGTGCGCCGGGCGCGACACCCGCACCCGGATGAACCAGCGACTCGCCACGCGGACCCTCGAGGGCCGGTGACGGTGCGATGCCGCGCACCAGGTCCGCGGAACCGCGGACGAAGTCGTCGGGGGTGCCCATGTCGCGCCAGTACGACGTGTCGACGTGACCGAACACGCGGGCGCCGTCGGCCAGCAGGGCCGGGAACACCTCACGCTCGACCGAGACCGGACGATCCGACGGGATCTTCTCGATGATCTCGCGGCGGAAGACGTAGCAGCCGGCGTTGATCTGGTCGGTCGGCGGATCCTGGGTCTTCTCCAGGAACGCCTTGACCCGGCCGTCGTCGTCGGTGGGCACGCAACCGAACGCGCGCGGATCACCGACCCGCACGAGGTGCAGCGTCACATCCGCGTTGGTCCGGTGATGGGTGTCGAGCACCGCACCGAGATCGGTGCCGCCCAGGACGTCACCGTTGAACACCATGATGTTGTCGGCGCGCAGGCTCGGGAGGACGTTGCGGATACCGCCGCCGGTCCCCATCGGCTCGACCTCGGTGACGTACTCGATCTCGAGTCCCAGGTCGCTGCCGTCACCGAAATGCTCCTCGAACACCTCGGCCTTGAACGACGTGCCCAGCACGACATGCGTGATCCCCGCCTGCTTGATGCGGGCCAGCAGGTGCGTCAGGAACGGCACCCCGGCAGTGGGGAGCATGGGCTTGGGGGCGGACAGCGTCAGCGGACGCAGCCGGGTTCCCTGACCTCCGACCAGAATGACGGCATCGGTCGCCGCAGCAGTTGTCATGCTTTCCCCTCTATCTCGATCTCTCGACGCTCGTTCTGCTCGAGCTCGTCTGCGCGGCGGCGTGCACGAACCGCTGCCGCCACCGCGAGCTTCGAACGCAGGGCGAGTCCTCCCCGCAGTGCCCACCGCAACGGCGCCTGCCACCACGCGGGATGGCGGTCGGCCTGGAACCGGTAGGCGCTCTGATGGTGCGCGGGCAGCATCAGTTCCGGATGCCGACCCGCGGCGTGCCCCTTCGCGTGGGTCACCTCGGCCGACGGCACGAAGACGTTGAGCCAGCCGGCCTTGCCGAGCCGGTCCCCGAGGTCGACGTCCTCCATGTACATGAAGTAACGGGAGTCGAAGCCGTCGATCGAATCGAACGCGACCCGCCGCAGCAGCAGGCACGAGCCCGACAGCCACCCTGCAGGACGCTCGCTGACGGTCTCGTTCTCCTGGAGGTACCGCTGCGTCCAGGGATTGGACGGCCACACGGAGCCGAGGACGGCGTGACCGGCGCCGGAGACCAGATCGGGGACCCGGCGGGCCGACGGGTACACGCTGCCGTCCGGCTCGCGGACCATCGGCCCGAGCGCACCGGCACGCGGCCAGCGTTCCGCCGCGGCGAGCAGTGCGTCGATCGAGCCGGGCGACCAGCGCACGTCGGGGTTGACGACGACGACGAACTCGATGTCGGGGTCGATCTCGGCGACCGCGCGGTTGATCGCACCGCCGTACCCGATGTTGCCGCCGGTGCGGAGCAGTCGGACGTGATCGTGCGCCGCCGCAGCGGCCTCGGGCGCCCCGTCGGTAGACCCGTTGTCGGCCAGGATGACCTGCGGGTTTTCGACCGTCGCATCGTCCAACGTGCTGAGGAAATGCTCCAGGTGCTCGCCGGGCGAGTAGGTCACCGTCACCACGGCCAGCTTCGAACTCACGCGGGCAAGCGTAGCCCGAAAGCCCGCATCGTCCTCATTCGAGCCGGGCCAGCGCGTCGCCGAGCGCCTCCCGCCACGGGCGCAGCGGCGTCAGACCGGCCGCAGTCCACGACTCGGTCGAGAGCACCGAGTAGGCGGGCCGGGGCGCGGGGCGCACGAACTCGGCGCTGCTGCACGGCCGGACGCGCGCCGGGTCGGCGCCCACCCCCTCGAACACCGCACGGGCGAGGTCGAACCATGTCGCGGTACCCGCGTTGGTCGCGTGCAACGTGGTCGCGCCGCGGCCACCGGTACGGGCCAGTTCGAGTAGCCCGGCGGCCAGGTCCGCGGAGTACGTCGGCGAACCCACCTGGTCGGTGACCACCTGGATCGTGTCGCGGTCACGCTCGAGCCGCAGCATCGTCGCGACGAAATCGTTCCCCACTCCCGTGTACACCCATGCCGTCCGGACGACCTGCGCGTCGGGCAGCACGTCGCGGACCGCCCGCTCGCCGGCGAGCTTGGTCCGGCCGTACACGGTCCGCGGGTCGGTGGGGTCGTCGGTGTCGTAGGGCACGGCGCGCTCCCCCGCACGATCCCCCGAGAAGACGTAGTCGGTGGAGAGGTGGATCAACCGGGAGCCCACCCGCGCGCACGCCGACGCGAGGTGCCGCGGCCCGGTCATGTTGACCGCGGCGGCGGTCTCCTCGTCCGACTCCGCGGCATCCACCGCGGTATAGGCCGCACAGTTCACCACCACCGAATCGGGTTCTACCCAGGCGTCCACGGCGGCGCGGTCGGTGATGTCGAGTTCGTCCGAACCCGCGCCGACGATCGGCACATCGACGATGTCCTGCAGCGCCAGCAGGCGACCCCCCAACTGCCCGCGGGCACCGGTCACCAGAATCCTCTTCACGGTTGCCGAGTCTGGCACGCCGGACACTTGTATCGCTTGCCGCGCACGGAACAGCAGTAGCCTTGATCGCGGAAGTGTTCGGGATCGTCGAGGAGGGGCCACAGGTGCCACAGGAGCCCACCGCATCGGAAGTGCCGCGACCGCCAGCCCCGGTCTCGCGCGTCCAGATCGCCATCGCGGTCGCTGCGGTGCTGGTGCTCGTGGTCACCGGATTCGCTTGGCGCAGTGTCGACTCTCTGCGGTCGAGCCTCTCGACGGTCGGCGATCTGGGCCTGGGCGGCACCAAGGACGGCGCCGTCGACATCCTGCTCGTCGGCACCGACAGTCGCACCGACGCGCACGGCAATCCGCTGAGCCAGAAGGAACTCGACTCGCTGCGGGCCGGCGAGGAGATCGCGTCCAACACCGACACCATCATTCTCGTCCGGGTTCCCAACGACGGGAGTTCCGCGACCGCGATCTCGATACCCCGTGACGCGTACGTCGACGTGCCGGGGATCGGGAAGTCGAAGATCAACGCCGCGTACGGCGCGACAAAGGAAGCCGAGCGGCAGAAACTGGTCGAGGACGGCGAATCCGATTCCGACGCCGACAAGGCATCGACGAAGGCGGGCCGCGAAGCGCTCATCAAGTCCGTCGCGAAGCTGACCGGCATCACCGTCGACCACTACGCCGAGATCGGCCTGCTCGGGTTCGTCCTCCTCACCGACGCCGTCGGCGGCGTCGACGTGTGCCTCAACGCGGCTGTCGACGAACCACTCTCGGGCGCGAAGTTCCCGGCCGGCGACCAGACACTCGACGGCGCCGACGCCCTGAGCTTCGTCCGCCAGCGACACAACCTGCCCCGCGGCGACCTGGACCGGATCGTCCGCCAGCAGGTGTTCATGGCCTCACTGGTGCGCGAGGTGCTCAGCGCCCAGACGCTCACCAATCCCGGCAAGCTGAACCAGCTCAGCTCCGCGGTGCAGCGATCGGTGGTGCTCGACGCCGACTGGGACATCATCGAGTTCGCCACCCAGCTCGGGGACCTCGCGGGAGGCAAGGTCAAGTTCGAGACCATCCCCGTCGTCGACATCAACGCGATCACCGACTACGGCGAGTCGATCGTGCAGGTCGATCCGAAGGCCGTCCGCAAGTACGTCGCCGGACTGGTCGGCGAGGAGCCCGCCGCGGACGAGTCCGACGAGACCACCACGTCCACCACCCCGACCGAGATGCCCGACATCGATCCGTCCTCCGTCACCGTCGACGTCGCCAACGACAGCAGCATCGGCGGGCTCGCCTCGAGTGTCGGAACGACCCTCGACGGCAAGGGCTTCGGGCTCGGCGAGGTCGGCAACAACACCGGCGAGTCCGTGACCCGGACGACGGTGTTCGCGAACAAGGCTGACAACAAGGGCGCCCAGGCCGTGTCGGTGGCCCTCGGCGGCCTGCCGATCGAGACGGACAAGTCGCTGTCGTCGGGCACCGTCCGTGTCGTCCTCGCGGGCGACTACAAGGGCCCCGCCGGCACCTCGTCGGGCTCCGGATCGGGATCCTCGGGCATCTCGAGTGCCGGCACCTCGCCCACCCCCGTCGAACCCGGCCCCGCGATCGACGCGGGCAACAACGGTCCCCACTGCGTAAATTGAGCGGTCACCACTGCGTCGACCGAGTACAGATCGGAATCCCGTGCCCAACCTGACCACCGCACTGCTCGACCCGATCCTGGCCACCGACCCTGCCGGCCCGCGGATCACATACTACGACGACGCCACCGGCGAGCGGGTGGAATTGTCCGCGATCACGCTGGCCAACTGGGCGGCCAAGACCGCCAACTTCCTGTGTGACGAGTTCGCCCTGATGCCCGGCGCGCGGGTCTCGGTGCTGCTGCCGGCGCACTGGCAGACCGCGGCGGTCCTGCTCGGCGCGTGGTGGGCCGGCCTGGAGGTGACGTTGGACGCGGATCCCGACGCCGACGCCGCGCTCGTGACGGCGGATCGCCTCGACGACGTCGCCGACACGCCCGAGGTGGCGGTGCTGTCACTGGACGCGTTCGGCCGTCCGGCCCCCGACCTGCCGGTCGGCGTCACCGACTACGCGACCGCGGTGCGGGTGCACGGCGACCAGTTCCGCCCCGGCGGCACCGGATCCGCGGCGCTGGACGGGCGCGGTGTCGACGACGCCCTCGCCGCGGCCCGCGCCGCCGCGGCCGAGCAGAAGGTCACGGCGACCGACCGCGTCCTGTCCACCCGCCCGTGGGCCACCGCCGACGACCTGATCGCCGGACTGGTCTCGGTCCTCGCCGTCGGGGCATCGCTGGTGCAGGTGTCGAATCCGGACGATACGGCGATGACGCGGCGCGTCGAGTCCGAGAAGGTCACCGCTCGGCTCGCGATGTAGCCACCGTCGTCGCGGCCCGTCGCGAGGAGCCCGGTCGGCATGGTCTGCCGATCCCGGGCTCCTCGTGTCGTGCGTACGACTCACATCGGCGTCGTCACCCGGCCAGCGCCGCCACCGGTGCGGTGCGCGCCGCCCGGCGCGCCGGCAGGATCGCGGCGAGCACTCCGGCCGCTCCCCCGCCGAGCACGATCAACGCGAGCGTCGGCCACGGCAACGTGTTCAGCACCAGACCGTCGAACCCGAACACCGACGCCGATCCGGTGATGCCGAATGCCAGCCCCAGGGCCACCCCGAGTGCCGCCGCCACCCCGGCGATCAACACGGCCTCCCACAGCAGCAGCGACCGCAGACCCGAGCGGGTGAGACCCACCGCGCGCAGCAGGCCCGACTCGCGGCGCCGCTCGAGCACCGACAGCGCCATCGTGTTGCCGACGCCGATCAGTGCGATCACCACGGCCACCGACAGCAGTCCCGCCACGATCAGCAGCAGCGTGTCGAGGACGCTGTCGAGCGTCGCGCGCATCACCAGCGATCCACCGACCTCGCTTCCCGGAGCCAGTTCCTCGGCCAGCGCGGTGATCTCGTCCTGCACCACGCGACGCTCGTCGTCGCCCAGTCCGTCGGCGAGCCGGATCCACATCTGGTCGGTCGTCACCTGCGACGACAGTGCCCCGAGCAGTCGTTCTTCGACCAGAGCCGGCTGGTCCGCGGAGGACCCGCCGACCGTGAGCTCGCTGCGTCCGGCGTTGCCCGCGACGGACACCGTGTCACCGAGTTCGAGCCCCAGCTCGCGCCGGTCGTCCGACGACAGCAGCAGCTGGTGCGGACCGGGCAGGTCGACGTCGGTGCGCAAGGTCGCGCGGACCGCCCCGACGTCCACACCGAACACCGGCAGCGTCCGGCCGTCGGCCAGCGCCACGTCGGCGGTGCCGAGCGGCGCCACCGCGTCCACACCGTCGAGACCGCGGACGCGATCGGCCAGGTCGGCAGGCAGTCCGGTGCTGCCGCTCGCGCCGACGGTCACGTCCACCGGGAACTGGTCGTCCACCGCGCCCGGCGCGCTGGCCTTGGTCACCGCGATGCCGACGACGAGCGTGCTGGTGAGCGTGACACCGATCAGCAGGGCCGTCGCGGTCGCCGCGGTCCGCCGCGGGTTGCGGCCGGCATTGCCGGCGGCGAGCAGCCCCACGGGGCCACCGAACCGGCCCAGCAGCGCACCTACCCGGGAAATCACCGCCGGAACGATCCGCTGGCTCAGCATCACGATCGCGACGAACGTCGACAGGCCGCCGACGCACGCGATCAGCACCTGACCCGTGGTGGCCCCCACCGCGAGGATGCCGACACCCGCGATCAACGCGAGCGTCCCGAGGATGCGGCGCGCCCGTGACACCGCGACGGGTTCGGGCGCCGATTCGAGCGGCTGCAGTGCCGCCAGCGGCGAGACCCGTGTCGCGGCACGGCTGGGAGCCGACGCCGCGGCCAGCGTCATCACGATGCCCACCACGAGACCCACGATCACCGCCACCGGCGTCACGCTCAACCCTCGCAACGGGATCGGGACGTCCGCCGCGGCCGCGATCCGGGCCACCAGCCACGCCGCTCCGACACCCGTCAGCACACCGAGCGCCGACGCGACCACGCCGACACCGGCCGCCTCGACCCGCACACTGCGGCGCACCTGCGCTGCCGTCGCACCGACGCACCGCAGCAGCGCCAGCTCCTGCGTCCGTGCGGCCAGCAGCACCGCGAAGGTGTTCGCGATCACGAGCGCCGCGACCACGCCGGCGATGGCACCGAACGCGAGCAGGACGCTCGCGAGGAGGTCGGAATCGCCGAGGTACTGCTGCGACGCCAGTTCCGCCCGCTGGACACCGGTTTCGACCGTCGCATCGACCGGTAGCGCGCCCCGCACCCGGTCCGCGAGTTGCTGCTGCGACATCACGCCGTCACCCGCGATCCGGATCTCACGGCTCCCGCTGCCCGACGTCCAGGCGTCGAGCTGCCCGACCGTCGCGAACACCGTGGTGCCGTTCATGTCCTGCGCCGTGCCGGACAGATCCACCAGGCCCACCACCGTCGCGGTCTCACTGACCTGCGACTCGGAGCTCAGCGTCGTGACCGTCAGATCGGACCCGATCGGCACACCCGAATTCGCAGAGACCGCGACCTCGCCCGGCGCATCGGGGAATCGCCCGTCGGACAGGGTCTGCCAGCGCAGCCCCGGATCGTCCGACACCGACTGCGCCGAACCGAACGACGAGCCTTCCCCGTCGCGGCGCACCTTGACGCTCGCCGAGACGTCCTCGGTGACCGCGTGGACACCCGGCACCGCCCGGATCGCCGTCAGGTCGTCGCTACCGGTGACCACGACGTCGGTCGTCGCGTACTGCCCGGCAAGCGAATCCGTCACGCCCGCCTTCAGCGTCGAGTTCAGCGTCAGTGTCGCCACGATGAACGCGACGGCGATCACGACCGCGAGCACCGACGCGAGGTAGCGCCCCGCATGCGCGCGCATCTGTGCCCACGCCAGCCCCCGCATCAGTGCGTCCGGCTCAGGTCGTCGGCGCCGAGCGAACGCATCGTCTCGATCACCGAATCGGTCGTGGGACGGTCGATCTCACCGGCGATCCCGCCGTCGGCGATCAGCACGACGCGGTCGGCGTACGACGCGGCCACCGGGTCGTGGGTCACCATCACCACGGTCTGCCCCGTTTCGCGGACGCTCGACCGCAGCAGGTCCAGCACCTCGGCACCGGTCCGCGAGTCGAGGTTGCCGGTGGGCTCGTCCGCGAAGATGACATCCGGCTGCGGCAGCAACGCCCGCGCGACGGCGACGCGCTGCTGCTGGCCCCCGGACAGCTCGTGCGGGCGATGTCCGAGCCGGTCGGAGAGCCCGAGTCTGCGCACCACCTCCTCACGCCACTTGTGTTCGGGCACGCGCCCGGCCAGCCGCATCGGCAGCAGCATGTTCTCCTCCGCCGAGAGCACCGGCAGCAGGTTGAAGGCCTGGAACACGAACCCGATCCGCTCGCGCCGGAGCTCGGTGAGCGCCTTGTCGCCCAGCGCGGTGATCTCGGTGCCGCCGATCGTGACGGTGCCCGACGTCGCGGTGTCGAGTCCGGCGAGGCAGTGCATCAACGTCGACTTACCCGACCCCGACGGCCCCATGATCGCGGTGAACGCCCCGGCCGCGAAGTCCACGTCCACACCGCGCAGCGCGTGCACCGCGGTCTCGCCGGCGCCGTACGTCTTGGTCAGGCCCCGCGCCCGCACCTTCTGGTCATCAGTTCTCATACCGACGACGTTATGGCTGGTCAGGGGGCTCCCACATCGGAGCGCGGGGCGATCTCTCCGCCGACCGCATCATCCCGGGGTAGGACACCGGGTCAGCCTCAGAGCCCACTCGTGTGCGATCGCCGCGGGATCCCGCGGCGCGGCCCGAGGAGTGGGCGCTCAGGCCGACTCAGTCGGAACCGAGCAGATCCTGCGGCCGCACCAGGCCGATCTGGAACGCGTACAGCACGGCCTGTACCCGGTCGCGTGAGCCGGTCTTCGAGAGCACCCGCCCCACATGGGTTTTCACGGTGGCCTCCGAAACCACGAACCTCTCGGCGATCTCCGAGTTCGACAGCCCGCGCGCCATCGCCGCGAGCACCTCGACCTCGCGGGGCGTCAGGTCGTCCGGAAGTGTCGGGCGCACCGAACCCCCCAGCATCGGGCCGACATGTTGCAGCAGCTTGCGGGTGGAACGTGCCTCGATGACGGCGTCGCCGCGGTGGACGGTCCGGATCGCGTCGAGCAACTGTTCCGGCGGGACGTCCTTGAGGAGGAAGCCACTGGCGCCCGCGCTGATCGCGGACATCACGTACTCGTCGTTCTCGAACGTGGTGAGCACCACCACCTTCGGCGCATCGCCCTGCGCCGTGAGCCGGCGTGTGGCCTCGATGCCGTCCATCATCGGCATCTGCACGTCCATCAGCACGACGTCGGCTGCGGTACGCGACAACTCGTCGACGCCGCGCGCACCGTCGGAGGCCTCCAGGACCACCATCAGGTCCGGCTGCGAATCGATCACCATTCGAAACCCCGCCCGCACCAGTTGCTGATCGTCGACGAGGGCGACGCGGATCGGCTGCGGGGCGGTTTCTTCCATGCCGACCAGCCTAAGGCGCGACATACGGCAGCCGGCCGCGCACCCGATAGCCACCGCCGGGGACGGGCCCGGCCACGAGTTTGCCGCCGTGCAGCTTCGCGCGCTCGGTCATCCCGATGACGCCCTGCCCGCCCGGGGACGCATCGATCAGGGCCGCAGCGCCGCCGCGGCCGTCGTCGTCGACGACGAGTTCGACCTCGTCGCCACCCCAGTTCACCTCGACGCGCGCCACTGCCCCCGGCCCGGCGTGCTTGAGGACGTTGGTGAGCGACTCCTGGACGATGCGGTACGCCGTGAGACCGGCGCCGGTCGACAACTCGCGTGGCTCCCCGGTCACGTGCAGGTCGACGTCGAGGCCGCCGCGCTGCAGTTCGGCGACCAGCCCCGGGATGTCACCGGCGCCGGGCATCGCCGCGAACTCGCGGGGCCGGTCCTCGCGCAGCACCGACAGCAGCGCCCGCATGTCGGTGAGCGCCTGCCGACCCGTCGACGAGATCGTCTCGAGTGCATCGATCGCGGCCTGCGGATCCTGCGCGGCGCTGTAGCGACCACCGTCGGCCTGCGCGATCACGACGGTGAGCGAATGCGCGACGATGTCGTGCATCTCGCGGGCAATGCGGGTGCGCTCGTTGACGGCCGCCAGTTCGGCCTCCTGAGCGCGTTCGAGTTCCAGCAGCCGCGCCCGCTCGACGGCGCCCTCGAGTTCCTGGATGCGCACCCGGCGCAGGTCGCCGAAGGCCCACACCGCGAGGACGAACACGATGAGGAACGTCGAGGTGATCACGGCTTCCTGCCAGCCGCGCCCCTCGTACGCAAAGTATTCGACGCCGGCCGCCGAGGCACCCAGGATCGCGATCACCAGCGCCGTGTAGCTACTCCACCGCGGGGTGTACGCCGCGAACGCGTACAGGGCGACGGGGACCGCGATCGCACTCGGCAGCAACGTGCCCGGAATCAGCAGCAGGTGCGCGACGGCGAAGGCCGCGACCACGAACCCCGAGATCACCGTCTTCGACCGGCGCCACGCCAATGGCAGCGTCATACCGAGCGTCACCACGACCGATGCGGTGTTGCCGTCGATCAGTGCATTCGGCAGGCACACCAACGTCAGGAGCACCGCCTGCACGCGGTCGATTCCGACCGCGTGGGCGGCACTCCAGCGATACCAGCGCTCGCTCAGGGGGAACCGGGCCATGCCGTCAGCCTAGATACCCGGACCGAACTGCTCAGCCGAGCAGCTTGGCGCGCAGTGCCTCGTCCTTCTCCAGGACCATCTGCTCGAGACCGGCCTGGAAGTCGGCCATCCGCTGCTGCAGGGCCGGATCCGACGCACCGAGGATGCGGGCGGCCAGCAGACCGGCGTTGCGCGCGCCACCGATCGAGACCGTCGCGACCGGGACACCCGCGGGCATCTGCACGATCGACAGCAGCGAATCCATGCCGTCGAGGTACTTCAGCGGGACCGGCACGCCGATCACCGGCAGCGGCGTGGCCGACGCGACCATGCCGGGCAGGTGCGCGGCTCCGCCCGCACCCGCAATGATGACTTTGAGTCCCCGAGCTGCCGCGTCACGCGCGTAGTCGAGCATGCGCTGCGGCGTGCGATGCGCCGACACGACGCCCACCTCGAACCGGACACCGAACTCGGCGAGCGCCTCGGCGGCGGCCTCCATCGTCGGCCAGTCCGAGTCGCTGCCCATGATCAGCCCGACGACGGGCCCGTTCGATTCAGTCACTTGCTGTCCGCTCCCGTGTGTTCGTTCCGAATTGCCGTCGAGTCCGGTCAGGACCGACCGTGTTCATCCCACCCGTCAGTCCATTCGGCGTGCGACAGCCAGTGCGCCGCCCGCTCCGCGCGCTCGCGCACCGCCGCCACGTATGCCGGATCGTCGACGGACCCACCGGCTGCACCCACGATGTTCACGTGCCCGATCTTGCGGTCCTTGCGCTCGCCCTTGCCGTACAGGTGCACCTTCGCATCGGGCATCCGCGCGAACAGGTGGTGCAGCCGCTCGTCCATGCTCATCGCCGGCGCCTCCGGCGCACCCAGCACGTTCGCCATCACCGTGACCGGGGCGACGGGCGACGGATCGCCGAGCGGATAGTCGAGGACCGCACGCAGGTGCTGCTCGAACTGCGACGTCCGCGCGCCGTCCTGCGTCCAGTGACCCGAGTTGTGGGGACGCATCGCCAGCTCGTTGACGATCAGCCGACCGTCGGTCGTCTCGAACAGCTCGACGGCCATCGATCCGACGACGCCCAGCTCCGCCGCGATCCGCAACGCGAGCTGCTCGGCCTCGGCCGCCAGCACACCCGACAGCTGCGGCGCCGGCGCCAGCACGACCGCGCACTGGCCGTTCAACTGCACCGTCTCGACGACCGACCACGAGGCGCCCTGACCGAACGGCGAACGCGCGACCATCGCGGACAGCTCGCGGGTGAAGTCGACAGCCTGCTCGACCATGAGCTCGACGCCCTTGTCGAGCTGCTCGGTGACGATGGCCTCGGCCTCGTCCGAGTCGTCGGTGATCCACACGCCACGGCCGTCGTAGCCGCCGCGGACCGCCTTGAGGACGATCGGCCAGCCATGCTCCGCGCCGAACCGGATCACGTCCTCGGCCCACGTGACCTCGGCGAAGGCCGGGACCGGGGCGCCCATCTCGCTGAGTTTGCGACGCATCGCCAGCTTGTCCTGCGCGTACACCAGCGCTTGCGGCGGCGGCTGCACGTTGACGCCCTCGGACACCAGCACGTCGAGGTGTTCGGTGGGGACGTGCTCGTGGTCGAACGTCAGTGCATTCGAGCCGAGCGCGGCCTTGCGGAGCGCCGCGAGGTCGGTGTGGCTGCCCAGGACGACGTCGGGGCTGACCTGCGCCGCGGGCTCGTCGATGCTGCCTGCGAGGACCCGCAGCGTCTGGCCCAGCTCGACTGCGGCCTGGTGCGTCATGCGCGCGAGCTGGCCACCACCGATCATCGTCACCACGGGCATACCGCTGGGCAGATCACGCGGAGGGGCGGGGCGAGGTTCGGAATCAGTTTTGCCGGTCACGACACACCATGGTGTCACGTTCACCTCGGACCGGTTCTTCCGAGGTCACCGAGGGTCCCAACCTGTGAAGAACCTGATAATGGACGGTCCGCTGCATCGATCGAGATCCCCGGTTCGTAGAATACGATGTTGTGTCTTTCGTCGACGCGGCGATGAGCCGAGTTCCACAGCCGTTCAGAGCCATCGTTCTTCGCCACCACGAATTGATCAAGTTCGCAATCGTCGGCGGCACGACCATGGTGGTGGACCTTGCCATCTTCTACTCGCTGAGTCTCACGGTCCTCGAGCAGAAGCCCGTCGTCGCGAAGGTCCTCTCCGGTGTGGTCGCGACCATCCTGAGCTACATCCTCAACCGCGAATGGTCGTTCAAGCATCGCGGCGGCCGTGAACGCCATCACGAGGCGCTCCTCTTCTTCACGATCAGCGGCATCGGTGTCCTCATCGCGGCGGCACCGCTGTGGATCGCGAACAACCTCTTCGACATCCGGACGTCCCTGGGCTTCGGGACGCTGGTGGTGGTCGACTTCGTCCTGAACTACATCATCGGCAACCTGCTGCAGATGGTGTTCCGGTTCTGGTCGTTCCGGCGGTGGGTGTTCCCCGAGGAGACCGGCGAGCACGAGCGCATCGAGCAGCCCGACACCGTCGAGCTGGCCGACGAGGATCCCACCCGCAGCTAGCGAGGTTCGTGGATGCCGACCACCCGGGTCGGCGCCTCGTCCTTGGCGGGGGCGAGGAACAGCGCGAACAACGCCGGGCGCCGGCGCTGCAGTTCCAGCCGGCCGCCGTCCGCCTCCACGAGGGCCCGTGCGAGCGCCAGCCCGACGCCGGTCGACCCGGCACCGGAGAAACCCCGATCGAAGATGTGCGGCGCCAGTTCGTCGCGCACGCCCTCCCCCTCGTCCGACACCTCGACGCACACCCGCGGGTCCTTGCCCGCGTCGCGCCCCACCGGGCTGGACACCAGACGCACGGACACCGTGCAGGTGCCCGCGCCGTGCTGGAGGGCATTGTCGATCAGCACGGACACCGCCTCCCGTAGACGCGACCCGGTCGCCGACGACGTCAACCGCGGTTCGCCGCGCAGTCGCAGCACCCGGCCCGCGTCCTTGAACGGCCCCTGCCAGTCCGCGACGACGCTCGCGAGTTCTCCCACGACCGACACCGGCTCCCGGTCCGCGGCGCCCATGGCCCGCGAGGAACGCACCAGGTCGTCGATCGCGACGGTGAGCCGGTCGACCTGCGCCATCGCCTCCTCGGCCTCGTGGACCACCGCCTGGTCGGGATGCCCGGACAGCTCGTCGAGCCGTAGCCGCACGGCGGTGAGGCGGCTGCGCAACTGGTGCGAGACGTCGCCGACGAGCGCGTGCTCGCGCTGCAGTCGGCCGGCGATCTCCACCGTCGCCGAGTCGAGCACGTCGGACACCCGGTCCAGTTCCGGGATGCCGTGCCGCCGCGAGTCGGGCCGGAAATCCCCCTCGGCGAGCCGGGCCGCCCGCTCGGCGACGTCCTTGAGAGGGTCGGCGAGACGTTTCGCGGTCACGACGGCGACACCTGCTCCTGCGCCGATCGACGCGAGCACCAGCAGGGTCACCGCGCCGACCGCCTGGCGCTGCAGGGTCCGCATCCGATCCGACGGCGCCTCGAGTCGCAGCGATCCCGACGTCCCCATCGACAGGGATTCGACGAGCGGCGTCAACACCGATTCCGCGCCGATGTCCAGTCGCGACGCACTCTCCTCCGGCGTCGGGTAGACGACGACGAGCTTGCCGCCCTCCGGGACGAGCAGCCGCAGCCCCGTCGTGTCGAGTCCGCCTTCGACGACGCCGGACGAGCCCTCCTGCACGATGATCTCGGCGGCCATCCGGTCGAGCCGGCCCTGGAGGTCGCTGCGCGTGAAGTCCTCCACCCACAGCCACGCCGTGTAGATCAGCGGCGCACCGAGCAGCAGACCCGTGAAGATGACGACGGCGAGGATCGATTGCAGAATTCTGCGGCGCACGGCGCGGGAAACCTAGTCGGTGTTGATGCGGAAGCCGACGCCACGCACGGTCGCGATCCGACGATCAGCGCCCGCGCCCTCGTCGCCGATCTTGCGGCGCAGCCAGGACATGTGCATGTCGAGGGTCTTCGACCCCCGCAGTTCGACATCGCCCCACACCTCGCGCAGGATCGTGTCGCGGGAGACGACCTGACCGGCGTGTTCGAGCAGCACGCGCAGCAGCTCGTACTCCTTGTTGGCCAGCGCGACCTCGGATCCGTTGACGAGGACTCGACGGGCCGCGGGCTCGAGACGGATACCGGCCACCTCGACGGCCACGTCCTCCCCGCCACCGCTGCGCCGGAGCAGAGCCCGAACCCGCGCCATCAGCTCGGCCAGACGGAACGGCTTGCCGACGTAGTCGTCGGCGCCGGCGTCGAGACCGACCACGAAGTCCACCTCGTCGGTGCGCGCGGTCAGCATGAGTACCGCCAGGTCGAGGCTGTGTGCACGGAGCTGGCGGCACACCTCGAGCCCGTCCATGCCGGGCAGACCGAGGTCGAGGATGAGGAGCTCGAAGTCGCCGGTCAGCGCACGATCGAGCGCGGACGGCCCGGTCTGTTCGATCGTGACGGTGTAGCCCTCGCGTCCGAGTGCACGCGACAGTGGCGCAGCGATGGCCTCGTCATCTTCGGCAAGTAGTACAGCGGTCACGACGACAGCCTACGGTCGGTGTCGTCGGCGCGGTTCCATTACCAGCCTTTCCGGAAATTCCGGCCGTCTTCTCCGGAGTTGTCCGGTGCCTGTCCCGGCCCTTGGTATCGGTCGTCCCGGTAGTCGTCGCGATGTGTGGTCGTCGAATCGAACACCTGGTGGTACAGACGCGAATGCACCTTCTGCACCTCCGGAATGTCGTCGAATTCGAGTGGGTCGTCGGACGACGAGACGATCACGAGAGTTCCGGTCCGCAGCATTCGGTCCACCAACCCGTGACGGAACTGCACATTGCTGATTCGGTTCATCGGGATATCGATGCCGGTGTGGGTCAGCACCCCGTGCCGAATCATCACCCGGCGGTCGGTGACGATGAAGTGCGTCGAGTTCCAGCGCAACACCGGCACGAGCACGCGCCATCCGACGACGGCGAGCCACAGGGCGGCGATCACCAGGAGCACCACGGTCACCGCACCGCCGGTCAACTGCGACTGCGCGATTCCCGCCGCGAAGCCCGCGATCGCGGTGACCAGGATGAAGATCAGTGCCGGGGCGACGAGCATCTTCCAGTGCGGATGCCGGTGCAGCACCAGTTCCTCGTCCGCCGCCAGCGCGTCCTGCGGATAACCCATGCGACGAGTGTGCCAGGTCCGCAGTCCGTCGAGGCGTCCGACGGCTCACGGACTGCGGGGCGCCTCCGGCGGCGGCTGCTCGACCTCGCGAGCACCCTTGATGAACACATCGGCCCAGCGCGTGGACGGGTCGATGTCGATGAAGAACGCCTTCACCAGCAGTGACATCGGAATCGCCAGCAGCGCACCGAGTGGGCCGAGCACCCAACCCCAGAACACCAGGGCGAGGAACGTGGTCGTCACCGACAATCCGACGGCGTCACCGACGAACTTGGGCTGGATCACCGATTGGATCAGAACGTTGATGACGCTGTAGGCGACGATCACGATGATCGCGAGTTTCGGTCCGCCCTGGAGCAACCCGAGCAGCGCGGGCGGTATCAGGCCCAGCACGAACCCGATGTTCGGGATGTAGTTCGTGATGAACGACAGCAACGCCCACAGGATGGGGAGCGGAATGCCCAGCCACCACAACGCGAGGCCGTCGATCACCGCGACGATCAACCCGAAGACCGTCGACACGATCAGATAGCTGCGCGTTCCCGAAGCGAACGTCTCGATGGCGTAAGCGATCTCGGGTCGGTTCTTCGCGACGACGGCCAACCTGGAGTGCATCGACATCCCGTCGAACGCCATGAACAGCAACAGCGCGAGGATGAAGAACAGGTTGGAGAACACGCCCAGCAGGCCCGAGACCAGCGCCTCCGCGTAGCCGACCGCTTTACCGAAATCGATGCCCGACAGCGCGTTCTGGATCTGGTCCGATCCGATCCCGCGCTGTTCCAGCTGCTGCTCGACCTGGTCGAGCAGTCGCTGCGCGTCGTCGGAGTACTCCGGGAGCAGCGTCGCGAACTGCGCGACCGAGATCGCGAGCGCTCCGACCAGCCCGAGCAGGATCGCGTACACCGCGACCAAGGCGCCGAGCATCCCGATCCAGCGCGGCCAGCCCCGGCGGCGCACCCACTCCTGGATGGGCTGGACGCCGACCGTCAGCATGAGCGCGAGGAACACCGGACCCAGCACTCCCGAGAAGGCCTTCATGCCGGTGACCGCGACGACAGCGCCGGCGATCGCGAGGAGAACGATCAGGCCGCGTGGGATCGCCCAGTCCGAGCGGTTCGTCGGAGCCGGCGGTTCCCGATCTTTCCTGCGCGCCATCCGACCTCCACTCGCGGGCGAGAACCGGTCCGGGCCCGGCGGATCAGCCCGCGCGTCGGGCGAGGAAGGCCGCGGCGACCACGATGATGCCGTACAGGATCATCCAGACGCCGACGACGATCACGAAGACGCCCAGCGAGAGCTCCGGCTGGAGCAGCACGATCGCACCCGCGACGACGCTGATGATGCCAAGCACGATGCCCACCGCACGGTTGCCCGGGACCTCCGACGCGCCGGCGACGATGTCGAGGACCCCGCGGAACACCCACCATGCGCCGATGACGAGCGCGATGATCACGAGCGTCTGCAGCGGGCTACGGAGAACGAGGAACCCCAGCAGGACCGCGAGGGCACCCGAAAGGCCGGTCAGGGTGCGCGCCGCGGTCGGGGCGCCGACCTCGGCGAAGGACCTCACGATCTGGATGATGCCGAACGCGAACACCTGGATCGCGATGAGGACGGCCGCCACCACCAGGGTCGCGTCGGGCCAGACGAGCATCGCAATTCCGAGGCCGAGCGTGAGCAGGCCGAATACGACGGTCAGTCCGGTCAGGAAACGGCGAGCAGTTTCCCATTGTCCGGATTCACCGACCCAGACTTCTTCCGCTCCTGCCGACATGCCCTGTGGACCGTTCATCGTTTTTCCCTCCGCGTCACGCAAATCGTGGATGAGCGTCAAAGTAGCAGCAATTCACGCTTTTGCCAGCGATGAACGGCATTGTCGTTCCCTCCCGCGATTTCGCACGGTTTCACCCCCAGCGGGTGAGGTTCCCGGCAGAATTCGGTACGACACTCCTCCTGATGGAGTGGCTTCTCCAGCGACGTCTTCTCGACCGATCGAAAGGGGAACTGCGATGACGGATCGCACACCGACGACCCACAGTTCGGGCGGTGCCAAGGAGGGATTCGCTGCGGGAGCGTCGATCGCCGCCGCGATCATCCTCATGACAGTCGGCATCCTGCAGATATTCCAGGGAATCTCGGCTCTCGCAGACGACAACTTCTTCGTCGTCGGCCCGGAGTACGTCTACCAGTTCGACCTCACCACGTGGGGTTGGATCCACCTGATCCTCGGCATCGTCGTGGTCCTCGTCGGACTGGGACTGCTGACCGGCGCGACATGGGCGCGGGTGACCGCGATCATCATCGCGGCGCTCTCGATCATCGCGAACTTCCTGTGGATCCCGTGGTATCCGATGTGGTCGATCCTGATCATCGCGCTCGACATCGTGGTGATCTGGGCCGTGTCCACGTGGGACACCAAGCGCGCCTGACGCTCACACAGCACGCAGATGGGTGATGTCGCCGGCCGATACCGCGACCGGCGACTCGCCCTCTGCCTCGATCACGATTCGTCCCTCGACATCGATGTCGGACGCGATCCCGATCAGTTCCCGATCGCCGGGAAGCTCCGCGCGCACCAGCCGGCCGAGCGTTCCGCACCGTTCCCGGTAGGCCGCCGCAAGGTCCTCCACTCGCCACCCCACGGACTGCCACTCCCGCCAGCGCCTCGCCAGCTCGCGAAGCAGCGCCCGCACCAGGATGTCGCGGTCCACGACGGCCGCTTCCTCCAACACCAGCGACGTCGCGGTCGGCACGGGCAACTCGTCCTCGGTCAGGCTCACGTTCAGTCCGATGCCGACGACCACCGTCGGTACCGGCGCCGTGGCCGCGACCTCCGCGAGGATGCCGGCCACCTTCTTCCCACCGATCAGCACGTCGTTGGGCCACTTGAGTTCTGCATCGACCTTCGCGACGCCGCGCAGAGCGTCCACGACCGCGATCCCGGAGAGCAGCGGGAGCCAGCCGATGTCGGACAACTCCATGCCCGGCATGTCGAGCACCGCGGACACGGTCACGAGCGCCCGGGGCGCGCTCACCCACGGTCGCGAGTGCCGCCCCCTGCCACCCGACTGGTATTCCGCGACGAGAACGCTGCGGGCGTAGTCGACGTCCCGCGGCCGCGCCAGCAGATCGGCGTTGGTGGAGCCGGTCTCGGCCACCACATCGACACCGGACCAGAACGCGTCCGGGTCACCCCCGGCGTCGCGGACGAGTGCACGCCGTAGAGCGTCGACGTTCAGCGGGGGTCGGTTGAGATCGGTCCACATGTGTCCTGCCATTCGCCCAGCCTAGAATGTGCCCGGGCACACGGTTGGAATGTGACTCGTCAGTAGCTTAGGTTGAATAATTCAACGCAACCCGACCTCACTCGACGCAGGCCTCGGAGACCTGGTTAAGCTCACTGCCCATGACCAGTGTGCAGGAGCCAGCCGCGGCGGAGGCGGCGAATACCCCGGATATCCACACGACGGCGGGAAAGCTCGCTGACCTGCGGAACCGCCAGGCGCAGGCAATGCAGCCGATGGGCGAGGCCGCAGTCGAGAAGGTCCATGCGAAGGGCAAGCTGACGGCGCGCGAGCGCATCACCGCGCTCCTGGACGAGGGCTCGTTCGTCGAGCTCGACGCCCTGGCCCGGCACCGCAGCACCAACTTCGGCCTCGCCGACAACCGCCCCGTCGGCGACGGCGTCGTCACGGGCTACGGCACCGTCGACGGCCGCGACGTCTGCGTCTTCAGCCAGGACGCCACCGTGTTCGGCGGCAGCCTCGGCGAGATCTACGGCGAGAAGATCGTCAAGGTCATGGACCTGGCGATCAAGACCGGCCGCCCGTTGATCGGCATCAACGAGGGCGCCGGCGCGCGTATCCAGGAGGGCGTCGTCTCGCTCGGCCTGTACGGCGAGATCTTCCACCGCAACGTCCAGGCGTCCGGCGTCATCCCGCAGATCTCCCTGATCATGGGCCCTGCGGCCGGCGGCCACGTCTACTCCCCCGCGCTGACCGACTTCGTGGTGATGGTCGACGAGACCAGCCAGATGTTCGTCACCGGCCCGGACGTCATCAAGACCGTCACCGGCGAGGACGTCACCATGGAGGACCTGGGCGGCGCCCGGACCCACATGGTCAAGTCCGGTGTCGCGCACTACGTCGCCTCCGGCGAGCAGGACGCCCTCGACTACGTCAAGGACCTGCTGTCCTACCTGCCGAGCAACAATCAGGCCGCGACGCCGCGCCTGGCCCCGTCCGACCCGATCATCGGCTCGATCGAGGACTCGCTCACCGATGAGGACCGCGAACTCGACACCCTGATCCCGGACTCGGCCAACCAGCCGTACGACATGCACGAGGTCATCCGTCGTCTCCTCGACGACGACGAGTTCCTCGAGGTGCAGGCCGAGCGCGCCGCCAACGTCATCGTCGGCTTCGGTCGCGTCGACGGCCGCAGTGTCGGCATCGTCGCCAACCAGCCCACCCAGTTCGCCGGCTGCCTGGACATCGACGCGTCCGAGAAGGCCGCGCGCTTCGTCCGTACGTGCGATGCGTTCAACGTTCCGATCATCACCCTGGTCGACGTCCCGGGCTTCCTGCCCGGCACCGAGCAGGAGTACAACGGCATCATCCGTCGCGGCGCGAAGCTGCTGTACGCGTACGGCGAGGCCACGGTCGGCAAGATCACCGTCATCACCCGCAAGGCGTACGGCGGCGCGTACGACGTCATGGGTTCCAAGCACATGGGCGCGGACGTCAACCTCGCGTGGCCGACCGCACAGATCGCGGTCATGGGCGCGTCCGGCGCAGTCGGCTTCGTCTACCGCAAGCAGCTGCTCGAGGCCGCCAAGAACGGTGAGGACGTCGACGCCCTGCGCCTGAAGCTGCAGGCCGAGTACGAGGACACGCTGGTGAACCCGTACGTTGCGGCAGAGCGCGGCTACGTCGACGCCGTCATTCCTCCCTCGCACACCCGCGGACAGATCGTCTCCGCTCTGCGCCTGCTGGAGCGCAAGATGGTTTCGCTTCCGCCCAAGAAGCATGGGAACATCCCCCTATGACAGCGACCACCCGGGAAGACGTACTCACCGACGCCGAGGTGCTGGACGCGTCCTCGCTCGAAGGAGCCGCGTTGGCTGAAGCGCTCGCAGGTCTGGAGCCCGACGTTGCCGCAGGGTCACAGGGTCCCGTGATCAAGATCGTCAAGGGGAACCCGACGGACCAGGACATCGCGGCTCTCGTCGCGGTCCTGTCCGCGGCAGCAGCTTCGGCCGGCGATGCCGGCTCCGATCAGTTGCCGCCCGAGACGTGGGGTGCACCGACCCGCATGCACCGGGTTCGCGCGCCGTTCTCGCCGTACTCGTTCGGCAACCCGGTCGCGTCGCGTCCGTTCTGATCGACCGGCTCACGCAGTGACCCAACTGGTTCTCGCCTCGGCGTCCCCGGCACGGCTGTCCGTGTTGCGGGGCGCCGGGGTCGAGCCGACCGTCCGAGTGTCCGGTGTGGACGAGGACGCCGTCATCGACCGACTGGGGCCGTCCGCGGCCCCCGAACTGGTCGTCACCACGCTCGCCGAGGCCAAGGCCCGCGACGTGATTCCCGCCCTGGTCGACGAGGGCATCACCGATGCTGTCGTGATCGGATGCGATTCCATGCTCCTGATCGACGGCGAACTGCAGGGCAAACCGCATACCGTCGACGTCGCGCGGCGGCGCTGGCAGTCGATGGCGGGCCGCAGCGCGACCCTGCTGACCGGGCACAGCGTCCTGCGGATCACCGACGGCGCGATCGTCGCCGCCGCCGCCGATCACAGCGGCACCGTCGTGCACTTCGCGAACCCGTCGACCGAGGATCTCGAGGCGTATCTCGCGACCGGTGAGCCCCTGAAGGTCGCCGGCGCCTTCACCCTCGACAGTCTGGGCGGCTGGTTCGTCGAACGCCTCGAGGGCGATCCGTCGAGTGTCATCGGGATCGGGCTGCCGCTGGTGCGACGGCTGTTGTCCGACGTCGGCGTCTCCATCGCCGAACTGTGGGCAGCGAACGCGCTCGTGCGCTAGTTCCCCCGACTCCAGGACCTCTCCAAGGCGGCCGCCATCGCGGCCGCCTTCGTTTTCGCGCGCTCGGCGTCGGGCCCGGCGAAGAAGCCGTCCACCGCCGCGCACCACAACTCGAGCCAGCGCTCCAACCGCTGGCCCGCGAGTCCGTGCTGCCGGTGCAACGCCTCGTGCACCATCGCGAACTCACCCTGGTAGCGGGCGGTGCGGAACAGGATCTGCTCCCAGAAGTCACCCACCACCGGCAGATGCTCCTCGAGTCCGACCACCGCGAGCGTCTCGAACGCGGGAGCGAGCACGGGGTCGACCAGCGCCCGCTGGTAGAACGCACGCAACAGTCGGTCGATGTCGGCGCGACCGGTGAGGTCGGGACACGTCGGGCGCTTCGACGCCGCACGGGGTCCGGGATCCACCTACCGCTCCCCGCCCGCGACGCCACCCGATTCGACCGCCTCCGACGGTTCCGACGACTCGACCGGGTCGTCCTCCTCGATCCGGTTCCATCGCGGCAGTGTGAGGGACGCGAGCGCGAGGAACACACCGATTCCGCCGACGATCCGCAGCACGCGCCGCTCGGCCTGCAGGAACGCCTCGCCTGCCGCGGCCTGCGCGGAGTCCAGCGACACGGCCAGCGCATTGTCGACGATCTGCTGCTGCGCACCCGTCAGCGAGCCGCCACCGCCGAGGTCGGCGCAACCGTCCGGCACCTGCGCCGGATGCGACGACGACAGTTGCTCGGTGACGCAGTCGACGAACTTGTTCTCCACCTGCGGGATCAACGGAGCCGGCACACCGGCGGACGTCAGACCGGCCACCAGGTCACCGCGCTGCTGCTGCACCGCGTCGGGCGCCGCGAGTCCGACCAGGCCGAAGAACACCACGCCGATCACCGACAGACCGATCGCGCTGCCCACCTGCTGGATGGTGGGCAGCAGACCGGACACGATCCCGGCCTGCTCCTGACGGACGGAGGCCAGGACCGCTGTCTGCAGCGACGCCACGAACAGGCCGAGCCCGATGCCGCCGACGACGAGCGGCCCGGCCAGCGCCGACATGCCGGGATCTGTGCCCTCCCGGTGCAGGACCTCGGCCAGCGCCACGAGCGATCCCGCGAACAGCACCATGCCGAGCGGCAGGACCAGGTTGCCGATCCTCCGGTACACCAGCGCGGCGAGCGGCGCCGCCAGGCCGGTCCCCACCGCCCACGGCAGGGTTGTCACACCTGCCTTCAGCGCCGAGAACCCGAAGCCGAACTGGAGGGTGAGCGAGATCGTGAAGATCATCGACGTCAGGGTGCCGAAGAACAGGAACACCATGATCGCGCCGCGGGTGAAGGACCGGTCGGCGAACAGGTCGATGCGCAGCACCGGATCGCCACCGCGGCGCGCGAGACGGCGCTCGTACACCACGAACGTCACCATGACCGGCACGGACAGGACGAGCATCGCGACCAGGACCGGCGGCCACCCCCGCTCCCGGCCCTCGACGAGCGGCCAGATGAGCAGCAGCAGACCCAGCGCCGACAGCGCCGCACCCACCGGATCCAGTCGCCGGGGCGTCGGTGGGCGCGCGTCGAGCAGGTACCGCCAGGCGACGACGAGCGCGAGGAGGCCCAGCGGCAGATTCACCAGGAAGATGGTTCGCCAGCCCCAGCCGAACAGGTCCCAGGCGATCAGCAGGCCACCGACGAGCGGTCCGGACACGGTTGCCAAGCCGATCGTCGCGCCGTAGATGCCGAAGACTCGGGCGTGGCGCGACTTCGGGAACAGTCCCGCGATGAGGGCGAAGGTCTGCGCCGACATCGATCCGGCGGCCAGGCCCTGGACGGCCCGCGCCAGCACCAGCACCAGCGGGTCCTGCGCGAGGCCGCACAGCAGCGACGCCAGGACGAAGACGGACATCGCGGTGAGGAACACCCGTCGGCGGCCCAGCATGTCGCCGAGTCGGGCGGCCGTGATGAGTGTGCAGGCGAAGGCCAGGACGTACACGCTGACCATGAGCAACTGCGCGGACGAGTCGGCGCCGAGGTCGACCGCGATGCTGGGCAGCGCGACGTTCATGATCGTCGTGTCGAGCAACTGCATGAACACCGCGAGCAGGCTGGCGGTCAGGCCCAGCCACGCTCGACGCGCGGGCGGGTACGGCACGGCGTCCGACAGCACCGGACGCGATTGCACAGTTGGCACAGAACGACCCTTACTTTACCGATTACGAATCGCCATCGTCACCAAGAATGTACGAAAAGTTGACGCTTTCGAGACCTGAACGCTTAATGTCGTGGTCGCACCCGGGAGTGACCCTGGGCACACAACACCACCACGACCGCGCTCAGCGCCCCTGACGACGCGTCGAGGGCGGTGCGCCCGCTACACACCCTCGGAGAGCGTTGCATGGATCTCAACCTGATCACTCATTGGACGCCGCCACCAGGTCGGCTCGTCGAGTGGACGGTCAGTGATCGCACGGCTTCCGCCGCAGCGGAAGCTCCCATCGACCCGGCGCTGCCGTCCACCATCCAGGAGCGCCACCTGCGCCGAGCCGCGGTGACGGCACGGACATCGGCGGCCCAGTCACCGTGGATCGGCGTCGCCTTCGACATCGAGGGCCCGCTGGACGCCCCTGCGATGGCCCGCGCCCTCCAGATCTATCTGCGCAGGCACGAGACCTACGCGAGCTGGTTCTCGTTCGAGGATCCCGACGCGGATCCGACCGACGCGAACAACCTGATCCGCCGACACGTCGTCCCGGCGCAGAGCATCGAACTCGAGTCCCGGGTCATCGACGAGAGCGCGAGCTCCGACCAGATCCGCAAGCACGTCGAACACCGGTTCGCGACCGGGACGTCGGCGCTGGCCTGGCCGGCGTTCGTGTTCGGCGCCGTCGAGCACGACACCGGGAGCGGCGACGCCCCCGCCCGGTTCACGGTGTTCCACGCCGTCGACCACGCGCACACCGATGCGCAGTCGATGCTGCTCACCGTCGCGGAGCTGCGGACGCTGTACCTCGCCGAGGTGTCCGGTACACCGGCCCGGCTGCCCGAGGCCGGCAGTTTCGTGGAGTTCAGCCAGCAGGAACAGGAGCGGGCCAAGTCGCTGACCCTGGCATCGCCGCAGGTGAACGGATGGCTGTCCTATCTCGTCGAGCACGGCGGCACCCTCCCCAGCTTCCCCCTCGAGCTGGGTGTCGAGGACGGCCCGCGGCCCGCGGTGGGCTCGCGCTTCGAGCTGGCGGACCCCGCGCAGACCGTGCGGTTCACCGAGGTCGCGAAGGCTGCCGGCGGGAACGCCATCGGTGCGTTCTTCGCGGCCCTGGCGATCGTCGAACACGAACTCGCCGGCCGGGACCGCTACCTCGGTATGACGCCGGTGAGCACCCGCGGCACCGAGTTCGCATGGTCCCAGGGCTGGTTCATCAACGTCATCCCGGTGAGCTTCGCACTCGACGGCGCCACCCGCTTCTCCGAGATCGCGTCCCGCGCGCGGGACGCCTTCCGGACCGGTCGAGCCCTCGCGGACGTCTCGGTGCATCAGGTGATCGACATCGTGCTGGCCGCCGCCGGAGATGCTGCCCCGATCGCCCCGTCGACCCTGTCGGTACCGCCGATCGTGTCCTACATCGACATCCACCGACTGCCGCTCGACCCGGCCACGGTCGAGGCGTCCCGGATCACCGGCCTCGTCGGCGGCAAGGACACCTCCATCGTGTCGATGTGGATCAACCAGTTGCACGACAGCACCTGGATGGCGCTGTCGCACCCCGACACACCCGCTGCGCACGAATCGGTGGCCCGCTACGCCGAGCGGTTGGGCGCCATCATTCGCACCGTGGCCGACACCGGTGACTACACGATCGGAAAGGGGTGATCGGCATGCACGTCACCGCTGTCGACCGCTACCACGTCACACCCGGGGAACTGACGGAATGGCTGGTCACCCCGAATCCGGGGACGGTCGCCGTCTCCGTTCTGCCGCCGTCCTACAACCAGCACTTCCACCTCGAGACCGCTCGCATCCACGGCGCCGGGCGGAGCGTGTGGATGGCCGCGGCTTTCGATCTTCCGATCCGCCTCGACCGGGACGCGCTCGCCCGCGCGTTCGGGTTGTTCATCGAGCGGCACGACAGCCTGCACACCGGGTTCGAGGTGACTCCGGATTCGATCAACCGGGTCGAGTTCGATCCTCGGCAGGTGCGCGTCACCCCGTCGGCGTCGCACGTGTTCACGGCGTCGGACGCGCTTCGCGACCACCTGCGCGGCCGCTTCACCGAGGTGTGCGACCCACTGACCGCACCCGCGTACATGTTCGCCACCGTCGAGCGGGACACCTCCTCGACGATCATCGCCGCGTTCGACCACACCCTGGTCGACGGCTACTCGCTGGTCTTCGCGCTGGCGGACCTGCGCCGGCTGTACGAGGAGTGCGCCGGGCTCGCACCGGTCGGTGTTCCGTCGCCTGCCGGCAGTTTCGCCGCGTTCTGCCGGGACGAGGCCCGGTCCCCCGCGATGGCCGACGACGATCCGCGAATCGCCGCATGGGCGCACTTCTACTCGCTCTGCGGCGGGACGTCGCCCAGCTTCCCGCTCGACCTGGGTGTGGAGGCCGGGGCGCCGGTGAAGCAGGCCGCCGACGTCCGTACCCTGCTCGACGCCGAGGCCACCGCGCGGTTCGAGCAACTGTGTGTCGCCGCGGAGGGCAGTGTGTTCACCGGCGTGCTCACCGCGATGGGCACAGCTGTGCGCCGCGCCGGCGGACCGGCGCTGCTGCCGCTGCAGTTCCCGCTGCACGCCCGCAACGATTCGCGGTGGGCGGAGGCGATCGGCTGGCTGACCACCAACGGCCCGATCACGGTGCACGCCGACGACGTGGACTTCACGACCGACCTGGCCCGCACGCACGCCTCGTTCCGGACGGCGCTGGACGTGCAGGGTGTGTCGATGGCGCAGGTCCGCAACAGCATGGGTGACCGGTACCGACGGGTCCGTACGGACGTCTTCATGGCGTCGTACATCGACTACCGCCGCCTGCCCGGCACGGCCGACCACGTCACGCTCAATGCCCACCACATCAGCAATGTCACGGTCGCCGACGACGCCCAGTTCTGGATCTCGCGCACCGAATCGGGTCTGGCGTTGCGGTCCCGCTTCCCCGACACCCCGACGGCGCACGCGACGATCGAGGGGTTCCTCACCGAGGTGTGTGCCGTGTTGACCGCCGCGTGCAGTCCGGCGGTGGTTCCCGCGACCTGATGCTCCCGGCGACCTGAGGCGCGCTGTGCCTGTACGACTAGAATCGACAGGCACAGCCTGCCACCACTGCTTCAGGAGCCCACCCGTGCCCGTCGCGCCCGACCCCAATCCCGCGTTCGCTGCGTATACCCATCCGGAGCGACTGGTCTCGACCGAGTGGCTGTCCGTCAACCTGGGCACCCCCGGTGTGAAGGTGGTCGAATCGGACGAGGACGTCCTGCTGTACGACATCGGCCACATCCCCGGCGCGGTGAAGATCGACTGGCACCTGGACCTCAACGATCCGGTCACCCGCGACTACATCGACGGCACCGCGTTCGCCGACCTGATGAGCCGCAAGGGCATCGAACGCGACGACACCGTGATCATCTACGGCGACAAGAGCAACTGGTGGGCGGCGTACGCCCTGTGGGTGTTCACGCTGTTCGGTCACGAGGACGTCCGCCTGCTCGACGGCGGTCGGGGCGCATGGCTGTCGGAGAACCGCGACACCACGCTCGACGTCCCGATGCCGGCGCCCACGCAGTACCCGGTGGTCGAGCGCGACGACACCTCGATCCGCGCGTTCAAGGACGAGGTACTGGCGCATCTCGGGGAGGGTCCGCTGGTCGACGTGCGGTCCCCGCAGGAATTCACCGGCGAGCGCACCCACATGCCGGACTACCCCGAGGAGGGGGCGCTGCGCGGCGGACACATCCCCACCGCGATCTCGATCCCGTGGGCACGGGCCGCGGCACCGGACGGGCGTTTCCGCAGCCGTCCGGAGCTCGAGGAGATCTACGCCGACTTCTCGCGTGACGACGACGTCGTCGCGTACTGCCGCATCGGGGAGCGGTCGAGCCACACGTGGTTCGTCCTCACCCACCTGCTCGGGTTCCCGAACGTGCGCAACTACGACGGCTCGTGGACCGAGTGGGGCAACGTCGTGCGGGTCCCGATCGTCAAGGGCGACCAGCCCGGCAACGCTCCCGGTACCGTGCCCGGTTCCACCCAGGACGTGGCTTCGTGAGCCTGCCGGAGAGCCTCGCCGAGATCGTCGACGACTTCGCTGCGGTCGACGGGCAGGACAAGCTGCAGTTGCTGCTCGAGTTCAGTCGTGAGCTGGCACCGCTGCCCGCCGAACTCGAGCAGGACGCGATGGAGCCGGTGCCGGAGTGCCAGTCGCCGCTGTTCCTGTTCGTCGACGGTTCGGACCGGGAGAAGGTGCGGTTGCACTTCAGTGCTCCCGCCGAGGCTCCGACGACGCGGGGCTTCGCGTCGATCCTGCACCAGGGGCTCGACGGGCACAGCGCCGCAACGATTCTCGCGGTTCCCGACGACTTCTACTCGGACCTCGGTCTGGCCGACGCCGTCAGCCCCCTGCGGTTGCGCGGCATGAGCGCGATGCTCGCACGGATCAAGCGGCACCTCCGCAACTGATCATGTGCCTCGCGTAACACCTGACGCACATCACCCGAAACAGCAGTGACCCGGGGAGCGACCCTCCCCGGCGACCTCGACTGTGACGATCTTCACCGCCGCCACCGCGGCGAACAAGAGACTGGATTCTCCACGATGGAATTCACCGAGCTCGCGGAGTACGCGATCTCCCCCGGCATGCTCACCGAGTGGTTACCCGAAGCGGGACCCGGGTGGGTGGAGGACGGCCGCCCGGCCTCCTACATCCACGAGGCGCACCTGCGCCGCACCGCGGACAGCACGCACGACGACGGCCGCGAGTCGTGGCTCGGGACCGCCTTCCGGCTGCCCGAGCCGCTCGATCACGATGCCTTCCGCACCGCGGTCCGTGCGTGGATCGAGCGGCACGAGCCGCTGCGGAGCCACGCGGAACTGCTGTCCGACGGCCGGATCCGCCGCTACACGATCGACGCCGACCAGGTCGACCTCAACGAGGTCCGCCACGAGTACGAGTTCGACGCCGACACGGTGTTCGAGCGCGTGCACGACCTGTTCGACGAACTCACGTCGCCGCACCGCTGGCCCGCCTATCTGTTCGTCACGCTCGAGCATGCCGACCCCGATCCGGGGTGCACGGTGTTCTTCGCCGCGGACCATTCGCTGATCGACGGGCTGTCGGTGGTGCTGGTCGCCCATGAGATCACCCGCCTGTACACCGAGGCATTGACGGGGACACCGTCCGATCTGGTTCCGGCCGGCAGCTACATCGATTTCGGCGCCGAGGAGCGTGCGTCCGCTGCGGAGATCGATCACCGGCACCCGGCGGTCGAGTGCTGGCGGACGGCCTTCGTGCGCAGCAAGGGACGGCTGTCGGACTTCCCGCTCGACCTGGGTCCACGACCGGAGAATCGGGTCGCGCAGCGCGCGGTCTCGGAGTGGGTGCTCGATGCCCGCCAGGCGGCGGCCTTCAACACCGTGTGTCACCGCGCCGGCCAGAACTTCTTCGCCGGCGTTCTCGCGTGCCTGGCCCAGGCGAGCGCCGAACTGACCGGCCAGACGATGTTCCGGACGGTGACCCCGGTGCACACCCGCAACGATCCACACTGGGCGACGTCGCTCGGTTGGTTCGTGGGCCTGTCCCCCGTCGAGTTCGACATCGCCGGCGCCGCCGACTTCGCGGAGTCCGCCGCGCGCGCTGCTGCCGCGGTGTCGCTGACGAAGTCAGCGGCGAGGGTGCCGTTCGCCCGGGTCGAGGAGATCCTCGCGACCCCGATCCGGCCCCGGTTCGTCGTGTCGTACATGGATGTCCGCTTCGTTCCGATGGCGCAGCAGTGGCCCGAGGTCCAGGCCCGGGCACTGCGCAGTCGCCACTACACACACGACGTGTACATCTGGGTGAATCGAACTCCCCACGGCGTGAACGTCTCCGCCCGGTTCCCGGGAACGCCCGCCGCGACCGAGGCCGTCCTGCTGTTCCTGGCCCGGGCCAGGCGGGCCCTGCTGGAGGTGGTTCCGGGTGAGGAACCGGCCCACACCGTCGCACCGGCGGCTGCCTCGGGAATCCATACCACTACTGGTCAGTAGGGTTGCGGCGGCGAGCGCAGCCCTTAATGTGTAAGCGCTATCCGGTTACATCGTCTATCGGATTGGTGCCTACACTCCGATGAGATGCCAACAGATACCTGCCGGTGACGCTCACGGGTGAACCGCGGGGACAGACCATGCGAAACACAGGAGGCTCAGTGCCCAGTCATGCCAGCGCGCACATCACGAAGGTGCTTGTCGCCAACCGCGGCGAGATCGCTGTGCGGGTCATCCGAGCCGCTAAGGACGCCGGGTACGGCAGCGTCGCCGTCTACGCGGAGCCCGATGCGGATGCACAGTTCGTGAAGCTCGCCGACGAGGCATTCGCCCTCGGTGGCCAGACGTCGGCCGAGTCCTACCTGGTGTTCGACAAGATCCTCGACGCGGCCAAGAAGTCGGGTGCCGACGCTATCCACCCCGGCTACGGCTTCCTGTCCGAGAACGCCGACTTCGCGCAGGCCGTCATCGACGCGGGTCTGATCTGGATCGGCCCGTCGCCGCAGTCCATCCGCGACCTCGGCGACAAGGTCACCGCCCGCCACATCGCCGAGCGCGCCAACGCTCCGATGGCCGCCGGCACCAAGGATCCGGTCAAGAACGCCGACGAGGTCGTCGCGTTCGCCAAGGATTTCGGCGTGCCGGTCGCGATCAAGGCCGCCTTCGGTGGTGGCGGTCGCGGCATGAAGGTCGCGCAGACCATCGAGGAGATCCCGGAGCTGTTCGAGTCGGCCACCCGTGAGGCCATCGCGGCCTTCGGCCGTGGCGAGTGCTTCGTGGAGCAGTACCTGGACAAGGCCCGCCACGTCGAGGCCCAGGTCATCGCCGACCAGCACGGCAACGTCGTCGTCGCCGGCACCCGCGACTGCTCGCTGCAGCGTCGCTTCCAGAAGCTCGTCGAGGAGGCCCCCGCGCCGTTCCTGACGGACGACCAGCGCGCGCGAATCCACGCGTCCGCGAAGGCCATCTGCAAGGAGGCCGGCTACTACGGTGCCGGCACGGTCGAGTACCTGGTCCAGGGCGACACCGTCTCGTTCCTCGAGGTCAACACCCGCCTGCAGGTCGAGCACCCGGTCACCGAGGAGACCGCCGGCATCGACCTGGTTCGCCAGCAGTTCCTCATCGCCAACGGTGAAGAGCTCACCATCAAGGAAGACCCCACCCCGCGCGGTCACTCCTTCGAGTTCCGGATCAACGGCGAGGACGCCGGCCGTGGCTTCATGCCCGCCCCCGGCCCCATCACCGTCTACAAGGAGCCGTCCGGCCCCGGCGTGCGCGTCGACTCGGGTGTCGTCCAGGGCGACGTCATCGGCGGCCAGTTCGACTCGATGCTCGCGAAGCTGATTGTCACCGGCGAGAACCGTGAGCAGGCCCTGCAGCGCGCCGCTCGCGCGCTCGCCGAGTTCGAGGTCGACGGTCTCGCCACCGTCATCCCGTTCCACCGCCACATCGTCGAGAACCCGGCGTTCGTCGGTGACGGCGAGAGCTTCGAGGTCTACACCAAGTGGATCGAGACCGAGTGGGACAACACCATCGAGCCTTTCACCGGTTCCGGTGCTGCCGCCGACGAGGAGGAGAACCTCCCCCGCCAGTCGGTCGTCGTCGAGGTCGGCGGCCGCCGCGTCGAGGTCTCGCTGCCCGGTTCGTTCTCGGTCGGCACGGGCGGCGCTCCCGCGGGTGCCATCCGCAAGAAGCCGAAGGCCCGCAAGCGTGGCGGTGCCGGTGCCGGTGCCGCGTCCGGTGACGCCGTGACCGCCCCGATGCAGGGCACCGTCGTCAAGGTCGCCGTCGAGGAAGGCCAGGAGGTCGCCGAGGGCGATCTGATCGTGGTGCTCGAGGCCATGAAGATGGAGAACCCGGTCACCGCCCACAAGGCCGGCGTCGTGACGGGTCTGTCGGTCGAGGCCGGCGCCGCCATCACCCAGGGAACGGTTCTCGCCGAACTGAAGTGATGCTTCGGTAGCAACACTCTGCTCCACCCTGTGCGCGCCTTGCGGATCTCGGATCCGCAAGGCGCGCACAGTAGTATCCAGACATGGCCGACGTCCCCGATATCCGAATCGGCACCGCCGAACGCGAGCAGGCGCTCGACGCACTCACCCGGCACTTCAGCGACGGTCGGCTCACGGTCACCGAGTTCGACGAGCGCAGCGGGCGGATCGCGTCGGCCACCACGCGCGGACAGCTCGACACCGTGTTCGCGGACCTGCCGGCTCTCACCGCGGCCCCGCCCGCGACGGTGTCACCGGACGCGGTCGAGTCCGACGACGAGAAGAGCTGGCGCAACACCGTGATGGCGGTGATCCCGTTCGTGGCGCTCGCCCTGTTCTTCCTCGTCCCGATCGATCACAGCTGGTTGTTCTTCCTGCTGATCCCGGCGACGGCGGCAGTTCTGTTCGGCGGCAAGAAGGGGCGCGGCGGCTGCTGATGGAACCGATCGAGATCAATGCCGGCTCCTGGTACCTGCGCGGACTGCGGGCCGACGAGCGTGTCGACGACCGTCCGGCGCTGCGCGACGGCGGCATCGCCGATCCCGGCTACGTCGCCGAGCGGGTCCGCCAGTGGGCCGACGACGAGCACTATTCCTGGGCTGTGTGCGAGCCGACGACGGGCGAACTGCTCGCCGAGGTGGGTGTGACCCCGTCCGACGGCACCGGCGTCCTGAGCGGCTGGGCGCGGCCCGGCCACGAGGACGTGCTCACCACCGCGACCGATGCGGTTCGACGATTCACCGAGGGCGCCCTGGGGCTGACCCTCGTCGAGCACTGAGGAGTCCCGTGTTCGACAAGCTCGACCGGCGCGCGGTGCCGCTCGCGATCGCGACCGTCGTGGTGCTCGTGATGCTGTTCTCCCCCGGTTCCACGGTCCCGAGCGGACCGGAGAACAGCGACAAGGTCACCCACGCCCTGATGTTCGCGGCGCTGGCGCTCACGTCCCGCTACGCCCGCATCGGGGTGGCGTGGACGGCGGCGTGGCTGCTGGTGTTCGCGGCGGTGTCGGAGGTGCTGCAGGGCGCGCTGCCGATCCAGCGCAGCGGATCGGTGTGGGATGCGACGGCCGACGCCGTCGGCATCGTGATCGGACTCGTGCTCGCGCGCGTGCTCGCGCGGCCGCTGCGCATCCCCGCCTGAACCGTCGTCAGCCCTCGAGCAGGTGCGCGCGGATCGCGTCCTGTCCGGCGACGTCGATGCCGAGTCCGTCGGCGAAGTAGCCCTCGATCGAGCCGAACTTCTCGCGCATCTGTGCCAGCGCCGCCTGCAGGTACTCGGGCCGCACCCCGAGAACCTGCTTCAGCAGTTCCGGATCCCCGCCGGCGGCGGTGAACTTGTCGAAGATCGACGCGAACGCCGGCAGCAACTGGTCGTTGGTGAGCAGGTACTCGTGGAAGACGTCGTCCTCGTCCATCCCGAGCAGGAGCAGCAGGGACGCCGTCGCCCAGCCGGTGCGGTCCTTGCCGGTGGTGCAGTGCACGAGGGCGGGCAGGTTGTCGCGGGCCGCCAGATCCGTGAACAGGGTGCGGTACGACGCGAGCGCGCTCGGCAGGGTCACGAAGTCGCGGTAGCTGCCGAGAAAGTAGTCGAGTGCCTTGTTCTCGCCGAGCATCGACACCGCGATCGACGGATCCGACATCACGGCCTGCATCTGCGCGGGCACCGACCGCAGCGCCTTGTCGGCGAGGACGTCGAGCGGGACCTCGCGGGCCGACGGCGGCAGCCGGTCCGGTGCAGCCTCCCGCTCCGAGTGGGTGCGCAGGTCGAACACCGTCACCAGGCCCAGGTCCGCGAGCCGCGGGGCGTCGTCGACGGTGATCTTGCTGAGGTCGGTCGAGCGGTAGTAACGCCCGAACCGGATGGTGGCGCCGTCCCGGGTGCGGTAGCCACCGACATCGCGCAGGTTGGGAACGGACAGGATCGGGATGCTCGCACCGGGCTTCTCCCCGGGGGATGACGTCATGCGCCCGAATCTAGACGAACCCGGCGGCCGAGGCTCGTGGGAGTCTCGGCCGCCGGGTTCGTGTCGTGCGGATCGGGCGGTCAGCCCAGCTTCGCCGACCGCAGCTCGTGTCCCTTGGACGTTTTGCAGCGCCCGGTCTCGAGGTCCCACTGCCAGCCGTGCAGGTTGCACGTCAGGTTGGAGCCCTCGACGACACCGAACTTCGACAGGTCGGCCTTGAGGTGCGGGCAGCGGCGCTGGATCTCGTAGCCACCCATCTCGATCGACGCGCTGTCGTCGTGGGCCTCGGAGAACCAGCCGTCGGCATAGGCGATCCGCTCGTCCGTCAGGCACTTGAAGAACGTGTAGAGGAACTCGTTGTAGCCGCCGACGCGCCACGCCTCGAAGCGGGTGGACAAGAAGATCGTGTTGACCCAGTCCGGCTCGTCGTCGCGCAGCACGGTGCGCACCAGTTCGGGTGCGATGCGGAAGCCGTAGCGGTACTTGCCGTCGCCCTCCTGCGGCTCCCGGACGGTGCGGTTCGGGAAGTCGAGGACGACGGTCTCGTCCCCCATCACGAGTCCGACCGGGTAGCCGATGCCGTCGCAGATCAGGTCGGACTGCGCCATGATCGGCTCGAACTTGGCCTTGAGCGGCCCGAGCAGCGGCTCGCCCTCCGCGGGCGCCCACGTGGCCTTCTCGGCCGCGATGACGGGCGCGAGGCGCTGTGCCATGTCCTCGATGTAGGCGGCCTTGTCGGTGAAGATCTTCTCGACGTCGGCGTCCGGGATCGGATGTGCCAGCGTCGCCTTCTCGCCGTGGATGTCGACGGTGGAACCGGGGATCATCAGCAGTCCGCCGTCGTTGCCGTGGATCCGCATCTGCTCGAGGAACACGATCTGGTCGGGGAAGATGTTTCCCTCGTCGCCGTGGTCGTCATTGAGCGAACGCAGCGCGTCGTCCAGGAACACCGGCGGGCCCGCCGACGGCACGACCCACGTGGCACCGACCTGCTCGATGTAGCTGCGGCAACGGTCCATGCCGCGCTGACGCTTCTGCTTGCCGAAGTTGCGCTTGGTGCCGGCCGGGATGTCGTAGACCATCGGGTACCAGATGGCGCCCGAGTACTGCAGCAGGTGGATGTCGATCTTGCCGAACGCCTCGAGCATCGGATCCATGTCGACCGGGCGCGCGTCGTTCATGTTGAAGCACACCGTCTCGCCGTCGGAGACGACCAGGCCGGAGTCGCCGATCGGGCCGTCGGCCGGCGCGCGCAGCGCGACGATCATGACGTCGAGGTCGCCCTTGGGACCGCTCACCGTGTGCTTGACGGAGTCCTGGGTCTCGAAGAACTTGGTGAAGCCCAGCTTGCGGAGTTCACGCTCGAGGTCCGGCACCGGGTAGTCCGGCAGCAGGACGGTCGCGTCCTTGTTGACGTGCGCGGTGAGAGTCTCGGGATCGAAGTGATCCTTGTGCAGGTGCGAGACGTACAGGTAGTCGACGTCGCCGAGGGTGTCCCAGTCCAGGCCCGTGTTGTCGGGGAACGGGAACCACGACGCGAAGTACGCGGGGTTCACCCACGGGTCGCAGAGAATCGACCCCGCTTCGGTCTGGATGTGGAATCCGGCGTGTCCGACGCTGGTGATCTGCACTCGTCTGCCTCCTCGATAGACCTCGACAATCGTAACGAGACCGCGCACCGGACCCGCCCGGCGCACCGTCGATGTGGTCCGAAACACCTGGATGAGGGTCTTAGGTCCTTACCGCGTCAGGGGTGAGGACCCGGTCGAGCGCGTCGACGGCCGCGTCGAGGTCGGCGATCGTCACGGTCAGCGGAGGCCGGAACCGGATGCCGCGCTCGCCGGTGGCGAGGAACAGGACGTGTTCACGCTCCCGCAGTTCGGTCACCACCCGATCGCGGTATTCGGGCGACGACAGCGTGATCGCGCACATCAGCCCGCGTCCGCGCGGCTCGGTCACCGCGTCGTGCCGGGCGGCCAGTTCCTCGAGTCGGCGCAGCAGGTGCGCACCGCACAGCCGGGCGCGGTCGATCAGCCGGTCGTCCTCGATCACCTCGAGGACGCGGCGGGCCCGGACCATATCGGTGAGGTTGCCGCCCCACGTCGAGTTGATCCGGGAGCTGACCTCGAAGACGTTGTCGTGGACCTCGTCGACGCGGCCGCCGGCCATGATCCCGCACACCTGGGTCTTCTTCCCGAACGCGACGACGTCCGGGGCGACGCCGAGTTGCTGGAACGCCCACGCGGTGCCGGTCAGCCCGCAGCCCGTCTGTACCTCGTCGAAGATCAGCAGGGCGTCGTGTTCGCGGCACAACTCGTGCATGCGGTGGAAGAACTCGGGCCGGAAATGGTGGTCGCCGCCCTCCCCCTGGATCGGCTCGGCGATGAAGCACGCGATGTCGTGGGAGTGTTCGGCGAACGCGCGACGGGCCTGCGCGAGCGCGTGGTCCTCCGCGGCCGCGACGTCCCGCCCGTCGGCGAGGTACGGCGCGTCGATGCGCGGCCACCCGAACTTGGGGAACCGCGCGATCTTGGCGGGGTCGGTGTTGGTGAGCGAGAGCGTGTAGCCACTGCGGCCGTGGAACGCCTCGGTCAGATGCAGCACCTGCGTCCCCAGCGCGGGGTCGAGCCCGCGAGCCTCGTTCAGTCGGCTCTTCCAGTCGAACGCGACCTTGAGCGCGTTCTCGACGGCGAGCGTGCCGCCGTCGACGAAGAACAGGTGCGGTAGCCCGGGGTCGCCGAGCACGCGCGCGAACGTGTCGACGAACCGCGCCATCGGGACGGTGTAGACGTCGGAGTTGCTGGGCTTGTTGATCGCGGCCGTCACGAGTTCGTGCCGGAACTGTTCGTCGTCGGCGAGTGCGGGATGGTTCATGCCGAGCGCCGACGACGCGAAGAAGCCGAACATGTCGAGATAGCACGTGCCGTCGCGGAGGTCGACGACGTGCGCGCCACGGGACGTCTCGAGGTCGAGGACGAGGTCGAACCCGTCCGCGAGCATGTGCGCTCGCAGGACGTCGTGAACGCGGCCCGGTGGCAGTTCCGAGTCACCGGCCGCGGGGCGGACCGCCGTGCTCATCCTCCAAGGCTACGTCAGCGTTCCGGCCCCCGGCGGCGCCTCGGGACTCGTACGATCGAGGTGCGATGGCCGAAATCCACGAACTACGGTCGAGATTCGCTGCGGCGCTGTCTCGCATGTACGGCCGCGAGGTGCCCGCCTACACGACCCTGGTGGAGGTCACCGAACAGGTCAATGCGGACTTTCTGGCCGGCCATCCGGATTCGGCGGAGCGCCTCGGCAGCATCGCCCGGGTGACGGCGGAGCGGCACGGCGCGATCCGGGTCGGCACCGTGGCCGAGATGCACGACGTCGCAGTCCTGTTCGCCGGATTCGGCATGTACCCGGTGGGGTTCTACGACCTGCGGGAGGCCACTCCCCCGGTCCCCGTGGTCTCGACCGCATTCCGTCCGATCGCGCCCGACGAACTGGCCCGTAACCCGTTCCGGGTGTTCACGTCGATGCTCACGACCGCGGACCGGCGGTTCTTCGACGCCGACCTGCAGCGCCGGCTCGACGCCTTCCTGGACCGGCGGCGGCTGTTCCCGGACGTGCTGCTGTCGCTGGCCCGCCGCGCGGCCGACGACGGCGGTCTGGACGAGCCACAGGCGCAGCGGTTCCTCACGCTGGCCACCGGGGTGTTCGAGCTGTCGGGCGAGCCGGTCGATCGCGGCTGGTATCGCGAGCTCGAACGCGTCTCCGCGGTCGCCGCCGACATCGGGGGCGTCACCAGTACGCACATCAACCACCTCACGCCGCGAGTCCTGGACATCGACGACCTGTACGCACGGATGTCGGCGCGGGGCATCGCGATGATCGACCGGATCCAGGGTCCGCCACGGTGGGACGGTCCGGCGGTGCTGCTGCGGCAGACGTCGTTCCGCGCGCTGGCCGAGCCGCGCCGCTTCCTCGAGTCCGACGGCTCGATCACCGACGGCGAGCTGCGGGTGCGGTTCGGCGAGGTCGAGGCCCGCGGGATAGCGCTCACCCCCGCCGGACGGGCACTGTACGACGAACTGCTGGCCGCAGATCCGTCCAACGAGAAGCACTTGCGGGACAAGCGGTTCCCGCGGTCCGAGGACGAGCTCGAGAAGCACGACACGGCCTACTTCACGTACCACGACGGGGTGCGTACGCCGATCGTCTACGAGGATTTCCTCCCGAAGTCGGCGGCGGGGATCTTCCGGTCGAACCTGGACGCCGACACCCCGGCGGCGACCGGCGAGGTGGGCACCACCTACGACCGAGTCTCGCTCGCGGCCGCGATCGGACGCGAGATCCACGACCCGTACGAGCTGTATCGGCGACAACAGGAACGCTCAGGAGGGACCGGATCATGACGCTTCCCGGCACCGGCACGTTGGCAGACCGCGCGATCGCGGCACTCGGGCGTTGCGGTGCAACACTTCCCGAGATCGTCGGCGATGCCGGCCCCGCCCCGCTCACGGCGCGCACCCCCATCGACGGCTCGGTTCTCGCGTTCGTGCACCCGAGCACGAACGCGGTCGTCGACGCGGCGGTCGGCCGCGCCCACGAGGCGTTCGCGACGTGGCGGACGGTGCCCGCGCCCCGGCGCGGGGCCGTGGTGCACCGGCTCGGGGAGTTGCTCACCGAGCACAAGGACGATCTGGCCGACCTGGTGACGCTCGAGGCGGGGAAGATCCGTTCGGAGGCGCTCGGCGAGGTGCAGGAGATGATCGACGTCTGCGAGTTCGCGGTCGGCCTGTCCCGCCAACTGTACGGCCGCACGATGGCGTCGGAGCGCCCCGGCCACCGGTTGTCGGAGTCGTGGCATCCGCTCGGGGTGGTGGCGGTGATCTCGGCGTTCAACTTCCCGGTCGCGGTGTGGTCGTGGAACACCGCGCTCGCGCTGGTGTGCGGCGACCCGGTCGTGTGGAAGCCGTCGGAGACCACGCCGCTCACCGCGATGGCGTGCGATGCGCTGCTGCGCCGGGCCGCGTCCGAGTCCGGCGCTCCCGACGGCCTGCATCACGTGGTGCTCGGGACGGCGGTGGTGGGCGAGCAACTCGTCGACGATCCACGCGTGGCGCTCGTCAGTGCCACCGGTTCGGTGCGGATGGGCCGGGCCGTGGCCCCGCGGGTGGCGGCCCGTTTCGGACGGTGTCTGCTCGAGCTCGGCGGCAACAACGCCGCGGTGGTGACACCGTCCGCCGACTTGGATCTGACGGTGCGTGCCGTCGTGTTCGCGGCCGCCGGCACTGCGGGACAGCGGTGCACGACGCTGCGGCGGTTGATCGTGCACCGCTCGATCGTGAACGACGTGACGAACCGGATTGCCGACGCGTACCGGCAGCTGCCCGTGGGTGACCCGTTCGACGACGGGGTTCTGGTGGGGCCGTTGATCTCCGGTGCCGCGTTCCACTCGATGCACGCGGCGCTGGACACCGCGCGAGCCGACGGCGGTGTGGTGGTGACCGGCGGCGAGCGGGTCGGCGGCGGTGGCTCGTTCTACGTGACTCCCGCGCTGGTGCGCATGCCGTCGCAGACCTCGATCGTGCGCGCCGAGACGTTTGCCCCGATCCTGTACGTCCTCCCCTACGACACCTTCGAGGAAGCGATCGAACTGCACAACGGTGTGCCGCAGGGATTGTCGTCGGCGATCTTCACCTCCGACCAGCGTGAGGCCGAACGATTCCTGGCCTCGGACGGCTCCGACTGCGGCATCGCGAACGTCAACATCGGCACGTCGGGCGCCGAGATCGGTGGCGCGTTCGGCGGCGAGAAGGACACCGGTGGTGGACGCGAATCCGGTTCGGACGCCTGGAAGGCGTACATGCGCCGCACCACCAACACGGTCAACTACTCCGACGATCTGCCTCTCGCCCAGGGGGTGGAGTTCGGCTAGCGGGAGTTTGCCGGTGTGAGGCCTCCGGCCCCGTGTTTACAGCCGAGACGATGACCGGATGAGTTCCACAGCACAGACCATGGTCGATGTGCACCTCGGTACCTCGACCGGTGAGGTGTTCTCGCCAATGTTGCAGTTACAACAGGATGATGGCGGCGGGCATACAAGTGCGGGGTAGCCACAGCCACTCGGGTTGCCTACTGGATATCTCCTCTGGCAGTCGCGTTGCGTCGTCGTGATACCAGGCGACGATCGACCATCCAGACCCTGCTGGCATCGTGACGATCGATGGGCTCACCGACTAGGGCGCAGCGGATCGACGGTATTGGTGACCCCCGGTGTACTGGGAGCGCCGATCCACGGTCACCGACCCTCGCCCCGCCGCAGCCGCGCGTCATAGTCGGCCCGCGCGGTGGGGTCGACGCGGGTGAGCGCCCGCTCACCGCCGACGACCCGTCGGATCAGCCGCACCAGCCGTTCCGGAGCCACGGCGAGCCCGACGTCGAGGGCCGCGAGGTAACCCGGGACGGGCGTCTCGGCGCGCCGGGTGCGGACGGTGCGCAGGACGGCGTCGGCGATGTCCTCGGGGTCCACGGTGGGCAGCCCCTTACCGAGCGGGATGCCCGACGTCAGCGTGGTGCGCACCGCGCTGGGCAGCACGGTCGAGACGCTGATGCCGTGCTCGGCGAACTCGAGGCGGGCCGCCGACGAGAGTCCCACGGCCGCATACTTGCTCGCGTTGTACACGGCGAGCCCGGGGATGGCGATCTTCCCCGCGAGGGACGCGACGTTCACGACGTGCCCGCGGCCGCGCGCGATCATCCCGGGCACCACGGCCCGCATGCCGTGGATCGGGCCCCACACGTTGACGTCGATCGTCATCTCACCGGTCGCGTCCGGCTCGTCCAGGAAGCCACCGACGGGCATCACGCCCGCGTTGTTGACGAGGATGTCGATCGGGCCCACCTCGGCGACGCAGGCATCCCACGACGCCCGCGATCGCACGTCGAGCACGTGGGCGGTCCCCACTCCGGCAGCGCTGTCCTGCGCCGCGACCAGGTCGATGTCGGCGAGCGCGACCGTCGCGCCGCGTGCGGCGAACGCCTTCGCGGTGGCGCGCCCGATGCCGCGCCCCGCACCGGTCACCAGCACGCGGGCGCCGGCCGGATCGATGTCGGGATATCTCGTCACGATGTCACCTTCTCCTCGGTGTCCGTCGACGTCAGGTAGGCCGATTCGTCGAAGTGCCGCAGCCTCTGCCGCATCCGCCCCGTCGACCACGGCCAGTTGAAGCTGTTGCGGCCGTTGACGTCGAGGAAGTAGCTCTGGCAGCCGCCGGCGTTGTAGACGGTGGTGGCGAGGGCCTGCTGCACCTCGGCGTTGAACGCGGCCTGCACCTCGGGCCGGGTGTCCATCCTGGTCCATCCGGCCGTCCGGGCGGCGCCGATCGCGGCCGTCAGGTAGTCCAGTTGCGCCTCGAGGATCATGAACGCCGACGTGTGCCCGGTGCCGAGGGCCGGCCCGAGCAGCACGAACGCGTTGGGGAATCCGGCGACGGTGGTGCCGAGATACGCCTGCGGGCTGCCCTTCCAGTGGTCGTCGAGGCTGCGGCCGTGGCCGTCGAACACCCGGGAGCCGATGGGCATGTCGAGGATGTGGAAGCCGGTCCCGAAGATGATGGCATCGACCTCTCGCTCGATGCCGTCGGCACCCACTACGACGTTGCCGCGCACCTGCTGCACGGCGCTCGCGTGCACCTCGACGTTCGGTCGGTTCAGCGCCGGGTAGTACGTGTTGGACATCAGTAGGCGCTTGCAGCCGAGCGTGTAGTCCGGCGTGAGCGACTTCCGTAGGCGCGGGTCGCGCACCTGCGCCCGCAGTTGCACGCGGCCGATCTGCTGGACCACGCGCAGGATCCACGGGTTGCGGAACCCGACACCGAGAGCCTCCATGATGCCGTACTGGATGCGCCGCAACGCCTTCGACGCTCCGGGTACCGCGGCCATCGCCGCGCGGACCGGGGCCGGCAGCGCGGTGTCGGGCTTGGGCAGCACCCACTGCGCCGTGCGCTGGTACAGGTGCAACTCCGCGACCGCCGGAGCGATCTCCGGCACGAACTGCACCGCCGACGCACCGGTTCCGACGACGGCGACACGCTTGCCGGTCAGGTCGTAGTCGTGGTTCCACCGCGACGAGTGGAACACCTCGCCGGTGAAACCGTCGAGCCCCGGAATGTCGGGGAGCAGCGGTTGGTTCCACGGGCCGGCAGCCGCGACGACCGCGTCGGCCGTGAACGTGCCGTTCGACGTCTCGAGCGTCCACCGCCGCGACGGCTCGTCCCACTGGGCGCGCAGCAGTTCGGTGTCGAACTCCACACGCTCGTGGACGCGGTGTGCGGCCGCGGTCCTCTCGATGTACTCGCGGATCTCGTTCTGCCCCGCGAACAGTCGGCTCCAGTCCGCGTTGGGCGCGAACGAGTACGAGTACAGCGCCGACGGCACGTCGCACGCGCAACCGGGGTAGGTGTTGTCGCGCCAGGTGCCGCCGAGGGCGTCGCCCTTCTCGAGGATCACGACGTCGTCGATTCCCATGCGCTGCAGCCGGATCACGGCGCCGATGCCCGAGATTCCGGCGCCGACGACGATCACCTCGTGGTGGCGGGTCATGCACGGTCTCCTGTCGTGAGGGCGCGTTCCACCGCGGTGCGGGTGCTGCGCAGCGAATGTTCGAGGGTCGCAAGCCGTCGGCGGTCGTCCATGAAGTTGGCGCCCATCACGGCGAGATCGTCGGCGGTCGCGTCGATCCTGACGACACGGGTACCGGACGCCGCCAGCGCCGCGCACTCCGCGTCGAGTCCGGTGCTCATCCAGTTCCGGAGCACCGCCCGTTCGAGGGCGGCTGGGCCGCGGCCGCGGATGCGACCACGGGACGCCATGGGCGCCAGCACGATCACCTCGTCGAGCCCGCGGTCGGCCAGCAGGTCGACCGACGCGGTGGACGCCGCGCCGCCGTCGACGTATCGCCGGCCGCCGATCCGGACCGGAGGCATCCAGCCCGGGATCGCCCACGATGCCCGCAGGGCCTCCGACAGGGTCGCGTGCGGCGCCCCCTGCGCACCGAACGCCACCCGCTCACCGGTGGCGTAGTCCATCGCGACCAGCCGGGTGTCGGGATGCGAGACCCAGCCGTCCGTGCCGAGACCGTTCGCGAGCCGGTCGAGCCAGCCCGCGTCGCCGCCGCCCTCCGGGAGCACCCCGCTGAGCCCGGTCACGGTCGGCAGGCCACGGCGCAGCAGTCCGGGCGAGCCCAGCCGCGGTCGCGGCAGCGGCGGGAAACGGCCAGGCGTACCCGCGAGATGTCCGGCGAGCACGGGATGCGTCGACTCGCCCAGCTGCATCGCCAGGATCTCGTCGACACCGACTCCGCTGCCCAGCATCGTCACCAGCTCGGCCCCGGCCGACGTGCCCATCAGGACGTCGGCGTCGCGCGGCTCCCAGCCGAACGCATCGCGCACCGCGACCAGCGCCGCGACCGTCCAGGCCGCCCCCAACGTTCCCCCGCATCCGATCACCACGCCACGACTGAGATGTGTGTCACTCGACGTCATAGTCAGAAGCTAACAGTATTCGAATACCGTCGGTACCCCAAATTTCGGAGAGAATGACCGGATGCCACGTTTGACCAGATCGGAGAGCCAGGCCCGGACCCGGGCCGACCTGCTCGCGACCGCCCGCGACCTGTTCCTGACCGACGGATACGCGGCGACATCACTCGAGAAGGTCGCCGAGACGGCCGGCTACTCGAAGGGCGCGGTGTACTCGAACTTCCGCGGCAAGAAGGAGCTGTGCCTCGAGGTCCTGGAGCTGATCCACTCGACCAAGTTCGAGGAGGTTGCCACCCTGCTCGCGGCCGACGACGGACTCGACGCCACACTCACCCGCTTCCAGCACTGGGCCGAACGGACACTCGGCGACGTCGACTGGACAATGCTCGAGTTCGAGTTCATCGCCGCCTCCCGCCACGACCCCGATGTCCGGGCCGCCCTCGCCTCGACGCTCGGCATGGCGCACGGAATGGTTCTGGCACTGCTGAATTCACTGACGGATTCCACCGGGTTCACCCTCCCGATCCCAGCCGACGACGCCGCCCGCAGCATCCTCAGTCTGGGTGTGGGTCTCGGTATCCAGCGCGCCATCGACCCCACCATCTCGGCCCGCATCGTCACCGACAACCTGCGCGCACTGCTCCGCCGGAGCTCGCCCCTCCCCGACTCCGAGGCGAGCGACCGGCCGGGTCAGTAGAGCGTGGCGATGAAATCGAAGATGGCGGGCTGTACCGCCGGGTTGTTGTTGTTGATTCCGGTCGCAGCACCGATCGCGCCACCGATCGCCGCACCGGGAATGCAGCCGACGAAGAGGAACAGCACACAGCCGACGACCGCACCGACTCCCGCGCCGATCTGCGCATTCATCTGACCGCCGTTGAACCAGCCCTGTTCGATCTGCCGGACCATGTTGTCGTAGGCGTCCTGGCGGGCGTCCACGTCGTGCAGCGCCGAGACACCCTGAGCCGGGATCGCCGGTGTGAGGGTGAGCCTGCCGCCGTCGACCGACGGGACGAGCGCGACGTCGGTACCGGCCACCGGGTACGTCAGCGGGATGGTGCCGACGGTGGTGCCGGTGGGATCGACGACGTCGACGACGTTGCCCGCGACCCGGAACGTGCCGGCGTCGAGCACCGTGTCGAGCGACGTTCCATTGGCACCGATCTGGGTCTGGTAGTGGATGACACCGGGACCGGGCGGAGGTCCGGGCTCCGCGTAGGCGGTGCTCGTGGCGACACCGAGAGCCGCGATGGCCAGCACGGACACGGCGGCTGTTCTGTGGAGTTTCACGGGGAGCTCCCCTCCTTGCAGGAAGACGGCCCCGACCTGGTCAAAGACCGTCCGGAACATCCACTAGACTAGTGAGTGGAGGCCGGTCTGTACGGCCTTACCGGGATTCTCGACCGAATCCCGAGCATCTTTGACGACGTGGCCCGTCGCCCGTTCGGCAGCGCACACCGCTGTCCGATTCGACCGCATTTCCCTACCGCTCCAGAGGATTCCGGGACGCTAGGGTCGAGCCATGACTGGCGCACCGCTGTTCGTCCCTGCAGGAACGGAATTCACGCCCGAGGACCTGGTGTTCTTCGCCGACCCGGACAATCGAACGCTCGACCAGGCGTTGGCCGAGGCGGATCTGCTGGTGAGCTGCCCGCATTCCGGCTACGCCGTCCCCGAGGAACTCGCACCGTTCCTCGCACCCGAGTTCACCCGTAGGCTCCAGTTCGATTTCACCGATATGTCCACCGGGCCGATCGTGCGCCGGTGGGCCGAGATCGACCCGCGCGTCGTGTACGTGGAGAACCCGCATCCGCGCATGATCCGCGATCCCAACCGGGCACGCCCCCGCGATCTCGAGGCGACGCTGCGCGAGGCGTTCGCGCGGGTACGGAAGGCCGGCCCGGGCAACCGGGCCGACCTCGGCGGAGTCGACGCCATCCGACCGGTGACGTTCTCGTTCCACCCGCTGCTGATCGAACCCACCGACGACGCCGGGTGGAAACGTCTGGCCGACACCTTCACCGAGGTCGCGGACCGCGGACTGGGTGTCTACGAGCGCACCCGCGACGGATTGGCCGACCGGATGGCGGAACTGGCGCTGCGCCGCGGCACCGACTTCACGACACTCTCGTTCCACGACACGATGAACCACACCACCCGGCGCGACGGCGCGGTGGACGTGCTGCGCGCCGAGCCGGATCTGCTCCCGGAGGTAGTGGCCCTGTCCAATCGCGGGGACCACGACGGCAATCCGCGCGGCGACGATCCGGTCACGATGGACCCCGCACGGATTCGCGCCCTCGCGCAGGCGCACCGGAAGGGCTTCGTCGACTTCACCGCCGATCCGGACGCCGTGCTGCTCAACCAGCCGTACCTGGGCAGCCAGGAGATCATCGCGGCCGCAGCACGTTTCGCGGCGCTGCGGCACCGTGCCGAGGCGGCCGGGGTGGTCCTCGGCGCGGTGCAGGCCGAGTTCCGGCGCGAGTTCCTGATCGGCGACGAGGCGACGGCCGAACTGATGGAGCCGGGTGTCGACTGGCCGGCCGCCGATCAGGACCGGATCGACCGCCTCGCCCACGCGTGCGCGGCGAGCTGGGCCGAGTACCGGAGCGAGTTCCCGCTCAGACCGTCCCGGTGACGAGGCGATCGCGCAGCGCGTTCTTCTGCACCTTGCCCGTGGCCGTCGTCGGAAGTGCCTCGAGGAACCGGACCCGGGTCGGCACCTTGAACCGTGCCAGCCGCTGCCGCGCGAAGGCGATGACGTCGTCCTCGGTGAGTGCGGCGCCGTCGGTCGGCACGACGAAGGCCACCGGGGTCTCGCCCCACTTCTCGTGCGCCGCCGCGACCACCGCGACGTCGCGCACACCGGGCATCTCCGCGATCGCCACCTCCACCTCGCGGGAGTAGACGTTCTCGCCGCCACTGATGAGCATGTCCTTCTTCCGGTCGACCAGGGTGATGAAACCCTCGTCGTCCACCCGAGCCATGTCCCCGGTGTGGAACCACCCACCCCGCAGCGCGTGGGAGGTCTCCTCGGGACGCATCCAGTACCCGGCGAACACGTTGTCGGCGCGGACCAGCAGCTCCCCGACCGTTCCGACGGGCACGTCGCGGTCCAGGTCGTCGACCAACCGCGTGTCGATACCGAAGAGCGGCCGGCCGATCGATCCGGCCTTCTCCCGCACGTACTCGGAGTCGAGCAGGGAGATCGACGGCGCGCATTCGGTCATCCCGAACCCTTCCCGGAACGGGATGCCGCTGCGGGCCAGGAAGTCCAGCACCGAAACGGGCGCGGGCGCACCGGACGTCAGGGCGCAATCGAGCGAGGACAGGTCGTAGCCCTCCAGATCGGGAACACCCATGACGGCCTGCCACATCGTGGGCACCAGCAGCAGTTGGGTCGCTCGATGCGCCACCACCGCGTCGAGGACCGCGACCGGATCGAACGACGGCATGATCACGTTCCTGGCGCCCAGATAGATGAAGGGCAGCGTGTAGAGCCCCAGCCCGCCGATGTGGAACATCGGCAGTGCCGTCACGGTGACGTCGGACGATCGCAGCCCGAACGCCGAGACGACGGCGGCCGCGTTCGCCCGCAGGTTCTCGTGCGTGATCATGGCGCCCTTGGGCCGCCCCGTGGTGCCGGACGTGTACATGATGACCGCCACGTCGTGTCGGTCCGTCAGTGCCGGCAACGGTTCCGGATCGGCCGCCGCCACGATCTCGTCGTACTCCGCCCCCAGGGCGACGACGTCACTCACCCGCACGCCCGGTTCGTTCACGGCCTCGGACGCCTGTGCGAACGCTCCGTGCACGAAGAGCAGTTGCGCGCCGAGATCGGCCAGTACATAACCGATCTCGGACGCCGTGAGCCGCACGTTGATCGGCGTGAAGATGGCGCCGAGCTTCGCCGCCGCGAAGAGGATCTCGAGGCATTCCACGGACGTGGGCACGACCGCGGCGATGCGGTCTCCGCGCCTGACACCGAACCGATCCCGTATCTGGTTCGCCAGCCGGTTCGTCCGGTCCTCGAACTCGCCGTATGTGCACGAGCGCTCGCCGGACACGAAAGCGACCTTGTCGCCGCTCAATTGGGCCCGCCGGGTGGCCCAGTCACCGATTCCCTGCATTGATCGACTCCTTCGACATAGTGTTCCGGGCCGAGGTCAGCTCAGTCAGCCGACCTTCGAGGTGACGCGATCGATGATTGTCGCGAAGTCCACGCCGGCGGGCAGCGTGCCGTACACGCTGCCACGATCGCAGTTCAGCCGCGTCGTGATGAAGGCGTCGGCGACCGCATGATTGCCGTGGCGGACCAGGAGCGACGCCTGCAGGACCAGCGCCATCTGCTCGATCACGCGGCGGGCCAGGACCTCGGCGTCCGCCAGATCGGTCAGCTGGGAACGGATCTCGCCGACCGCGCGCTGGATGCTCGGTTCGGGGCCGGCCAGAGCCACCTCGCCGAAGAATGCCTCGACCGTGCCCGGGTTCTTGGCCATCGCGCGCAGCACATCGAGCGCCGCGACGTTTCCGCTGCCCTCCCAGATCCCGTTGAGCGGGGATTCCCGGAACAGGCGCGGCATCTGAGACTCCTCGATGAAGCCGTTGCCCCCGAAGCACTCCATCGCCTCGGCCGCGTGCGCGGGCCACCGCTTGCACACCCAGTACTTGCCGACCGCGAGCGCCAGACGCAGGAAGTCGGACTCCGCGGTGTCTCCGCGCGTGGCACGGTCGTGAGCGCCCGCGAGGCGCATCATCAGCAGCGATGCCGCCTCCGACTCCACCGCCAGGTCGGCCAGGACGTTCCGCATCAACGGCTGGTCGATGAGGTACCTGCCGAATGCCTGCCGATGGGTGGCGTGATTCACGGCCTGGGTGACGCCGCGGCGCATGCCCGACGCCGCCCCGATCAGACAGTCGAGCCGGGTCATGTTGACCATCTTGATGATCGTCGGCACACCGCGGCCCTCGTCACCGATCCGCCACGCGACGGCGTTCTCGTACTCGATCTCCGCCGACGGGTTCGACCGATTTCCCAGCTTGTCCTTGAGCCGCATCAGGCGAACATTGTTGCGAGTGCCGTCCTCCAGCACGCGGGGCACCAGGAAGCAGGTGACCCCGGCGTCGGTCTGCGCCAGGACGAGGAACAGATCGGCCATCGTCGCGGATGTGAACCACTTGTGGCCGACGATCCGGTACGTCCCGTCCGACTGCAGTGTCGCGCGGGTGGTGTTGGCACGAATGTCGGAGCCGCCCTGCTTCTCCGTCATCGACATCGTCGCGAGCAGGCCCGGCTTCTCCAGCGGCGCCCGGAGGCCACCCTCGTAGAGGGCGTTCGACAGCAACGGCTCGTAGATCGCGGCCAGTTCGGGCGTGTCCCGCAGTGCCGGCACCGACGCGTACGTCGCCGAGATCGGGCAGGTGTGACCGGCTTCGACGTTGCTCCACACGTAGAACTTGGCGGCGCGCGCCACGTGGCTGCCTGACCGGGGGTCGCTCCACGGCGCGCCGTGCATCCCGTTGGCGACGGCCGTGGACATCAACTCGTGCCACGCCGGATGGAACTCGATGTCGTCGATGCGGTGACCGAATCGGTCGTAGGGCCGCAGGACCGGCGGATTCTCGTTCGCCAGCCGGCCCAGCTCCTGCACGTGCTCGGTGCCTGCCAGCGCGCCGAGGCGGCTCACGTCGTCGACCGCCCAGGCGGCGCCCTCCCGGACGAGGCCCTCGAGCAGGGTCGGATCTTCGGCGACATTGTGGCCGTACAGCGGTACGGACTGGTTGAACACCTCGTGTGTCTGCATGACTGCCTCCTTCGACTGCCTGATTCGGACATTACGTTTTCCGAACAGTCGAAGTCAATAGGTAATACTCGGTCAGTCCGTGTGGCCGACCTCCGGAATCGACACGAACTCCTCCTGGTACGCGACCCACGCCGCATGAACGCGGTCGACCGTCCACGGATTCGGTCGAAGTTCCTGCGGCAGAACCGGGTCCGTGAGAAGGTGTCGGACGATCGCGGTTGCGACCGTGAATCGGTCGACCGTGCTCTCGGCCCGATCCATCAGGTCCAGCAGTCGCCGGGACTCGATCTCCCAAGCCGGGAGGTCCCACAACGATCCGAGGAGTTCATCGACGTCGCGCACCGGACTTCCGGTCAGCACCTCCACCGGTTCGTCGGCCAGGTCGAGCGATCGCGCCAGATTGGCCGGGCGCAGCCAGACCCCCTCGCGCAGTTCGGCGAGGCGGAGCCGGGACAGGCGCGCGCGCAGCGCAGCCCGGTCGCCGGGATCGCGCCCGGTCCCGGTCACGACGACGATCTCCCACGCCCCGTTCCACGGGAGGGTCTCCTGCTCGACCTCGTGCATGACGCGTTGGCGTCGCTCGAGGAGCGGTCCGCTCAGCCGGAACCCGTCGGGGGTGCGGATCAGGTCACCGCCGGACACCATCCGACTCAACGCGACTCGCGCCGCTGATTCCTTGATTCCGAACACGCGCGCCGCACGAACGACCTGCCCCGGAGTCGGCCGCTCCGGATGATTGCTCACGAGGAGACTGAGAATCACCCCGCGAGCAGTCAGTCGCGGCAGATGAGCCCCCAGGTCGAGCGGCGGAGAGCCGATCGCATCGTCCACGTTCATTCGCTCCTTGTCACGCAGGCAGGGCACCGGGACATGCCCCCGCAGCATTATCCAAGCGCACCCGCGTGACATTCAAATTTTTTAGTGTCATAGTTCAGTCATGTCCCTCCGAATGGCTCTGCTCGTTCTGATCGCCGGACAACCCCGTAGTGGGTACGACATCGGCCACGAGTTCGACGGAATGCTCAAGTTCGTCTGGCACGCCAAGCCGACGCAGGTGTACCCCGAGTTGAAACGTCTTGCCGCCGAAGGCTTGATCCGCGAGCAGGACGAGGGGCCCCGTGGCCGTAAACCGTACGAGATCACGGACGCCGGCCGGGCCTCGCTGCACCACTGGTTGACCGCGACCACGCCGGACCACTCGTTGCGCAACGAGACCGTACTTCGCTCCTTCGCGCTGTGGCTTGTCGAACCCGACGAGGCGACAGCATTCCTCTCCGGCGAACTCGAGTACCACCGAGCCCGACTACGCGGAATGCGAGCACTGAAGTCGGGCCTCGATCTCGCCAGTCCTGCAGACCGGGCCGCTCTACTCGGTCTGGAAGCAGGAATACGGCGCCTCGAGGCGATGATCTCCTGGGCCGAATGGGCAATCGAGACCGTCGCGACCTGGCCGCCCCTCGAGGAGTCGGCTTCCGCATGACCGACAACTCGAAAAGCATCGAACTCGAAGACGGCCGCCGGATCGGATACGCCGAGTTCGGGGACCCCGCCGGCAAGCCATGCCTCTTCGTCCACGGTTACGCCTCTTCTCGGTGGATGGCCGGCTGGGCCCTGCCTGCCGACGTGCTCGAGCGGAGTGCGGTCCGGATCATCGCCGTGGACCGCCCGCACTACGGGCTCTCGTCACCACACCCGGACGCGGGATTTCTGCAATGGGCCGCGGACGGGTCCGCGCTCGCCGCGCATCTCGGTCTGCAGCGGGTGTCCGTGATGGGTGTGTCGATGGGTGCGGGACCGGCGTTGGCACTGGCGGTCCGACGACCCGACCTCGTCTCGGGTACGACGATTCTCAGCGGCATGCCTCCGATCGGCGCCCACGAACGGTGGACCCCCGCCAGCCGGGGCGACGCCCTCTACTGGCGACTTGCGCGCCATGCGCCGCGGGTGCTGCAGAAGCTCTGTCAGGTCTCCTCGTCGATGCTGGCACGAGCCGCCGACGGAGAGACCGACACGCTGATCACGAGAATGGAGCGCGCGCTTCCGATGCCCGATCGGCAGGCTTTCCGCTCATTCCTCGACGACGATGCCCGTCGGGCAGCGTTCGTCTCCGACACACGAGAAGCCTCGCGCCAAGGCGGGGCCGCCACTGCCGGGGACCTCCGGCAGTATCTGCGGCCCTGGGGATTCGAACCGGAGGACGTCCGCAGCGCAGTCCGGTTGTGGCACGGGACCGAGGACCCGAAGGTTCCGGTCGAATCGGCGCGGCGATGGGCCGACCGCCTCGCTCAGTGCGAGGCGCGCTACGTGCCCGGCGGGCACTTCTCCCCGTTCCTGCACGTCGAAGACATCCTGAACGAGCTGTGATGCCGGGAGACCTCGACGTTCTCAGCCCAGCAACATACCCAGCCCCGCACCCGCCGCGACGGTCGTGACGGCGAGTACCACGGTGGGAACGAAGAAGGAGTGGTCGACGAGCTTGGTGCCGAGCTTGGTGGTGCCCGAGAGGTCGAAGTTGGCGGCCGCGATCTGGGAGCCGTTGGTGGGCAGCAGGTAGACACCCGCGAAGGCACCGGCCCACATGCCGCTGATGACGCCCGGCGCAATGCCGGCGGCGAGACCGATCGGCACGATGGTTCTCGTCGCGGTGGACTGGCTGGTGGTGAGCACGCAGACGAGGAACACGCCGAGCGCGAAGATCCACGGCGCGGCCTGGACCAGATCGCCGACGGTGTCGGTGATGGTCTCGCTGTGGGCGCTGATGAAGGTGTCGGTCAGCCACGCCAGGCCGAACAGCGCGATCGCCGAGACCATGCCGGCGCGGAACACCGTCGAGGCGGGCACCGCCGAGACGTCGGGCCGTGACACCAGCAGGATCACGGTGCCGACGACGAACATGATCATCTCGATGATCGGCGTCATGCCGAGCGGGGTGCCGTCGGCGGCGTCGGGACGGATGCCCTTGAACAGACCGAACACGACGATCGCGGCGACGCCGGCGAGGAAGATCAGCGCGGCATTGCGACCCTTCGTGGTCGACTCGAGCTTCAGTGTTCCCGGGCCGCCCGCCCCGGCGACCTCGAGCTCACCTGACTTGATCCGGGCCTGCACCTCGGGGTCGTCGCGCAGTTCCTTGCCCAACTTGTTGACGACGAACGACGAGATGACGATGCCGATGATCGCGGCCGGCAGCGTGATCTTGATGATGTCGATCAGTTCGAAGTCGTACGGGGAGACATCCGTGAGCGTCACCATCGCGGCCATTGCCGCCGACACCGGGCTGCAGGCGAGCGCGACGCCGGTCGCCACCACCGACAGCGACAGCGGCCGCGACGGCCGGACCCCGTTGCGGTAGGACAGGTCGTAGATCACCGGCAGCAGCGGGTACAGGATGTTCGAGGTCCCGGCGCCCACCGAGAACAGGAATGCCACGAGCGGCGCGATCAGCGTGATCTGTTTGGGTCGCCGCGAGATCAGTCTCGCCGCGATCGTCACCATCCAGTCGATGCCGCCGGCCACCTGCATCATCGACGATGCCAGCACCACCGACAGGACGATGAGCAGCGCATCGACGGGTGGGGTTCCGACGTCCTCGCCGAACACGAACACCAGCACCGCGACGCCCGCGCCACCCCACAGACCGAGCGCGACACCGCTCGATCGGGTGCCCATCACGATCGCCCCCAGCACGACGGCGAGCTCGAGCACCATCATCAACGTCTCCATGCCGCCCCGCCCGTCCTTCGTGAAGACTGATCGTTTGTTCAGGAAGCTACTACGAGGTGCCGCTCGGACGCGGGCTGAAAGTGCGTGTCGGACCCTGCGGGCAAGATGGAGCGCATGGACGCCGTCCTCGACCGCTTCTCCGCCCCCACCCGGGAGTGGTTCGACGGCGCCTTCGACGCGCCCACGGCCGCACAACTCGGAGCGTGGGATTCCATCGCGAGCGGGTCGCACACCCTCGTCGTGGCACCCACCGGCTCCGGCAAGACCCTGTCGGCGTTCCTGTGGGCGCTGGACCAGCTGGCGACGTCGACGGAGACCGACCGGGCCACCCGCGTCCTGTACATCTCGCCGCTCAAGGCGCTGGGCGTCGACGTCGAGCGGAACCTGCGTGCCCCGCTGGTCGGGATCACCCAGACCGCGAAACGGCTCGGCGCCGAGCCGCCGGAGATCCGCGTGGGGGTACGTTCCGGCGACACCCCCACCGGTGAGCGCCGCAAGCTGATCAAGACCCCGCCGGACATCCTCATCACCACGCCCGAGTCACTGTTCCTGATGCTCACGTCGTCGGCGAGGGAGACGCTCACGGCGGTCGACACGGTGATCGTCGACGAGGTCCACGCGGTCGCCGGCACCAAACGCGGCGCGCACCTCGCGCTGTCGCTCGAGCGTCTCGATCAGCTTCTCGCGAAGCCCGCCCAGCGGATCGGACTGTCGGCGACCGTGCGTCCGCACGAGGAGGTGGGCCGGTTCCTCGCCGGCGCCGCCCCCATCCGGATCGTGGCACCGCCGGCGGCGAAGACGTTCGATCTCACGGTGCGGGTGCCGGTCGAGGACATGACCGAACTGGGTGTCGCGGAACCGGATCCGGACTCGATGTCACCGGCGCCGCAGGCCGGGTCCATCTGGCCGCACGTCGAGGAGCAGATCGTCGATCTGATCCTCGACCATCGCTCGTCCATCGTGTTCGCGAACTCTCGCCGCCTCGCCGAGAAGCTCACCGCCCGACTCAACGAGATCTACGCCGAGCGCCTGGGCGGCACCGTCGAGAAACAGGGCAAGCCGCCCGCGCAGATCGGGGCGCCCACCGAGGTCAACTACGGCGCCGATCCACTCCTCGCCCGCGCCCACCACGGCTCGGTCAGCAAGGACCAGCGAGCCATCATCGAAGACGACCTCAAGTCGGGCCGGCTGCGCTGCGTCGTCGCCACCAGCAGCCTCGAACTCGGCATCGACATGGGCGCGGTCGATCTCGTCGTCCAGGTCGAGGCGCCGCCGTCGGTCGCGAGCGGACTGCAGCGCGTCGGCCGCGCCGGCCACCAGGTGGGCGAGATCTCCCGCGGCGTGCTGTTCCCCAAGCACCGCACCGACCTCATCCACTGCGCCGTCACCGTCGAACGCATGACCACCGGGAAGATCGAGGCTCTCGAAATCCCCGCCAATCCGCTCGACATCCTGGCGCAGCAGACCGTCGCCGCCACCGCACTCGAACCGCTCGACGTGGAGCACTGGTACGAGACGGTCCGTCGCAGCGGGTCGTTCGCGACACTGCCCCGGTCGGCCTACGAGTCGACGCTGGATCTTCTCGCGGGCCGCTATCCGTCCGACGAGTTCGCCGAGTTGCGACCACGGCTGGTGTGGGACCGCGACGCCGGTACCCTCACCGGACGCCCCGGATCGCAGCGTCTCGCCGTCACCTCGGGCGGCGCCATTCCCGACCGCGGCCTCTTCGCCGTCTACATGGTGGGCGAGCGACAATCACGCGTGGGTGAACTCGACGAGGAGATGGTCTACGAGTCCCGGGTCGGTGACGTGTTCGCGCTCGGCGCCACCAGTTGGCGGATCGAGGAGATCACGTTCGACCGCGTGCTCGTCAGCCCCGCGTACGGACTGCCCGGACGCCTGCCGTTCTGGCACGGCGACGGTCTGGGCCGCCCTGCCGAACTCGGCGAGGCGCTCGGCGGGTTCCTGCGCGAGCTTTCCACCAGCTCCCCCGACGACGTGGCCGCCCGGCTCACTGCGAGCGGACTCGACACCAACGCCACCACCAACCTCGCGGCACTGATCGCCGACCAGCAGCAGGCCACCGGACGCGTGCCCACCGACAAGACGCTGATGGTGGAACGGTTCCGCGACGAACTCGGCGACTGGCGCCTGGTGCTGCACTCCCCCTACGGCCTACGCGTGCACGCGCCGTGGGCGCTCGCGGTCGGCGCCCGGCTGCGGGAGCGCTTCGGCGTCGACGCGGCCCCCACCGCGTCCGACGACGGCATCATCGTCCGCCTGCCCGACACCGAGGACAACCCGCCCGGCGCGGAACTGTTCGCGTTCGAGCGCGACGAGATCGAGGACATCGTCACCGACGAGGTGGGTGGTTCGGCACTGTTCGCGTCACGGTTCCGCGAATGTGCCGCGCGCGCACTGCTGTTGCCGCGCCGCACCCCCGGCAAGCGGGCACCGCTGTGGCAGCAGCGGCAGCGCTCGGCGCAACTGCTCGACGTCGCCCGCAAGTACCCGACGTTCCCGATCCTGCTCGAAACGGTGCGCGAGTGCCTGCAGGACGTCTACGACCTCCCCGCATTGCGGGACCTGTTCGGCCGCATCGGCCGTCGGCAGATCCGCATCGTCGAGGTGGAGACGGCCTCGCCGTCACCGTTCGCGAGTGCGCTGCTGTTCGACTACGTCGGCGCGTTCATGTACGAGGGCGACAGTCCGCTCGCCGAACGTCGTGCCGCCGCGCTGTCGCTGGACTCGACGCTGCTCGCCGAACTACTCGGCCGGGTGGAACTGCGCGAGTTGCTCGACGCCGACGTCATCGACAAGGCCGAGCGCGAACTGCAGCGCCTGGTCCCCGAGCGCCACGCCCGCGACGTCGAGGGCGTCGCCGACCTGCTGCGCCTACTGGGTCCGCTCACCACCGAGGAAGTGGTCGCCCGCGCCGTCGCCGACCCGCTGCCGTGGCTCGAGGAACTGGTGGAACACCGACGCGCACTGCACGTCTCGTTCGCCGGCCGCCGTTGGTGGAGTCCCATCGAGGACGCGGCCCGGCTGCGTGACGGACTCGGTGTGCCGTTGCCGATCGGCACGCCCGCGGCGTTCACCGAACCGGTCGACGACCCACTGGGTGATCTACTGAGTCGCTTCGCGCGCACCCACGGTCCGTTCACCCTCGCCGAGGCCGCCGACCGGTTCGGCATCGGGTCGGCCGTCGCCCGGGACGTGCTGGTCCGGCTCGCGAACGAGAAACGAGTGGTCGAGGGCGAGTTCCGTCCCGGCTCGACCGGCAGCGAGTGGTGCGATGCAGAGGTGCTGCGGCGCCTGCGCCGGCGTTCGCTGGCCGCGGCCCGCGAGGACGTCGAACCGGTGAGCACCGCGACTCTCGGCCGGTTCCTGCCGGGCTGGCAGCATGTCGGGGGCTCGCTGCGCGGCATCGACGGTGTCGCGACGGTCGTGGAACAGCTTGCAGGAGTTCCGGTTCCGGCGTCCGCACTCGAGACCCTGATCCTGGGCGCCCGTGTCCGCGACTACTCCCCCGCGATGCTCGACGAACTCACCTCCACGGGCGAGGTGCTGTGGGCGGGCGCCGGGCAGATCTCCGGCAAGGACGGCTGGGTGAGCCTGCACCTGGCCGAGTCGTCGCCGCTCACGCTCGCCGCGCCCTCCGACATCGAGCTCACCGAGATGCACCGCGCCGTTCTCGACACTCTCTCCGGCGGCGGCGCGTACTTCTTCCGGCAACTGTCGGACACACTCGGCGCGACCGACGATCCCGCACTGACCTCCGCGCTGTGGGACCTGGTGTGGGCCGGATACATCGGCAACGACACGCTCGCCCCGCTGCGGGCGCTGCTGTCGGACACCTCACGGGCCACCCCCAGCCACCGCACTCCGCGGCGCGCTCCGCGCGCGCACGCCTACCGGCGGCTGGGCCGGCCCACCATGCCCACCCGGCCCGGACCGCCCACCGCTGGAGGACGCTGGTCGCTGCTCCCCGGACCCGAGCCGGATCCGACGCTGCGCGCGCACGCCACCGCGGACCTGCTGCTCGAGCGCTACGGCGTCGTCACCCGCGGACCAGTGGTGAGCGAGAACGTTCCCGGCGGATTCGCGTTGATGTACAAGGTCTTCAGCGGCTTCGAGGACGGTGGCCGCTGCCGCCGCGGATACTTCGTCGACACCCTCGGCGGGGCCCAGTTCTCCACGTCCGACGTGGTCGACCGCCTGCGCGGCTACAGCGACTCGATCGAAGGCCGGCACACGTCCATCCCCGCCGTCACGCTCGCGGCGTGCGATCCCGCCAACCCGTACGGCGCGGCGCTGCCGTGGCCCCCGTCGGTATCGGTCGAGGACGCACCGCGGCACCGGCCCGGGCGCAAGGCCGGTGGCCTGGTGGTCCTCGTCGAGGGCGAACTGGTGCTGTTCGTCGAGCGCGGTGGCCGCACCGTGCTCACGTTCACCGGCGACATCGGCGCGCTGCGCACCGCCGCCGAATCGCTCGCCGGCACCGTCAAGCGCGGAGGTATCGACAAGGTCGTGGTCGAGAAGGTCGACGGCACCACCATCCACGGCAACGACTTCGGCCAGTTGCTCGCGGAGGTGGGCTTCTCCGCTACCCCGCGCGGCTACCGATTGCGGGCGTGAGGCGATGCCCGAGGGAGACACCGTCTGGCAGACGGCGCACCGACTCGACGCGGCGCTCACCGGACGAGTCCTCACCGAGTGCGACATCAGGGTGCCGCGGTACGCCACGGTCGACCTGACCGGACAGCCGGTCGACTCGGTGATCGCCCGCGGCAAGCATCTGCTCACCCGCATCGGCGAGCACACGATCCACACGCACCTGAAGATGGAGGGCGCGTGGCACGTATATCCGCGGGGTGCGCGCTGGAAACGTCCCGCGCATCAGGCCCGCATAGTACTGGGCACCGATGATGCTGTCGCCGTGGGATTCTCACTCGGCATCACCGAGGTGCTCGGGACCTCCGACGAGGACAGCGCGGTGGGCCATCTCGGCCCCGACCTGCTCGGCCCGGACTGGGACGCTGCGGCGGCGACCGCGAATCTGGCGGCGGCAGGTCACCGTCCGATCGGTGAGGCCCTGCTGGACCAGCGCATCATGGCGGGCATCGGCAACGTGTACCGCAACGAGATCTGCTTCCTGCGCGGCGTCGATCCCCGCACCCCCACCAACCGAGTTCCGGACCTGCCCGCAGTAGTGGATCTGGCACACCGACTGCTGCGGGCGAACCGCGATCGCATCGTGCGGGTCACCACCGGTGACCGGCGGCCCGGACGCCGGGACTGGGTGTACGGGCGCGGCGGGAAGCCGTGCCTGCGCTGCGGAACGCTGATCGTCGCCGACGAGTTCGGTGAGGAACCCGGCCGGGAACGTTCGATCTTCTCCTGTCCCGACTGTCAGCCGCTGCGCTGACCTGCCCCGGAGACCAGCGCGACGCAGTGGGCCACGAACCGTTCGCGGGTGGCGGTGACCGTGCCGTCGAGGTAGCCGATGAACAGACTGGTCAGTGCGCCCACGAGGCCGACGGCGGTCATCTGCCGCGCGTCGGGATCGGTGATCTGCGACAGCTGCTCGTGCACCAGGAGCACGAATGCGGGAGCAAGTTGCAGTCCCTGCCCGCCCAGTGCCGGTTCGGTGAGCGGCGCGAGCAGCAGCACCCGGCCCCGCGCCGGGTCGTCGACCATCAACTCCACGAACGCCGACACCGCCGCGGCCGCGCGGTCGGGGGGCGTCGGCGCCGCGCCGATTGCCGCCACGAGCGCGTCGTGTGCCTGCCGGCCGACGTGGTCGTACACCGCTCGCGCGAATTGGTCACGGTCCGTGAAACTCTCGTAGAAGTACCGTTCGGTGAGCTCGGCGGCGCGGCACACCGCGCGGACGCCGACGGCCGCTCCGCCCTGCGCGCCCAGTAGTTCGATGCCTGCGGCGAGCAGTGCGTCGCGCCGGGCGGCACGGCGCTCCTCGATGCCGGTGCCCGCCCACGTCCGCTGCGTACCCACCACACCTCCGACCCTTGACCGCGTACCGCCCCCGATCCTAATCTGACAACGGGTGTAGTCAATTGCTTCCGGAAGGCGGCTCGCATGACCCGTTCGGACACGTCGGCACCGATCCCACTCGGTCCCGACTCGCTCACGTGGCGCTACTTCGGCGACTGGCGCGGCATGCTCCAGGGCCTGTGGGCGGGGTCGATGCAGAACATGCACCCGGGACTGGGTGCCGGTGTGGAGGAGCACTCCCGATTCTTCGAGGAGCGGTGGGAACGTCTGTTCCGGTCGCTGTACCCGATCGGCGGCGTGGTGTTCGACGGCGACCGCGCACAGCAGACGGCCGAGGAGGTCCGCGACTACCACCGCGACATCAAGGGCGTCGACGCGAAGGGACGCCGCTACCACGCACTCGATCCGGAGACGTTCTACTGGGCGCACGCTACGTTCTTCGTGGGCACGATCCTCACCGCCGACAACTTCATGGGCGGCATCACCGAGGATCAGAAGCGGCAACTGTTCACCGAGCACATCCAGTGGTACCGGCTGTACGGGATGAGCATGCGCCCGGTGCCGCAGACGTGGGAGGACTTCCAGAAGTACTGGGATCACATGTGCCGCAACGTTCTCGAGGACAACAAGGCCACCCGTGACGTGCTCGACCTGTCCGGCCTCGGCCGCCCACCGTTCCTGATGTGGATGCCGGAGCCGATCTGGCGGGTTGCCCGCATCCCGGTGTCGAAGGGGTTCGTGTGGCTCACGGTCGGGATGTACGACCAGCCCGTGCGGGACCTGCTCGGCTACCGCTGGGGACCGGTGGACGCATGGGCGCACCGCCGCGTCGGCAGGCTCGTGAATGCCGCCTTCCGTCTCGTTCCGGAGCGCAAACGTAAGCATCCGCGGGCACGCGGCGGCGTCGACCGGGTCAGTGGCCGGTCACCGGCCGACGCGCCGCTCGTGCACACGCCCGCCCGGAATCTGCCGCCGCTCGCGCATCGCGACGATCCGAGCCACTACTCGCCACCGGTGGGCTGACCCTGTGCGAGGCTCTGATGCATGCCATCGGATCTCGAATCGTTCATGCACGGCCCACTGCTGAGCCGCTCGAAGCCACTCGACAAGGACAACGCGGCGAGCCGCATCAGCGCGTACGTTTACGGCAACATCCTGATCCTCGCGGCACTCATCCCCGAGACCGTGGCCCGCAGCGACACCCGCACCATCGCCATCGTCGCCGGAACCGCGCTGTCGACCTTCATTGCCCACGCCTTCGCCGAGGGCGTGGGCAAATCGGTCCGCTCCGGCCGGCAACTGACGGCCACCGAGCGAATGGCCGAGCTGCGCGACTCGGTGCCGGTCCTCAGTTCCGCGGTCGTGCCGATCGCTGTCCTCGCGACCGCGGTCTTCGGGTGGCTGGAGCCGTTCACCGCGCAGGTGATCGCCGAGGTCGCGATCCTCATCCGCATCGCGTCGATGGTCTTCGTCATCACCCGGCTGCGCGGCGAGCGGCCGTCCGGCAACACCCTGATCGCCGCGGGCGCGCTCGCGGTGGTAGCGACGGCGATCGTCGTCCTCAAGATCGTGCTGACCCACTAGCGGCGATCAAGCCTAGTTGCCGCTCTGCACCGGCTCCAGGATCTCCGCCCGCGCCTCGGGGGCCGCGGCCCGCAGGGCATCGGCGGACGCGTCGTCGGGCTGCGCCTGCGACATGATCTCGGCCTCGACGCGCGCCCGATACGTCTCCACTTCGCGGTCGATCATGGCCGCGTCCCAGCCGAGGATCGGCGCGACGAGCTTGGCCACCTGCTCGGCGCAGTTCACGCCGCGGTGCGGGTACTCGATCGAGATGCGGGTGCGCCGCGCGAGGATGTCCTCGAGATGCAGCGCGCCCTCGGCCGCGGCCGCGTACACGGCCTCCACCTGCAGGTAGTCGGGCGCATCGGTGATCGGTTGGAGCAACTCGGGCGAATCCTTGCCCAGTTCCAGGACCTCGTCGATGAGCGATCCGTACCGGTCGAGCAGGTGCTTGACCCGGTACGGGTGCAGTCCGTGCAGCTGACCGAGATGCACCGCCTGGTTGACCAGCGCGAAATAGCCGTCGGCACCGACCAGCGGCACCCTCTCGGTGATGGACGGCGCGACACGGGCCGGAATGTCCTCCGACGCCAGATCGACGGCGTCCTGCCCCATCACCCGGTAGGTCGTGTACTTGCCACCGGCGATCGCGACGAGCCCCGGCGCGACACGCGCGACGGCATGCTCGCGCGACAGTTTCGACGTCTCGTCGCTCTCCCCCGCCAGCAGCGGACGCAGACCCGCGTACACGCCGTCGATGTCGTCGGGCGTGAGCGGAGTGACCAGCACCTTGTTGACGTGGCCGAGGATGTAGTCGATGTCGGCCTTGGTCGCGGCCGGATGCGCGAGGTCGAGATTCCAGTCGGTGTCGGTGGTCCCGATGATCCAGTGGCCACCCCACGGAATCACGAACAGCACCGACTTCTCGGTGCGCAGGATGATCGCGGCATCGCTCACGATCCGGTCGCGCGGAACCACGATGTGCACGCCCTTGGACGCCCGCACCCGGAACCGTCCGCGTTGGCGGGACAGCGACTGGATCTCGTCGGTCCATACCCCGGTGGAATTGATGACGACGTGGCCGCGGACCTCGGTGGTCTCGCCGGTCTCCGAATCACGGACCCGCACGCCGGACACCCGGTCGGCCTCCCGCAGGAACCCCACCACCTGGGTGGACGTCCGGACCACGGCACCGTAGTGGGCCGCAGTGCGTGCCACGGTCATCGTGTGGCGGGCATCGTCGACGACGGTGTCGTAGTAGCGGATTCCGCCGACGAGCGAGTGCCGCTTGAGTCCGGGCGCCATCCGCAGCGCACCCGCCCGCGTCAGATGTTTCTGTGCGGGCACCGACTTCGCGCCGCCCATCCGGTCGTACAGGAGGAATCCGGCCGCCATGTACGGCCGCTCCCACACCCGATGAGTCAGTGGGAAAAGGAACTTCAACGGCTTGACCAGGTGCGGCGCGAGCGTCGACATCGACAGTTCCCGCTCGTGCAGTGCCTCCGCGACCAGACCGAACTCGAGCTGCTCCAGATAGCGCAGTCCGCCGTGGAACATCTTCGACGATCGGGACGACGTGCCCGACGCGAAATCGCGTGCCTCCACGAGCGCCACCTTGAGCCCGCGGGTCGCGGCGTCGAGAGCCGCGCCGGCACCGACGACGCCGCCGCCGATCACCACCACGTCGAACTGCTCGGTTCCCAACTTCTCCCAGGCCTGCTCGCGCTGCTGCGGACCGAGGAATTGCACACCAGGCTGCTTGTCCAACTCGGGCTCCCGTTGTTGTCGGCAAATCTGTCCCCAGGCTAGTAGCTTCGTGCCCAGACTGCCCGAGAGACGAGGATGCCCGTGAGCCAGTACATCGCCGCGATCGACCAGGGAACCACGTCGAGTCGATGCATGATCTTCGACCACGACGGTCGCGTCGTGGGCGTCGCGCAGAAGGAGCACGACCAGATCTTCCCGAAACCGGGCTGGGTGGAACACGATGCGAACCAACTGTGGAGCAACACCCGCGAGATGGTCGGCTCGGTGCTCGCGAAGACGAACCTCACCGCGCAGGACATCGCGGCGGTCGGCATCACGAATCAGCGCGAGACCACCGTGGTGTGGGACCGCGAAACCGGTGAACCCGTCTACAACGCGATCGTCTGGCAGGACACCCGTACCGATCGGCTGTGCGACGAACTGGCCGGCGACGAGGGCCGCGGGCGATTCCGCGACGCCACCGGCCTGCCGCTGTCGACGTACTTCTCGGGCCCCAAGGTGCGGTGGGTCCTCGACAACGTCGACGGCGCCCGCGAGCGCGCCGAGGCAGGCGAGCTGTGTTTCGGCACGATCGACTCGTGGATCGTCTGGAACCTCACGGGCGGGCTGCACATCACGGACGTGACCAACGCGTCACGCACGATGCTGATGAATCTGCAGACACTCGACTGGGATCGGGACATCTGCGACGCGATGGGCATTCCGATGTCGATGCTGCCGGAGATCCGCAGCTCGTCCGAGGTGTACGGCGATCTCGCGCTGCCCGGCATCTCCGCCGGCATCCCCATCGCGGGCATCCTCGGCGATCAGCAGGCCGCGACGTTCGGGCAGGCATGCCTGTCCGAGGGCGAGGCCAAGAACACCTACGGCACCGGAAACTTCCTGCTGCTCAACACCGGAACCACCCCGATCCACAGCGAGCACGGCCTGCTCACCACGGTCTGCTACAAGCTGGGCGACAAGCCCGCCGTCTACGCACTCGAGGGCTCGGTCGCCGTCACCGGATCCCTCGTCCAGTGGCTGCGCGACAACCTGGGAATCATCCAGTCCGCCAAGGACATCGAGCCGCTCGCCAAGACCGTCGACGACAACGGTGGCGCCTACTTCGTGCCCGCGTTCTCGGGCCTGTTCGCACCCCGCTGGCGGTCGGATGCCCGCGGCGTGATCGCCGGCCTGACCCGCTTCGTCAACAAGGGGCACCTCGCCCGCGCCGCACTCGAGGCCACCGCGTACCAGACCCGCGAGGTCATCGAGGCGATGCGCGCCGACTCCGGCGTCGAGCTGAGCTCGCTCAAGGTGGACGGCGGCATGGTCGTCAACGAGACGCTCATGCAGTTCCAGTCCGACATCCTCGACGTCCCCGTCACCCGGCCCGTCGTGAACGAGACCACCGCGCTCGGCGCCGCGTATGCCGCGGGCCTCGCGGTGGGATTCTGGAAGAGCGAGGACGACATCCGCGACAACTGGGCGCAGGACAAGACCTGGGAGCCGCAGATGGACGACGCCGACCGCGAACGCCTCTACCGAGGGTGGAACAAGGCCGTCGAACGCACCTACGGCTGGACCGACGACGCAGACGACTCGGACGACACCGCCGACGCCCCTTCGACGTAGTCCTTCCACGCCACGAGGCGTCCACGCCAGTGCTCAGGCGCTGCTCCGACGCCGCGCAACCACTCGTCGACCTCGTGCGAATTCGTACGGATCACGAGGTTCTGTACAAATCCGATCACGCCTCGAGAACGGTCTCCGACCGCGCGTGCGCGTCGTGGGCCGCCTGCATCCGCCGGACGCCGTCGGTCAGCACCGCAACGTCGTACGTCGCGAAACACAGTCGCGCCGCATGCGGGTGGGTGGCGGCGACGCCGAACGCCCTACCCGGCACGTAGGCGACGCCGTGCCCGACCGCGGTATCCAGGAGCGCCGCGGTGTCGGTGCCGTCGGTGAATTCGACCCAGCAGAACATGCCGCCGTGGACGGTGGAGTGCACGAGCCGGTCGCCGAAGGCTTCCCCGAGCGCGCCGACGAGCGCGCCGGCCCGGGACTCGTACGCCGCACGGATCGTCGCGAGGTGCCCGTCCAGCCACTCGGAGTCACCGAGCAGTTCGGTCGCGATCCGCTGGGTGAGCGACGACCCGCACAGGTCGGCGCCCTGCTTGAGGAGTTCGACGGCCTCACACACGCGGCGGTCGCCGTGCAGCCAGCCGAGCCGCAACGCCGGTGCGAGGGTCTTGGATCCGCTCGACAGTCGCAGCACCCGGCCCGAATGTGTCGCGACGGGGTCGGGGGTCGGAGCACCGAACCACAGTTCGCCGTACGGATCGTCCTCGATGATCCAGAAGCCGTACCGGTCGGCGAGATTCGCGAGGTGCGCACGCCGAGCCGCGGACAGCACCACCCCGCGCGGGTTGTGGAAGTTGCTGACCGTGTGGACGACCTTGGGTCGCAACCCTTCCTGCAGCGACCGCTCGAGCGCGGCGGTGTCCATGCCGTCCTCGTCGAGTCCGATGGGAACCAACGCGGCCTGCGCGGTGCGGAACACCTGCAGGGCACCCGTGTAGCCCGGCTCCTCGACCACGACGACGTCACCCGGATCGAGCAGCACCTGCGCGAGCAGGCTCAGCGCCTGCTGCGACCCGTGGGTGACGACCACCTCGGCCGGCTCGATCGTCCGGCCCACCCGAGCGCTCTCGCGGGCGGCGATCACCTCTCGCAGCGGCGCCCAACCCGATGTCTCGCCGTACTGGACGGCGCGGGGATCGGCGAGCGCCTGCTCCGCGGCTCGCGCAATGCGTTCGCGCGGAACGAGTTCCGTGGCCGGCAGCCCACCGGCCAGACTGATCACATCTGGGCGGGCGGTGAGAGTGAGCAGATCCCGGATCGCCGAGCTACACAGCCCGGCCATCCGGGACGACAACGTGAGAGACGGACCGTGCGAGAAATCGAGGGACATGGAGCAACTCCGCAGTCGAGGGAACTGCCGTCGCGCACGACGGCGAAGGACGAAGGCAGGAACACCCAGGTCGCCTACGGATCGTCGTGGCGGAGAGCGATGCAAGGGGCCGACGGTTCTCGGCCCCTTGCATCATTTCACAGCCGATCCACGATATGGAAATCGCTTCCCAGATGCCGGGATCGAATCAGTCCAGATCGTCGTGGCGCATGAGCTGACGCGAGGCCTCGGTGATGGAACCCGACAGCGACGGGTACACCGAGAACGTCTGCGCCAGATCGTTGACCGTCAGGTTGTTCTGCACCGCGATCGCGATGGGCAGGATCAGCTCCGACGCCGTGGCCGCGACCACGACGCCGCCGATGACCACGCCGGTGGCGGGACGGCAGAAGATCTTCACGAAGCCGCGGCGCAGACCGGACATCTTGGCGCGCGGGTTCGTGTTGAGCGGCAGCATGACCGTGCGGGCCGGGACGTCACCGTTGTCGATCGCGGCCTGGCTGACGCCGACGTTCGCGATCTCGGGGCGCGTGAACACCGCGGAGGCGACGGTCTTGAGCTTGATCGGGCTCACACCCTCGCCGAGCGCGTGGTACATCGCGATGCGCCCCTGCATCGCGGCGACCGACGCCAGCGGCAGCAGGCCGGTGCAGTCACCGGCGGCGTAGATGCCGGAGACCGCGGTGCGCGAGACACGGTCCACGCGCAGGTAGCCGCCCTTGTCGAGCTCGATGCCGGCCTTCTCGAGACCCAGGCCCTCGGTGTTCGGCGTGGAACCGACCGCCATCAGCGCGTGGCTGCCGTGCACGGTACGACCGTCCGCGAGCTTGACGACGACGCCGTCCTCGGTGCGCTCGACCGCATCGGCACGCGCGTGCTTGACGAGGGTCACACCGCGCTCGGCGAGCACGTCCTCGAGGACGAGAGCCGCGTCAGCGTCCTCGTGCGGCATGACGCGGTCGCGGCTCGACACGAGCGTGACCTTGACGCCCATCTCGGTGTACGCGGACACGAACTCGGCGCCGGTGACGCCCGAACCGACCACCACCAGGTGCGACGGCAGCTCCTCGAGGTCGTACAGGTGACGCCACGTGAGGATCCGCTCACCGTCCGGGACGGCGCCCGGCAGCACGCGCGGGCTGGCGCCGGTCGCGACGAGGACGACGTCGGCTTCGAGGACCTTCTCCTCGCCGGTGGTCAGCGTCGCGCGGATCTGGTGCGCGGCCATGCCGACCTGCGGGTCGATCAGCTCGGCGGTACCCGACAGCAGCTGGACACCGACGCTCTGCAGGCGGGTGCGGATGTCGGACGACTGGACCTGCGCGAGGTTCTTGACGCGGGAGTTGATCTGCGGAAGCGAGATGGTCGCGCTCGCGGGATCGAGGGAAATGCCCAGGTCGGTGGCACGACGCATGTCGGTGCGGATGCCGGTGGACGCGATGAACGTCTTGGAAGGAACGCAGTCGAACAGCACACAGGCGCCGCCGATACCGTCGGAGTCGACCAGAGACACGGAGGCGCCATGCTGCGCGGCCACCAGCGCTGCCTCGTATCCGGCAGGTCCGCCACCGATGATCACGATCCGGGTCATTCGTCCTCCAAGCTCACCGCGCCGGCCGGGATCTCCAGCCAGGCCCGCGTACAACGCTATTCCAGTGACCGGGAACACGCAGGCTGCGCCCCCCGCTAGGCCCCCCTCGGTGTGAAATCGGGACCGTCGGAGGCGCCGGATCGCGCGGGCAGTGGTTCTCCCGCTACCCCCGTGCCGAGTACACCGATTAGGCTTGCCGCCGTGCCGATCTATGCCGCCTACGGGTCCAACATGCATCCGGAACAGATGCTCGAGCGCTGCCCGCATTCGCCGATGGCGGGCACCGGATGGCTCCGCGGATGGCGGTTGACCTTCAGTGGAGGCGACATCGGCTGGGAGGGCGCGCTCGCGACGGTCGTCGAGGATCCGGACAACCCGGACGCCAAGGTTTTCGTCGTCCTGTACGACGTCCCGGCCGAGGACGAGGAGCGCCTCGACCGCTGGGAGGGCTCGGAACTCGGAATCCACCGCAAGATCCGACTGCGGGTCGACACCGCCGACGGCCCGGTCCTGGCCTGGCTGTACGTTCTCGACGCCTACGAGGGCGGGCTGCCGTCGGCCCGCTACCTGGGTGTGATGGCCGACGCCGCGGAGATCGCCGGCGCCCCCGCCGACTACGTGCGGAGCCTTCGCACCCGCAACAGCCGCAACGTGGGTCCCGGCACCCCGTAGCGCCGTCACAGGGCCGGCTCAGGGCTGGCTCAGGACTGCAGTACCAGGTTCGTCAGTACCCGGACGCCGGTCGTCAGCGCCCGCTCGTCCAGGTCGAACGTCGGCTGATGGATGTCGAGTTGTTCCCCGTGCCCCGACCACACACCCAGCCGGGCCATCGCACCCGGCGCCTCCTCCAGATACCAGGAGAAGTCCTCGCCGCCGCCGGACTGCGGTGTGTCGGCCAGGGCGTCGGGACCGATCGCGCGGACCGCGTCCTCGAACATTCGCGCCGAGACCTCGTCGTTGACGACAGGCGGCACACCGCGTCGGTAGTTCAACTCGTACCGCACACCGGTCGGCGCGAGCAGGCCGTGCACGATCTCCCGCACCGTCGGCTCGAGCAGCGCCCACGTGTCGTGGTCTCCGGTTCGGACGGTTCCCGTGAGGATGCCGCTGCGCGGGATCGCATTGGGCGCCTGACCCGCACTCACCGCGCCCCACACCATGACGGTGCCGCTGCGCGGATCGATACGGCGGCTGAGCATGCCCGGCAGACCGGTGATCACCGTGCCGATCGCGTACACCAGGTCGGTCGTCAGGTGCGGGCGGGACGTGTGTCCACCCGGCGAATCCAGGACGAGTTCGACGGTGTCGGCCGCCGAGGTGATCGCGCCGACGCGCACTCCCACCCGGCCCGCCTCGAGCCGCGGATCGCAGTGCAGCGCGAAGATCCGCGACACCCCCTGCATGCCACCGGCGGCGACGACGTCGAGCGCGCCGCCCGGCATCACCTCCTCCGCCGGCTGGAAGATGAACCGAACCCCGATCGGCAGCTGCGGCAACGAGTTCAATGCGAGTGCAGCACCGAGAAGGATCGCGGTGTGCGCGTCGTGGCCGCAGGCGTGGGCGACGCCCGGCACCGTCGACGCGTACGGCGCGCCGGTGGCTTCCTGTATCGGCAGTGCATCCATGTCGCCGCGCAGACCGATCCGCATTCCGCCGGGGCCGATGTCACAGATCACGCCCGTCCCGCCGGGCAACAGCAGCGGCGACATCCCGGCCGCGGACAGGTGGCTCGCGACGAATGCAGTGGTCGCGAACTCGTGCCGGGCCAGTTCCGGATTCGCATGGAAGTGCCGCCGCCACCGCGACAGGTCGATCGCGTGCTCGGCGAGCCACTTCTCGATACCCTCGTTCACCGCCGCGCCACCCCCTCGAGCAGTCGGGCCCGCTGGCCCTCGTCGAGTGCCGCGCGAATCGCGGTGCGCGCCAAGGCCGTAGCGCCGTCGAGCACCGCCTGGTCGGCCGACTCGGTGACGGCGGCCGCCGCGAACTCGGGTTGATGGGTCACCGCCCCACCGGAGTCGATCCCCACCACCGGATGGATCCCGGGGAGCGCGTGCGTCAGATTCCCCATGTCCGTACTGCCCAGCGGCCGAGACGATTCCAGTTCCACCGGAAGCGGGGTGCGACCGAGGTCGACGATCTCCTCACGATAGGCGTCGACCAGCCACGGATCCGGCCGCAACTCGGTGTAGGTCGGCGAGACCGTCCGGACCTCGTGTGTACACCCGGTTGCCAGGGCACCGGCCGCGAAACACGACTCGGCGCGGCCGGCCAGTTCGTCCAGCGACTCCGCGGTCCGCGCCCGCAGGTAGTACAGCATCTCGGCACGCGCGGGAACGATGTTGGGCGCCACGCCGCCGTCGCTGACGATGCCGTGCAACTGCTGTCCGGGCGACAGGTGCTGTCGCAGCAGCGCCAGCGCGACCTGCGCGACCGTGGTCGCGTCGGCGGCGTTGCGGCCGAACTCCGGCGCAGCCGAGGCGTGCGCCTCGCGACCCGTGTACGTGACAGCGATGTCCGCGAGGGCCAGCGAGGTGGCGCCGACGATGTCGAAGGGGCCTGGATGCACCATCAGGGCCGCAGCCACATCGTCGAACACTCCCCGCTCGAGCATCAGCACCTTGCCGCCGCCCGATTCCTCCGCCGGGGTCCCGATCACACGGACAGTGATCCCCAGTTCGTCGGCGACCGATGCGAGCGCGAGACCCGCACCGACCGCAGATGCCGCAATGACGTTGTGCCCACACGCATGACCGATCTCGGGGAGCGCGTCGTACTCGGCAAGGACAGCGAGCACCAGCTCCCCACTGCCGAAGGTCGCATCGAACGCGGTGGGTAGCTCGGCAACCCCGGTGCGCACCTCGAAACCGCGGTCCCGCAACACGTCGGCGACCTTGGCCGCGCTGCGATACTCCTCGAACGCGAGCTCAGGCTCGGCGTGGACGGAGTGCGACAGCGCGACCAGATCAGATCGCGCCGCCGACAGCGTGCCCGACACCGAGATGGACAGAGCAGCCGACAGGGATCCTGATTTCACAGATCCCAGTCTCTCACTCCTACCCGACCGGGCCCGCCTATCCGAACTTGAAGTTGCTCTCGTCGGTCACGGTACCCAGCGCCTCGAGCGTCTCGCGGTGGATACCGCGCTTGATGCCGGACAGGTTCGCGCCGTGCGTGGACGCCAGCGCCGACGCGCGCGCGACGGCGGCACCGAGCACCAGATCCCCCTCGACCGCGTCGTCGACGATCCCGGCGGCGAGTGCGTCGGCGCCGCCGTAACGACGACCGGTCGTCATCGCCTCGACCGCCGTCTGACGCGGCAGACGGGTGGACAGCAGCGTCGACATCCCCACCGTGAAAGGCATGTTCAGGTTGACCTCGGGGAGGCAGTAGTAGCCGCGATCGCTGCGCATCACCCGGAAATCGTGGGAGCTGGCGAGCATCGCGCCGGCACCGAACGCGTGCCCCTGCACGGCCGCGACGGTCGCCATCGGGAACTCGAGGAGGCGGGTGAACACCGTGTGGACCCGGTCGAGGTAGCCGGGCAGCTTGTCGAGATTGCCGAAGATCCAGTCGGTGTCGAGGCCGTTGGTGAAGAACTTGCCGGTGGCCGTCGTGACCAGTGCCGCGGGCCCCTCGTGCGCCTCGACCTCGTCGAGCAATGCGTGTGTCGCGTCGATCCAGTCGGGGTGGAACCGATTCTCGTTGTCCGTCTCGCCCTCGTTGCCGAGGTAGAGGACGAAGACGTCGCCTTGGCGATTCAGGTATGGCATGAACCGGATACTACCCGTGAGTAACATTTCGTGGCACCGCTACCGCTCGCACTACTGTGTCCGTTCATGGGCACACTCGAGCAGCAGGCCGCCGACGTCCTCGCCGACCGCACCGGAATCGCGAAACACGCCGCAGCCGTCGTCCTCGGATCCGGCTGGCAGGCAGCGGCCGACGCACTCGGTCGAGCATCCGCCGCGGTCCCGATGGCCGACCTGCCCGGCTTCGCGACACCGTCCGCGTCCGGCCACGCCGGGACCGTGCTGTCGGTCCGGGTCGGCGACACCCCGGTGCTGGTGATGCTCGGCCGCGCGCACGCCTACGAGGGCCACGAGTTGTCCCGCGTGGTGCATCCGGTCCGGACCGCGATCGCGGCCGGCGCCGCAACCGTCGTCCTCACCAACGCCGCCGGCGGGATCCGTGAGGGAATGAGCGTCGGCGAACCGGTCCTCATCAGCGATCACCTCAACCTCACCGCCCGCTCTCCGCTGGTGGGCGCGCAGTTCGTCGACCTGGTCGACGCCTACAGCCCCCGACTGCGCGGACTCGCCCGCGAGATCGACCCGACGCTGAGCGAGGGTGTGTACGCGGGCCTGCCCGGACCGCACTACGAGACGCCCGCGGAGATCCGGATGCTGCGCACCCTCGGCGCCGACCTGGTGGGAATGTCCACCGTGCACGAGACCATCGCGGCGCGGGCACTCGGTGCCGAGGTGCTCGGTGTCTCGCTGGTGACCAATCTGGCCGCGGGCATCACCGGCGAACCGCTCGACCACGCCGAGGTCCTCGCCGCCGGGCAGGCGTCCGCCGCCCGCATGGGCGGACTGCTGCGCGACCTGCTGGCCCGGCTGTGACCACGGCTCGCCCCCTCCGCTTCGGCACCGCGGGCCTACGCGGACCCGTGGGAGACGGGCCCGGCTGCATCAACGTCGGCGTCGTCGAACGCGCGACGGCCGGGCTGGCGCAGTGGCTGCGCGACCGCTGCCTCGGCGGCGGGACCGTGGTGGTCGGCCGGGATGCCCGACACGGATCCGAGGAGTTCGCCCGCGCCGCCGCGGAAGTCCTGGCCGCCGAGGGATTCACGGTGATCCTGCTGCCACGACCGCTGCCCACACCGCTGGTCGCGTTCGCGGTGCGCCGCCTCGGCGCGGTGGCCGGGGTACAGATCACGGCCTCGCACAATCCGCCCGCCGACAACGGCTACAAGGTGTACCTGTCGGGCGGCGCCCCACTGGTCGCGCCCGCGGACCGCGAGATCGAGGACGCGATCGGACGGGTCGGACAGATCCGGCGCAGCCCGGTCGCCCCGGCCGACGAGGAACTGGTCGACGAGTACCTCGCCCGCGTCGCGGCTCTGCCCCGCGGAACGTCGCGTCGGATCCGGATCGCACTGACCGCACTGCACGGTGTCGGCGGCGACACCGCGGTCGCCGCGCTACGTGCCGCCGGTTTCACCGACATCCACACCGTCGCGGCACAGTTCGAGCCGGACCCGGACTTCCCGACGGTGACCTTCCCGAATCCCGAGGAGCCGGGTGCGGCGGACGCCCTGCTGGCCTTGGCCGCCGACGCCGACGCGGATGTCGCGATCGCGCTCGACCCCGACGCCGACCGTTGCGCCGTCGGCGTCCCGGACGCGAACGGCTGGCGGATGCTCACCGGCGACGAGACCGGTGCGCTGCTGGGGCAGCGGATCCTGCAGCACGCCGCGGGCGACTCGCTCGTCGCGACCACGATCGTCTCGTCGACGCTGCTCGGGAAGATTGCGGCAGCCCGAGGTTTCCGATCGGCCCGCACCCTGACGGGCTTCAAGTGGCTGGTCCGCGCCGGGGACGGCCTGGTCTATGCGTACGAGGAGGCGGTCGGGCACTGTGTCGACCCCGAAGTGGTGCGGGACAAGGACGGCGTCTCGGCAGCTGTCCTGATCGCCGACCTGGTCGCCGACCTCGCCGAGTCGGACCGCACGGTGCAGGGCGTGCTCGACGACCTGGCCGTCGCGTTCGGGGTGCACGAGACCGGTCAGGTGTCGCGGCGCACCGACGACGTCGCCGCTATCGCCCGAATCATGGAGCGACTGCGTACCGATCCCCCGACCGATATCGCCGGGATCCCGGTCGAGGCGACCGACCTGAGGGACGTGCGCGGAGGGATGCGTACGGACGCCGTCGTGTTCACCGGCCGCGATCTGCTGGTGACGGTCCGCCCGTCGGGCACCGAGCCGAAACTCAAGTGCTACTTCGAGGTGGTCGAATCCGTCCGGGAGGGGGACGTCGCCGCGGGGGGGGGGGGGGGGGGGGGGGGGGGGGGGGGGGGGGGGGGGGGGGGGGGGGGGGGGGGGGGGGGGGGGGGGGG